>NZ_BPQR01000051.1 GCF_022179345.1 Methylobacterium jeotgali | reverse complement strand
CTCGACGATCTCGCCGTCGAGCTCCTGGCGCCCGAGGCGGGTGCCGCCGTAGCGCGCCTGGACCTCGGCCAGGAACGAGGGCGCGAGGTTCTCCGCGTTGTCCCAGGTGCGCGCCCGGCCGACGCGGGTGCGCGGATCGGCGAGCAGCCGCCGCAGGACCGGGATCGGCCGGGGCGTCGTGGTGACGAGCGCCCGCGGGTGCGTCCCGAGCCGCAGGCCGAACTGAAGCATGTCCCAGGCGGCCTCGGGCCTGCGCCACTTGGCGAGCTCGTCGCACCAGGCGGCCCCGAACTGCGGTCCGCGCAAGCCGTCGGGCTCCTCCGCCGAGAAGGCCTGGGCGAGAGCCCCGTTCGGCCACTCGACCCGGCGGCGGGCGGGCGACCAGTGCGGGCGCCCGCTCCGGCCGCTCAGGCCGAGCAGCCCCGAGGGGCCTTCGATCATCACGTCGCGCACGTCGGCGAAGGTCTCGCCCACCAGGGCGATCCGGCCGACGGGCGCGGCCGTGAAGGCCGGATCGCCGAGCGCCAGGGCGCTCACCCATTCGGCTCCGGTGCGGGTCTTGCCGCTGCCGCGTCCGCCGACCACCGCCCAGGTCGACCACTCCTCGTGGGGACAGGGCGGAAGCTGGTCGGCGCGGGCGCGATGCAGCCAGTCACGATCGATCGCCCGCAGCAGCGGGGCCGGAAGGCTCTCCAGGAAGGCCGGCATCCGTCCGCTCGCCAGCGAACGCCGCATAGCGCCGCGCGATCTCCGCGCGCAGGGCGGGCAGATCGTCGGGGAACGCGTCGCCGGCATCCGCAGCCCCATCCCCGTCATCCCTCGCCGAATGGTCCTTCGCCGACTGCTCGGCGGCCCGCTCGCAGGCGGCCAGCTCGTCGAGCAGCCGCTTGAGGCCGCCGAGGTCCCGCAGCACCCGCGCCGAATCCGGCAGGCTGTCCGAATCCTCGAGCGCCGCGTCGAAGCGGGCGATCTGCCGTGCGACGTGCCGGCGAAGCGACGCCCGCAGGGCCGCCCCGTCGAGGGGCGCGTCCCCGGCCGCGGTGCGCAGGACCGGGCGGGGCTTGGCGCGCGCCTTTCGCGGCACCGGCTCTCCGGGCCTCCCCCGCCAGCGGCCCTTGCGGCTCCAGCGCTGCACCGTGGTGCGGGGCAGGCCCGTCTCGGCGGCGATCGCCGCCAGCGAGCGGCCGCTGCCGCGGACCAGGGCCTCAACCGCGTCGCGCAGGTCCCGGTGGTGGGCCACGCTCGTCATCCCGCCGCGCCCTCACACGTCTCGAGCCTGTCCCTTTGATACCCGAGGAGCGTCACGGCGTCAAGCATATATTCCTATAATAGGACTTTGTTCTGAGCGGCATTGAGTATGCAGTGGGCGCCGTCCGCCGACAGGATGCGGATGGCCTGCAACGGATGGCCGCGAACCGGAACGGCGTGTCGGACAGCACGTTGACCGGCGCCGAGCGAGCGCACAACACGCGAGGGCAACCGCGAATCGGGAGTGTCATGTCAGCGGACCTAGCAGCCGGCGGCGCCGGCCAGAACCGCGGCGGCCTGGAGGACGCGTTCCGGCGTTTCGCGGATTACGTGCCGCTGATGATGTGGCGCTCGGACGCGGAGGGACGCGCCGTCCACCACAACGAGCGCTGGCTCGCCTTCACCGGGCGCAGCGCCGAGGACGAGATCGGCGAGGGCTGGCGCCGCGGCCTGCATCCGGACGATTTCGAGCGCCACGCCGCGCTCGTGGCCGAGGCCTTCCGCGCCCGGGAGCCATTCTCCGTCGAGTTCAGGCTGCGCCGGCACGACGGTGCCTATCGCTGGCTCCTTGAGACCGGGCGTCCGCTCTCCGAGAACGGCGCCTTCCAGGGCTATCTCGGCACCTGCTTCGACATCACCGACCGCAAGCACGCCGAGGAGCATATCGAGCACGCGCTCGCCGAGAAGGAGGCGCTGCTCGCGGAGGTCTATCACCGGGTCCGCAACAACCTCCAGGTGATGGTCAGCCTGATCGGCCTCTACGGCCGGGCCGCGCCCGAACCCTGCCGGGGCAGCTTCGAGGCCCTGGGCCAGCGGGTGCGGGCGATCGCGCTCGTCCAGCACCATCTCCACGAGGCCCCCCACATCGCCTCGATCGACCTGCGCGACTACCTCCACCGCCTCGCCTCGGGCCTCGGCCAGCTGCGCCGGGCCGGCCGGATCGGGGTGACGGTCGACGGCACCGGCACCGGGCTCGTGGAGCCGCGCACCGCCAACGCGCTTGGCATGATCGTCGCCGAGGTGGTCGCCGAGTGCCTCGACGCCACCGCCGAGAGCGCCGCCTGCGGCATCCAGATCACCATCAACGCGCCGGCGGGCTCGCCGGTGCGCCTGAGCATCGTCTCCGCGAACGGGGACGCCGCCGAGGCCGGCCGGCCCGACGTGCCGAAGCTCGGGCCGCGCCTCATCGCGGCCTACGCCGCGCAGGCCGAGATCGCCGTCCACGGCACCGCCCGCCCCTCCGACCCGCTGGAGCTTCAGCTCCCCGAGACGCGGGCTGCGGAGCGGGCCTGAGTGCCCCGGTCGCGCCGAGCGGCGCCAGCCCCTATATGGCGCCTTCGACGTCCGACACCGACGAGATCGCATGCTGCCCGACATCGCCACCATCGAGGAGAACTTCGCCTTCATCGACGACTGGGAGGAGCGCTACCGCTACGTGATCGAGCTCGGCCGCATGCTGCCGCCGGCCGACGCCGCGCTGCATGCCGAGGCGAACCGGGTCCATGGCTGCGCGAGCCAGGTCTGGCTGGAGATGGCGGTCGAGGAGGCCGGCGGGACCCCGGTGCTGCGCCTGCGCGGGGACAGCGACGCGCATATCGTGCGCGGCCTCGTCGCGCTGATGGTCGCGCTCTTCGACGGCAGGACCCCGCGCGAGGCGGCGGAGACCGACGCCTTCGCGCTCTACACGAGGCTCGGCCTCGCCGAGCACCTCACGCCGCAGCGCTCGAACGGCGTGCGCGCCATGGCAGACCGCATCCACCGGGACGCGACGGCGCTCGCGGCCTGATCCTCAAAGGCCGTCGTCGCGCCACAGGCGCATGCGGCCGCTCTCCCGGCCCCGCGCCTCCCGCTCCAGCCCGTAATGCTCGGCGAGCCGCGAGAGGGCGATGCGGATCACGACCTTGGCGGAGCGCGCCGGCCAGCGGCGCTCCGCCTCGATCCGCTCAAGCCCCTTCAGGAAGCCGCACAGGTCGATCAAGAGGCCGGAGAGGTCGTCGCCGACCGCGGCGAGCGCCTGCCGGACCCGCTGCCGCGCCGCGACGATGGCATCCGATGCCGCCGCGGGATCGCGGGGGCCGCCGCCGTCGACCCGCGCCTCGCCGAACCGCGCTCCGAGCCGCGGGACCAGGGCAGCGGTTGTCAGGTCGCGCCGCAGCCGCTCTCCTGCCTCGAAGCAGGCGGCGTCGATCAGCGGCTCGCCGTCCCGGCCGCGGCGGCGGGCCATCCAGGCGAGCGGGCTCTCGGAGGCGTCCCGCAGGGGCCGATCCTCGCCCTCGCGCCCCTCGATGTCGGTGTGCTGGGCGAGGAAGCGCAGATTGCTGTGATGGCCGCCCCCGGAGGCCTCCTGGCGCCGCAGCCGCGCCCGGCCGGCGGCCGAGAGGGTCAGGCGCGCCCGCGGCCCGCCCCCGGCCTCGGCGAGATCGGCGGCCAGCAGCGCTTCTCCCGCCATCGCCGGAAAGCGGCCCGCGCCGAGCGAGACGCCGGAGCCGCCGGTGCGTGCCACGAGGCAGGTCTCGTCCAGTGGATCCCGGATCGCGTAGGCGCCCGCCTGGCCGAGGATGCGCAGCAGGCGCGCGGCATCGGCATCGAGGGTCGCGGCGCGGGCATGAAACACCGGCGGACGAATCGGGCTGGACGTCGCAGATTGTTTGTTCATGATATGTTCCATGCGTGGTTGCAGGCCCCGCGCCAGGAACGACAGCTATACGAATAAATTCCTATTACAAGACTTGACCCGGACTCTGCACAGCAGCGTCACGGTGCGTCGCGGACGGGTTCGGAGGCTAGGCCGGTGGACGCGTCGGCGGATGGCGGAGCGCCTCGGCAATCTCGTCCTCGGACTTGCCGCGCAGGGCGTAGCCCATCGCCTCCAGCCGCTCGACGAGCGCCTCGCTGTCGACGGCCGAGCGGGCGGCCCATGCGGCGAGGCGGGCATTGGCCTTCTCGAGATCGTCGGTGGGAATCTTCGGATCGCTCATCGGTCCGCTCTCCCTTCGAGGCTCCGGGGCGGGCGGCGGGCCGGTCGCCCGGCGCCCCGGTCCCCGGAGCCGATGGCCTCAGGCGGCCTCGTCGTAGTCTCCGCCGCGGGTCTGGCCGAGGCCGATCGCCTTGGCGAGGTCGGAGCGGGCCTTGGCGTAGTTCGGGGCGACCATCGGATAGTCCGGCGGCAGACCCCACTTGGCACGGTACTGCTCGGGGGTGAGGTCGTACTTGGCGCGCAGGTGCCGCTTCAGCGACTTGAAGGTGCGGCCGTCCTCGAGGCAGACGATGTGATCCGGCGTCACCGACTTCTTGATCGGCACGGCCGGCTGCTGCGGGGCGGACGGCACCGCCGCCTCGGCCGGACCGCCGGCGATCTGCAGCAGCGCGGCATGAACCCGCGCGATGAGCTGCGCGAGCTCCCCCGGCGGCACGGGATTGTTGCTCACATAGGCCGACACGATCCCGGCCGCGAGTTCGACACGATCGATCGACGTTTCTATTTCGTTCATGATTGCGACATGCCCCTTGACGCATTGCGGGCAGAAACGGCCGGACCGGAAAATTCTCCCGATGCCGCGGCGCGATTCAGATGGTTGAACTCGGGCAGCTTACGCAGCCCGGCCCGCAAGTCCTCTTCGATAAGCGGCGGCCCCTCACGCCGCGACATCGCTTTAGGACATCCGAAATCCACTCGCAAGACATCCGAGGCATGCACGGATACGTGAGATCATCTTTCGTGCAAAATATTTCACCCTTCTCGTTTATCTCGGCGGAGGTGCCTTCTTAGGACCGTCGCAGACCGCCCCGAGCCCGGAGCCTTGCCACCGCGGCGGCGGCGCGTCACATCCCTCGCCGGGCCGGGGGCGTCGCGCCGCCTGTCCCGCCTCACGATCGAAGGGTCTTCCCACGCGATGGCGCCTGCCCGTTCCTTGTTCCCGTCCCTCCCCGACGCCCCCCGGGCGGCGGTGCGGCCCCGAGAGACCACGGTTCACGGCCGCACCCTGAGCGATCCCTATGCCTGGCTGAAGGACCCGAACTGGCGGGAGGTCCTGAAGGATCCGGCGGCCCTCGACCCGGAGATCGCCGCGCATCTGAAGGCGGAGAACGCCTACGCGGAGGCGGGGTTGGCGGGCACCGCCGACCTACGCACCCGGCTCGTGGCCGAGATGCGCGGGCGCATCCGCGAGGACGATGCCGGCGTGCCGGAGCCCGACGGGCCCTTCGCCTACTACACCCGCCACCGGCAGGGCGGGCAGCACCCCCTCGTCTGCCGGCGCCCGCGCAACCTCTCCGTGGTGACGGGGATGCCGGTCGAGGCCGCCTCGGACGGCGGCAGCGACCTCTCCGAGGAGATCCTGGTCGACGGCGACCGGGAGGGCGAGGGCCTGCCCTTCTTCGAGCTGTCCGCGGCGGTTCACTCGGACGATCACGCCCGCCTCGCCTGGGCGGCCGACACCAAGGGCTCGGAGCTCCACACCATTCGCGTGCGCGACCTCGCCAGCGGCGCCGACCTCGAAGACCGGGTCGAGAACACCTCCGGCGAGGCGGTCTGGAACGCCGACGCGACGGCCTTCTGGTACGTGGCGCTCGACGCCAACCACCGCCCGGCCCGCGTCATGCGCCACGTCGTCGGCGAATCGCAGGACCGCGACGCGACGGTCTACGAGGAGGCGGACGCCGGCTACTTCGTCCATATCGGCACGACTCAGTCGCGCGACTACCTGACGATCACCGCGAGCGATCACGAGACCTCGGAGGTCCGCCTGATCGACCGGCGTGAGCCTGGCGCCGAGCCGGTGTTGATCCAGCCGCGCACGCCGCTGCTGATCTACTCGGTGGAGAACTGGGGGCCGCACCTCTTCATCCTCACCAACGCAGGCGGCGCCGAGGATTTCAAGATCGTCTCGACCAGGCTCGAAGCGCCGGGTCTCGAGACCTGGACCGACGTGGTGCCCTACCGGCAGGGCGTGATGATCCGGCATCTCCACGTCATCGGCCGGCACATCGTACGGCTGGAGATCGAGGATGCGCGCCCGCGCATCGTGGTGCGCGACACCACCGGCACCGACCACGCGGTCGCCTTCGCCGAGGAGGCCTACTCGCTCTCCCTGCATCCGGGCCACGAGTTCGAGACCTCGCTGATCCGCTTCACCTACTCGTCGATGACGACGCCGGCCGAGACCTACGACTACGACTGCGTCACCCGCGCCCGGCAGCTGCGCAAGCGCCAGGAGGTGCCGAGCGGGCACGATCCGGCGGCCTACGTGACGCGCCGCCTCTTCGCGACCGCGCCGGATGGCGAGCAGGTGCCGATCTCGCTGCTGCACCGGCGCGACACGCCGGTCGACGGCACGGCGCCGCTGCTGCTCTACGGCTACGGCTCCTACGGCACGCTGATGCCGGCGAACTTCCGCACCAACCTGCTCTCGCTCGTCGACCGGGGCTTCGTCTACGCCATCGCCCATGTCCGAGGCGGCACCGAGAAGGGCTGGCGCTGGTATCTCGACGGCAAGCGCGAGAAGAAGCCCAACACCTTCACCGACTTCATCGCCTGTGGACACGCGCTCGCCGAGGCCGGCTACACGGCCCCCGGCCGCATCGTCGCCCATGGCGGCAGCGCCGGCGGCATGCTGATGGGCGCGGTCGCCAACCGCGCGCCGGAGCTCTTCGCGGGCATCGTCGCCGACGTGCCCTTCGTCGACGTGATGAACACCATGCTCGACGCCGAGCTTCCCCTGACGCCGCCGGAATGGCCCGAATGGGGCAACCCCGCCGAGAGCGAGGCCGCTTTCGAGACGATCCTCGCCTACTCGCCCTACGACACGGTCTCCGCGCAGGACTATCCGGCGATCCTGGCGCTCGGCGGCCTCACCGACCCCCGCGTGACCTACTGGGAACCGGCGAAGTGGGTCGCGAAGCTGCGCGCCACCATGACCGGGGGCGGGCCGGTGCTGATGCGCATCAACATGGAGGCCGGCCACGGGGGCGCCGCCGGGCGCTTCGACCGGCTGGAGGAGGTGGCGCTGATCTACGCCTTCGCGCTCCTCGCCGTCGGCCGGGCGGAAGGCACCGGGGCGGCGTGAGCGGCGCGCCGGCCCCGGACCTGCCGGACGCCCTCGTCGTGTTCGACGGGGCCTGCGCGTTCTGCTCCGGATGGGTGCGCCTGCTGCTGCGCCTCGACCGCGAGGGGATCTTGCGCTTCGCGCCCGTGCAATCCGCGGTCGGCCGCGCCGCCTGCCGGCGCTCCGGCGTCGACCCGGACGACCCCTCGACCTTCCTGTTCCTCGACCGCGGCCGCGCCTACGCCCGGAGCGACGCCTTCGCCGCGCTCCTCGGCCGGCTGCCGGCGCCATGGCGAGCCTTTCGCGGACTTCGCCACCTGCCCCGGCCACTCCGGGACGGGCTCTACGGGGTCGTCGCCCGCAACCGCTACCGGCTCTTCGGCCGCCGCGACGACTGCATGATGCCCTCGCCGGAGGTGCGCGCCCGCTTCCTCCTCGATCCGCCTCAGGGGACCTGATCCGTGCGGCGGGTCGTCGTCGTCGGGGCGACCGGCGTGTTCGGGAGCCGGCTCTGCGGGATGCTCGCCGGCATCGCGGGGCTGGAGATCGTGCTCGCCGCACGGACCCGCACCGCCCTCGATGCGCTCGCCGCGCAGCTCCGGCCGGCGTATCCCGAGGCGCGGATCGAGACCGCGCTCCTCGACCGGGCGCGCCCCGAGGACCTCGCGCGTCTACGCCCCTGGGCGGTGGTCGACGCCGCCGGCCCCTTCCAGGGATCCGGCACCGATCTCGCCCGGGCGGCCTGCGCGCTCGGCGCCCACAGCATCGACCTCGCCGACGGGCGCGCCTATGTCGCGGGCTTCCCCGCCGCCCTCGACGCAGCCGCGCGGGCGGCCGGCGTCCTCGCGGTGACGGGCGCGAGCTCGACCCCGGCCCTCTCCCACGCCGCCCTCGAACCCCTCGTCGCCGGCTGGCGGCGGCTCGATACGGTGGCGGTCGCGATCTCTCCGGGCGCGCAGGCGCCCCGCGGCCTCTCGGTGATCCGTGCGATCCTCTCCTACACGGGGCGTCCGGTGCGGGTCTTCGCCGGCGGCGGCTGGACCGAACGCAGCGGCTGGTCGGGCAGCCAGCGCCGCCCCATGCCCGGCCTCGGGCGGCGCTGGCTGGCGCTCTGCGAGACCCCGGATCTCGACCTCCTGCCAGCCCGCTTCCCCATCCGCGAGGAGGCGCTGTTCCTGGCCGGGCTCGAGCTCGGCGCCATGCATCTCGGCCTTGCCGCCCTGGCCATGCCGGTGCGCGCCGGCCTCGTTCCCACTCTCGTGCCCCTGGCGAAGCCGCTGAGATTCGCCGCCGACATCCTCGCGCCGCTCGGCACCGACCGGGGCGGCATGACCGTCGAGGCGCGGGGGCTCGACGCCGAGGGCCGAAGGGCCGCCGCCCGCTGGTTCCTCACCGCCCGCGACGGCGCCGGCCCGAACGTCCCGGCCGCCGCCGCCGCCGCCCTGGTCCGGGCGCTCGCCGAGGGCCGCGAGACCCGCAGCGGCGCCTTCGCCTGCGCCGGGCTCATCGGCCGCGACGCCATCCTGCGCGAGCTGGCTGGCTTGCCGATCCGCACCCGCACCGAGGAGCGGCGCCCGGACGAGGCCGCCCTGTTCCCGCGCATCCTCGGGAGCCGCTTCGATGCCCTGCCCGCCCCCGTCCGCGCGGTGCACGGGGCGGCGGCCGGGGTCCGGCTTTCCGGGCAGGCGGTCGCGCGGACCGGTCGCCACCCCCTCGCCCGGCTCGCGGCATCACTGATGGGCCTGCCGCCATCCGGCTGCCACGAGACCCGCGTCGCGATAGAGGCCGCCGGCACCGGCGAGCGCTGGACCCGCCGCTTCGGCACCGCCCGCTTCGCCTCGACGCTCTGCGACGCCGGCGATTTCGGCCGTTTCGAGGAGCGGATCGGCCCCCTGCGCTTCCGCTTCCGCGCCGAGGCTGAGGCCGCCGCCCTAGTCTGGCACTGGGAAGGCTGGAGCCTCCTCGGCCTGCCCCTGCCGGCCCGCCTCGCCCCCCGCATCCGCGCCCGAAGCTGGGCTGACGGTCCCCGCTACCGCTTCCGCGTCGCCGTCGCCCACCCTTGGACCGGGCTCGTCTTCGCCTACCGGGGACGCTTGGCGCCGGGATGAAGGGCCGCTCTCACGTCGGGTCCCGGCGAGCGGGGAGAGCCTGCTTCCGACCCGACCGGCCGTTCGGCCGTGGCCCCACCATCTCGAACGCAGTCGTTCGGGCTTGAGGGCTCGTCTCGTGCGATGAGTCGACCGCTCGGCGTCATCCTTGGGCTTCTTCGCGCAGCAGCCCGCGCGCCAACTGCCGGAACGCGCCAACGGCCTTCTCGAGGACCACGGACGGATCGTCGGAGGCGGCGACCCAGAGCGCCGCGCTCAACGCCGCGCCGTTCAACAGACGCCCGGCCGCCTCGACATCGATCGCTTGCACGACGCCCTCGTCGATCAGCGACCGGATCGTGCGCATCGTGATCTGCAGGCACGCGTTCTCGCCGGGCCACTTCGAGGGATCGCCGAGGACGGCGGGCCCATCGAGGAGCATGATGCGCTGGATCTCGGGTTCGACCGCCATCTCGATGTAGGCCGTGCCTTCGTCGAGGAGACCATGCCACCGGTCTCGCGCGCGCTCGCGGACCTCGCGCAGCCGCTCGGCCATCTCGCCGTCGATCTGCGCGATCACGGCCCAGAGCAGGCCCTTCTTGTCCCCGAAGTTGTGGTAGAGCGCGCCGCGCGTCAGGCCGACCGAAGCGGTGAGTTCATCCATCGACGCTGCGGCATAGCCTTGGGTCGCGAAGGCCCGACGCGCCGCGCTCAAAAGCTTGCCACGCGTCTCGGCCATCGTCTCGGCCCGCCTTACCGTCGCCATGCACCTGTCCCCGATGCGCCGCCAAGCGAGTTGACATACGCCTCGTATGCGAGGCATCGACTGACATACGCGGCGTATGTCAGTTTGTCTCCGGGATGGGAAACATCTCGAACGGCGATGCAGAACGACGCCCGCGTCCGCCAGGCCCGGCACACGAGAAGGTTTCGACCATGTCCAAGCGCGACGCCGTCACGCCCGCCGCCCGTCATGCCCTGTATGCCGCGCACCGCTACTCAGCCGCAATCCGTTCGGGAGATCTGCTCTTCGTCTCGGGACAGGTCGGCAGCCGGGAGGACGGTTCGCCGGAGCCCGAGTTCGAGGCTCAGGTCCGGCGCGCCTTCGCCAATCTGCGCGCCGTGCTGACGGCGGCGGGATGCAGCTTCGACGACGTGGTCGACGTCACGACCTTCCACACAGACCCGCAGGCACAGTTCGAGACGATCATGGCGGTGCGCGACGCTGAGATCGGGGCGCCGCCCTACCCGAACTGGACGGCCGTCGGGGTGACGTGGCTTGCGGGCTTCGACTTCGAGATCAAGGTCATCGCACGCATCCCCACGACGGCGACGTGAGGCCATGGTGATCCGAAGCCGCTGGCGACGGGAACCCACGCCGGATGGCGAGCCGCTATCGAGAGCGATGTCCGCTTCGAAACCTTGACCGCTCACCAGCGGACCGTCGCAAGGTCCACCCTCTGCGAACCGATCGCCCGGCTCTCGATCCCCGCCCCGCGCTCGCCCCCCGGCTTGTATCCCCGCGCGAGTGCGGCCAAAGCTGCCGGCTCGATCGGCGCCCCGCGATGGACCCCTGAGGTCCCGAGGAAGCGGCAGGCGCCGGGGTCCCGGACCGTGCCAAGGTGTATCGCCTCACCGACATCGCCCTGTCGAACTGGTACCTGATCCGGACCCAGCAGATCCGGATTCGGGGCGCGGCGGCGCTCGTCGGGCCGACCGGGGCGGGCAAGTCCACGATCTTCGACGCGGTGGGCACGGTGCTCGCCGGCAACAACGCCAGCCGGCTGGCGCTCAACGCCTCGGCCTCGGGGCGCAGCGCGCGGACGGTGCGCGACTATTGCCTGGGCTGGATCAGCGACCCCGCCGAGGGCGGCCGCCCGACGCGGGAGGCCTGCGAGACGATCCTGGCGCTGGTCTTCGAGAACGCCGCCACCGGACGGGTCGTCTCCTTCGGTCTGGCGCTCGCGGCCCGCGCCGACGAGCAGCGGGAGGAGGTGCTCTCGCGCTTCCTCTGCGTCGGCCACCGCTTCGAGATCGGCGACTACGAGCGGGTGACGCCGGAGGGCCGCTTCACCGCCCCTTGGAGCGAGGTCGCCGCCGGCCTGCGGAGCAAGGCCGAGCGTTTCGAGGAGTTCCGGGCCTCCGGCGAACGCTTCACCGCGGAAGTGCTGGCGTGCTTGCGCGAGGGCGCGCCGGTGCCGGAGCCCCGCCACTTCCTGCGCAGCTTCGCCAACGCGGTGGCCTTCAAGCCGATCTTCGATTCGAGCGCCTTCGTGCGCAGCTTCGTCCTCGACGCCGAGCCCCTCGACGTCGCCCGCATCCGCCTCTCCGTGGAGAACTGGCGCCGCCTCGTCGAGACCATCCGCGAGCTGGAGGAGAAGCTGACGCGCCTCAAGCGCCTCGCCGGCCGCTACGAATCCTGGGCAGACGCGGTCCTGGCGAGCGCAGGGCACGAGCTGCGCGCCGCCACCGCCGAGCTGCGCCGCCGGGTGATCGATCTCGCCGCGATCCGCGGCCGGCTCCGAGAGACGAGCGAAGCCCTGCGCATCGCCCGCGAGAGCGTCGCCGCGAGCCACGGCTTCGTGCGCGACATCGACGGCGAGATCGCCGAGCGCAAGGCGCTGCTCTCGGGGACCGCCGCGCAGGGTCGCCTCGCCGCGGCGGATGCCGGCCTCGCCATGCTGGAGCGGGACCGGCGCGATCTCGCCGCCCGCGTCTCCGATCTCGTCGGGCTGACGCAGGAGATGGGCAAGCTCCAGGCCGTTTCGGGCCACCTGCGTGGGATCGCGCCAGAGGTCGGGCGGCTCGCCGACCGCTGCGCCCGCTCGGGGCTGCGGCGGGAAGCACCCTTCGCCGAGACGCTCCGCGCCGACGGCCCCCTCGGCGGCCTCGTCGACGGGCTGATGCGCCTGCCGGAGGATGACGGCGCCCTCGATCGCGCAGCGGAGGACGTGGCGCTGAAGGCCCGCGCCCAGGAATCGGAGGCCGAGCGCCTGAGCCCGACGCTCGGTGCCGGACAGGCCGCGCGGCTCTCGCCGGACACGGCGGCCTTCCGGGCCGAGCTCGCCCGCATCGGCATCGAGGCGGTGCCGGTCTGCGAGCTGGCCGACGTCTCCGACCCCGCCTGGGGTCCGGCGATCGAGGGGCTGCTCGGCCGCGCCCGCGAGGCGCTGGTGGTGCCGCCCGACCAGCTTGAGGACGCCTTCGCAGTCCTCCAGGCCAAGCGCAGCCAGTTCTACCGCTGCCTGTTGGTCAAGACGACCGACACCGGCAGCCGGGGGGCGCGGCGCTACGACGACGGCGCCATGTCGGTGATCGAGACGAGCGACCCCCACGCCGAGGCGTTCCTGGCCGCGCGCATCGGCGGCTTCGACCTCGCCCCCGACGACGCGGCGCTGCGCCGGATGAGCCGGGCCGTGGCCCCGAGCGGACGCTCGACCGCCGGCATGGCCTATTCCGTCGTCCGACCCGTCGACCTGATGATGACGCGCGGCCAGCGCGGCCCCACCGCCGAGAGCCGGCGCCTCCACGAGACCGCCGTGACGGAGGCCCGCCGCCTGCGCCAGGAGGCGGTGCTGCTGCGCGAGGCGGCCCGCCTCGTCGCCACCGTGCGCGCCCGCATCCAGCGCGATCCTCCCGATCTCGACGCGCTCCGCGCCGAGGCCGACGGCATCGAGGGCCGCCGCCGCACCCTCCAGACCGAGCGCAGCGCCGCCGAGAGCCGCGACGGCGACGGGCTCGCCGAGGAGATCAAGGCTCTTCAGGCCGAGCGCACCGCCTACCTGCGCGAGCTCGCCGAGGTGCTCCAGCCGAAGCAGGACAAGCTCCTGAGCGAGGCCGCCCAGCTCGACGCGCGGCTCACCGCCGCCCGCGAATCCTTACGCGCGGCGCTGGCCGGGAGGCGCGGCGCCCTCCATCGCCTGCGCTCCGGCGAGGTGCAGCGGGTGCGCCTGCTGAAGGGCGTCGTGCCAGAGGCCGGCGAATCGGCGGGGGGCCGCGTCGAGCTGCGGGGCCTGGAGCCGCGGGAGGTTTCCGCCGTCGCGGCCCGCGAGCGCGACCTCGCCAAGGAGGCGTCCGAGGCCGCTCGCTCCCACAACCGCGCGGCGGAACGGGATCTCGCCGAGTACTGCGCCCAGTGGCGCGTCGAGAACCCGCTCGGGCGGCTCGATGCCCGCGGCGAGGCGCCCGCCGCCTTCGGCTACGACTGGGCGCTGCGCGAGCGCGACGAGGTCGAGGCCCATGCGCTGCGCCGCTACCGCGCCCAGGCGGAGCGGGCCGAGGGCGAGATGCGCCGGCTGATGACGGAGGACCTGCTGACGCGCTTGGCCGACAAGTTCGAGCGCGTCCACGCCAAGCTGGAAGCCTTGAACGAGCGCCTCGCCTCGCAGACCTTCACCGGCCAGACCTACGCCTTCGAGGCGAGCGTCGACCGCCGCTACGCCGCCGTCCACGCGCTCGCCATGGAGGTCGCCCGCTCGCCCGATGCCGCGCAGGAGGTTCTGCTGCAGGACGGCGAGGGACCGATGAACGCGGCGCTCGAAGAAATCTCGGCGCTCATCGCCGGCTCGGAGGAGGCGGCACGGCTCTCCGACTATCGCAACTACTTCACCTACGAGATCGGCATGCGCGACCGGGCGGGCAACCGCACCACCATGTCGAGCCGGGCCCTGCGCGGCTCCGGCGGCGAGGCGCAGGCCCCGTTCTACGTGGCGATCGCCGCCTCGCTCGCCAGCGCCTACTACCCCGGAGACCGGCCCGGCGACGAGAATCCGGGGCTCGGCCTCTGCCTCCTCGACGAGGCCTTCTCGAAGCTCGACGTGAGGAACAGCCAGGCGCTGGTCGACCTCTACCGGGCCTGGGGTTTGCAGCTTCTCATCGCCGCACCCGAGGACAAGCGCACCACGCTCACCGAGGTGATGGACACCATCGTCACGGTCTACAAGAGCCCCGACCTCGCCTCCGTGCGCATCGAGGCGGAGCACCCCTTGGAGGCGGCCAAGCGCGCGCTCGCCGCGATCAACCCGGAGCGGGTCGGGATCGAAGGGTTTCGCGGGCGCGACGCCGCCGAGTAGGCGGGACCCAAACGGCCGCGGGCCCGCGCGGTCGCTCACATCGCCGCCGGGCCCGCCGGACGTCTCTCGCGGGACGCGGGACGGCGCGACGCCGTCCCCGCAATCCTCGTCGTCGGATCAGTTCAGGTAGGTGCGGATCCAGTTGGGGGAGAGGATCTCGCCCTCCTCCGTGATGATCCAGGGCTGCTTGGCGGGGTCGGTCAGCGCGCCGGCGGCGGCCGCGATCGCCTCGCGAAGGGTGTCGAACCGCTCCGGCTGGGCCAGAGGGGAGCTCGCCGGCACGGTGCGCCAGATCGTGAGATCGGCGGGTCGTTCGAGAGCCTCGGTTTCCATTTCCAGATGTTCCTTCCGAACAGTGTCCGTCCGCTCAGGCCCAACCCACCGGCCGAAGCGCCGTGCGAGCTGGAGCGGATCGTAGTTGCCTGCGAATGGAAGCATTCCTAGGGCGACTTTGCGCATCGTCCCGCCTCATTGCTGGTGCCGGACATGATTTCGACGCAATCGATACGCGATGCGCCCCATGCTTTCCGCACAGCGCGCCCCGCAGCCGCTCCGGGATGCTCTCCGTTCCTTCACGAAGATTGTCCCGTCGAGGGATGACCATTTCGTTAGCTCGACGATACGACCGGCTCGGTGCGTTGCCGCACCCCGCCGGTCTTGCGAGAACAAGGCTTGATGCCCGGATGCTGAACGGTCAGTTAAGGGCGCGCGGCGCCGCGCGAGAGCGGGCGGCTTGTGTGTCGCACGCGCCATCGCAACGTGAGGGAGGAGCGGGTTTGAGAGCGTATCCGGCCGCGATCGGCCTCGCCCTCCTGATGGGACTCGGCGGAAGCGCCGGGGCCGCCGAGCGCCCCGTCTCCCGCCTCTGCCCGGAGGATGCGCCGGAGGGCGTGCGCCTGCCGCCGCGGCCGGGGTGCCGGGACGAGGCCCTGCGCGCCGCGCCCCGTGACGGGGAAGGCTTCGTCGATCTCGGAAACGGCACCCACCTGCGCGTCGGCGGCCGCACCCGGCTCGACGTCGGCAACGGACGGTAGCCGGGATGACGCTTCTCGCCGCGGGCCTCCTCGGGCTGATCGCCTGGTGGTACTGGTCGCGCTCCGGCGCCCGCGGGCTCGTGCCCGGCGACCTGCTCTCCAAGGCGCCGGGCTGGGTCGCGCTCGCGCTGGCGCTGATCTGCGTGCTGCGGGGACGCCTCGACTTCGCGCTGGTGCTCGGCGCCGGGGCGCTCTGGTTCCTCGAAGGCCCCGCCGGCATCGGCCGGCGCCTGCGCGGGCTCTTCGGGAAGAGGAGCGAGACGGGCGCGGTCGCCTTCGACGCCGCCGGCGACGGCGCCCCCCTCGATGGAACCGTGCGCGCGGGTTCGCTCGGCGGCCGGCGCCTGTCGAGCCTGACAGCCTCCGATATTGCGGCCCTACGCGCCGGCCTCGCCGTTCGCGACCCCGCCGCGGCGCGTGGCCTTGAAGCTTATCTCGACCGCCGGCATCCCGGCTGGCGTGAACACGCTGAGCGCGACCGTGACCCGCGGGCGCGCCGCCCGGCGCAGCCAGGGGCGATGACGCAGGAGGAGGCCTATCAGGTCCTGGGGCTTGAGCGCGGGGCGTCCCCAGAAAGCATCCGGGCGGCGCACCGGGCGCTGATGAAGCGCATTCACCCCGACCAGGGGGGCAGCGCCGAGCGTGCGGCGCGGGTCAATGCGGCTCGGGACAGGCTGACGGACCGACATCGCTGATACTCCACGCGCGTTGTCAGAGACTTTGGACGCACGGCGGCCTTCACGCCTGGAACGCGGGCGCGGGCTCTTCGTCTCGTGCGGGGGTGGTCCTCCCGCGCCCGCCGGAACGGGCGGACGCCGGAGCGTGCCGGAGGCTCAGCTCCGGGTGGCGAAGCAGTTGAAGCCGCTGCGCTTGAGGGCCTTGCAGGCGTCCTGGGCGGTGTCCTGCTCGGAGAAGCCGGAGAAGCGTGCCCGGTAGAGCGTGGCGCCGCCGTGCTCGACCTTCACCGTGTAGGGCGCGGCCTTGGCGAGCGCTCCGCCGGCCTGGGCGCGGGCCTGGGAGAGCATGGAGCGGGCCTTGTCCTCGTCGTCCATGGCGCCGAGCTGGATCACCCAGGGGGTCGGCACGACGCGGGGACCGGATGCGAGAGCCTTGGGCGCCTCCGCCTTGGCAGGGTCGGTCTTGGCGGGCGCATCGACGGAGGCGAGGCGCGCCTCGGTCTTGCCGGAGGGCGAGCGGGCGGCGGGCGCCGGGAACGGAGAGGGCGCGGCGGAGGCGGCGTAGGCCTGGGCGGCCTTCGGCAGGGCGGCCCGGCCGGCGGCGCTGCCCGGCGTCGTGGTGCCGGCGCGGCCCGGCAGGATGTCGAGGGGCTCCGCGCCTCCGGTCGAGGCGGTGGTCTCGACGTCCTCCTCGGCGCTCGCCACCTGGGTGCGGGTCCGCGAGACCGCGTCGGCGACGACCGCCGGACGGGTCCGCTCGGCGATCTCCGTCGTCGGCGCCGTCTGGCGGGCGCCGGCATAGGCGCGGGGCAGGTTGGCGCGCACGAGGTCGGCCATGATCCGGTCGCGGCTCGCCCCCGACTTGCCGCCGAGCACGATGGCGACGATCTGGCGGTCGTCGGACTTCGCCGCCGTCATCAGGTTGAAGCCCGAGTCGCGGGTGTATCCGGTCTTGATGCCGTCGACGCCCTGGACGTTGCCGAGCAGCCGGTTGTGGTTGCCGATGACCCGGCCGCGGAAGGCGAAGGAGCGGGTCTGGAAGTACTTGTAGTAGCGCGGGAAGCGGTCCTGGATCGCGCGGGCCAGCACCGTGAGGTCGCGGGCCGTCGTCACCTGATCGGCGTCGGGCAGGCCGGAGGCGTTGGCGAAGTTGGTGCGGCTCATGCCGAGCGCACGGGCCTTGGCCGTCATCAGCTCGGCGAACCGCTCCTCCGAGCCGGCGATGTTCTCGCCGATGGCGCAGGCGACGTCGTTGGCCGACTTCGTGACGATGGCCTTGATCGCGTCCTCGACGGAGATGGTCGCGCCGGGGCGGAAGCCGAGCTTCGAGGGCGCCATGGCGGCGGCGCGCGCCGAGACCGTGAGGTCGGAATCGAGGGCGAAGCGGCCCCGCTCCATCTGCTCGAAGAGCATGTAGAGCGTCATCACCTTGGTGATCGAGGCCGGGTGGCGCAGGCTGTCCTCGTTGACGGCGTGCAGGACACGACCCGACTTCACGTCCACGACCATGGCCGCGTAGGGCGGGTTGTAGCCGCCGCCGCGGGCGTGCTTGTGGCCGCGGCGCGCGTCGGCCGGAACCGTCAGGGCGGCGAGGACGGCCGCCGCGGCGATGGCGGCGGGAAGGGATCGGGACGCGAGAACGGCTCCGCTCGACACGCTACGCATCACGACCGACAGCCCCCGCACTCCCGGCACCCGCCGGACGTCGCCGCACCTCGCGGGCGGGGGAGCGCCGAGTGCGCACCGTGTCCCCGCCACGTCTGTCAAACACGGTAGGTCGGTGCGGTTACGCGGGGGTTAATGGATCTGGGCGCTTTCGCGGCATTTGCGGCGGCGCAACAGTCCGGCTGCCGGCAGCGCGGGCGGTCGTGGCGAGGCCGCGACCGGGCGGGCGGCACCGCCGTCATGTCCGCGAGACTGCTCGCTTTTCCGGATCGCGGGCGTGCGCGGGCGCACATCGGCGCCCGGACTATTTCGGCCCCGCGGACGTTTCCGCGCAGCCGTCTGGCGAACCGCCGGGGCAGCCTATAGATTGGCGCCTTGCGGGTTCGCCGCCCCGGCCGCGGCCCCCGCGTCGGGGGCCCCGCCGCAGGATCGGTTCGGATCAGATGTCACAGGCCACGGAGGGTCGCGGGGAGGCATCGCGCCCCGCCCCGCGTCAGAACATGGAACCCGCGCCGATCCCGGTCGTCGCGGCCTCGGAGCCGCGCGGGCCGGGCGGGGACGACCGCGCCAACACCGCCATCATCACCCGCACCAAGCCGCGGGCGAAGCGGCCGAGCCTCTACCGGGTGCTGCTCCTCAACGACGACTACACGCCGATGGAGTTCGTCGTGCACGTCGTGGAGCGGTTCTTCAACAAGTCCCACGACGACGCCTACCAGATCATGATGCACGTCCATCAGAACGGCGTCGGCGAGTGCGGGGTGTTCACCTACGAGGTCGCGGAGACCAAGGTGACGCAGGTCATGGACTTTGCCCGCAAACATCAACATCCTCTGCAGTGCGTCATGGAAAAAAAGTAGGCCGAGAACCCTAGGTCCGCACCGACACAGGCCCTCAGGCCGAGACAGGCCCTCAAGCAAAGGCTCCTGCATTGCCCAGCTTCTCCCGCAGCCTGGAACAAGCCCTCCACCGCGCTCTGGCGCTCGCCGGCGAGCGCCGCCACGAGTACGCGACGCTCGAGCACCTGCTCCTCGCCCTCGTCGACGACCAGGACGCCGCCGCCGTGATGCGGGCCTGCAACGTCGAGATCGACGCCCTCAAGCGCAGCCTCGTCGAGTACGTCGACACGGAGCTGTCGAACCTCGCCGGCGACGGACGGCAGGACGCCAAGCCCACCGCCGGATTCCAGCGGGTCATCCAGCGGGCGGTCATCCACGTGCAGTCCTCCGGCCGCGAGGAGGTGACGGGCGCCAACGTGCTGGTGGCGATCTTCGCCGAGCGCGAGAGCCACGCCGCCTACTTCCTGCAGGAGCAGGACATGACCCGCTACGACGCGGTCAACTACATCAGCCACGGCATCGCCAAGCGGCCCGGCGCCTCCGAGTCGAAGCCCGTGCGCGGCGCCGAGGAGGAGAGCCCCTCCGAGCGGCCGAGCGGCGAGGAGGGCGAGGCGCGGGGCACCAAGAAGAAGGGCGACGCGCTCGACGCCTACTGCGTCAACCTCAACAAGAAGGCCCGCGACGGCAAGATCGACCCGCTGATCGGCCGCCACGCCGAGGTCGAGCGCACCATCCAGGTGCTCTGCCGCCGCCAGAAGAACAACCCGCTCCTCGTCGGCGACCCCGGCGTCGGCAAGACCGCGATCGCGGAAGGGCTCGCCCGCAAGATCATCCAGCACGAGGTGCCGGAGGTCCTCGAGGACGCGACCGTGTTCTCCCTCGACATGGGCACGCTGCTCGCCGGCACCCGCTACCGCGGCGACTTCGAGGAGCGCCTCAAGCAGGTGATGAAGGAGATCGAGGCCCACCCCAAGGCGGTGCTCTTCATCGACGAGATCCACACCGTGATCGGCGCGGGCGCCACCTCGGGCGGCGCCATGGACGCCTCGAACCTCCTCAAGCCCGCGCTCGCGGCGGGCACGCTGCGCTGCATCGGCTCGACCACCTACAAGGAGTACCGCCAGTACTTCGAGAAGGATCGCGCCCTAGTGCGCCGCTTCCAGAAGATCGACGTCAACGAGCCCTCGATCCCCGACACGATCGAGATCGTGAAGGGCCTGCGGCCCTATTTCGAGGAGTTCCACAAGCTCAAGTACACGTCGGACGCCGTGAAGGCGGCCGTCGAGCTCTCGGCGCGCTACATCAACGACCGCAAGCTGCCCGACAAGGCGATCGACGTCATCGACGAGACCGGCGCCTCGCAGATGCTGCTGCCCGAGAGCCGGCGCAAGCGCACCATCGGCGTCAAGGAGATCGAGGCGACCATCGCCACGATGGCCCGCATCCCCCCGAAGACCGTCTCGAAGGACGACGCCGTCGTCCTCAAGAACCTCACCGAGAACCTGTCGCGGGTCGTCTACGGCCAGAACAACGCCATCGAGGCCCTGACCTCGGCGATCAAGCTCGCCCGCGCCGGGCTTCGCGACCCGGACAAGCCGATCGGTTCGTACCTCTTCGCCGGCCCGACCGGCGTCGGCAAGACGGAGGCCGCCAAGCAGCTCGCCTCCTCGCTCGGCGTCGAGATGCTGCGCTTCGACATGTCGGAGTACATGGAGCGCCACACCGTGAGCCGCCTCATCGGCGCGCCCCCCGGCTATGTTGGCTTCGACCAGGGCGGACTGCTCACGGATGGGATCGACCAGCACCCGCACTGCGTGCTGCTGCTCGACGAGATCGAGAAGGCGCACCCGGACCTGTTCAACATCCTGTTGCAGGTGATGGACCACGGCAAGCTCACCGATCACAACGGCAAGCAGGTCGATTTCCGCAACGTGATCATCATCATGACCTCGAACGCGGGCGCCGCGGATCTCGCGAAGTCGGCCTACGGCTTCACACAGTCGAAGCGCTCGGGCGACGACGTCGAGGCGATCAACCGGCTGTTCGCGCCGGAATTCCGCAACCGCCTCGACGCGATCATCTCCTTCGGCCACCTGCCGAAGGAGGTCGTGGCCAAGGTCGTCGACAAGTTCGTCCTCCAGCTCGAGGCGCAGCTCGCCGACCGCAACGTCACCATCGAGCTCTCCGACGAGGCCCGCGACTGGCTGGTGGAGAACGGCTACGACGACGCCATGGGCGCCCGTCCAATGGCCCGGCTGATCCAGTCGACCATCAAGACGCCGCTCGCCGACGAGGTGCTGTTCGGGCGCCTTAAGGACGGCGGACTCGTGCGGGTCGTGCTCAAGAAGCCGGAGGACGCCGAGGCCAAGGCCGGCCGCAAGGACAGCCTCGGCTTCGAGTTCCCCGACGGCCCCGTCACGCCGAAGCCCGAGAAGGACGTCGCGAGCGCCGCCCGCAAGAAGCGCGCGAAGCCCCGCGCTGCGGCGCGCAAGAAGACGCCCAAGGACAAGGGCGGCGGAGGGGGCGGCAGCGGCGGCTCCGGCGGCGTCCGCACCGTACCGAAGGTGCCGCTCGTGCGGGCGTGAAACCTGCGCCCCGCAGGACACGCCTGGCCGCCGATCGCGCCCCGGCATGCTCCTCGGCGCTTCCGCCCCGGGGCGCGAGGCGCTAGAGGTCCCCTCGCGCGGGCCGCCTGCCAGGGGACACCCGCGCTTCGACGGACACCCCCGCGGCTCCGGGCCGCGGGCGGCGAGACGGGGGCGCCCCGATGAGCGATCTTCAGGAGGGGCCCCTCAATCCCGTGGGGCCGGCCCCCGCACCGAAGCCGAGCCGGCGCGACGAGCGCCGACGCCGCCGGATGCGCCGACGCCGGGGCGAGGAGATCCTCGGCTGGGTGCTGGTGCCGGTGATCGTGCTCGGCCTCTACTGGGGCGTGAGCAGCGCCTTCGACATGCTCAACACCTCCCCCGGCCAGGTCTGGGACCAGCTCATGCAGGTCAAGGCGATGATGGAGAAGCGCGGCGTCTGAGCCTTGCGGCCGTGCGTATCCGTTCGTTTCCGTTGGCGGTTTGTTAAGCACCCTGGCGTGTAGTCCCGAGACCATTCGGGAGACATCATCCGTGCGCGCGATCCCCTCGTTCGACTGGGCCCGGAGCGGCCTTTCCGCAGCCGCCCTCGCGGCGGCGCTTCTTTCAGCCGGCGGCCAGGGCGCCTTCGCCCGCGACGGCATGAACGCGGCGATCATCGGCGGCGCCGCGGCCGGCGTCGTCGGCGGGCTCGCGGCCGGCGCCCTCATGAACGGCGCCCAGCCCGCCCCTCCGCCGCCGCCCGCCTACCGGCCGCGCCCGGTCTACGTCGAGGAGCAGCCGGTGATGGTGGTGCGCCCCCGCCGCGAGCCGATCTGCCACTACGAGCGCCGCAAGGTCTGGCTCGACGAGGTCGAGTTCACCTACAAGCGCGTCGAGGTCTGCGAGTAAGACCGTTTCCGGGCGATCGGCTCGGTGCGAGGGCAGGCGTCGCGATGGCGTCCTGTCCCTGACCACTGACCGCTCAAGCATCTCACGGTCGCCGCGCCGGTGCAGCCTGTTTCGTGACGATCCAGTCCTCGACGACTACCGCGTCGAGGCCGGTGGTGCAGAACATCACGATCGCGTCCTCCGCCCCGTGGAGGATCGGCCGGCCCATCACGTTGAAGCTCGTGTTCAAGAGGATCGGCACGCCGGTCCGCTCTGCGAAGGCGGCGATCAGCGCGGCGAAGGCCGGGTTGCGCTCGGCCGTCACGCTCTGGAGCCTTCCGGTGCCGTCGGCGTGGACGACCGCCGGCACGCGCGACCGCACCGCCTCCCGCCAGACCAGGGTCCGCTCCATGTAGGGGCTGTCGGCGTAATCCTCGAACCAGTCCGGCCCGGCCTCGGCGAGGATCGCCGGGGCGAAGGGGCGGAAGCCCTCGCGGTACTTCACCTTGGCGTTGAGGATGTCCTTGGCGTCCTCGGGCCGCGGGTCGGCGAGGATCGAGCGGTTGCCGAGGGCGCGGGGCCCGAACTCCGCCCGCCCCTGCACCCAGCCGACGAGCCCGCCTTCGGCGAGGATGCGCGCGGCCTCGCTCGTCACGCCGGCATGTCCCAGGCGCCGGGCGCGGGGCTCCCAGGCGGCCATCCGCGCCATCGGCTCCGTCGAGACGCGGGAGCCGAGATAGGGGGAGAGCGGCCGGCTCCCCCACTCCGGACCCGTCCAGCCCGGATTGTCCTCCGCGTAGGCGAGCCACGCGGCGCCGACCGCGTTGCCGTCGTCGGCGGGCGCCGAGGGCACGTGCAGGCGCTCGAACCCCGAACGGCCGAGCACCCGGCCGTTGTAGGAGGAGTTGAGCCCGCAGCCCCCACTGATGACAAGATTCTGGCTCGGCGCCAGCCTCCAGGCCTCGGCGACGAGCACGTCCATCACCTCGGCGAAGAGGTCCTGTCCGCAGCGGGCGAGGTCGGCCCAGCCCTCGCCGTCCGGGTCCGGCGGGCGCCGGGCAACGATCTCGCTGGCGACCGCGCGGATGGTCGCCTCGTCGGGGAAGCGCAGGCGGCCGTCCGCGACGCCGTAGAGGCGCCGGAGCAGGCCCATCAGCTCCGGGTCGCTGCGGCCGTAGGGGGCGAGCCCCATCACCTTCCATTCCTCGCCCTTGATCTGGTCGAAGCCGGCGAGATCGGTGACGAGCCCGTAGAGGAAGCCGACCGAGCCCCGGCCCCGGTGGCGGCGCACCTCCTCGATCCGGCCCTCGCGGGTCAGGCGGTAGATCGCGGCGGCGCCGGTCTCGCCCATGCCGTCGACGATCAGCGCGGTGGCCTCCTCGAAGGGGCTGCCCCAGAGGCCGAGGGCGGCATGCGCGAGGTGGTGCGGGTAGCGGCGCTGCGAGACGATTTTCGCCCGCGGCCTCCCGCCGTCGCGGACATCCTGGTTGAGGGCCTGGAGCGTGCCGTAGCCCGCCCGCGCCTGGGCCTGGGCGAGCTCGGCGACGAAGATGCGCTCGGCCCGCTCCGGCACGAAGGAGCGGTTGAGCGCCGTCGAATGCCGGGCGAGCGCTTCCAGGGCGAAGGCGCCGGCGGCGGCCTGGGCGGCGAGGAACTCGGTGAAGGGGGCGCTCCAGCTCGAGGCGACCACCAGTTCGGAGCCCGGCGGGACGTGCTCCTTCAGGAGGCCGACCATCCGGCCGGCGGGATCGGGCTCGCAGTTCGGGGCGCGCTTGACCTGGAGCGGGCGCTCGGCGGCCTCGGCGAAGAGCACCGCGCCGTCCGGTCCGACGAGGGCGAGCGCCGGATCGTGGAAGGTGGTCGCGAGGCCGAGGGTGTAGCGCATCGTCCCTCCCGTCCTATCCGGTCGCCGACCCCGCCCGGCGCGCCGGGTCGGCGGAGAGCAGGATCAGCGCCCCCAGCACGCCCGAGGCCAGGGAGCCCGCGAGCACGCCGAGCTTCACCTCGGTCTCGTTGAGTCCCGGCGCGAAGGCGAGCCCTCCGATGAACAGGCTCATGGTGAACCCGATCCCGCAGAGCACGCCGACGCCGTAGACCTGCGTCCAGCTCGCCCCCGCCGGCCGCGCCGCCAGCCCTGCGGCGACGGCGAGCCGGACGCTCGCGAAGACACCGGCCTGCTTGCCGAGGAACAGTCCGAGGGCGACGCCGAGCGTCACGGGGTGGAGCAGCGCGGAAGGCGAGAGCCCGATCAGGGTCACGCCGGCATTGGCGAAGCCGAAGACCGGCACGATCGCGTAGGTGACGAAGGGCGTCAGGGCATGCTCCAGCCGGTGCAGGGGCGAGGCCGCATCCTCGGGCCGTCCGGGGCTCGGTCGGATCGGGATCGTCAGCGCCAGGAGCACGCCCGCCACCGTGGCGTGGACGCCGGAGCGCAGCACCAGCACCCAGAGCACGAGGCCAAGCAGGAGATAGGGCGGGAGCGCACTCACGCGGGCCCGGTTCATGGCGAACA
Source organism: Methylobacterium jeotgali (assembly GCF_022179345.1). GTDB lineage: Bacteria > Pseudomonadota > Alphaproteobacteria > Rhizobiales > Beijerinckiaceae > Methylobacterium > Methylobacterium jeotgali. Next base: position 17,819 of record NZ_BPQR01000051.1, on the reverse strand, counting down.
GGACGGCGAGCAGCGCCCCCGCGAGGCCGAGCATCCAGGGGTCGAGCCCGCCGGTGTAGAACAGGGCGATGATGATCACGGCGCCGAGGTCGTCGACGATGGCGACCGCGCTCAGGAACACCTTCAGCGAGACCGGCGCCCTCCGGCCGAGGAGCGCCAGCACGCCCAGCGCGAAGGCGATGTCGGTGGCCGACGGGATCGCCCAGCCCCGCAGCGTGTCGCCCCGGTTGAGGGCGACGTAGACGAGGGCCGGCACCGCCATGCCTCCGAGGGCGGCGATGCCGGGCAGCGCCCGGTCCGGCCAGGTGCGCAGGCGCCCGTCGAGGGCCTCGCGCTTGATCTCGAGCCCGACGAGCAGAAAGAACGCCGCCATCAGGCCGTCGTTGATCCAGTGCAGCACGCTCAGGGGGCCGAGATACGCGTGGAGCGCCCGGTTGTAGGCATCGGCGGCGCCGGAATTCGCGACGACGAGCGCCAGCGCCGCGGCCGCCATCAGCACGAGCCCGCCTCCGGCCTCGCCGGTGAGCACGGCACGCAGGGCGGAGGCCGGACGGGTCGGTCGAATCGGTCGGTGCTCCATGGGGTTGGGTTGCCCAGCTTGTCCGCGCATCTCAAGCCTGGATGAGGTCGCGCCCGGCGCGCGTTATTGGCAACGAGGACCGAGGGAGGGTGCGATGGCCTACGTGGACGGGTTCGTGGTGGCGGTGCCGAAGGCCAAGCTCGACGCCTATCGCGAGATGGCGGAGCACGCGGGCGCGATCTGGATGGAGCACGGCGCCCTCTCCTTCGTGGAGTGCGTCGCCGACGACGTGCCCTACGGCACCCTGACCTCCTTCCCCCGCGCCGTTCAGGCGAGCGAGGAGGAGACCGTCGTGTTCTCCTGGATCACCTACGCATCGCGGGAGAGCCGCGACGCCGTCAACGCCGCGGTGATGGCCGACCCGCGGCTGAAGGAGACCACGGAGCAGGCGATCTTCGACGGGAAACGGATGATCTACGGCGGCTTCCGAAGGATCGTGGATCTCTGATCCGGCCTCAACCGGGGCGGCCGAGCGCCGCCCGGATCAGACGGCGGGCGTCCGCGCCCGCCCAGTCCGCCGGGCCCTTCATGACGCCGATCGTGCAGCCGGCGGCGTCGACGAGGAGCGTGGTCGGCAGGCCCGTCGAGCCGGTGTCCCGCTGCACCGCCGGCAGCACCCGGCCGCCGGGGTCGGCGTAGAAGGCGAGCCGGTCGATGCCGTTCTCCGCGAGCCAGCGGGGCGGCCGGTCGAGGTTGCGGGTGTCGACGTTGATCGCCACCACCGCGAAACCGGCGCCCCCTTCCTCGGCCTGCAGCTTGTCGAGGGCCGGCATCTCGGCCTTGCAGGGGGCGCACCAGGTCGCCCAGAGGTTCACCAGCAGCATCTTGCCCTTGAGGTCCGAGAGGGCGACCTCCGCCCCCTCGCGATCCTTGAAGCTCAAGGTCGGCGCCGGGCGCGGGGCCACCGCCTGCATCGCCGCGACCTCGCCGCGGGCCGCCCCGTCGACCCGGTGGGCGGCGGGCTCCGAACCGGCGCAGGGCTGGGACGCGGCCGGCCCGTTGCCGCCCGGCGGCCGCGCGTATAGGGCAAGCCCCGCGATCGCTCCGGCGAGGACGAGCCCTCCGACGGCGAGCGCGGCCCTCACGAGCGCGGCTCCGGGGACGGCTGAGCGGGAAGGATGAGCTGAGGCATGAGCAACCGGATGTGGGGCGGGCGCTTCGCGAGCGGTCCCGCCGAGATCATGGAGGAGATCAACGCCTCCATCGGATTCGACAAGCGCCTCGCCCCCCAGGACATCCGCGGCTCGCTGGCGCATGTGGCGATGCTGGGGACCTCCGGCGTCCTGCCGGCCGCCGATGTGGACGCGATCACCGCCGGGCTCAAGTCCGTGCAGGCGGAGATCGAAGCCGGCACCTTCGCCTTCCGGCGGGAGCTGGAGGACATCCACATGAACGTGGAGAGCCGGCTCACCGAGATCGTCGGCCCGGCCGCCGGGCGCCTTCACACGGCGCGCTCCCGCAACGACCAGGTCGCCACCGACATGAAGCTCTGGGTGCGCGACACCCTGGATGGGCTCGACGCCCAGGCCGCCGCGCTGCAACAAGCCCTCGCCGAGAAGGCGCTCCGGCACGCCGGCACGGTGATGCCGGGCTTCACGCACCTGCAATCGGCCCAGCCCGTCACCTTCGGCCACCACATGATGGCCTATGTCGAGATGCTCGGCCGCGACCGGGGCCGCTTCCGGGACGCGCGGGCCCGTCTCAACGAGTGCCCGCTGGGCGCGGCCGCGCTCGCCGGCACCGGCTTTCCCATCGACCGGCACGCCACGGCGGCGGCGCTCGGCTTCGACCGGCCGACCGCGAACTCCCTCGATTCGGTGGCCGACCGCGACTTCGCGCTGGAGGCGCTCTCGGCCGCCTCGATCTGCGCGGTGCACCTCTCGCGCTTCGCCGAGGAGCTGGTGGTCTGGACCTCGGCCCAGTTCGGCTTCGTGCGCCTGTCGGACGGCTACACCACCGGCTCCTCGATCATGCCGCAGAAGCGCAACCCCGACGCCGCCGAGCTGGTCCGCGCCAAGGCCGGACGCATCGTCGGCGCGCTCACGGGGCTGCTCATCGTCATGAAGGGGCTGCCGCTCGCCTATTCGAAGGACATGCAGGAGGACAAGGAGGGCACCTTCGACGCGCTCCAGGCCCTGTCCCTGTGCCTCGCCGCGATGACCGGCATGGTCCGCGACCTCGAGCCCGTGGCGGAGACGCTGGCGAAGGCCGCGGGCTCCGGCTACGCCACCGCCACCGACCTCGCCGACTGGCTGGTGCGGGAATTGAACCTGCCCTTCCGCGAGGCGCACCACGTCACCGGCCGCCTCGTCGGCGCCGCCTCGGCCAAGGGGGTCGGACTGGAGGCATTGTCGCTGGAGGAGATGCAGGCCGCCGAGCCCCGCATCACGGACGCCGTCTACGCGGTGCTCGGCGTCGAGAACTCGGTGGCGAGCCGGATCAGCTACGGCGGCACCGCGCCGGGCAACGTCCGCGCCCAGGCCGAGCGCTGGCTGGCGCAGCTCTCCGGCGGGGAGGGCTGAGCGCGGCCTGTGGAGGAGTTTCGGGAAAGACCAGGGAAACTTTGCTTTGTGCAGTGCGTTCACTGCCCAGCTAGGTAAGCGTCGCTAGAGATCCGGCCGGTTCACTCGGAGCGCACGGGATGCCCCTCGACAGTTCGATCCAGCCGGAGGACACCTCCGCGCTGGCCGCGGCCGCCTCGCAGATGATCGACGCCGTGCTCGACGCGCGCGGCGCGATCGGGCGGGAGGCCTTCTGGGCCACGATCCGCAAGGCCTACAACACCCCCTACAACGATCCGCCGCCGAAGGCGCGCCCGGCCCCCGCTCCGGAGGCGCCCGCACCCCAGCCGATGCCGGCCGAGATCGCTGCCGTGCTGCCCCTGCCGGAGCTCGCCGCGCTGAGCCTCGCCGGCAGCGCCGACGCCCACGCCGCCTGAGGCGGGCCCGCCGGCTTGCGGAAGCCGTGCCCAAGCTTCAAACAGGGGCCGGCCCGCTCTCGCGGGCGTCCGCGCTTCGGGCAGCCAGCCGTCCGGAGCCCGCTCCAGGATGGTCGATGCGCTCGAAGCCCCGGTTCCTTCCCGCCACCCTCGCAGTTCTTCTCCCCGCGCTGACCGGACCGCAGATGCTGGTGCCTGCGACCGTCGCGGGGCTGTGGAGCGGGGCGACCCTCGCCCAGGAGGCGGAGGAGGCGCCCCCCTCGCGCAAGCGCCGCGGGCACGGCAGGGCCACGGAGAAGAAAGCCGCGCCGACGCCGCCGGGCATGCAGCAGGCGACGCCGCTCGCGATCTTCGGCGATTGGAACGTCTTCGCCAACGGCCAGGGCAAGACCCGCATCTGCTACGCGATCGCGCAGCCGCAGACGCGCTCGCCCAAGACCCTGAAGCGCGATCAGGCCTATTTCTTCGTCACCGTGCGCAAGGCCGAGAACGTCGCCAACGAGGTCGCGGTGATGCTCGGCTTCCCCTCGAAGCCCGCCGCCTCGCAGACCAAGCCCGGTGCCGCGGCCGCGCCCGGCGATCCCGTGCTCATCCTCGGCGCCTCGCGCTTCCCCCTCGTCGTCAAGGACGGCAACGCCTGGGTCCAGAATCCGGCCGAGGAGACCCGCGTCGTCACGGAGATGAGCGGCCGCACCCCGACGCTCGCCGTGACCACGACCTCGCTGCGCGGCAACCCGACCCGCGACGAGTACGCTCTCGGCGGCTTCGCGGAGGCGATGAAGCGCGCCCGCGACGAGTGCAAGTAGAGGCCCGGCGCCTCCTCCCCGATACAAAAAGGGCGGTCGCCGGAAGCGACCGCCCCTGAAGCCGGTGACGCCGCTCGGACGCGCAGCTCTCCTCAGACCGCCGCGAGACGGCGGCCGGCCGGGCGCAGGCTGCGGAAGCGCTCGCGGGCGGCGCGGGCGGCTTGCTCGACGCTCGGGAACACCGTGCCGTCGAGGGGGAAGAACGCGTCCGAGGAGGCGAAGAAGCGCACGCCCCGGTGCTCCGGCACGGCGATGCCGGCGGCGACCTCGCCGATCTCGATGATGCGGGCGGGCGGCGGCTCGGCCTTCGCGGGGCGCTCGGGCTTGGCGAGCGTGTCGGGGAGGAGCGCGAGCGGCGCCTCCGCCTGGCTGACGGGAATCTCTGTGCGGGACATGGGTCGGTTCCTGAACCTGGGCCGGCGGTCGCAAGAGCGATGCCGAAGCGCGGCCTGTGCTGACGGGGCGTTGAGGGGCTCGCGGGGAGCCGGTGTCTCAGCGTCGACAACACCCCTGGAGCGGAAGCAGGGAACCGGGAACCAAAAGAGTTCTGGGATCGTAATGGGCGGCCACGGCAGTCATCCCTTGTTGAAGGACCACGAGGCACGAGCGCTTCGCGGTGCTTTAGCGTTTGATGACGCGGCGCAAGCTACTCTCGTCAAATCACCGCGGCTGGGACGGCGCGGGAGCACCTCGCCAGCCCTTAAAATCTGCCAGCGGATTGCTTGTCCGTCAACGGATGGATCTTCCGAAGTGCAGCGCGAACGGGGCAGGAACCGCGCGTCCGGATGCACGCCGGGAGCCGCTTCTTCGGCGGCTCAGGAAAGCCTCGCGAGGGCTCAGGCCGCGGCGACGAGGGGCGCGAGGTCGCGGTGTCCGCGCAGCACGCGCTCCGCGCCGGCGGCGAGGAGATCGGCGCCAGTCCGGTCGTGGGCCCAGTGGCCGCCGCCGGTGAAGCCGAGCACGCCCATGCCCGCCGCCCGCGCCGCCCGGATGCCGGGCACGCTGTCCTCGATGACCAGGCAGGATTCGGGCGCGGCGCCCATCCGCGCGGCCGCGTGCAGGAACAGGTCCGGGAAGGGCTTTCCGCGGGCGACCTCGCTCGCCGAGAACACCTGCCCGTGAAACAGCGGCCACAGGCCGGTGAGGTCGAGCGAATGGCGCAGCCGCACGGGATCGCTGCTCGAGGCGACGCAGAACGGCACGTCGAGCCCCGCCAGCGCCTCCGCGATGCCGGGCATCGCCGTCAGCTCCCGGTCGAAGGCCGCGAGCGTCTCGGCCTTGAGGGCGTCCAGGAAGCCGTCCGGCGCCACGATCCCGTCCTCGCGAGCGACCGCCGCCATGATCGAGGCCATCGACATGCCCGCGAAGCGGATTCGCACCCGGTCGACGTCGATGGGCAGGCCGATGCGGTTGAGCCCCCCCGTCAGCCGGCCGAGGCTGATCGGCTCGCTGTCGATGAGCACGCCGTCGCAATCGAAGATGATCAGCGCCGGCCGCTCCACGGCGCCGCGGGGCGCGCCCGGATCGTCCGACGGGCTCGCCGCCGCGCCGTGGTCCGTCGCCTCTTGGATCTCGTCCTTCATCGCGGCGCCCCTCTGCCACGGCGGGGCAATGCGGCGCAACACGGACGCGCCTTGCACCCGCCCGCCGTCGCCCCTACTGCCGAGCGGAGGGCGCACCGGAGTGGATGGGGACAGGAACCGCCGATGATCCGTTTCCTGCTGCGCGCCCTCGGGATGCTGCTGATCGCCGGCGGCTTCGTGGCCCTCGTCTATGACGGGGCCCGCTCCATCGCCAACAACGGCCTGCGGGTGACGCCGCTCAGCGAGCTGATCCTCGCCCTGTTCAAGGACAAGGCCAGCGCCCTGCAGGCGAGCGTCGAGGGCGTGGCGCCCTGGCTCTGGCAGGTGCTGGTGCTGCCGCTGACGCTGGCGCCCGTGGCGGTGATCGGCATCGGCCTCGGGGCGGTGCTGCTCTGGCTCGGCCAGCCCGGCCGCGAGCCGATCGGCTTCCAGACGCGGCCCTGACGGGACCGCTTCATAACCGGGGCCCGGCACCCCATATTCGGACCATCCCGAGTCGAGCCCGAGGTCCCGCGATGTTCCTCTTCCGCAAGCGCGCCGTCATGCCCTCCCCCGAGGACACGCTGCCCGGCCGCCCGAACCCGATCCCCACCGCCGAGCGCCACTTCGTCAACGGCCGCCCCCTGAAGGGCCCCTACCCGGACGGCGTCGAGACGATCGTGCTCGGCCTTGGCTGCTTCTGGGGCGCCGAGCGCAAGTTCTGGCAGCTGCCGCAGGGCGTCCACGTCACCGCGGTCGGCTACGCCGCCGGCACCACGCCGAACCCGACCTACGAGGAGGTCTGCTCGGGGCTGACCGGCCATAACGAGGTGGTGCTCGTCGCCTACGATCCCGCGGTGCTGCCGCTGGAGGAGGTGCTCAAGGTCTTCTTCGAGAGCCACGACCCGACGCAAGGGATGGCCCAGGGCAACGACGTCGGCACGCAGTACCGCTCCGGCATCTACGTGTCGGACGAGGCGCAGCGGGCCGTGGCGGAGCAGGTGCGCGACGCCTACGGGCGGGCGCTGTCGGCCAAGGGCTACGACCCGATCACCACGGAGATCGAGAGCCTCGGGCCGTTCTACTTCGCCGAGGACTACCATCAGCAGTACCTCGCCAAGAACCCGGGCGGCTACTGCGGCCTCGGCGGCACCGGCGTCTCCTGCCCAGTGGGGACGGGCGTCGCGGCTTAAGGCAAGGGGCGGACGCGGGAGACCGCGCCCGCCCTTTCCATGTCAGACGAGGGTGAGGCCGACGTCGACGTTGTTGCGGGTGGCGTTCGAGTAGGGGCAGACCTGGTGCGCGGCGTCGACGAGGCGCTGCGCGTCGGCCTTGTCGAGGCCCGGCAGGCTGATGGCGAGATCGGCGGTGATGCCGAAGCCGCCCTCGGAGCGGGGGCCGATGCCGACCGTCGCGGTGACGGTGGTCTCGGCCGGCACCTTCAGCTTCTGCGAGGGCGCGACCGCCTTCATCGCGCCGAGGAAGCAGGCGGAGTAGCCGGCCGCGAAAAGCTGCTCGGGGTTGGCGCCCTCGCCGCCGGCGCCGCCGAGCTCCTTCGGGGTCGAGAGGCGCACCTCGAAGCTGCCGTCCTCGGTGCGGGCGGAGCCGTCGCGGCCCCCGGTGGCGGTGGCCTTGGTGCGGTACTTCACGTCGACGGGCATGGTCGGTCTCCTGTGAGGGCCGGGATCGGCGTCGAGGCGCCATATGGTCCCTCCGGTGCCGCAGGCCATACCCCGAAATGTAGATTGTGCACAATTTATTTCATCCCGCCTCGGCTCGGGCCCGGCATGCCCGTCGAGCAATGCTCGATGGCGCGCCGAGGCGAGGGAGGCTAGCGTGGCGGCGTCCGCTCCGCCGGGACCGGACCGAGCCTCGAGTGTCCTCCGCGATGGTCCATACCGGCTACGATCCGGCCCTCGTCACCCTCTCCATCGCCATCGCGGTGCTGGCCTCCTACACGGCGCTGGAGCTCGGCGCCCGCGTGCATGGGCATGTCGGTGCGGCACGCTGGGGCTGGGTCGCCGCGGCGGCGATCGCCATGGGCGGCGGCATCTGGTCGATGCATTTCGTCGGGATGCTCGCCTTCGAGATGGGCGCCGCGACGACCTACGACGTGCCCGGCACGCTGCTTTCCCTCGCCATCGCCGTCGCCGCCACGGGGGCGGCCTTCGCCTGGGTCGGCCGTCCCGGCGCGCGGCGCCGGGACGTGGCGGCCGGCGGCGTGCTCATGGGGACCGGCGTCGCCGGGATGCACTATGCCGGCATGGCGGCGATGCACCTTCCCGGAGGCGTCGCCTACAGCGTGCCGATCGTGGTGCTATCGGTGGCGATCGCGGTGGGTGCGGCGAGCGTCGCCCTGTTCCTCGCCTTCCGCCGGACGAGCGTGACCCAGAAGCTCGTCGCCTCCGGGGTGATGGGCCTGGCGGTGGCCGGGATGCACTACACCGGCATGGCCGCGGCCACCTTCACGCCGGGCGGGCACGCCCACGCCGGGACCGCCGGCCTCGGCGGCCAGACCCTCGCCCTCTACGTGGCCGGGGCGACCTTCGTGGTGCTGTTCCTGGCGATGCTCGCCACCTCCCTGGAGCAGCAGCGGATCCAGCGGGAGCTGCGCGCCAGCGAGGAGCGCTTCCGCGCCGCCGTGCAGGCGGTCGGGGTGCTCTGGACGAACGACGCCGAGGGCCGGATGGTCGGCGAGCAGCCCGGCTGGGCCTCGATCACCGGGCAGACGCGCGAGGAGTACCAGGGCTACGGCTGGGCCGACGCCGTGCATCCCGACGATGCCCAGGCGAGCGTGGACGCCTGGAACGAGACGGTGCGGGAGCGGCGCACCTTCGTCTTCGAGCACCGGGTGCGCGCCCGCGACGGGTCCTGGCGGCACTACGCGATCCGCGCCGTGCCGGTGCTCGACGCGGGGGGCGCCATCCGCGAATGGGTCGGGGTCCATACCGACATCACCGAGCGGCGCCTGGCGGAAGCCGAGCTGCGCGAGTCGAACGAGGAGCTGCAGCGCTACGCCTACATCGTCAGCCACGATCTCCGGGCGCCGCTCGTCAACATCATGGGCTTCACGAGCGAGCTCGAGGCGACGCGGCAGGACATCGGGGAGGCGCTGCGCGGCAGGCCGGAGGCGGAGCGGATCGACGCCGATCTCGGCGAGGCGCTCGGCTTCATCGGCGCCGCCGTCACCAAGATGGAGCGCCTCATCGCCGCCATCCTGCGCCTGTCGCGGGAGGGACGCCGCACCTTCCAGCCCGAGCCCCTGGCGATGGCGTCCGTGATCCAGGGGCTCGCCGACGCGCAGCGCCATCAGGCGGAGAGCGTCGGCGCGCGGGTGAGCGTCGATCCTCTGATGCCGGAGATCGTCGCCGACCGGACGGCCGTGGAGCAGATCTTCGGGAACCTGATCGACAACGCGCTGAAGTATCTCGATCCCGCCCGGCCGGGGCAGATCACGATCAGCGCCCGCCCGCTCGCCGGCAACCGGGTGCGCTTCCTGGTCGAGGACAACGGCCGCGGCATCGCCGAGCGCGACCATGCCCGCATCTTCGAGCTGTTCCGCCGCTCCGGCGTGCAGGACAGGCCGGGCGAGGGCATCGGCCTCGCCCACGTCAAGGCGCTGGTGCGCAGCCTCGGGGGACGGATCGACGTCGTCTCCGAGCTGGGCAGGGGCACGACATTCGGCGTGACGCTGCCCCGCGGGACGGCTACAGGTCGATCCGCCGCCCCCGAGGCCGCCCGCCTCGCCGCCGAGTGAGCGTGAACAGAGAGCGGAGCTCCGCGGATGCAGCCCGTCACCATCGTGATGATCGAGGATGACGAGGGTCACGCCCGTCTCATCGAGCGCAACATCCGCCGCGCCGGCGTCAACAACGCGATCGTGCCCTTCCGGGACGGCGGCTCGGCCCTGGGCTACCTGCTCGGCCCCGACGGGACCGGCGAGGCGAGCGCCGGGCGCCCGCTCCTGATCCTGCTCGACCTCAACCTGCCGGACATGACCGGCATCGACATCCTGGAGAAGGTGAAGGCCAATCCCCACACCCGCCGCTCGCCGGTGGTGGTGCTGACGACCACCGACGACAGCCAGGAGATCCAGCGCTGCTACGACCTCGGCGCCAACGTCTACGTGACGAAGCCGGTGAACTACGAGGGCTTCGCCAACGCCATCCGCCAGCTCGGGCTGTTCCTGTCGGTGATGCAGGTGCCCGAGAACCCATGAGCGGCAAGACGCCATGAGCGCGCAGCCGCCCGCCGCCCGCGTCCTCTACATCGACGACGACGCGGGGCTCTGCCGCCTCGTCCAGCGCGCCCTGACCGCGCGGGGCTACGCCGTGGAGCTGGCCGAGGGCGGCGAGGCGGGTCTGGCGCGGCTCGGGCAGGGCGGCATCGACCTCGTCGCCCTCGACCATCACATGCCCGACCGGACGGGCCTCGACCTGCTGCCCGAGATCCGCGCCCTGCCCGACGCTCCGCCGGTCGTCTACGTGACGGGCTCCGAGGACAGCCGCGTGGCGGTGGCCGCGCTCAAGGCCGGCGCCGTCGACTACGTCTGGAAGGACGTGCAGGGCCAGTTCCGGGAGCTGCTCGGCGAGGCGATCGGCACGGCGCTGCGCGGGGAGGCGATGCGCCGGGACAAGGAGCGCGCCGAGCAGGAGGTGCGCGCCGCCCGCGACCGGGCCGAGATGATGCTGCGCGAGGTCAACCACCGGGTCGCGAACTCGCTCGCCCTCGTCGCGGCGCTGACCCACATGCAGGCGAACGCCGTCTCCGACCCCGCCGCCAAGGCGGCGCTGGAGGAGATGCAGGCGCGCATCTCGGCGATCGCCGGCATCCACCGCCGCCTCTACACTTCCGACGACGTCGAGACCGTGGAGCTCGACGCCTACCTCGCGAGCCTCGTCGAGGAGTTGCAGGCCGCCATGCGCGCCTCCGGGCGCGACCACGCCATCCGCCTGCACGCCGAGCCGGTGCGGGTGCCCACCGACAAGGCGGTCTCGGTCGGCGTCGTCGTCACCGAGCTCGTCACCAACGCCTACAAGTACGCCTATCCCCCGGAGACGGTGGGCGAGATCCGTGTCGAGCTGCGCCGCCCGGATGCCGGCTCCCTCGAGGTCGCCGTGGAGGATGACGGCATCGGCTGGACCGGCAAGGGCCAGCCACGGGGCACCGGGCTCGGCTCGCGCATCGTGCGGGCCATGGCCGCGAATCTCCAGTCCGCGCTGGTCTACGGCACGGGCCGCCAGGGGACCCGCGCGAGCCTCTCCTTCCAGGGCTGAGCCGCGAAGAACCGCTGCTGCGGCGCACCCTGCGCCGGTCGAAAAAACCGGACGCCCTCTCAAGGACTTCGCGGGCAGCCTCCCATCCCATGCGCCGGACGCTGCCGCAGCGCGGCGGAAATACTTACGTATACAGTCGCCGCAGGTCTTGCGTCCTGCCGCGTACGGTCTACCGTCCGCCCCCGGCGTAAAGCGTTCGACGATCCACATCACAAGACAAGGTGACAGCCATGTCCGAGATGATTCGTGTGAAGCCGACCCACGACGGCACCTACACCGTCTACCGCGGACCGGTGGCGCTGATTTCGGGGCTGACCCGTCTTCAGGCCGAGCGGTACGAGGCGAGCATCGCCAGCCAGCGCCGCCCGTCGCTCCCCCCGGAGATCTGACGCGCGCTCACGGGGACGCGGCCCGCGCTGCGCCCCCGCCCCAGACATGGGACGCTCCGAAGGCGAGGCGCCCCGCCTCGACCACGCGCCCGTCCGGCTCCACGGCCCGGCCGGACATCGAGATCGCGTAGCCGCCCCCGTCCCGCACGAAGCCGAACAGCCCGTAGGCCGCCCGCCGCGTCGCGAGGCCGCGATGGTTGCCGAGCTGCGCGGAGGCCGAGGAGCCGCCGACGACCGGCACCAGCGCCCCGGCGGGGCCCGGCAGGAAAGCCGTCGTGGCGATGTGGTTGTGCCCGTGCAGGATCAGCTCCGCCCCGGCCCGCGCGATCATCGCGGTGAAAGCCGCCGCGTCGGTGAGTTCGCGTCCCGGGGTCGCACCGCCGGGATGGGGCGGATGGTGGATCATCACCACCCGGCAGGGCGGCTCCGGCTCGGCGGCGAGCGCCTTGAGCAGGGCCTCGGCAGCCTCGATCTGGGGCGGCCCGAGCCGTCCGCTCGCCACGAAGGGCTTCGTCGGGATCGCCGAGGACAGGCCGACCAGCGCCAGCGGCCCCCGCCGCCGCAGGTAGGGGAAGCGCCCGCTGCGCCCGTCGTCGCCCGCCGTCCAGGGCGCGCAGAGCCCGAGCAGCCCTTCGAGCGAGCCGCGCACGTAGGCGTCGTGGTTGCCCGGCACGAAGCTCACCCGCTCGGGCGCGCCGAGCTCGCCCAGGAACTGGCGGGCCGTCTCCCACTCGCTCGGCAGGCCGATGTTGCAGAGGTCCCCGGTGCAGGCGACGTGGTCCGGCGCCTGCGCCCGGAGATCGGCGACGAGGGCCGAGAGCACGCTCATGTCGTGGCTGCGCGAGCGGCCCCGGCGCCAGTTGGCGTAGCCCGTGGCACGCTTGCCGAGGAGCTGCTTCAGGCGCGGCCTCGCCAGCGGCCCGACATGCGGGTCCGTGAGATGGGCGAGCCGGAACACGGCGCCGGCCTCAGCGGCCATGGCGCGGCTCCGGGATCGGGATTCGGTCGGGCAGGGGCGGCGCCATCCGCGCCTTGAACCCCCTCCGACGGCGGCAGGTCAAGCGCCGCGGGAGCGTCCGAGCGGGGCGCCCGCATTGCGCCGCCCGGGTCATCGGGGATAGACAGCCCGCCGGCCGCTTCGGGTGCCGCGTGCGCCGCGCATCGTGTCGGCAGGCTCGTCGATGCGAAGCCCGCCGCGGGCCGCACCGGCCACCCGGCGATGGGACGAGGGAGCGATGAGCTTCGGCAAACGGGTCCTACGGCACCGCCTCGTGGAACGCCTGCTCGCACGCCTGGCGGCGGGGTACCTGCGGCTGGTGCGGGCGACGAACCGCTTCACGGTCGTGCCTGCTGCGCCCGACGCCTGGCTCGACGCGCAGACCCCCTTCATCGCCGGCATGTGGCATGGCCAGCACATCATGGTGTCCTTCGCCCGGCGCCCCGGCGACCGGGTGGCGACCATCATCTCCCGCAACCCCGACGGCAACATCAACACCCGAGCCCTCGAGCATCTCGGCGTGCGCGTGATCCGGGCCTCCGGCGCCCGAGGCCGCGTCGTGCGCGATGCCAAGGCCAAGGGCGGCGCCGAGGGCCTGCGCGCCATGCTCAAGGCCCTGAAGCAGGGCGAGATCGTCGCCTTCAGCGCCGACGTGCCGAAGATCTCCCGCAGGGCCGACGACGGCATCGTGACGCTGGCGCGCCTCTCCGGACGGCCGATCGTGCCGACGGCGGTGGTGACGAGCCGGCACCTGCGCTTCAACTCCTGGGACCGGGCCTGCCTCGGCCTGCCCTTCGGGCGGGGCGCCATCGTCTTCGGGGAGGCGATCCATGTCCCCCGCGAGGCCACGCCCGCCGAGCTTGAGGCCCTGCGCCTGCGGGTCGAGGCGGAGATGAACCGCGTCCACGACGAGGCCTACGCGCTCGTCGGCCGGCCGGACCGGGTCGGCCTGCGCAGCCCCGTCGAGGCCGCCGCGTGAGGGCGCCTCCCCTCACCCTGGCGCTGCGGGCCTACCGGACCGGCCTGCGACTCGGCGAGCCCGCCGTGGCGGGGCTCCTCGCCTGGCGCACCCGGCGCGGCAAGGAGGACCCCGGCCGGGTCGGCGAGCGCCGCGGCCTGCCCGGACGGGCCCGGCCGACCGGCGCTCTCGTCTGGATGCACGGGGCCAGCATCGGGGAGGCACTCTCCCTGATCGGGCTCGTGGAGGGCATGATCGCCCGCGGCTTCTCGGTGCTCCTCACCACGGGCACCCGCAGCGCCGCCGAGCTCGTCGGCCAGCGCCTGCCGGCGGGCGCCGTCCACCAGTACGTGCCCCTCGACGCCCCGCGCTGGGTGGAGCGCTTCCTCGACCACTGGCGCCCGGACCTCGCCCTCGTCGCCGAATCCGAGATCTGGCCCAACACGATCATGGCGCTGCACGCGCGCGGCGTGCCGCTCCTCGTCGTCAACGCCCGCATGTCGGAGCGCTCCTTCCGGGGCTGGGAGCGCTCGCCGCGCACCGCCCGGGCGCTGCTCTCTCGGATCGCCGTGTGCCTCGCCCAGACCAAGGCCGACGCCGAGCGCTTCGCACGCCTGGGGGCGCCGCGCATCAGCGTGTCGGGCAACCTGAAATACGACGCCGCCATCCCGCCTGCGGACCGGCAGCAGCTCGAGCATCTCGGCGCCATGCTCGCCGGGCGCCCCGTCTGGGTCGCCGCGAGCACGCATGCGGGCGAGGACGAGTTCGCCGCCGAGGCCCATGCCGCCCTGCGGGAGCGCCTGCCGGGGCTTCTCACCATCGTGGTGCCGCGCCATCCCGAGCGCGGCGCCGACGTGGCCGCACGCGCCGCAGCCGGCGGCCTGCGCACCGCCCGCCGGGCCGCCGGAGGCCGCCCGCACGGCGCCGTCGAGTTCTACGTCGCCGACACGCTCGGCGAGCTGGGGCTATTCTATCGCCTCAGCCCGCTGGTCTTCCTCGGCGGCTCCCTGGTGCCCCGCGGCGGCCAGAACCCGATCGAGCCCGTGCGCCTCGGTGCGGCGATCCTGCACGGCCCACACGTGCACAACTTCGCCGAGGTCTACCCCGCCCTCGACGCGGCGGGCGGCGCAAGAAGCCTGCGCGAGGGCGCCGGACTCGCGGAGGCGGTGGGCACCCTGCTCGCCGATCCGGAGGCGCTCTCGGCGATGGCCGAGGCCGGGCAGCGGGCGCTCCTGCCCTTCGAGGGCGCGGTGGCACGCACCCTCGGCGTGCTCGACCCGTTCATCGCCCAGATGAAGCTGTCGGCCATCGCGCCGAAGCGCGTGGCGGCCAAGACCGAGGCCTGATGCGCGCAAGGCCGCATCGGTGAGGGCGCCCCGCTTCTGGTCCCTGGCGCCGGATCAACCGGCCGCGCGGCTGCTGGCGCCCCTCGGGCACCTCTACGGAGCCCGGGCCGCGGCGCGGATGGACCGGCCCGGCGCGCGCGCCGCGCTCCCCGTGATCTGCCTCGGCAACCTCACGATGGGCGGCGCCGGCAAGACCCCCGCCGCCCTGGCGCTCGCCCGGATGCTGATGGAGCGCGGGCACCGACCCGCCTTCCTCAGCCGCGGCTACGGCGGGCGGCTGCAAGGGCCCGTCGCCGTCGATCCCGCCCGGCACGGAGCGGCCGAGGTCGGCGACGAGCCGCTGCTCCTCGCCCGACTCGCCGCGACGGTCGTCTCGCGGGACCGGCCTGCCGGGGCCGCGCTCTGCGCCGGGCTCGGCGCGGACGCGATCCTGATGGATGACGGGCTCCAGAATCCGAGCCTCGTGAAGGATCTCGCCTTCGCGGTGGTCGACGGGGGTGCCGGCATCGGCAACGGCCTGACCTTCCCCGCCGGGCCCCTGCGGGCGCCGCTCCACCGCCAGTGGCGGCACATCCACGGGCTGATCCTCGTCGGCGCGGGCGCGCCGGGCGAAGCGGTCGCTCGCGAGGCGCTGGCGCGGGGGCTTCCCGTGCACCGGGCGACGATCGAGGCAGACGGGCAGGATTTCACCGGGCGCCGCTGGCTGGCCTTCGCCGGCATCGGGCGGCCGGAGAAGTTCTTCGCGACGCTCCGCGAGATCGGCGCCGATCCGGTCGCGACCCATGCCTTCCCGGATCACCACGCCTATCGGCCGGGCGAGCTCGAAGGGCTGGCGCGCGAGGCCGACCGGCTCGGGGCCGAACTCGTCACCACCGAGAAGGATCGCGTGCGTCTTCCGCCCGCCTTCGCGGCACGGGCGCTGCCCGTGCGGCTGCGCCTGGCTGACGAGGCGGCGCTGTGGGCGGAGGTCGAGCGGGCTATCGCCCGGCCCGCTCCTCCTTGAGGCGGCTCATCACCGCGTCCGGCGAGCTGTAGGCCTCCTGGCGGGCGACGCTCCAGTAGCGCAGATCGTCGAGCGCGATGGGCTCGCCGGTGACGGCGCAGCGCACGAAGCGGCCGGGCTTGACGATGCGCATGGTGCCGTCGCCGTACTCGACGACTGCCTCGCCGTTCCCGCGCTCGAACCGGCCCAGCATTCCCGCCACTCCCCGATCACGTCCACCCGTCGCGCGGGTATAGGAAGCGGGAGGCGCCCTGTCGATCCGGCCTCGACGGCCGGGGACCATGGTGCCAAACATCGTGGGATGCGCGGCCCCCGACCGACGATCTGCTTCCCGTGAGCCCGGACCTCGCGGCCCTGTTCGAGACCGCCCGCGCGGCGCGGGAGCGGGCCTATGCGCCCTATTCCGGGTTCCGCGTCGGCGCGGCCATCCGCGACGAGGGCGGCGCGCTCCATGCCGGCTGCAACGTCGAGAACGCCGCCTACCCGGTCGGCACCTGCGCCGAGGCCGGGGCCGTCGCCGCCATGGTCGCGGCGGGCGGGCGGCGGATCGCGGCGATCCTCGTCGTCGGCGCGGGCGCGACACCGGTCACGCCCTGCGGCGCCTGCCGGCAGCGCATCCGCGAGTTCGCGGGGCCGGACACGCCGGTCCACGCCGCCGACCCGGGCGGGCGCGTCGAGAGCTTCACCCTGGAGGCGCTGCTGCCGGCCTCCTTCGGACCGGAGACGCTCTCCCGTGGCTGAGGGCGCCGACGAGAGGACGGCCAAGGCCGTCGCCTTCCTCGAAGCCGAGGGCTTTTCCGGGCCCTACGCCTGCGCGATCGTCACCGGCACCGGCCTTGGGCCCCTCGCCGGGGGCTTGAGCGAGGCCACCCACCTCCCCTACGCGGCGATCCCCGGCTTTCCCCGCGCCGGCGTCAGCGGACATGCCGGGCGCCTGCACCGGGGCCGGCTCGCCGGGCGCCGCGTCCTCGTCTTCGAGGGCCGCGTCCACGCCTACGAGACGGGCGACGCCGCCGCGATGCGCGTGCCGCTGGCGGCGGCGGGGCGGCTCGGGGCGGGCTGCCTGCTGCTCACCAACTCCTGCGGCTCGCTGATGGTGGAGGCCGGTCCCGGCAGCCTCGTGACGCTCGCCGACCACATCAACCTTTCCGGCCTGAACCCGCTCGTCGGCGAGGCGTCCGAGGCCCGCTTCGTGCCGATGACCGGCGCCTATGATCCCGCCTTGCGGGCGCTGCTCGCGCAGGCCGCCCGCGCCGAGGAACTGGCGCTTCACGAAGGGGTCTACGCCTGGTTCCTCGGCCCGAGCTTCGAGACGCCCGCCGAAATCCGCATGGCGGGGCGGCTCGGCGCCGATCTCGTCGGCATGTCGACGGTGCCGGAGACCATCCTCGCCCGCTTCCTCGGGATCCCCGTCGCCGCGGTCTCGCTCGTCACCAACCACGCCGCCGGCCTGAAGGGCGGCGACCCGCATCACGCCGAGACCAAGGCGGTCGCCGCCCGCGCCGGGGCCGATCTCGCCCGGCTCGCCGCCGCCTTCGTCGCCCGCCTTCCGGAGCCATGACCATGACCGACACGCCGGACCCCGGCTTCGACGTGGGCGCCGTCGCCCGCCGGGCCCTGCCGCTCCTCGATCTCACCGATCTCTCGGATACCTGCACCGAGGCGGCGATCGACCGGCTCTGCCGCGACGCGCGGGAGGCCGGCGTCGCGGCGGTCTGCGTCTGGCCGAGCTTCGTCGCACAGGCCCAAGGCCTCCTCGACCGCGCCCCGGTGCGGATCGCGACCGTGATCAACTTCCCCGCCGGCGGCGAGGACGTCGACCGCGCGGTGGAGGATGCCCGCGCCGCGATCCGCCACGGGGCCGGCGAGATCGACCTCGTGCTGCCCTATCGCGCCTTCCTGCGCGGCGACGAGACCCTCGCCCGCGACATGGTCGAGGCGGTGCGCGCACAGATGTCGCGCAC
>NZ_BPQR01000050.1 GCF_022179345.1 Methylobacterium jeotgali | reverse complement strand
GCGAAGAGGCCCGGCATCCCTGGATGCCGGGCCTCTTCGCGTTCGTGTCGACAGTCTCAGAGCCGATAGCGGATCTGGTCGGTCCAGAACCGCTCGAGGCGGCCCAGCGACTGGTTCAGCCGGCTGAAGTCGTCCGTCGAGATGCCGCCGATCGGCTGGATGGTGCGGGCGTGCTTGTCGTAGAGCCCCTGGACGATGTCGTGGATCTGGCGGCCGCGGTCGGTCAGGCTGATGCGCACGGTGCGCCGGTCGGTGCGAGAGCGGGCGTGGTGCAGGTAGCCGGCCTCGACGAGCTTCTTGACGTTGTAGGAGACGTTGGAGCCAAGATAGTAGCCCTTGGTGCGCAGCTCGCTCGCGGTGAGCTCCTTGTCGCCGATGTTGTAGAGCAGCAGCGCCTGGACGCTGTTGACGTCCTCGCGGCCCCGGCGCTCGAACTCGTCCTTGATCACGTCGAGAAGCCGGCGGTGCAGCCGCTCCACGAGATGCAGCGCCTCGAGATAGGACCCCTTGGCGGCCTCGGCCTCGGGAGCGGGATCGACGACCCGGAGAGCTTCCGTCTTCATAGCTTGCCTCGCCCGTTCTGCGGTTGCGGCGGCCTCTGAGACGGGCACCGCTTATGAGGTGAAGCTATCCATGGCGAATGAAGGCGACTTTAAGCGAGAGGATGAATTGCCGATTTACTTCTCTGGGTAAACGTAAGCTGAAGCCGATAAATCAACTTTGCGTTCACCTGATCTCGCGGGCCGCGAGCCAGGACAGTATGAAATAGGCAACCACGATACTTGCCTGCACGCCGAGCAGCGGCGCGGACATCGAGAGGAGCTGCGGCGTGAGCAGCCCGAGGGTCAGCGCCGAGGTCGCGGCGAACAGCCAGACCACGCCGCCCCAGGCGCTCGTCAGCCAGAGCCCCACCGCCGCCACGGGATCGATGACGGCGAAGTAGAGGATCGCCGCCTGCCGGCCGGTGGTCTCGGCCTCGAAGGGCTTCGCGCCGGGGATCACGTCGAGGATCGAGGCCCAGGAGAACACGCCCTTGGCGAGCCAGGCGAGCGCCACGAGGCGCATGAACCAGACGAGCGTCGTGTCCCAGCCGCCCCCGGAGGCAGGCGCGTCGCGCTCGATCCGGTCCCCCTGCCGGTCGCCCTGCCCCTCGCGGAAGCCGAGCCCCAGAGGTCCCCTTGCCGGCTCGGCCATGCCCGTCCTCACGCGAATCGCGGCTCGGGCCGCGAGGCCGGCCCGAACGCCGCCGCGACCGCCGCGAGGTCCACCCCGTCGAGCCGGTCCGGCTGCCAGACCGGCGCGTTGTCCTTGTCGATGACCGCCGCCCGCACGCCTTCGTAGAAGTCGTGGCCGTCCATCACCCGCGTCACGAGGCGGAACTCCGCCAGGATCGCCTCGGGGAAGCTCATCGCCCCGCCCCGGCGCATCTGCTCGAAGGCGATGCACAGGCTCGTCGGCGAGCGCGTGCGGATCGTCGCCGCGGTTTCCCGGGCGAAGGCCGTGCCGGCCGCGTCGAGCCGCTCGAGGATGGCGGCGACGCTTCCGGCCGAGAAGCACGCCTCGATCGGCGCGGCCTGGGCGCTCAGTGGACCGGGCGCCGGTCGCTCGCCGGGCACGGCCAGGGCCGCCTCGACCGGACCGCCCTCGGCGAGGCGGTCGAGGAGCGCGTCGAAGGCCGCGGCCGGCGCGAAATCGGTGGCGAGCCCCAGCGCGAGGGCGTCGCCGGGGCCGACCCGGCCGCCGGTCAGGGCGATGTAGAGGCCCATCCGCCCCGGCAGCCGCGGCAGGGCATGGGTCATGCCGACATCGGGAAACAGGCCGATGCCGACCTCGGGCATGGCGAAGCTGTAGCGCTCGCTCGCGACCCGGTGGGAGCCGTGCAGCGAGATGCCGACGCCGCCGCCCATCACCAGCCCGTCGACGAGCGCGACATAGGGCTTCGCGAAGCGCTGCACCCGCGCGACGAGCCCGTACTCCGCCTCCCAGAACCCGTAGAGATCGGCCTCGCGGCCCTCGCGCCCGCAGGCGTAGATGTGGCGGATGTCGCCGCCGGCGCAGAAGGCGCGCGCGCTCGACGAGCGCACCGCGACCCGCGTCACGGCCGGATCGGCCTCCCAAAGATCGAGCTGGCGGCGGAAGGACGCGCACATGCCTCGGGAGAGCGCGTTGAGCGCCTTCGGCCGGTCGAGAACGACGAGGCCGAGCGCCCCACGCCGTTCGAACCGGATCTCCTCGCCCGTCGCGTCCATCTGCCCTCCGCTCTCCCGCGCGTTAGACGCCGCCCCCGCCGACCTCGTCAACCGCGGGCGGCGTTTCGCGCCGAATCCCGGATATGCTAGGCCCCCGCCGCCGGCCGCCACGGGATCGGCGCAGGAACCGGTCATGGACTCATCGCACGCGCAGGAGGGGCACGCTGAGGAGAGCGCCGAGCCCCGCCCGATCGCCGTCGAGTCGGCCCGCTCCAGCGGCGCCCAAGCGGGCCTGAGCCTGACGCAGCGCCCCCGGCGCAACCGCAAGGCCGACTGGTCCCGGCGCCTCGTGCGCGAGCATACCCTCACCGTCGACGACCTGATCTGGCCGCTCTTCGTGATCGAGGGCGAGAACCGGCGCGAGCCGATCGCCTCGATGCCTGGGGTCGAGCGGCTCAGCGTCGATCAGGTGGTGCGCGAGGCCGAGCGGGCGGCGCGCCTCGGCATCCCGGCGATCTCGTTCTTCCCCTACACCGAGCCGGGCCTGCGCGACCCGACCGGCTCGGAGGCGCTGAACGGCCAGAACCTCGTCTGCCGGGCGGTGCGGGCGGTGAAGGCGGCCGTGCCCGAGATCGGCGTGATGACCGACGTGGCGCTGGACCCCTACACCAGCCACGGCCATGACGGGCTCCTGTCGGACGGGGCGATCCTCAACGACGAGACCGTGGCGCTCCTCGTGGAGCAGAGCCTGATCCAGGCGGAGGCCGGCACCGACATCATCGCCCCCTCCGACATGATGGACGGCCGCGTCGGCGCTATCCGGGCCGGGCTCGACCGGGCGGGCTTTCGCGACGTGCAGATCATGGCCTACGCGGCCAAGTACGCGAGCGCCTTCTACGGGCCGTTCCGGGACGCCATCGGCACCTCGGCGGCGCTCGTCGGCGACAAGCGCACCTACCAGATGGACCCAGCCAACGGCGCCGAGGCCCTGCGCGAGGTCGCCCTCGACCTCGAGGAGGGCGCGGACTCGGTGATGGTGAAGCCCGGCCTGCCCTATCTCGACATCATCCGCAGGGTGAAGGACGGCTTCGGCGTGCCGACCTTCGCCTATCAGGTCTCCGGCGAGTACGCGATGATCGAGGCCGCCGCCCGCAACGGCTGGCTCGACGGCGAGCGCGCCATGGTCGAGAGCCTTCTCGCTTTCAAGCGCGCGGGCGCCGACGGGGTCCTGACCTACTACGCGCCCCGCGTCGCCGAGCGCCTGCGCGCCGGCGCCTGAGTGGCCCGCAAGGCGGCCCGCGTCCTCATCCTCGGCGGGGTGCTGGCGGGGCTCGTCGGCGGCCTTCTCGCCTGGGACGAGGACGCGCGCCGGGAGCAGGTCGAGACCTGCCGGCGGGTGCTGCCCGCCCTGCTGCCGCCGGAGACGGAACCGAAGCTGCTGCGCGCCGGCAGCGGCGCCTCCGCCGAGACCGCGCGGATCGACTACCAAGTCGCGGGACGGCCCCACGCGGTGCTGTGCCGGTTCGACCGCGAGGGCGCGCTCGCCGAGATCGTCCATGACGGCCGCCCCGTGAGCGGCGCGAGCCTCCACTTCCTGAAGCGCTACTATCTCGACACCCCGGAGGCCCACGCCGCCAAGCAGCCCCGCGAGCGGCCTCAGTGAGGATCGCGCCCGGCGCCCCTTGAGAGGAACCGCGCCGCTTCCCACCTCGTTCTCAGCGCTGTCGCGCGCAACGGACGATCGCCATGACGAACTCGCCCTACGGCTATACCACCGGCGTGAACGCCCCCGGCGCCGTTCCGCCCCTGCCGGTGCCCTTCGTGCGCGCCAGCCTCGGCGGGCGGACGCTCGCCTACGTCCTCGACATCGCCTTCATCTTCGGCTTCTCGATCCTGCTCTCGCTGGCGATCACCCTGATCGGGCTCGTGACCTTCGGCCTCGGCTGGAGCCTGTTCGCGATCGTGCCGGCGAGCGGCATCCTCTACAGCGCGATCACCGTCGGCGGCGCCAAGCAGAGCACGCTCGGCATGCGCATGATGGGCCTGCGGGTCGTGGCGCCCGAGAGCGGCGCCCGGGTCGACGTGCTGACGGCGGCGGTCCACGCGCTGCTCTTCTACGTGGCGATCTCGACCTTCCTGCTCTGGTGCGTCGACATCCTGTTCGGCCTGATGCGGGCCGACCGCCGCCTCGGCCACGACCTCCTCCTCGGGCTCGCCGTCGTGCGGGCCTGACAGGGCGCACGGAAATCGGCGCGCGAGGCGAAGAGACCGGTTGAGCGGATCGGAGCGGACGCTACACTTCGCCTGAGGCGCGGCCGCGCCGTGGTCCGAAAGCCATCCGCAGCGTGACGAGCCACCCGCGCGACACCCCCCAGTTCTATCTGACCGCCCCTTCCGCCTGCCCCTACCTGCCGGGGCAGGAGGAGCGGAAGGTCTTCACCCACCTCGTCGGCCGTCGTGCCCGCGACCTCAACGAGGTGCTGACGCAGGGCGGGTTCCGCCGCTCTCAGACCATCGCCTACCGCCCGGCCTGCGAGACCTGCCGGGCCTGCGTTTCCGTCCGCGTCGTGGTGCGCGACTTCGCGGCGAGCGCCAGCCAGCGCCGGGTGCTCGCCCGCAACAGCGACCTCGTCGGCGCCGCCGAGCCGAACCGCCCGGCCTCGGAGCAGTACGCGCTCTTCCGCCGCTACCTCGACGCCCGCCACGGCGACGGCGGCATGGTCGACATGACCGTGCTCGACTACGCCATGATGATCGAGGACAGCCACGTCGACACCCACGTCGTGACCTACCGGCGGCGCGGGCCGGACACCGCCATCAACGGGCGCGGGGTCGGCGCCCCCGTGGCGCTCTGCCTGACGGACGCCCTCTCGGACGGGCTGTCCATGGTCTACTCGTTCTACGACCCCGACGAGACGGCGCGCTCGCTCGGCACCTTCATGATCCTCGACCACATCCGCCGGGCGCGGGATCTCGGGCTGCCCTACCTCTACCTCGGCTACTGGGTCGAGGGCTCCCGGAAGATGGACTACAAGGCCCGCTTCCGCCCCCAGGAGCGGCTGATGGCGCAGGGCTGGGTGCTGGCGGAGTGACCCGCCAGACCCGGTGATTGCCGCTTCAGAAGCGCACGATGACCTGCGCGCGCACGGTGCGCGGCGCACCCGGCGTGAGGTTGTTGTTGTTGTCCGACGTGTAGATGTAGCGCCGGTCGAGCACGTTCTCGATGTTGACCTGCGCCCGCGTCGACTCGTTGATCTGGTAGAATAGGCCCAGGTCGAAGCGGTTGTAGCCCGGCAGGCGGACGGTATCGTCCGACGAGGCGAAGGTGTGCGTCTGATAGATGTAGCCGATGCCGATGGAGAACTCCGGCGTCACCGCGAACTTGTTCCAGAGCGACACGGAGTTGAACGGCACCAGCCCGACCTTGTTGCCGGCGACGATCACCGCGGAGGTCGCGCTCTCGATCCGGGCGTCGGTGTAGGCGTAGCCGCCGGCGATCTGCCACCACTCGGTCAGGTAGCCGTTGGCGCCGAGCTCGAAGCCCTGGGCGTTGGTCTTGCCCGAGAGGATGAAGAACCCGGCCCGGTTGGGATCCGGCAGTCGCTGGTTCGTCCGGTCGAGGGTGTAGCCGGCGGCCGTGAGCTGGAAGGTCGGCGTGACGTCGTACTTCGCGCCGACCTCGAGGTTCTGGAAGCGCTCCGGCTGGGCGATGATGAGGCCGGGGGTGAGCGTGCCGATCTGGTCGCCCGAACTCGGCAGGTAGGAGACGCTGTAGCTGCCGTAGAAGGCGAGGTTCTGCAGAGGCTTGATCACCAGGCCGGCACGCGGCGAGACGAGGTCGTCGACGCGGGCGTTCGTGACGAGGGTGCGCCGATCCGTCGAGGCGAAGTCGAAATGGTCGTAGCGCAGGCCGCCGACGATCTGGACATAGGGGTTCAGGTCGATCTGGTCCTGCAGGTAGACCGCCGCGAGCCCGAGGTCGTAGCGCGCGCTGGCATCCGTGGTGCCGTTGTTGCGGAACACCACGGGGACGCGGGTCAGCGGCGCCAACGGGTTGACCACGACGCTCGAGGCGACGCCGTTGAAGAAGGCGCTCTCGCGGAAGACGAGGCCCTCCTGGTAGCCGAGCTCGAAGCCCCCGAGCAGGGTGTGCTTGATGTCGCCGGTGAGGAACTTGTAGGTGAAGTCGTTCTGGTTGAAGTAGTTCGTCCGATCCGTCTCGTTGCGGTAGCCGGTGATGGTCACGGCGGTGCCGGCGGCGTTCACGGCGCTGCCCGGCAGGGTGTTCCGGTAGAAGCGGTCGTAGTCCGCGAACCGGAACTGGCTGTGCAGCTCGACGCCCGAGTCGAAGCGGTGGTCGAGGATCGCGGTGGCGATGTTCGCGTCGACCTTGGTGAAGTTCACGTCCGGGCTGCCGAAGAACGTGCGGATATTGTTGCGGTAGTTGTAGGCCCGCCCGAACTGCGAGGGGATGCCGCGATCGGGGAAGCGGTCGTCGTGGAAGTACTCGTAGGAGAGCTTCAGCGTCGTCTGGGGCCCGAGCAGGAAGGTCATCGTCGGGTTGAAGCCGTAGCGGGTCAGCTCGCCGAACTGGCGATAGGTGCCCGAATCCTCGAAGAGGCCGTTCAGCCGGAAGAAGGCGCTGTCGCTGATGCGGTCGCCGACATCGAAGGTCAGGCGCTTGTCGCCGAACTGGCCGCCGCCGGCCGTCACCTCGCGCACGCGAAGGCCGTCCGCCTCCTTGAGGACGCGGTTGATGACGCCGCCTCCGCCGCCGCGGCCGAAGATCAGCGAGTCCGGGCCCTTCAGCACCTCGACGCGGTCGACGTTGTAGAGGTCGCGGTAGTACTGCACGTCGTCGCGCACGCCGTTGACGAAGAAGTCGGCGCTCGTGCTCTGGCCGCGGATGATCGCCTGGTCGCGGTTGCCCTCGCCCTGCGCCGGGATGAAGCCCGGCACGTAGCGAAGCTGGTCGGTGAGGTTCTGGAAGTTCTGGTCGGTGAACTGCTCGCGCGTCACCACCGTCACGGATTGCGGCGTGTCGAGGAGCGGGGTGTTGGTCTTCGTGGCGCTGCGCGTCTGCTTGGTCAGGTAGCCGACCGTGACGCCGCCCTGCGGGCCGGTCGCCGGACTGCCTTCGACGGCGAGCTGATCGAGCGTCACAGCCTGCGCGCTCACGACGGGGATCGGAGCGGGCTGAGCATGGACCTGCGACGGCGCCGTCAGGAAGGTTCCGGCCAGAAGGCAGCCCGCCAGCCTCGTCTCGATTGCCTGGTTCATCGTTGCAGGTCTCGCAGAGTCAACGCACGCGTCTTGCGGATCCTGACTTCCGGCCGCTCGACTGGGACGGACACCTACGAGAGTGTTCGGCCACAACAAAGCGGCAACGTCCTCTATTATCGAATGCTGAGTTTCGAATTATTCCAATAATAGCTGTAGTGAAGGCCGCAAGTTATCCGTCGGCCTTACGTTTTCCGACGCTCTTTCATTCCGGGGCTTCACGGGGCCGCGCCGATCGTCCCGGGACTGTGGTCTTGATGCAACGCTTCGCTGGTTGGACGCCGCCCGTCCGGGCCTCGTTGAGCCCCACCCGCTCCCCGTGCTAGGCGCCGGGCGTCCCCGACCGCAGCCCGTCGAGAGCCCGAGGCGCCCCGCATGATCCCCCGCTACAGCCGTCCCGCCATGGCGGCGATCTGGTCGCCCGAGACCCGCTTCCGCATCTGGTTCGAGATCGAGGCCCACGCCACCACCGCGCTCGCCGAGATCGGCGTCGTGCCCAAGGAGGCGGCCGACACGGTCTGGGAGAAGGGCCGCGACGCGGTCTTCGACGTCGCCCGCATCGACGCCATCGAGGCCGTGACGAAGCACGACGTCATCGCCTTCCTCACGCATCTCGCCGAGATCGTCGGGCCGGAAGCACGCTTCGTCCACCAGGGCATGACCTCCTCGGACGTGCTCGACACCTGCCTCAACGTGCAGCTCACCCGCGCCGCCGACATCTTGCTCGCCGACCTCGACGCGCTGCTCGCCGCACTGGAGCGGCGGGCCTTCGAGCACAAGCTGACCCCGACGATCGGCCGCTCCCACGGCATCCACGCCGAGCCCGTCACCTTCGGCCTCAAGCTCGCCCAGGCCCATGCCGAGTTTTCCCGCGCGAAGGAGCGGCTGATCGCAGCGCGGAAAGAGGTCGCCACCTGCGCGATCTCCGGGGCGGTCGGCACCTTCGCCAACATCGACCCGCGGGTGGAGGAGTACGTCGCCGCGCAGATGGGCCTGACGCCGGAGCCCGTCTCGACCCAGGTCATCCCCCGCGACCGCCACGCCATGTTCTTCGCGGTGCTCGGCGTCATCGCGAGCTCCATGGAGCGGCTCGCGACGGAAGTGCGCCATCTGCAGCGCACCGAAGTGCTCGAAGCGGAAGAATTCTTCTCGGAGGGGCAGAAGGGTTCCTCGGCGATGCCGCACAAGCGCAACCCGGTGCTGACCGAGAACATCACCGGCCTCGCCCGCATGGTGCGCGGCTACGTGACCCCGGCGCTGGAGAACGTGGCGCTCTGGCACGAGCGGGACATCTCCCACTCCTCCGTCGAGCGCATGATCGGGCCGGACGCGACCGTGACCCTCGACTTCGCGCTCGCCCGCCTCACCGGGGTGATCGACAAGCTGCTGGTCTACCCGGCCAACATGCAAGGCAACCTCGACAAGCTCGGCGGGCTCGTCCACTCGCAGCGGGTGCTGCTGGCCCTGACCCAGGCCGGGCTGTCGCGGGAGGATTCCTACCGTCTCGTCCAGCGCAACGCGATGCCGGTCTGGCGCGGCGAGGGCGACTTCCTCACCCTGCTCAAGGCCGACCCGGAGGTCGCGGCTGCCTTGAAGCCCGAGCAGATCGAGGAGTGCTTCGATCTCGGCTACCACTTCAAGCACGTCGACACGATCTTCACCCGCGTGTTCGGGCGGGCCTGACGCACGATTCCTGCTTGGATGCTCCGCAGGACAGGAGGACACCCGTGACCGCACCCCGCATCGTCTACCTGAACGGCGCCTTCCTGCCCTTCGAGGAGGCGCGCCTGCCGATCATGGAGCGCGGCTTCCTGTTCGCGGACGGTATCTACGAGGTCTCGGCGGTGCTCGACGGGCGGCTCGTGGATAACGCCGCGCATCTCGCCCGGCTCGACCGCTCTCTGGCCGAGATCGGTATCGCCAACCCCTACGATGCCGGGGAATGGGAACGCCTCGAGACGGAGCTCGTCGCCCGCAACGCCCTCTCCGAGGGGCTCGTCTACATGCAGGTGACCCGCGGCGTGCACGAGCGGGACTTCGCCTTCCCGCCCGCTGACACCGCGCCGACGGTGGTGATGTTCACGCAGGCGAAGAACGTCAGCCGCAACCCGCTCGCCGAGAAGGGCGCCGCGGTCGTCACCGTCGAGGACCTGCGCTGGAAGCGGAGGGACATCAAGTCGGTGGCGCTGCTCGCCCAGGTCCTCGCCAAGCAGGCGGCGGCCGAGGCCGGCGTCGCCGAGGCCTGGATGCATGAGGACGGCTTCGTCACCGAGGGCTCGTCCTCGACGGCCTTCATCATCACCGGCGACGGGGAGATCGTGACGCGCCCGCTCTCGACGGCGCTGCTGCCGGGCATCACCCGCGCCGCCGTGCTGCGGCTCGCCGAGGAAGCGGGCCTGCGGCTCTCCGAGCGGCCCTTCTCCGTCGAGGAGGCGAAAGGCGCGCAGGAGGCGTTCTACACGAGCGCCTCGTCCTTCGTGATGCCGGTCGTCTCCATCGACGGCCGCACCCTCGGGGACGGCCGCCCCGGCCCGCTGACGCGGCGGCTGCGCGACCTGTACCTGGAGATGGCCCGCGCCTCGTGAGGCCGGAACCCCGGAACGGATCGCCGGGGCAGCGGTTCCTCCCACCCAGGCATCCGACCAGGGAGGTTTCCGATGCACAGGCTTCTGCCCGGGGTCGCCCTTCTCGCCGCGAGCCTCTTCGCCACCGCGGCGAGCGCACAGAACCCCGACGCGCCCCTCAAGGGACGCGACAGCGACCCGAACCTGCCGTCCCAGACTCAGACGCCGCCGGACAAGGTCCGCCCCGACGACGGCTCCGCCGGCAACCTCACCGACCGGCTGGAGAAGAGCGACGGCGTCATCAAGCCCCCCGGCAACGCCGCCGAGGGCATGGTCGTGCGCCCGCCCGAGACCGGCGGCTCGACCCCGGTGATCAAGCCGAACGAGCTGCCCGGCCGCCAGCCCGGCACCGAGGCGCGCTGAGCCCTCCGGGCGGGCCCGCCGAGGCCCGTCCCCCGTCCTTCCGGCCGCGTTGCTTGCTTTCCGCGCCCGGATCGCGGAAACACCGGCTCGGCAATGGCTTTCGGCCCGCGCGCCCGCGCCGGGCCCGGCCGCCGTTTCCCGGTGACAGGTTTTCGAGCGCAGGTTTTCGAGCGTATGGCGAACGTCGTCGTCGTGGGCGCCCAGTGGGGCGACGAGGGCAAGGGCAAGATCGTCGACTGGCTCTCGCAGCAGGCCGACATCGTCGTCCGCTTCCAGGGCGGGCACAATGCCGGCCACACGCTCGTCATCGACGGCGTCACCTACAAGCTCGCCCTGCTGCCCTCGGGCGTGGTGCGCGGCGGCAAGCTCTCGGTGATCGGCAACGGCGTCGTCGTCGATCCCTGGCACCTCGTCGACGAGATCGAGCGCATCCGCGCCCAGGGCGTCGAGATCTCGCCGGAGAGCCTGCGCGTCGCCGACAACGCCACGCTGATCCTGCCGCTCCATCGGGAGCTCGACCATTTCCGCGAGACATCGAACGCGGGCCTCAAGATCGGTACCACCAAGCGCGGCATCGGCCCCGCCTACGAGGACAAGGTCGGCCGTCGTGCCATCCGCGTGGTCGACCTCGCCGACGAGGCCACGCTCGCGGCCAAGGTCGAGCGGGTGCTCGCCCATCACAATGCGCTCCGCCGGGGGCTCGGCATCGACGAGGTCGACGCCGAGGGGCTCATTAGCGAGCTGAAGGCAATCGCGCCCAGCATCCTGCCCTACGCCTGCCCGGTCTGGGCGCTGCTCGACGAGGAGCGCCGCCACGGCAAGCGCATCCTGTTCGAAGGGGCGCAGGGCGCGCTGCTCGACGTCGATCACGGCACCTACCCGTTCGTGACCTCCTCCAACATCGTCGCCGCGCAGGCCGCCACCGGCTCCGGCCTCGGCCCCTCCGCGATCGGCTACGTGCTCGGCATCGCCAAGGCCTACACGACCCGCGTCGGCGAGGGCCCGTTCCCGACCGAGCTCCACGACGAGATCGGCGAGACCATCGGCGCCAGGGGCCGCGAGTTCGGCGTCAACACCGGGCGCAAGCGCCGCTGCGGCTGGTTCGACGCGGTGCTGGTGCGCCAGACCGTGCGCACCTCCGGCATCCAGGGCATCGCCCTGACCAAGCTCGACATCCTCGACGGCTTCGAGACGATCCGGATCTGCACCGGCTACCGCCTCGACGGGCGCACCGTCGACCATCTGCCGGCGAGCCAGGCGGACCAGGCCCGCATCGAGCCGATCTACGAGACGATTCCGGGCTGGTCCGAGACCACGGCGGGCGCCCGCTCCTGGGCAGAGCTGCCGGCCCAGGCGATCAAGTACGTGCGCCGCATCGAGGAGCTGATCGGGGCGCCCGTCGCCCTGCTCTCCACCTCGCCCGAGCGCGAGGATACGATCCTAATGCACAATCCCTTCGAGGACTGAGCGCCGACGCGCGGAGCCTCCGAGGGCGGATCTGGGGACGATGGCGGATTACTACCCGTTGCTGGCGCGGGCGCTGGACGCCCTGCCCGACCGCTCGCCCGCCATGCGGAACGCGGTCTACGAGCGCGCGCGCGGCGCCCTGATCGGGCAGCTGCGCTCCCTCGACCCGCCCCTCTCCGAAAGCGACATCGAGGTCGAGAGCAAGGCCCTGGCCGAGGCGATCGGGCGGCTCGAGGAGAGCTACGGCGCTCCCGCCGCGGCGCCTCGGCCCGAGCCTGCCCCGCCGCCCGTGGCGGTGCCAGAGCCGGCCAAGCCCGCGCCTCAGCCCGCCCCCGAGCCCGACGACGCCCTGTTCGAGGCCGAGGCGAGGCCCGCGCCGGGTCTGCCACCCGCCGCCCCCGCCGATCTCGGCCTGCCGCCGCCCCCCCGCCGGGAGGGCCCGCCGCTGTCGATCGCGCCGCGCCGGCCGAAGTTTCAGGACAACGCCGCCGAGGCTGCGCCGGACGTCGAGCCCGAGGCCGCGAGCCGACCGACCGGCGAGAGCGAGACGCCCGCGCCGGAGGTGCGCACGGCAGAGGCGAACGGCCGCCAGCGCCCGCGCATCGCCGTGGTCGCCCCGGCCGGCCGCTCGAAGGGCCTGCGCAACGCATTCGTCGGCGGCGTGCTGGCGGTGGTGATCGGGCTGATCGCGGTCGCGGCCTTCCTGCTGCGCGACAGGCCGGACAATCTGCAGCAGACGGAGGCCGAGACCGCCGACACGCAGGTCGACCGCTCCGACCAGAAGTTCGGCGATCGGGTCGGCGGGGATCCGGCCCCCGCCGAGCGCCAGAGCCGCGCACCGGCCTCCGAGAGCCGGCCGGCCGCGCCCCCGCCCGCGACCGACATGACGGTCGCGCAGCGCGCCGCGCTGATCGAGGAGGATACCGCCAACCCGAGCAACCAGCCGCCCATCACCACCGGCCGTGTGGTCTGGCGGCTCGATTCGGTGAGCGGCGAGCAGGGCCAGCCCCTCCAGACCGCCGTCGTCGCGACGGTCGACGTCCCGGATGCCGGGATGCAGCTCACCATGACGATCCAGCGCAATCTCGACGCCGCCCTGCCGGCCTCGCACACGGTGACGCTGGCCTTCAAGGCGAGCGGTGCCGACGCGGCCAAGCGCACCGTCCAGGAGGTCGGGCTCCTCCAGGCCAAGGACGAGGAGGCCGCCCGCGGCGCGCCCGTCTCGGGCCTGCCGATCCGCGTGCGCGACAACCTGTTCCTGATCGGGCTGTCGTCCCTCAAGCAGGACGTCGACCGCAACACCGAGCTGCTGCTCCACCGCAACTGGTTCGACGTCGCGGTGAAGTACGCGACCGGCCAGCGCGCGGTGATCACCTTCGAGAAGGGCAACACCGGTACCCAGGTGATGCAGAGCGCCTTCGACCAGTGGCAGTAGCGGGCCCCGCGAAGGGCCCGCCGATTTCCGCAGGGCTCAGGCGCTGGCCCGCGGCGCCTCGATACCCGCGAGGTTGCGCTTGACCGCCTCCTGAACCTTCTCGAAGGCGCGCACCTCGATCTGGCGCACGCGCTCGCGGGAGACCCCGAACTCGCCCGAGAGGTCCTCCAGGGTGATCGGGTCGTCGGCGAGGCGGCGCGCCTCGAAGATGCGGCGCTCGCGGGGGTTGAGGACGCCGAGGGCGTCGCGCAGCGCCGTGAGGCGGTTGCTGCCCTCCTCCTCGCGCACGAGCACGCTCTCCTGGCTCGGCGTGTTGTCCACGAGCCAGTCCTGCCACTCGCCCTCGCCCTCCTCGCGCAGGGGCGCGTTGAGGGAGGAGTCGCCCGAGAGCCGGCGGTTCATGTCGACCACATCCTGCTCCGGCACGCCGAGGCGGGTGGCGATCTGCTTCACCTGATCGGGACGCAGATCACCGTCCTCCAGCGCCGAGATGCGGCCCTTGGCCTTGCGCAGGTTGAAGAAGAGCTTCTTCTGGTTCGCCGTGGTGCCCATCTTCACGAGCGACCACGAGCGCAGGATGTATTCCTGGATCGCCGCCTTGATCCACCACATGGCGTAGGTGGCGAGGCGGAAACCCTTGTCCGGATCGAAGCGCTTGACCGCCTGCATCAGGCCGACATTACCCTCCGACACGACCTCGCCGATGGGCAGGCCGTAGCCGCGGTAGCCCATGGCGATCTTGGCGACGAGGCGCAGGTGCGAGGTCACGAGGCGGTGGGCCGCCTCGCGGTCGCCGCCGTCCCGCCAGTGCTTGGCGAGGGTGAACTCCTCCGTCGGTTCCAGCATCGGGAACTTGCGGATCTCGTCGAGGTAGCGCGAAAGGCCGCCTTCGTTGGCGAGCACGGGCAATGCGCCTGCCATGTGAACCTCCTTCATCGGCCCCCCATGCGGGCGGACCTTTCAAGACCAGGGCTGCCGCTCCTTGAGCCGGCCGCCCGATTCCCCATGTCTACCGAGGAACGCTCCGGGCCGGTAGCGGCGGGCCGTCAGCTTCGAGAGACGACAACGCCCGAGGGGTCGATGGGTTGAGTCTGCCACGCGCTCGCCGTGTCGCACGTGCCGTATCGCACCTCGCCGTGCGGCACGGCACTTGACCGTGTCGGGCCCGCTTCGCCCTCAGCCGCTCCCTCTCAAGGCGTCGAGAAGCTGCTGAAGGGGGTCCGGCAGCGGGCTCTCGAAGCGCAAGGCCTGCCCGCTCCTCGGATGGGCGAAGCCGAGCAGCGCGGCGTGGAGCGCCTGTCGTCCGAGGCCCTCGAGAGCCGCCCGCCCCGTCTCGGGAAGGCGCGCTGCCTTGGTGCGGAAGGCGGCGCCGTAGACCGCGTCGCCGAGGAGCGGGTGGCCGCGATGGGCGAGATGCACGCGGATCTGGTGCGTGCGCCCGGTCTCGAGGCGGCAGCGCACCAGGGAGGCCTCCGCGAAGGCCTCCTCGACGCGGTAATGGGTGACGGCGTGCCGCCCCTCCCCGCCCCGCACCACGGCGATCTTCTCCCGGTTGTGGCGGCTGCGGGCGAGCGCCGCGTCGATCGTGCCGGTCCGCGGCTCCGGGACGCCCCAGGCCAGGGCGAGATAGGCCCGCTCCAGGGGGCCGCTGCGGCCGTGGTCGGCGAACTGGGCGCTCAGCCCCTGGTGGGCGAGGTCGTTCTTGGCGACGACGAGGAGGCCGCTCGTGTCCTTGTCGAGCCGGTGGACGATGCCGGGCCGGCGCACGCCGCCGATGCCGGAGAGGCTCGCGCCGCAATGGGCGAGCAGGCCGTTGACGAGGGTGCCGCCCTCGTGGCCCGGCGCCGGATGCACCACGAGCCCGGCCGGCTTGTCGATGACGATGAGGTCGTCGTCCTCGTAGGCGACGACGAGCCGGAAGGCCTCCGGGGCCGGCGCGGCGGGCGCGGCCTCCGGCACCGCCACGGCGAGCTCCGCCCCGAGGCCGACCTTGGCGGACGGATCCCGCACCACGGCCTCGCCGACCCGCACGAGCCCGTCCTTCACGAGCCCCTGGAGACGGGCCCGCGACAGGTCGGGGAACAGGACGGCGAGCGCCTTGTCGAGCCGCAGGGGCGGCATCATCGCCTCTCCGACCGTGCCTCGCTCCACCCGTTCCGACACCGTCCGATCCCCCGCCCTGACGCCCGAGAGCCACTTCGCGACCGCGGCGCAAAAACCCCGCGGCAGCCCCTTGCTCCTGCCGAGAGGCGTCGCTATACGAACGCCTCCCGCACGGATAGCTCCCATCGTCTAGCGGTCTAGGACGTCGCCCTCTCACGGCGAAAACAGGGGTTCGAGTCCCCTTGGGAGCGCCATGCGGTTGAATGACTTAGCGGCCTTTGGGCTCTTCGTCTCACAGGCCTATCTTACATAGCGCATCGATCGATTTCTTGAGACGCCTCTACTCGATGTCCGGTCATCATCGGCACGACAGGGCGACGGGGACATCGCGGCGGCAACCCTGGACAGCCTGACGAGCCGGCCTGATTCTCGTGCGGTGGAGGAAGCCGATGATCCGCGCTGCAGCCCTTTCATGTTTCGTGCTGGCCGTCTCCGCGCTCTCCGCGTCGGCCGCCTCTCTCACCCTAGGCACAGCAACGCCCGGCGGATCGTTCCCGGCCTTCGGCGAGGCTCTGGTCGAGGCGTTCCGCGAGAGCGATCCCGGCCTGACCGTGGAACTCAGGAACACCAAGGGTTCGGCCGAGAACCTAACGCTGCTGAAGGAAGGGCAGCTCGATCTCGCCCTCGTGCAGGGCGAGTACGCCTACGACGCGTTGGGTGCGCAGGATGGCAGCCGGCCCGGGCTCGCCGTCGTTGCACCGGTCGACACATCGCCCGGCGTGTTCGTCGTGACGGCGGCCAGTCCGATCCGCTCCGTCGAGGACCTGCGCGGCAAGACCGTCGCGCTCGGCACGCGCGCCTCCGGGCTCACCGTGATAGGCCGGACCGTGCTGAAGGGATCGGGGATCGACCCCGACCGCGACATCACCCCCGTCCTCCTCGACCATGCCGGCGCGGGCGCGGGCCTGGTGCGCGACGGGAGCGTCGCCGCGCTCTGGGGCGCCGGGTTCGACTGGCCGAGCTTCAAGGTGCTCGCGGGCGCACCCGGCGGCGCCCGCTTCTTCGGGCCGGACCCGGGGAAGATCGCGGCGATCCTGGCGCTGCGGGCATCGCTGCGGCGCCTGACGATCCCGGCGCGCTCGTTCGAGGGGCAGGAGGAGGCGATCGAGACCGTCGGCTCCTGGAGCTTCGTGATCGCACGGCCGGGCCTGCCCGACGAGGCGGTCGCCCGGTTCGTGCAGGCGCTCGACCGTGGCCGGGAGGCGCTGGCGCGCCGCTACCGTCAGGGCCGGGAGAGCGACCCGCGCAACCTCGTCTCGGCGGTGCCGCTCGCCTGGCTGCACCCGGCCACGGCCGCCTACCTCAACGGGCTCGAACCTTAGTTCGACACACGCCGATGATCCGCGCCTTAGCCCTATCCGTCGCCGTGCTGGCGGCCTTCGCCATGCTCGCCGATCAGCGGTGGCGCGAGGCGGCCGCGGCGGCTCCTGGGGCTGCAAGGGCGGCCCAGGCTACCGGGTGCCGATCGGACCGGACGACGAGCCAGCGCCGCACCTCCGTGCCTAGCGTGGGCCGAGCGCTAAGGCGTAGGTGCGGGCCATGATGCTGATGCGCCTGGCACGCGGATCGTCCGCAGGCGTCCCGCAACTTGCTAAGGACGGTCGCGAGCGGGCAGATCCCTCCGATGCGCGCCGCCAGCCCCTCGACGGCGTAGACGCCTCGTCTGCACGCTAGGCCCTGAAACGACGGAGGCGCGCCGAGCCGACGCCGGGGGCGGCCGCAGCCGAGCCGGGATCAGGGCGTGTACGCGCCGTTGCGGTTGCCAAAGACGAACTTGGTCGCGTTCGTCAACGCGGCTCCGGCGGGGGCCGCCGTGCCGCCGCCGCCGTCGCACAGCCCGTAGGGGGGCGCGCCACCGCCAGGGCCGGCAAGGTTGCCGCGAAAGTCGCCGGACTCGACACGGTAGTCCGTGATCGACGTGCTCGAAATGGACAGGCCACAGACTTGCGAGTCGGATTGGCTCTCATCTACGCCCGTGTGCGCGGGGCCTGAGCGGACGTAGGCGAAAGTGAGATTGTTCGCACCCGCCAGCGCCTGGATGCCGTTGAATTTGTTGGG
Organism: Methylobacterium jeotgali; assembly: GCF_022179345.1. GTDB lineage: Bacteria > Pseudomonadota > Alphaproteobacteria > Rhizobiales > Beijerinckiaceae > Methylobacterium > Methylobacterium jeotgali. Next base: position 1,911 of record NZ_BPQR01000050.1, on the reverse strand, counting down.
AAATATCCGTGAATTGCCTGCGACCGTGCCGCCGATCATCTTGAAGGCCCGAACGCCCGTGTCGAGTTCGATCCCGTTACGTCCGTTGACGATCACCCGTGCCGCAGTCATGTCGATGTCGGACACGTTCTTGAAGTACATCCCGCGTCCACCCATGAAGGCCGCCCAGGGATTGATGAAGTTGATCCGCGTCAACGTCTTGGCGGTACCGTCGAAGACCCAGCCGTCGCTTGAGTTGTCCGGGCCGCCGGCGCCGTCTGCGGACACGGCGTTGAAGAACAGGTTCGCCAAGTAGCCCCTCGTCGCGCTCGTTTTCGCGACTACGCCGCGATTGAAGCCCGCGAAGTTGGAGTCGCTCACCCAGACCGTATCGCCCGAGACGAGGGTGAGCCCGTCGCCGACGTTGCTGCTGTCAGCCTGGAGCTTCATGCGGGCGAAGGTGACGATGCCGTACTGCTGCCCCGTGGGAGGCGACACATCCACCCAGAAGCCGTTGCGCTTGGGGCCGTCCACGACGATGTCGCTCGCGCCGCAGTTGCGGCAAGCGTTGCCGAACCGGACGAGGTCGTAGCCGCCCGCGAAATAGACGTTGGTGAGCGAGTGCGTGCCGCCGCTTAGATCGAAGAGCCATCCGGCCGTCGAGTAGCCATTCGGCGAGTAGACGATGAGGTCACGGAACTGGGTGGTCCCGTTCGTCGCCGCGAGGATAGTGCCGGTCGGACTCGCGGGCATCAGAGTCGAGGACTGGCCCTGGCCCTCGATGACGAGCCGCCGGCCCGAGGTCCAGGTGAGTCCGACGCGGCACGAGGCACCGGCCGGCACGATCAGGCGCCCGCCCGTGGGTCCGAGCGCGGTGACGACCCGCTGAGCGGCGAAGCTGGCGTCCGTCGAGCCGTCGCAGACCGCACCGGCGGCCTGGATCGAGAGCGCGCCGTCCCACTGGCGCAGCCAGCGCCCGGCGCCAGCGTTGCCGGTCGGGGCGATGACCAGCATGCCATCATCGGCGGCAGTCGAGGTGGAGGCCCAGCGGTACGTCCCGTTGCCGCCGTCCCCAAACGTGTTGTAGCCCCCGACGTGTATCACCGCGCCGTTGAAGAGGATCGCAGTGGGATAGGTGCGCAGCCCCCCCACGGTCGGAACGCCGAGGATGACGCTCGACAGCCACGCACCGAACGTCTGGCTCGACGTTGCGCCGTTGGCTTTGGCGCTCAGGCTGGAGCCATCCCCGTTCGAGCCGGCCCCGAGCGTGACGGATGGGACCTTGCTCGGATCAAGAGCGAGCGCGGGACCGGACGCGATCAGCGGCGCGGCTAAGAAAAGGCGAGCGAGAGAGCGCATCAGGTGTTCGTCCCGGTGATGTTGTTCGAGGACGGCGGCATCGCAGGGTAGCGGGTATAGAAAACCCCGCCGACGGCTAGCGTCGACGGGGCTGATGCTCGAGACGATCGCGGCGTGGTCAGGCAGCGCCGTCGCGGTCATGCCAAAGCGTGAAAGCCTCTGCAGGGCTCGTATGGCACCCCCTGAGACGCGTCGCTGTCTCATTAGGGAAACAGCCGGGAAGAAGCCCGCCGCGCGGCAGGCCTGCAGTCTTGCCGGGTCAACGGTCAGGCGTTGCCGCTCCGTTCGGTATCGATGGCCGACTTGCTGCGTCCGTCGTCGGACCGCTCGAGCACGTCCTCGGTCTCGGGCGCGATGTCGGTCTGAGAGCCCGTCTTCGGCACCGACGAGTCGCCGACCTCGACCTTCTCGACGGTCGCGTTCGTGTCGGCGTCGGGCATGTCGCTACCCTGCTTGTGTTCGGTCACTGCATCCTCCGGGTATTGGTTTGGAGACCATCCAACCGTCCGCGCAGCCGATCGCTCCCCGTGGGCAGCTGAGACGAAAAGGCCCGCCCGGTTCGCCGCGGCGGGC
>NZ_BPQR01000049.1 GCF_022179345.1 Methylobacterium jeotgali | reverse complement strand
CCGAGCCGGGCGATCGCCGCCTGAGACGGATTTCGTGGACCACGGCCTCGGCGCTCCGATCCGTTCGGAGAGCTGAGGCGTAAACGGTCGAACCGCCCCACCCATCCCACCCGACCGTCTCCCCGGTGCGCGACTGCACCGGGAGGGCCCGAGACGCTCGATGCGAGGCAACCTCCCGTTTCGGACGATGTTTTCAAGACATCGTCCCGAGCAACAGGAGAATGCATGTCCGTATCGCGGCGCCGCGAGCAACGTCTGCTGGATACCAACGAGGTTGAGCTGGTGAACCGGTCGCGTCGGCCGGATCTCGGCAAGGAAGGGCATTCCGAGCTGTCGGAACTGCTCCGGCTGCTCCGCGAGCGGCGCGACCGGGCCCGTGACGTCTCCCGCCGGCAGCGCCGCGAGGTCCGCGGCAAGGCGGCGCCCTCCGGCGCCCGTCCCGCCGCGGACAACACCGGCACCCGCGAGAAGGCGGCGGTGCTCGCCGCGGCGGTGAAGCGCGTCAGCAAGGAGCAGGAGCGGCGCCGCAAGACGACCGCCACGAGCGCACGGCGGGCGCTCGCCATGAGGCGGGAAGCAGGCGATCCTGCCGCCGGCCGCCCGGCGACCCGCTCCGCCGGCGAGGGCATGCGCTCGATCCCGGACGAGACGCGGGCGCCCTCCGGCGCGCTCAACGAGGAAGGCCGGGAGATCGCGATGCGCCGCGGCGGCGGTCCGCGGTAGTGCCTCGCCGGGAGCCGATCGTCTCGGATCGGCTCCCGGCCGACGGGCTCAGAACGGCAGCTTCATGCCGGGGGGCAGAGGCAGGCCCTTGGTCAGCTCGGCCATGCGCTCCTGGGCGGCGGCCTCCGCCTTGCCACGGGCGTCGTTGACGGCGGCGACGATGAGGTCCTCGAGAATCTCCCGCTCCTCCGGCACCAGCAGGGACGGATCGACGGAGACGCTCCTCACGAGCCCCTTCGCCGTCATGGTCACGCCGACGGCGCCGCCGCCGGAGGCGCCGGAGACCTCGACGGTCTCGAGTTCGGTCTGCAGGCTCGCCATGCGCTCCTGCATGGCCTGGGCCTGCTTCATGATGCCCATCAGGTCGCGCATCGGGGTCTTGCCTCCTGGAGGAAACTCGCGAGGCCGATCTAGGCTGGCCGCTCGCTCGGCGCCACTGCCCGGCGGTCACGGCCGTGCCCTTCGGCACGCACGGCCGGAGTGCCGGTCAGTCGTCGGGCTGCTCTTCGGCCGGCGGCTCGGCGAGGGCACCCGGTGCCTCCTCGGTCTCGGCCGGCTCGGCGGCCTTGTCGCGCACGTCGACGATCTGCGCGCCGGGGAAGCGGGCCAGGACCTCGCGCACCAGAGGATGGCTCGCGGCGTTCTCCCGCCTTCCCTCCGCCGCGACCTGCGCGGCGCCGGCAAGCGTCGGCGCGCCCTCCTCCTTCGAGACCGTGATCACCCAGCGCCGGCCCGTCCAGGCATGCAGCGCGGTCGTGAGATCGTTGGGCAGGCTCTCCCGGCCGCCCTCGGCCAGCCGGAACTCGATGCGGCCGTCCTCGAAGCGCACGAGATGCACGTCCCGGCGGAGCGCCGACACGAGGCCGATCTCACGCTTCTCCTCCGCAAGGGCCACCACGTCCTCGAAGCGGGCGAGGCGGGGGCCGGTCTCCACCTCCGCCCGCGGAGTCATAGTGCGAGCCGGCGCCGGCATCGGCCGTTCCACCGGCACGGCGGCGAGAGCCGGTCCCGAGCGGGCCAAGGAAGCCGATGTGACTGGAGCGGGAGAGGGCGCCCGCTCGACCGCGGGTGCGGCCGGGGCCGAAAGCGCCTCGCCCTTCAGCTTCCGCAGGACCTCGTCCGGGGTGGGAAGGTCGGCCGCGTAGGCGAGGCGCACCAGCGCCATCTCCGCCGCCGCCAGCGGCCGGGGCGCGGCGGCGACTTCGGGGATCGCCTTGAGCAGAATTTGCCAGGCGCGAGACAGCGCCCGCACCGAGAGCTTTTGCGCAAAGTCGGCGCCCCGGCGGCGCTCGACCTCGGTCAGCGCCGTGTCGGCGCTCGCAGCCTCGGGCACCAGCTTCAGGCGGGTGACGAGGTGACCGAAGGCGGCGAGGTCCGAGAGCACCACGGCCGGGTCGGCGCCGGCCTCGTACTGGCTGCGCAATTCGGCGAAGGCGGCTGGCACATCGCCGCGCATCGCCGCCTCGAACAGATCGACGATCCGCGCCCGGTCGGCGAGGCCGAGCATGTCGCGCACGCCCTCGGCCGTGACCGCGCCGGCCCCGTGGGCGATGGCCTGATCGAGCAGTGAGAGCGCGTCGCGCACCGACCCTTCCGCCGCGCGCACGATGAAGGCGAGCGCCTCCGCCTCGACGGTGACGCTCTCGGCCCGGCAGATCTTCTCGAGATGCGCGGTCAGCGTGTCCGCCTCGACCCGCCGCAGGTCGAAGCGCTGGCAGCGGGAGAGGATCGTGACCGGGACCTTGCGGATCTCCGTCGTCGCGAACACGAACTTGGCGTGGGAGGGCGGCTCCTCGAGCGTCTTCAGGAAGGCGTTGAAGGCCTTCTCCGAGAGCATGTGGACCTCGTCCACGATGTAGACCTTGTAGCGGGCCGAGACCGGCGCGTAGCGGATGCCGTCGATGATCGCCCGCACGTCCTCGATGCCGGTATGCGAGGCGGCGTCCATCTCCAGCACGTCGAGATGGCGCGATTCCATGATCGCCTGGCAGTGGATGCCGAGCTCCGGCATCTCGATGGTCGGGCCGATGTCGGGCTGCCCGGCGAGCGCGTAGTTGAGGCCACGGGCGAGGATGCGGGCGGTCGTCGTCTTGCCGACGCCGCGCACGCCCGTGAGCATCCAGGCTTGCGGAATGCGGTTGGCGGAAAAGGCGTTGCCCAGCGTGCGCACCATGGCGCCCTGGCCGATCAGGTCGGCGAAGGTCTGCGGGCGATACTTGCGGGCGAGCACCCGGTAGGGCGAGGCCGCGGCCGGCGGGCTCGCGGGAAAGCCCGGAAGTCCCGGCTCGTCGTCGGGCGTGCCGGCTGTCGGGTCCATGCCGTCGCGGGGCTGTGAGGAGGGAGCGTCGATGTCGGGCAAGGCCGGGCATCGGGTGGGAGGCTGGACAAAGACCCGCTCGGTCTCGTTAGGGCTGCTTCCTTCCGGACCTGACCCGGTTGGCGAGTGAAACGTCCCTCGCCAACCTCCCGACGCCTATATGGCCGCGCCCCGTCCCGATGGCAAGGCGATCCCGCCGGCGCGCGCGCCTACTCGGCCTTGCGCTTGATGATGGCGAGCGTCTGCTGGTCGAGGTGGAGATCGAACTGCTTGCCGCTGGCGTCGATGGCGTCGTCGACCTCGATATGGCCGTCGTCGAGCTCGATCGTCTTCCACTTGGTGAAGCCCTCCTCCTTCAGCTTCGCCTCGACCTTCGCCTGCTGGTCGGGCGGCAGCTTCTCGTCCGCCCGGGCCGCGCCCGCGAGGCCGACGGCGAGCCCGAGGGCGAGAGCGGTGGTCGTGAAGCGCATGGCGGTCTCCTTTGGTTGTTGGCGGGCGATGAACGGAGGGCGCGGCGGCCGGTTCCGCGATTGTGCGGGCGGCGGGCGCCGCCTAGGCTGAGCCCGTGCGTCCGAGGTCTTCGCCTTCATGGTCATCCGCGTCGCCACCGTCGCCTTCGAGGGCATCGAGGCGCGGGCCGTCGACGTGCAGGTGCAGATCATCCCCGGCTCCGTCCACTTCAATGTGGTCGGCCTCCCCGACAAGGCGGTGGCGGAGTCCCGCGAGCGGGTGCGGGGGGCGCTGATCGCCTCGGGGCTGGCGCTGCCGGCCAAGCGCATCACCGTCAACCTCGCGCCGGCCGACCTGCCGAAGGAGGGTTCGCACTACGACCTGCCGATCGCGCTCGGCGTCATGGCGGCCATCGGCGCCCTGCCGGCGGACGCGCTCGCCGGATACTGCGTGCTCGGCGAGCTCGCCCTCGACGGCGCCATCACCGCGGTCAACGGCGTGCTGCCCGCCGCCATGGCCGCGAACGCCCGCGGCCTCGGGCTGATCTGCCCGGCCGCGACCGGACCGGAGGCGGCCTGGGCGGCTTCCGACCTCGACGTGCTGGCGCCGCGCTCGCTCATCCAGCTCGCCAACCACTTCAAGGGTAGCCAGGTGATGGCCCGGCCGCAGGCGGCGATCGCCTCTTCCGGTCCCGACATGCCGGACCTCTCCGACATCAAGGGACAGGAGGGCGCCAAGCGGGCGCTGGAGATCGCCGCGGCCGGCGGCCATAATCTCCTGATGAACGGGCCGCCCGGCGCCGGCAAGTCGATGCTCGCCGCGCGGCTCCCATCGATCCTGCCGCCGCTGGGGCCGCGCGAGCTTCTCGACGTCTCGATGATCCAGTCGGTCGCCGGCATCCTGAAGGAGGGCCGCCTCTCGAACCGGCGGCCCTTCCGCCAGCCGCACCACTCCGCCTCCATGGCCGCGCTGGTCGGTGGCGGGCTCAACGCCCGGCCCGGCGAGGTCTCGCTGGCCCATGGCGGCGTGCTGTTCCTCGACGAGCTGCCGGAGTTCAATCCGCAGACCCTCGACAGCCTGCGCCAGCCCATGGAAACCGGCGAGGTGATGATTGCGCGGGCGAACCACCGGGTCAGCTACCCGGCGCGCTTCCAGCTCGTCGCCGCCATGAACCCCTGCCGCTGCGGGCAGGCCCTGGAGCCGGGCTACGCCTGCCGCCGGGGGCCGAACGAGCGCTGCGTCGCCCAGTACGGCGCCCGCATCTCCGGCCCGCTCCTCGACCGCATCGACCTGCGCATCGAGGTGCCGGCGGTGACCGCCGCCGACCTCATCCTCCCACCGCCGGAGGAGGGCTCTCGCGAGGTCGCCGCCCGCGTGGCGCAGGCTCGCGCCCGGCAGACGGAGCGCTACGCGGGGAAGGGGCTCGCGGCCTCCGTCACCAACGCGACCTGCCCGGCGCCGGTGATCGAGGAGGCGGCGGCACCGGATGCCGAGGGCACCGCCCTGATCCGCAGCGCGGCGGAGACCATGCGGCTCTCGGCGCGGGGCTTCCACCGGACGCTCCGGGTCGCCAGGACGCTCGCCGACCTCGACGGAGAGGCGCGGGTGCGCCGCTCTCACCTCGCCGAGGCGCTCTCCTATCGCGGCCGGACGGAGCGCGCCGTCGCGGAGGGCGTGTAGGCGCTCACGCCGGGGCGCGGACGCCCTCGGAGAGCGCGTGGAGGAAGCTCGCGAGGCTGGCGCTGCGCAGCGCCTTGAAGGGGACGGCCCGTGCCTCGCAGTGGCGCTTCACCAGGCCCGTCGCCTCGTGGCTGACGCAGTCGACGGGAAACAGCACGAGATCGCTCTGCCCGACGAGACCGGCGAGCAGCGGCATCGCGTCCTCGATGCCGCCATCGTGGCTGAGCAGCCGGCCGCCAAGCTCCTCTGTCAGGCCGCGCAGCTTGGCGACGTGCCGGGGCCGGCCGCCGACATAGAGCAGGGTGCGGCCGGCGAGCGCGTCGCGGTCCGGAGCCGATGCGGCGGCCTCGTCCTCCGGCTCCGCGAGGAACGTTTCCAGGCCCGCAATCTCGGTTTCCAGGGCGCGGCGGCGGTCGGTCTCGGTGGCAAGCGCGGCGGAGAGGCGGGCGCTCGCCGCGCTCGACACCGCGAGCTTCTCCTCCAAGGCCTCGGCGTGAGCCTGCTCTCGGGCGAGACGGGCCCGGAGGCTGCGGATCGTCTCGGCCTCGGCGGGGAGCGGCTCGGCCGTCACGATCGCCGCCACGGACCGCTCGCGCTCGGCGCTGCGCTCGCGGGCGCTCAGCCCGTCGCGCTCCTCGCTGAGGGTGCGGATGCGCTCGCCCTGCGCGGCGATGGTCTCGTGGGCCTGCGCCAGATTCTCTTCGAGCTGGCGCAGGCGGCGGATGTCGGCCCGGTTCGACTGCCCGACGAGGTGCGAGAGCATGTGCACCTCGCCGAAGATGTCCTGGACCAGCGCCCAGTCCGTCGCCGGATGCGTCATCGCCGCCCAGTAGGCGCCGGGAATCGCGCCCCGCTCCAGGGATTCGCGCCAGAGCGCCCGCACCTCCGCCGCGGTGGTCGCCTGCTCGAAGCGCCGGATCTCCGCCCGGTGGCAGCGGTCGAGGGCCTTCTGCAAGAGCTTGCCACCACCATCCTTGCGGCCGGCAACGTGGACGACCTGCCCATGGAGATGGTGCTCGCTCATCCCGCGCGCGTTCGGGACCCCGAGCTTGGCGAGCAGGGAACGGGCCTCGGCCGTGGTCAGGCAGGTGCCCACGATCGAGCAGTGCAGGGTCTCGGCCAGCTCCCAGATGCGGTCGCGCTGGTTCCCGGCCGGCTCGACCGGCTTCGCGAAGGCCGGTTGCCCCCGGCCCGCCGCGAGCGCCCGCAGGGCAGGCCCCTCGAAATACGCGCTCTGCGTCACGTTCGCCCCGCCATCGCTATATCCAACGAGATATAGCCAACTTGGCCGAAGGCGCCCCCTTTGGCTAGAGGCGACATGGGGGCTTCGTCGCCTCGACGGGCCGGCGGTGCAGGGCTGCGCGCCGGATGAGCCGCACCCACGTGAACCGCCCGCCATGTGAACCGCCCACCACGTGAACTCTGGGCGCCGATCTCGATTGTCTTCGCTGGAGGCGGGCTGCGCGCCTCTCGCGGGCAGCCCGCGGGATCGAGATCGACGATTGCAGGCCCCGCCCCCGACCACCGCATCGAACCGGACCGCCGGACCACCCGCTCGCCCCGCTCTTAGGGGCCGGCGCCGCCGTTCTCATCGCGAAGCCGGGGCCGCGGAATGAGCCCCGGCCACGCCAGCGAGCCCGTCCGGCCGCTCATGCCGACGCATCTGGAGCGATTCGACTGGAGCGCGACGCCCCTCGGGCCCCGTGAGGCCTGGTCGCCCGCGCTGAGGACGACCCACGACCTCATGATGGCGACGCGCTTTCCCATGTGCGCCACCTGGGGACCTGCGCGAACGCTCCTCTACAACGAGGCCTACGCGCCGTTTCTCGGTACGCGCCATCCGGCCGCGCTCGGCCGGCCGATCGACGAGGTCTGGTTCGAGATCTGGGACGACATCCGCCCGCTGATCGAGCAGGCCATGGCCGGACAGCCGGTGCATCAGACCGACATGCACCTCGTCATGACCCGCAACGGCCGTCCGGAGGACACCTACTGGACCTTCTCCTACAGCCCGCTGCGCGACGGGGACGCCGTGGTCGGCTTCCTCAACGTGGCGATGGAGACGACCGAGGCCGTCGAGATGCGCCGCCACATGGCCAAGGAGAGCGCGCGCCTCCAGGACAGCGAGAGCCGCCTCCTCGCCCTCGTCACGGCGGGGGCCTACTCCCTCTACCGGATGAGCCCCGACTGGCAGGAGATGCGCCATCTCGACGGGCAGGGCGTCCTCAGGGACACGTTGAGCCCGAGCGTGCGCTGGCTGGACGTCTACATCGATGAGGCCGACCGGGCGACGGTCCTCGCCGCCGTCGCGGAGGCGATCGCCCGCGAGGACACGTTCGAGCTCGAGCATCGCGTGCGCCTGGCGGAAGGCGGCTTCGGCTGGGTGCTGTCCCGCGCCGTACCCATCCGCGACGGGGATGGGCGCGTCGTCGAGTGGTTCGGTGCCGCCACCGACATCACTGCCCGCCGCGCGGCCGAAGCGCGCCAGGACATGCTCAACCACGAGCTGAGCCACCGGCTCAAGAACTCCCTGGCGATCGTGCAGTCCATCGCGACGCAGACCCTGCGCAACGCCTCGGACCTCGCCAGCGCCCATCAGTCGCTGATGAGCCGTCTCGTCGCCCTCGGCCGGGCGCACGACGTGCTGCTGTCGGGCCAGACGAACAGCGCGCATCTGCGCGGCATCGCGGCCGGGGCCCTCGAGCTTCACGACGACGCGCAGGCACGCATCCGGGTCTCCGGACCGGATGTGGCCGTGGGACCGGTGCCGGCGCTCTACTTCACGCTGATGCTGCACGAGCTGGCCACCAACGCGGCCAAGTACGGCGCTCTGTCGGTGCCGGCGGGCTCCGTGGACGTGGTCTGGACGATCGACAGCCCGTCGCAGACGTTCCGGATGACCTGGACGGAGATGGATGGTCCGCCCGTGGCGCCCCCGACCCGCAAGGGGTTCGGGTCGCGGCTGATCGAGCGGGGTCTCGCCGGGACGGTCGACGGCGAGGTCGTATTCCGCTTCGAGCCGGGCGGCGTCGTCTGCTCGCTTACCGCGCCCCTGTCGGGCCTCGTGAAGGAAACCTGACCCGGCTCCGCGCCGGCTCGATCAGTTCGCCGGCTCTTCGGCGGACGTCTCGATCTTCTCCACGGGGGGCTCGGCGCTCGCCACGGCCTTGCGCTCCAGGAGCGGCTGGAGACGCTGGGCGAGCTCGTGGTCGAGATGACGCGCGTAGCCCGCCTTGAAGTAGCGGTTGCCGCTGCCCTGGCCGAAGAGCCGGTCGTGCGCCTGCACCATGGCGTCGACCTCGGGACGGCAGAGGAAGCCGATGACCCCGGCCGCCTGATACCACTCGCCCGCCCGGGCGTGGCGCATGGCGCCGGGGTTGGCCATCACCGTCTCCGCGAAGCAGTCGGTCGCGGCGCTGCGGAGGGGCGCCATCACGGCCTCCGCCTGTGCCTGGCTCGGCCGGGGGGCCGGCCGGGCCTCGGCGGTCAAGGGAAACGCGCAGAGAGCGACGAGACCGAGCAGCGATGCCTTCATCGGGGAGGTGCCTCGAACGGGTCCTAACCAGCCCGAGGCTTCTCGCCCGCGATTGCGTCGGGTTGAGGGCGATCCCGTGTCGGGCTCCGGGCCCGAGGCTCTCCGGCTCAGCCGCGGCGCTCGGCGTTCCAGTTGCCGCTGCAGCCGCCGGTGGCCTTCCAGGTTCCGGTGCCCATGCCGCTGCGGTCGAGGCGGCCGGTGACGTTGGCGCTGTCGGAGCCCCGCGAGATCGTGGCGCGCACCGCGCCATTTCCGGCAACGCGGCCGCTGATGTTGAAGTCGGCGCCGGGGTAGCGCGCCTCGCCCTTCTCGATCTTCACGCCGTAGCGGTAGGCCCGGTCGCAGGGACCCGAGGTGGTGATGACCTCGATGCTCCAGGTCCCGTCATAGGCGTCGCTCACGGCGACGGGCTTCCGGGCCGCCTCGGCGGCTCCGACGCCGGCGGCGAGGAGGAGGGCAGCGAGCGAGAGCGTGGACTTCATCGTGCGGAGGTTCCCTTCGGCATGGTTCGGCCGACGCCGGGGCGTCGGCTTGACTGTGCCGGAAACAGGCCGAGGCGCGGTTCGGTTGCGCACCCGGCGCGATCGGGACGGACGGAGACGCGCCGCGGGACGCGACCCCCCGGATCAGGCGGGCGTCGCCCGGCGCAGCGCGTCTTTGAGGAAGGCGAGGAGATCGCCGCCGGCGTGGAGGAAGCCTGTGACCCCGGCCGCGCGCAGGTCGTCGGCGAGCGCCGCCGGCCGGCCCGCGAGGTAGACCGTGCCGGCACCGGCCTCCGCCAGGGCCTTGGCGGTCTCCACGGCCTGCGTCTCGTAGAGCGCGTCCGAGGAGCAGATGCAGGCGAGGTCCGCGCCCGACTCCTTGAAGGCCGCCGCGGCCGCGGCCGGGTCGGCGAAGCCGTCGTTGCCGAGCGCCTCGATGCCGCCGGCCGCGAAGGCGTTGGCGGCGAAGGTCGCCCGCGCGTTGAAGGCGGGGATCGGCCCGAGATTGGCCAGGAAGACCTGCGGCCGCCGCCCGGTCCGGGCGAGCCAGGCGTCGGAGGCGTCGCGCAGGGCCTCGAAGGGCTCGGCCAGGCGCCCGGCGGGCAGGGCGTCGCAGGCGACCGCGGTGCCGGACCCGAAGCCGGGCGCGGCCTCGCCTGCGACGGGCGCCACGTCGAGCACCGTCACCGGCTTCTCGGCGAGGAAGGGGAACTCGGTGGCGCCGGTCAGCGCCTCGCGGCGGGTCGCGACGGCCTTGGCGCGGGCCTCGCGGAGCGCTCCGATCCGGCCCTGAAGCTTGCCGAGGCTGAGACTCGACACGATGCCGCCCTCGCGCTCGATCTCCTGGAAGGCGGCCCAGCCGGCCTCCGCCAGGGACTCGGTCAGCGCCTCGAAGCCGCCGGCACCTGCGGCGGGGTCGACGACCCGGAACAGGTTCGACTCCTCGAGGAGCACGATCTGGCTGTTGCGGGCGACGCGCCGGGCGAAGGCGTCCGGCAAGCCCAGCGGCTGCGTGTAGGGCTGGGCCAGCACGCTGTCGGCGCCACCGATCCCGGCCCCGAACGTCGCCATGGTGGCGCGCAGGATGTTCACGAACGGGTCGCGGCGGGTGGTGTTGCGCCAGGCGGTCTCGGCGTTGAGCCGCACGGGCTTCGGCTCCAGCCCGCAGGTGGCCTCGACACGCGCCCAGAGGCGGCGCAGCGCCCGGAACTTGGCGATGGTCAGGAACTCGTCGGCGTCGGCCACGAGGAGCAGGCTGATCGCGTCCCGCGCCCGGCCGAGATCGTGCCCGGCGGCCTCCAGGGCGCGCAGGTAGGCGACGCCGGTGGCGAGAACGGCGCCGAGCTCCAGCGCCTCGCCGGCGCCCGCCTCGTGATAGGGGCGACCGTCGGCGATCAGGGCGCGGCCGGCGAAGCCCTCGCCGTCGAGTTCCGTGAGCAGGGCGCCGAGGCGCGGCGCCAGCTCCGGCCAGGAGGCGCCGAGGCGGCCCGTTGCGGCGAGGAGCCCGATCGGGTCGATGCCGAGATCGAGGTCGAGAGCCGCGAGCGTGTCGCCCCGGCGCTTGGCGAGCGCCCGCAGGAGCGCCACCGCCTCCGGCGCTGCGCCGCCGGCGTCGAGCCGCAGGGCGATGAGGGGCAGCATCACGCCGTCGAGGGCCGCGTCCAGGTCCTCGACGCTCTTCGCGGCGAGGCCGTAGCCGCGGGCGGCGGGCGCCCCGGCGAAGACGAGGCTGAGCGCGTCGGCGCCGCCTTCGAGGTCGGCGAGCGCCAGGGCGGCGGCCTGGGCCGGATCCGGATGGTCGACCCGCTGCGCGACCCGCCAGGGCCCGCCCGCCCGCGTCGGCTGCGGCGCCGGTTCGGCGGCCTTGTCGTAGAGCGGCTCGATCCGCAGGCCCTCGCTCGTGCGGGAGACGAGGCGCTTCTCGAAGTCGGCGCCCTTGAGGACGCCCTCGACGAGGGCGAGCCAGCGCTCGCGGCCGGGCTGCTCGAACAGGTCGGCGAGCGGTCTGTCTTCCATCACGGTCGGCTCAAGGACATCCGGCGCCGCGCGGGGGCGGCTCGCCCGATGCCGTGGCACGCCCCGCCGAGCGTGGCAATCCGCCTATGGAACTGGATATCTCATCCAAGGATGATCAGGCCGGCGAAGCCCAGCGAGCCGACGATGATCCGCCACCAGGCGAACAGCCAGAAGCCGTGGCGGGAGACGTAGTCGAGCACCGTGCGCACCACGAACAGCGCCGAGAAAAACGCCACCACGAAGCCGATGGCGATGAGGCCGAAGTCGCTGGAGGTGAGGTTCTTGTAGTTGTCGAGGAGGTCCTTGGCGAAGGCGCCGGCCATGGTCGGGATCGCGAGGTAGAACGAGAACTCGGTGGCCGAGCGCTTGTCGGCGCCCATCAGCATCGCGCCGACGATGGTGGCGCCGGAGCGCGAGACGCCGGGGATCATGGCGATGCATTGGAAGAGGCCGATCTTCAGGTCCATCGGCAGGGTGAAGTCGTAGACGTCGGTCTTCTTCACCTCGAGCTCGGTCTCGTCGAGGACGAGGAGCACGAGGCCGCCGGCTACCAGCGTCGCACAGACGATCCACGGGTTGAACAGGTACGCCTTGATCAGCTTCGAGAAGAGGCCGCCGACGATCGCCGCCGGCAGGAAGGCGATGAGGATGCCGAACACGAAGCGCCGCGCCTTCGGGTCCCGGGGGGCCGCCAGCGCCACGCCGAGGAGGCGCCGGAAGTAGACGGCGAGGATCGCCAGGATCGCGCCGAGCTGGATCAGCACCTCGAAGGTGTTGTTGGGCGAGTGGAACCCGATGAAGTGCCCGACGAGGAGCTGGTGGCCCGTCGAGGAGACGGGGATGAACTCCGTCGCCCCTTCGACAAGGGCAAGCAGGACCGCCTTAGCGATGCCCATCGCATCCATCATCGCGCCGCTTCCTCGCTTCGTTCGGTGTCGGGGACGGCCGGTCGTCCGGCGCGCGGGATCTCGATGACCCTTCGCCGGTCATGGTTGACGGGCCGTTACCGGGTTTGCGCGCCGCGTGTTAATGAGGCGGCAACGATCGGGCAATAACGGTTCATCCTCGGCCCGTTCGCGAAATCCGGGGTCTTTTCGCGCCCGTCCACCCGCCGCTCCCCGTCCGTCCGACCAGGGCCTCGATGGCGACGCTCTTCCACTTTCCCTTCTGCGCCAACTCGCGCTTCATCCGTCTCGTGCTCGCCGAGATGGGCATGGAGCCCGAGCTGATCGAGGAACGTCCCTGGGACCGGCGGGACGAGTTCCTGATCCTGAACCCCGCCGGGACGACCCCGGTGCTCGTGGAGCAGGGCGGGCTCGTGGTGCCCGGCGCCGGGCTCATCGCCGAGTATCTCGACGAGACGCGGGGGCTCGGTCTCTCCGGCCGCCGCCTCCTGCCGGAGGCGACGGCCGACCGCGTCGAGGTGCGGCGCCTGCTCGACTGGTTCCTGGTGAAGTTCGAGAGCGAGGTGACGGGCTACCTCGTCACCGAGAAGATCTCGAAGCGCTTCATGACGAGCGCCGAGGGCGGCGGCCCGCCGGACATGAACGCGATCCGCGCGGCGCGGATCAACGTGGGCTACCATCTCAAGTACATTGGCTACCTGATCGCCCGGCGCCGCTGGATCGCGGGCGACCATCTGACCTATGCCGACCTCGCCGCGGCCGCCCATCTGAGCTGCGTCGACTATCTCGGTGACGTGCCGTGGGACGAGGACGAGATCGCGAGGGACTGGTACGCGCGGGTGAAGTCGCGCCCGTCCTTCCGCGCGCTCCTCGCGGACCGGGTGCCGGGCATGGCGCCGGCCGACCACTACGCGAATCTCGACTTCTGAGCCGCCCCGCCGCCTTCGAGGGCGCTGCGCTCCGGCAGGCCGTCGAGACGCGTGCCAAGAAACTCGGCTTCGATCTGATCCGTGTCGCACGCCCCGATTCGGTGCCCGGCCTCCCGGATCGCCTCTCGGCGTGGCTCGAGGCCGGCGACCATGGCGGCATGGTCTGGATGGAGGAGCGGGCGGACCAGAGAAGCAGCCCCGTCAACCTCTGGCCGGAGGTGCGCAGCGTCCTTGTGCTTGGCATGAACTACGGGCCCGAAGAGGACCCGCTCGCCGTCCTCGCGATGCGTGACCGCGCCGCCATAGCGGCCTACGCGCAGCGGCGCGACTATCACGAGGTTTTGAAGGGCAAGCTCAAGGAGCTCGGCGGCTACCTCTCCGCCAAGGGCGCCTGCCGGGTGAAGGTGTTCGTGGACACAGCCCCGGTCATGGAGAAGCCGCTCGCCCAGGCCGCCGGCCTCGGCTGGCAGGGCAAGCACACGGTGCTGGTCTCGCGCAGCCACGGCAACTGGCTGCTGCTCGGGGCGATCTACACCTCGGCGGATCTCGCGCCCGACGCGGCCGAGGGCGACCATTGCGGCTCCTGCCGCCGCTGCCTCGACGCCTGCCCGACGAACGCCTTCCCGGCACCCTACCGCCTCGATGCCCGCCGCTGCATCGCCTACCTGACCATCGAGCACGAGGGGCCGATCCCCGAGGAGTTCCGGGAGGCGATCGGCAACCGCGTGTTCGGCTGCGACGATTGCCTCGCCGTCTGCCCCTGGAACCGCTTCGCGAAGACGGCGAGCGAGGCGCGGCTCGCCGCGCACGGACACCTCGCGGCCCCGAAGCTCGCTGAACTCGCCCGGCTCGACGAGGCCGCCTTCCGGACGGCCTTCGCTGGCACGCCGGTGAAGCGAACGGGCCGCGACCGCTTCCTCCGCAACGTGCTCATCGCCGTCGGCAACTCGGGACGCCCGGAACTCGCCGGGGAGGCGGTGCGGGCGCTCTCGGACGATTCGCCGCTGGTGCGGGGCATGGCGGTCTGGGCCTGCGGGCGCCTGCTGCCGTCCTCCGAGATCGCCGCGCTCCGGGCGCGTCACGGGGCAGCGGAGGCCGACCCGCATGTGCTAGCGGAGTGGAGCGCGGCGCTGGCGCCGCCGGAGAAGCGATCCGCATGAACCTGTTCGTCTTCGGCCTCGGCTTCAGCGGCCGCGCCTTCGCGGAGCGCGTGCGCGGACGCTTCGGGACGATCCGCGCGACCGTCACCGAGACGGCCCGGGCCGAGGCCATCGAGGCCGAGACCGGGTTCGCCATGCGCGCCTTCGGTCCGGAGGCGGACGATCCGCGCATCGCGGAAGACCTTGCCGACAGCGACGCGCTCCTCGTCGCGGCGCCGCCGGGGCCGGGGGGCGACACCGTGCTCGCCCGCTATGCCGACGCCGTTGCCGGCAGCCGCATCGCCTGGATCGGCTACCTCTCGACCATCGGCGTCTACGGCGACCACGGCGGCGCCTGGATCGACGAGACGACGCCGGCCACCCCGAAGAGTGCCCGCTCGAAGGAGCGCCTCGCCGTCGAGGAGGCGTGGCTCTCGCTCGGCGCCCGCTCCGGCAAGGCTGTGCAGATGTTCCGGCTGTCGGGCATCTACGGGCCGGGGCGCAGCCCGATCACCAAGCTGCGCGAGGGCCGCTCCCAGCGCATCGTCAAGCAGGGGCAGGTCTTCAACCGCATCCACGTCGCGGACATCGCGGCGACGCTCGAAGCCTCTCTCGACCGGCCTCGGCCGGGGGCGGTCTACAACGTCACCGACGACGAGCCGGCACCGCCCCAGACCGTGATCGAGCACGCCGCCCGGCTCACCGGCCTGCCGCTGCCGCCGGAGGTCGATTTCGAGACGGCCGACCTGAGCCCGATGGCGCGCAGCTTCTACGGCGAGAACAAGCGCGTGCGGAACCGCCTGATCCGGGAGGAGCTGGGCGTGAGCCTCGCCTACCCGACCTACCGCGAGGGGCTGGCGATTCTGGCCGGAGAGGCCTGATCAGGCGTTCGCGGCGGGCTGCAGCGGCGCCTTCTCCCGCGGCGACAGGCCCGAGGCCGAGAGCGCCCGGAACAGGGCCCTGCGGAACAGGCGCGGGCGCTCCACGAGGAGCGCGGCGGCCCAGGAGAAGACTTCCGCGACGGCAAGCGCCACGAGCAGCGTCGCGGTGTCCCCGGCCACGCCCGGCATCAGGCTGAGATGGGCGCGCAGGGAGAAGACCAGCGTCATCACCGGCACGTGGATGACGTAGAGCGTGTAGGAGAAGCCAGCTGCCGGCGCCGCCCCGGCGAAGGCGCGGGAGCCCAAACCCTCTCCGGTGGCGAGCCGCAGCAGCAGCAGCGCCAGCGGCAGGCCGAGCGCCGCCTGATAGGCGAGGAAGCCGCGCCCCTCGCTCATGGCGTCGATGAAGCCGGGATCGCCGACGAAGGCGACGGGCGCCAGCATCGCGGCGACGACGAGCGGCGGCAGCCAGGGGGCCGAGGCCAGCGCCCGCAGCCGCTGGTTGCCGCCCCAATAGGCCGCCGCCGCGCCCGCCGCGAACAGGCAGAGGGATTGCAGGTAGAAGAAGCGGCCCGCCGTCACGCTCACCAGCGCCAGCACCGCGATGCCGCCGAGCACCCGCCAGAGCGGCCGCCCGACGAGGGCAAGCGTCGCGAAGGCGGCCACCGCGTAGAGGTAGACCTCCTGGCGCAGCGACCACAGCGCCCGGTCGACGACGAAGGTGGCGTCGCCCGGTGCGAAGGTCAGCGTCAGCCCCCGCAGGAAGGCGACGAGGTCGAGCCGGTAGGGCTCGCCGGTCTTGGTCAGCAGGCTCAGTCCGTTCTGCCCGAGCCAGCCGACGGCGAAGGTGACGAGGATGGCGAGCGCCAGCGGCGGCCAGATCCGCGCGAGGCGATGCACGGCGTAGGGCAGGCCGAAGCGCGTGCCCTCGCTCGCCACGAGCCGCTGGAGGCTGGTGGCGATGACGAAGCCGGAGAGCGAGAAGAACACCATCACCGAGAGGCGGCCGAACCACTCCGCGGCGGCCGCGCCGGGGCTGTGGACGGGGAAGTAGGCCATGGCGAGCCCGTGGGTGACGATCACGACCTGCGCGGCGAGCGCGCGGACGCCGTCGAGGGCCTCGTACCGATAGCCGCTCCGATCGCCGCTCATGGCGCGTCTCCCCGAACTTGCGGGGCCGCGCGGACGGTCGCGGACCTGCGGGCGACGACCTGCCCGCCGATTGGGGCGGCAGCGCGACGCATCCTCCCGCTTAAGGCGTTGGGGGCATTGCGATCAATGCCGCGCGCCATAAGGCGCGCCGGCGTGTCGCCGGAGTCACGGGGGGATCAGGCCGCGCGGCGGTTCGCGGCGGGTCCGAAATGCCCGAGGTAGCGCGCGGCGATGGCCTCGACCGGCAGGACCACGAACACGTCCGTCGTGCCGAACTGGTGGTCGACCACGGCGCCGTCTCCGAAGGTCGCGCCGACCCGCAGGTAGCCCTTGAGGAGCGGCGGCAGCGCCTGGAGCGCGGCCTTCGGGTCGATCGCCTCCGGCGCCAGCCGGTCCATGGCCACGAAGCGCTCCGGCAGGGCGCGGGCCCGCCAGGACTCGGCCGCGCGGGCGTGGTGGTGGAGGAAGCTGAGGGGCAGGGCCAGCCGGTCGGGGTCGGTGCCCTCGAGGCTCGCGCAGCCGATCAGCGCGTCGATGCGGTGGTGGAGCACGTAGGCGTAGATGCCGGCCCAGAGCAGCTCGACGGTGCGCTTGGTGCGGTAGGGCTTGAGCACGCAGGAGCGGCCGAGCTCCAGGAAGCGCTTGCCCGGATTCGCCGCGAGCACCGGCCCGATCTCGTACTCGCCGGCGCTGTAGAAGCCGAAATGGCGCTCGGCCACGTCCTGCCGCAGCAGGCGATAGGTGCCGACGACCTTCGGCCGAGGCTTGCGGAAGGGCTTCGCCTCCGTTGCCGCGTGGTCGATGACGAGCAGGTGGTCGCAGACCGCGTCGTACTCGTCGACGTCCCGGCGCGAGAGCATGCCGAGCCCCGACGAGATCGCCGACATCTCCTCGTAGAACACCTGGAAGCGCAGGCGCTGCGCCCGGCGCACCTCGGAGCGGCGGGTGGCGAGACGCACCTCGAGATTGCCGATGCGACCGAGGCTCGGGGCGAGGCCGGGACTGCCCAACGGCTCGCGCAGCCGGTCGCGGAAGCGGATGGCGGTGGCGCCGGGCGGCACTAGGCTGCGGCCAGCGAGACCCGGAATACCGACCTCGGCGCCCTTGCGCTTCAGCTTGGCGATCGGCGCGTTGACGCCGCGCTCCCAGCCGCTGAGCCAGGCGGCGGACGCGCCGCGGGCGAAATTGGCGACCATCTCGTCCCGTCCCCGCACGGGTAAGCCGGCAGGCTCCCCAGGAACCCGGCTCCGCGCAGCGTGACAACACCACGGGGCGGGCACGCTTTTATGACAGGGGGATGCGTTGCCCGGCAATCACTTGGCCGGGCAACGAAACGCTTCGGCGTGTATGGTGCCGGCTAAATGGTCAGACGAACTGGCTGAGGCCGGGCACGGAACCGACGATCGGGCCCATCACGTCCTCGCCGGCCTTCTCGCGCCCGTAGGCGAACAATTCTTGCCCGAGCGGCTGCATCTGGCCCATCGGAACGCCGGCCGACATCAGCTTCTGGCCGAGCGCCATGACGCCACCGCCCATCATGCCGCCGAGCATGCCCATGAGGCCGCCCCCGCCCTCGCCGGCGTTCGACTCGGCGATCAGCGATTCGGAGCCCGGCATGGCGGCGAGAAGCTGGCTGACCTCGGTCGCCGGGCCCTCCTTCTGGAGGAAGGCGAGGATGTGGCCGATGGCCGTCTGCGCCGTTCCCGCGTCGAGCCCGGTGCGGTTGGTGACGCGGGCGATCAGTTCTTCCATCGGTGGCGCTCCTGGCCTGAAACGATGCCTGTCCATCGGGCCTCGGAGCGGCGAAATCAAGCGCGCCGCCGGCTGGCAAAGCGGCGCGGGGGCGGCCATAACCGGTGCCGGTTCGCAGCGGAGGCGGCGCGATGTCGGGCGACGGAATCCTGGTCGGGAAGGGCGCGGGTTCGGGCGGCAAGGCCGAGACCCTGCTCCTGAGGCTCGCGAACCGGCACGGCCTGGTGGCGGGCGCCACCGGCACCGGCAAGACCGTGACCCTCCAGGTGATGGCGGAGGGCTTCTCCAACGCGGGCGTCCCGGTCTTCGCCGCCGACATCAAGGGCGACCTCTCCGGGCTCGCGGCGGCGGGGGAATCGAAGCCGGTCTTCGTGAAGCGCGCCGAGGAGCTTGGGCTGACCTACGAGCCCGACCGCTTCCCGGTCGTGTTCTGGGACCTGTTCGGCGAGCAGGGCCACCCGATCCGCTGCACGGTGACGGAGATGGGGCCGCTGCTGCTCGCCCGCCTCCTCGAACTCAACGACACCCAGGAGGGCGTGCTCAACATCGCCTTCCGGCTCGCCGACGAGAACCAGTGGCCGCTCATCGATCTCAAGGACCTGCGGGCGCTGCTGACCTTCTGCGCGGAGAACCTCAAGGAGGTCTCGGGGAAGTACGGCAACGTCTCGGGCGCCAGCGTCGGCGCCATCCAGCGCCAGCTCCTGATGCTGGAGAACCAGGGCGCGGACCGGTTCTTCGGGGAGCCGGCGCTGAACCTCGACGACTTCATGCGCACGGACCGCGAGGGGCGGGGCATCGTCAACATCCTCGCCGCCGACAAGCTCATGCAGAAGCCGCGGCTCTACGCCTCGTTCCTGCTCTGGATGCTCTCCGAGCTGTTCGAGCACCTCCCCGAAGTGGGCGATCTCGAAAAGCCGAAGCTGGTGTTCTTCTTCGACGAGGCGCATCTGCTCTTCGACGACGCGCCGAAGGCGCTGCTCGACGCGGTCGAGCAGGTGGTGCGCCTGATCCGCTCGAAGGGCGTCGGCGTCTACTTCGTCACCCAGAACCCCCTCGACGTGCCGGAGACCGTGCTCGGCCAGCTCGGCAACCGGGTGCAGCATGCGCTGCGCGCCTTCACCCCCCGCGACCAGCGGGCGGTGAGGGCCGCCGCCGAGACCTTCCGCCAGAACCCCGGCTTCGACGTCGCCAAGGCCATCACCGAGCTCGGCGTCGGCGAGGCGCTGGTGAGCTTCCTGGAGCCCAAGGGCACGCCCTCGGTGGTGGAACGCGCCCTGATCGCGCCGCCGACCGCCCGCGTCGGGCCGCTGACCCCGGCCGAGCGGGCCGAGCTGATCGCGAAGAGCCCGCTCCGGGGCAAGTACGACGAGGCCGTCGACAACGAGAGCGCCTACGAGATCCTAGCCAAGCGCAAGGGCCTCGATACCGCGCCGGCCGAGGCCGCGCAGCAGAGCGAGGGCGGCCTCGGCGGGCTCCTCGGCAATCTCGGCGGGATGCTAGGCGGCGTGCTCGGCACCGGCGCGCCGCCGGCCAAGGGCGGACGGCGCCCGCCCAAGAGCCTTGCCGAGCAGGTCGTGTCGAGCGCGGCCCGCTCCATGGCCCGCTCGGTCGGCACCCAGGTCGGCAACGCCATCCTGCGCAACGTCCTCGGCGGGCTGATGAAGCGGTGAGGGCGTCCTGCCGTTGACAAATCTGCGTTTCGCAGACTATCCACCCGGCTTCGCGCGGGCTCTCCGAGTCCTGCGCGCTTCGCGTTCGCGCCGCTCTCAAGCCGGCCGGATGACATCAAACAAGAAGCCGGTCCAGGGGCGGGCAACCGTTCCGGAGGCCGTTCGAGAACACGAGAGAGAACGATGTTCGCAGTCATCAAGACCGGCGGCAAGCAGTACCGCGTCGCCGCCAACGACACCATCACGATTGCCACCCTCGAGGGCGAGGCCGGCTCGGCCGTGACCTTCGGGGACGTCCTGCTCTTCACGGACGGCGACGCCACCCAGGTCGGCGCCCCGCTCCTGTCGGGCATCACCGTCACCGGCGAGATCGTCGGCCACGGCCGCGACAAGAAGGTCATCGCCTTCAAGAAGCGCCGCCGGCAGAACTCCCGCCGCAAGCGCGGCCACCGCCAGCACCACACCGTGGTGCGCATCACCGAGATCAGCGCGGGCGGCAAGTCGTCCAAGGCTTCCGAGCGCAAGGCGAAGGCTCCCAAGGCCGAGCCTGCCGCCGCCGAGGCCTGAGGCCGCCACCCCGACGCATCTGAGAATTCTGGAGAGATTCGATGGCACACAAGAAGGCAGGCGGCTCGTCCCGCAACGGCCGCGACTCCGAAGGCCGGCGCCTCGGCGTCAAGAAGTTCGGCTCGGAGGCCGTGATTCCGGGCAACATCATCGTGCGTCAGCGCGGCACCAAATGGCACCCCGGCGCCAATGTCGGCATGGGCAAGGACCACACGCTCTTCGCCCTCGTCGAGGGGCGCGTGTCCTTCGGCCAGCGTCGCGGCCGCGCCTTCGTGGCTGTGGTACCGACGCAGGAAGCAGCGGAGTAACGGCGGGCGCCTGACAGGCGAAGCGAGCGTCCCGCCGGTGTCCCATCGACACCCGGCGAACGACGCCCGACACGCCCGAAAGGCGAGCGATCGGACGGATGCCGGGGGAGGATGGGACGCCATCCTCCCCTTCGTCGTCTCCGGTGCCTCGCAGGGCGAGGCCACCAGGAACGGAGCGGTGTCCATGTTCCCCGATCTAACCCGTGACGACGTCTTCCGGATCGAGACCGCCCGGCTCTGGCTGCGCTGGCCCTGCGCCCGCGATGCCGAGGCCATCGCGACGCTCGCTGGCGACCCGGCCGTGGCCGGCATGACCGCGGCGATCCCGCTGCCCCTCGACCGGGGGACGGTCGACGCGTTCGTGATCCGCAACCGCCGGGAGAATGCCGAGGGCCGGGCACTCGTCCTGGCGCTCAGCCTGCGCGAGGCGCCGCAGGGCCTCGTCGGGCTCGTGGCGATCGCGCCCGATGCCGAGGCCGCCGGGCCGCATCTCGGTTACTGGCTCGGGCGCCCCCATTGGGGACGCGGGCTGATGCGCGAGGCGGCCGGCGCCATGGTCGAGGCCTACTTCGCCTATGCGCGAGGCGCGGTGCTCACCTCCGCCGCGCTCGTCGAGAACCCCGCCTCGCGGCGCGTGCTGGAGGGCTGCGGCTTCACCTGGCAGTGGCGCGGCGAGCGTCCGTTCCCGGCCCGTGGCGGTCCGAGGCTCTGCGACCTGTTCCGTCAGGACCGGGCCGCCTGGCTCGCGCGGCGCCATGGTGCCGGTTGCGGCGCCGACGTCTTCGACGGCATCGTGCGGGCGGCCTGAGAGGGAGCGATGAACGGAAGGCGCCTGACGATCCCGATCCTCGTCGCGGCCGGCATATCGCTCGCCGCGGCGGCCGTGCTCGGCTGGCCGCCCGGGGAGGGCGGTGCGCCGGCGCCCGCCGCGCGGAGCACGCCTGCGCCCGCGACGGCGGCGGCGCGGAGCCCGAGCCTCTACTGCGAGTTCTATAACGTCACTGGCCGGACCCCGAAGGTGGGCTTCTCCTTCGCCGTGGAGCACGAGGATGCGGGGGCCGCCTACGCCCAGATCTTCCGCCGGGAGATGAGTGGCGAGCAGACGGATCTCGAAGGCGCGGACCGGCCGCTCTGGGCCTTCGACGAATCGGACGATCCGGCGACCCTGCACTCGCCGGACGGCGCCATCCAGATCAACCTCTATGGCGACCGCCCGAAGCCGGGCTCGCACTGGTTCGAGGCGGGCCTGCGCAGCGTCCAGTATCTCAACCGCGAAGGAAAATGCCGGCGCAGCGCCGCCTGATCCTTCGATTGAACAGTCCTTTCCCGCGCCGGGCCGGCAGAGGCTCCGGCGCGCAGTGTCCGAGCGAGACGTCCCGTGAAGTTCCTCGACGAAGCCAAGGTCTACATCCGCTCCGGTGACGGCGGCGCGGGCTGCGTCTCGTTCCGGCGGGAGAAGTTCATCGAGTTCGGCGGCCCGAACGGCGGCGACGGGGGGCGCGGCGGCGACGTCTGGGCCGAGTGCGTCGAGGGGCTCAACACCCTCATCGACTACCGCTACCAGCAGCATTTCAAGGCCCGCAAGGGCGAGCACGGCATGGGCTCCAACTGCCACGGCGCCAAGGGCGCGGACGTGGTGCTGAAGGTGCCCGCCGGCACCGAGATCCTGGCCGAGGACGGAGAGACGCTGGTCGCCGACATGACCGAGATCGGCCAGCGGGTGCGCCTCGCCAAGGGCGGCAACGGCGGCTTCGGCAACGCCTACTTCACCACCTCGACGAACCGCGCGCCGAAACACGCCAACCCCGGCCTCGAAGGCCAGGAGATGTGGCTGTGGCTGCGCCTGAAGCTCATCGCCGATGCCGGGCTCGTCGGCTTGCCGAACGCCGGCAAGTCGACCTTCCTCGCCACCGTGACGGCGGCGAAGCCCAAGATCGCCGACTATCCGTTCACGACCCTGCACCCCGGCCTCGGCGTGGTGCGCTCCGATTCCCGCGAGTTCGTGCTCGCCGACATTCCCGGCCTGATCGAGGGGGCGCACGAGGGCGTCGGCCTGGGTGACAAGTTCCTCGCCCATGTCGAGCGCTGCCGGGTGCTGCTGCATCTCGTGGAGGGCACGAGCGAGCATGCCGGCAAGGCCTACAAGCTCGTGCGTGGGGAAATCGAGGCCTACGGCAACGGTCTGGCGGACAAGCCGGAGATCGTCGCGCTCTCGAAGGCCGACGCGCTCGATGCCGACACCCTGAAGACGCAGGTCGCCCGCCTGAAGCGCGCCGCCGGGCGCACGCCCCTGGTGCTCTCCTCCGCCTCCGGCCGCGGCGTGCCGGAGGCGCTGCGCGCGATCCTGGCCGAGATCGAGCAGGGGCGGGTCGAGGAGGCCGAGCAGGCGCCGGCCCCGGCCTGGCAGCCCTAGCGGCCGGCTCCGGAGGCTATCCCTGCCTCATCATGGCGAGCAAGGCGTGGAAGACGGTGGCGCCGCCGATCGGGGCCACGAGCAGGAGCAGCAGGTTCGCGCCGATGATCCATAGGAGCACGGACTCCTGCCGCTTCGTCAGCCGGGGCTTGCGGGGCGGCTCCCAGGACGGCTTCCATCCTCCTTCGACGAACATCGACGCCTCCTGTCACCTGCGAGCAGGTGGACATAGCGGCCTCGGTCGGTCGGACGAGGAGGAGCCGCCCGTCGAGAGCGCGACGCATCCCGCGGCGGCGGCGCTGTTCAAAGCCGCCGACTTCGTTCACACGGACACCGTCTCCGACCGCACCGCTCGCCGATGACCCCGAACCTCCAGGATTTCCGCCGCATCGTCATCAAGGTCGGCTCCGCGCTTCTCGTGGACCGGGGCCGCGGGCGGCTGCGCCACGCCTGGCTCGCGGCGCTCGCCGAGGATATCGCCGACCTTCACGCGCGGGGCGCGGACGTGCTCGTGGTCTCCTCCGGCAGCATCGCGCTCGGGCGCACGGTGCTCGGCCTACCGCCGGGGGCGCTGCGGCTCGAGGAGAGCCAGGCCTCGGCCTCGGTCGGGCAGATCGCGCTCGCCCGCCACTGGGCGGAGGCGCTCGGCCATCACGGCATCGTCGCCGGGCAGATTCTCGTCACGCCCCGCGACACCGAGGAGCGCCGCCGCTACCTCAACGCCCGCGCCACCGTGCTGAAGCTCCTCGACGTGCGCGCCGTCCCCGTGGTCAACGAGAACGACACGGTGGCCACCAGCGAGATCCGCTACGGCGACAACGACCGCCTCGCCGCCCGCGTCGCCACGATGATCGGCGCCGAGGTGCTGGTGCTGTTCTCCGACATCGACGGGCTCTACACCGCGCCTCCGCATCAGGACCCGGACGCCCGGCACCTGCCCGTCGTCGAGCGGGTGACGCCGGAGATCGAGGCGATGGCCGGCGGCCCCGCCTCGGAGCTGTCGCGCGGGGGCATGCGCACCAAGATCGAGGCCGCCAAGATCGCCGCCGGCGGCGGCACCCACATGATCATCGCCGACGGGCGCGAGAAGAACCCACTCCGGGCGATCCAGCAGGGCGGGCGCTGCAGCTGGTTTCTCTCTGGCTCGACGCCGACCGCTGCCCGCAAGACCTGGATCGCCGGCTCCTTGGAGCCCCGCGGCAGTCTCGTCATCGACGACGGCGCCGCCCGCGCCCTCCAGGGCGGCGCGAGTCTGCTGCCGGTCGGCGTGCGCGCCATCGAGGGCAGCTTCGGGCGCGGCGACGCGGTGCTGATCCGCAGCCTCGCCGGCCGCCCCCTCGGCCGGGGACTGGTCGCCTATGACAGCACCGAGGCGGCACTCATCATCGGCCAGCCGAGCGCACGGATCGCCGAGCTCCTCACCCATCCCGGCCGCTCGGAGATGGTGCACCGGGACGACCTCGCCCTGTTCGCGGAGTAGGCCCGGCACAAACGGCGGCTCAACCGAGGCGCGCATCGTCCGGGGAGACTTGCGCGCGCCACGCTTGTCTCGCCGCCGGAACGGGCGCACATACGCCGGCATCATCTTGCAGATTGCCGACCGCCCTCGTGACCCGGTCCGATCGAGGAACCCGCCCGTGCCCGTCCTCAACCTGCGCTCGAACGACGCCGATCCCGACGATCTCGATACGCTGATGCGCGACATCGGCCGGCGCGCCCGCAAGGCCGCCCGCGCCATGGCGCTCGCCTCCGCCGAGACCAAGGATACGGCGCTGAGGGCGGTGGCCGAGCGCATCCGCGCGAGCGCCGCCGCGATCCTGCGGGAGAACGCCCGCGACGTCTCCGCGGCGAAGGCGGCCGGTCAGACCAGCGCGCTCATCGATCGGCTCACCCTCGACGAGGCGCGGCTCTCGGGCATCGCCGACGCGGTGGAGAAGATCGGCGCGCTGCCCGATCCGGTCGGCCGGCAGATCGCCGCCTTCGAGCGCCCGAACGGGCTGCTGATCGAACGCGTGGCGGTGCCGCTCGGCGTCGTCGGCGTCATCTTCGAGAGCCGCCCGAACGTGACGGCGGATGCCGGCGCCCTCTGCCTCAAGGCCGGCAACGCCGCGATCCTGCGGGCGGGCTCGGACAGCTTCCGCACGGCGCTCGCCATCGCCGCCGCCATGGGCGAGGGCCTGGCCTCCGCCGGGCTCCCCGCCGACGCGGTTCAGCTCGTGCCGACCCGCGACCGCGCGGCGGTGGGGCTGATGCTCGCCGGCCTCGACGGCTGCGTCGACGTGATCGTGCCCCGCGGCGGCCGCAGCCTCGTGGAGCGGGTCCAGGCCGAGGCGAAGGTGCCGGTCTTCGCCCATCTCGACGGCATCTGCCACGTCTACGTCGCGAAGGCCGCCGACCTCGACATGGCCCGCACGCTCCTCCTCAACAGCAAGCTGCGCCGCACCGGCATCTGCGGCGCCGCCGAGACGCTGCTCGTCGATCGCGCCTGCGCCGACACGCATCTCGCGCCTCTCGTCACGGCATTGCTCGATGCCGGCTGCGCCGTGCGCGGCGACGCCGCGGTGCAGGCCGCCGATCCCCGCGTCACCGCGGCGACCGATCAGGACTGGCGTACGGAGTATCTCGACGCGATCATCTCGGCCCGCGTGGTCGACGGTCTGGATGCCGCCATCGAGCATATCGAGACGAACGGCTCCCACCACACCGACGCGATCGTCACGGACGATTCCGAGGAGGCCGCCCGCTTCCTCGCCGAGGTCGACTCCGCGATCGTGACCCACAACGCCTCGACCCAGTTCGCCGACGGCGGCGAGTTCGGCTTCGGCGCCGAGATCGGCATCGCCACCGGGCGGATGCACGCCCGCGGCCCCGTGGGCGTCGAGCAGCTCACGACGTTCAAGTATCGGGTTCACGGCAGCGGGCAGATCCGACCCGTCTGACGGACGTGCGCGGCAAGCTTCCGCCGAGCGCGCCGGGGATGCGGGTCGGCCTCTACGGCGGCTCGTTCAACCCGGCCCATGCCGGCCATCGCCATGTCGGCCTGATGGCGCTGCGGCGCCTGCGGCTCGACCGGCTGTGGTGGCTCGTCACCCCCGGCAACCCGCTCAAGGCGCGGGGCGATCTCGCTTCCCTCGACACGCGGATCGGGGCCGCCCGCGCCTTGGCGGCGCATCCGCGCATCGCGGTGACCGGCTTCGAGGCCGAGATCGGCGCGCGCTTCACGCTCGAGACCCTGCGCTACCTGCGCGCCCGCAGGCCCGGGGTGCGCTTCGTCTGGATCATGGGTGCCGACAGCCTGGCGAGCTTCCATCGCTGGCGGGGCTTTCGCGAGATCGCCGACCTCGTGCCGATCGCGGTCGTCGACCGGCCCGGCTTCACCCTCAGCGCGTCGTCCAGCCCCGCCGCGCGCTTCCTCGACGCCCATCGCGTCGACGAGCGGGACGCCGGGGCGCTGGCCGACCTGGCGCCCCCGGCCTGGGTCTACCTGCACGGTCCGCGCTCCACGCTCTCCTCGACTGCCCTGCGCGCGGGCGGAGCGTATTGAAAACCGCGCCCCGAGGCGCCACTGTGGATTCCAGGGCCGGAGGGGCCCGGCCGCCGCTTATCGGGGACCCAGACGCTGTCCGAGACGACCGACACCGGAACCGTGGTTTCCGAGACCGAAGCCCTGACGCGGAGCGGCGACCTGCGCACGCTCGCTCTGGGCTGCCTCGACGAGATGAAGGCCGAGGAGACGGTCGAGATCGACCTCGCCGGCAAGACCTCGCTGGCCGACACGATGATCATCGCCTCCGGCCGCTCGCAGCGCCATGTTGGGGCCATCGCCGACAAGATCATCAAGGACATGAAGGACAACGGCTTCGGCACCGCCCGCGTCGAGGGCCTCCCGGCCTGCGACTGGGTGCTGATCGACGCCGGCGACGTGCTCGTCCACATCTTCCGCCCCGAGGTGCGAGGCTTCTACAACCTCGAGAAGATGTGGGGCGCCGACCGTCCCGAGGGCCGCCTCGCCGGCTGAGCCGGATCGCGCCCGATGCGTGTCGTCGTCGCCGCGGTCGGGCGCCTCAAGAGCGGCCCCGAGCGGGAGCTGGCCGAGCGCTACCGCGAACGCTCCGTGCAGATCGGGCGCGGGCTCGGCCTCTCCGCCTGCGACATGGTCGAGCTTCCCGAGAGCCGGGCACGCCGTGCCGCCGACCGCTGCGCCGAGGAAGCCACGGGTCTTCTCGGTCACATTCCCGAGAGCGCGGCGCTGATCGTCTACGACGAGCGCGGCCGCGCCGACCTGCCGAGCGAACGCCTCGCCGAGCGCGTCGGCGGCTTCCGGGACGCGGGCCGGCCGGCGCTTGCCGTGGTGATCGGCGGCCCGGACGGGCTCGACGCCCGGCTGCGGGCGCGCGCCGACCTGACCTTGTCCTTCGGGGCCGCCACGCTGCCCCACGCTCTCGTCCGCATTCTCGCCCTGGAGCAGGTCTACCGCTCGCTGACCATCCTGGCCGGGCATCCCTATCACCGGGGCGATCCGGACGGGTCCGCGTGAGCCCGATGCCATCCCTGCCGACGTTGAGTCTCCTCCCGAAGCGCGGCCGGCGCACCCCTCTGCTGGCGATCGCGGCGCTGGCGGTCCTCCTCCCGGGCCTCGCGCCCGCGCAGGAAGCCGCCGACAAGCGCACTCCCGAGGAGGAGCGCCTCCGCAAGGCGATGGAGGAGCGCGACCGCCGCGCCGAGAGCCTCAGGCAGATCCAGGACGCGCTCGCCGCGAGTACGGGCGCGCGCACGAAGATCGAGGCCGAGATCGCCGCGATCTCCGGCGACCGGGCGAAGCTCGACGCGGCGCTCCTCGACGCGGCCCGCCAGTCGCAGGCGACCGAGGACCGCATGACCCGCCTCGAGATGCGGCTCAGGACGCTGGACGACAGCGAGGCGGCCATCCGCCGCTCGCTCCAGGCGCGGCGCGGGGTCATCGCCGAGATCCTCGCCTCGCTCCAGCGCATGGGGCGCCGGCCGCCCCCCGCAGTGCTGGTGCGGCCCGAGGACATGCTCACCGTCATCCGCACCTCGATGCTGCTCGGCGCCCTGGTGCCGGAGCTGCGCGGCGAGGCGGAGACGCTGGCCGGCGACCTTCAGGAGCTGGTGCGCCTGCGCGGCCTCATCGCTTCGGACCGGGACAGCCTGCGCACCGATCTCGCCGGCTGGGCGAACGAGCAGCAGCGCCTCCAGGCCCTCGTCGCGGCGCGCAAGGCGCGGCTGGTGGAGGTCGAGGGGGGGCTCGCCACCGAACGCGCCCGCGCGGCGGAGCTCGGCAACCAGGCCAAGAGCCTCAAGGATCTCCTCGACCGCATCGAGAGCGAGGTCGCCTCCGCCCGCAAGGCCGGCCAGGAGCTGCGGGCGGCCGAGCTGAAGGAGCTGCGCGAGACCCAGGCCCGCTTCGCCGCGGCCGGCGCCCGCGACCCGACCCGGATCGCCCCGAAGGTGCGGTTCGTGGACGCCCGCGGCGACCTGCCGCGCCCGGTGAGCGGCCGCATCCTGAAGGCCTTCAACCAGCCCGACGGCAACGGCGGCACCAGCCGCGGCGTCTCCCTCGTGACGCGGCCGAAGGCGGTGGTCTCGGCGCCGGCGGACGGCTGGGTGTCCTTCGCCGGGCCCTACCGCTCCTATGGCCGACTCTTGATCATCAACGCGGGCGATGGCTACTATCTCGTGTTGGCCGGCCTGGACCAGACGAGCGTCGAGGTCGGCCAGTTCGTGCTCGCGGGTGAGCCGGTCGGGACCATGGGCGACGGGGGCGGCGGCCCCGGCGCCGCGGAGGGCGACCGGCCCGACCCTGTCCTGTACGTCGAGTTCAAGAAAGACGGCGGCTCCATCGATCCGGAGCCATGGTGGGCGAAGGCCCCGAGCGAGAAGGTCCGCGGATAATGCGAAAGACGTCCCTCATCCTGCTCGGCGCCTTCCTGGGCGCCGGCACCTCGATGGTCGCGACCCAGACGCAGCTTCTCTCCGGGCCCGCCGCCGTCGCCGCCTCCGCCGAAACCTACCGCCAGCTCAGCCTGTTCGGCGACGTGTTCGAGAAGGTGCGCACCGACTACGTCGAGAAGCCCGACGAGTCGAAGCTGATCGAGGCGGCCGTGAACGGCATGCTCACCTCCCTCGATCCGCATTCGAGCTACATGGACGCCAAGGCGTTCCGCGACATGCAGACCACGACGCGGGGCGAGTTCGGCGGGCTCGGTATCGAGGTCACCATGGAGGACGGCCTCATCAAGGTCGTGACCCCGATCGACGACACCCCGGCCTCGAAGGCGGGCCTGCTCGCCAACGACATCATCACCCAGATCGACGACGATCAGGTCCAGGGTCTCACCCTCAACCAGGCCGTCGACAAGATGCGCGGCCCGGTCAACTCGCCGGTCAAGCTGAAGATCAGCCGCAAGGAGGCCAAGGAGCCCCTCGACGTCACGCTGACCCGCGACGTCATCAAGATCCGGCCCGTCCGCTCGCGCACCGAGGGCGGCGACATCGGCTACGTGCGACTGACCCAGTTCAACGAGCAGACCTTCGACGGTCTGCGCACGGCGATCGACAAGCTCAACGCCGACATCGGCGCGGACAAGCTCAAGGGCTACGTGCTCGACCTGCGCAACAACCCCGGCGGCCTCCTCGACCAGGCGGTGCTCGTCTCCGACGCCTTCCTCGACCGGGGCGAGATCGTCTCGACCCGCGGCCGCAACCCGGACGAGACGCAGCGCTTCTCGGCCAAGGTCGGCGACCTGACCAAGGGCAAGCCGATCGTCGTGCTCGTCAACGGCGGCTCGGCCTCGGCCTCCGAGATCGTCGCCGGCGCGCTCCAGGATCACAAGCGCGCGACCGTGCTCGGCACGCGCTCCTTCGGCAAGGGCTCGGTGCAGTCGATCATCCCGCTCGGCGGCTCGGGGGCGCTGCGGCTGACCACGGCGCGCTACTACACGCCGTCCGGCCGCTCCATCCAGGCCAAGGGCATCGAGCCGGACATCGAGGTGACGCAGGACGTGCCCGACGAGCTGAAGGGCAAGGACGAGACCAAGGGCGAGGCCGGCCTCAAGGGCCACCTCAAGCAGAAGGACACCGAGGAGCGCGGCGGCTCGTCCGCCTACGTCCCGCCGGACCCGGCCAAGGACAAGCAGCTCACCGCCGCGGTCGACTTCTTGCACGGCATCCAGAAGGGCGCCGCCAACCAGCAGAAGCCGAGCGTGCCGAACTGAGCGATCGGTCTTCGTCGACGGACTTTCGAACCCCGCCGGATCCGAGGATCCGGCAGGGTTCCCGTTTCGGGACGCGGCTTTAGGGGAACGTTAACCATAAGCGCCCGCAATGGCGGTATCGGGCGCCGTTCTCGGATCGAGCCGGCCGTCCGTCCGAACGTGCCTTCCCGAGGACGCCGGTGAGCGAGCCCGCCGACGACATTCTGACGAGGCCCCTCGGGGTCGCGCCCCCGCCCGAGCCAGGCCTCAAGGGTCAGGTGGCGCGCCTGCGCGCGCTCTCGAAGATGCGCCCGGTGCAGATGGGCGCGCTCGCCGGTGTCCCTCTCGTCGCGCTGGCCCTCCTGCTGCTCCTCGGGGACAAGCGGGGCGGCGAGCCGCGCGCTACCGTCGCCATCACGCTGCGCGCGCCCGTGGCCGCCGCCGCGCCGCAGGAGCCGCCGGTCCAGGCCGCGGAGGCCGTGCCCGCACCGGAATCGGCCGCCGCCCAGCGCAGCGCCGAGCAGATCGAGACGGCCTCGGGCGTCACCGTCGTGCGACCCGACGGCACCTCGGCGCCGAGCGAGGCGGTGGTGATCCGGGTGCCGAGCGCACCGGTGAAGCTCGGTCCCGCTCCCGATCCGCGCCTCGTCGAGCGCGGCCGCCATGGGGCGATCCCGCGCCTCGGCGAGGGACGCCTGCGCGCCCTCGACCTCTACGCGCGGCCCGACACGGAAGGCGGCACCGGCCCGCGGATCGCCATCCTGGTCTCGGGTCTCGGCGTCGGCCAGTCGGCCACGGCCCGCGCCATCGTGCAGCTTCCCCCGGCGGTGACGCTGGCCTTCTCGCCCTACGGGGCCGAGACCGACAAGATGGCCGCCCGCGCCCGCGATTTCGGGCACGAGGTGATGCTCCAGGCCCCCATGGAGCCCTTCGACTACCCCGACAGCGATCCGGGCCCCCAGACGCTCCTCACCGGCCTGCGCCCGGCGGAGGCGAGCGACCGCCTCGCCTGGATGATGAGCCGGTTCCCGGGCTTCACCGGCCTCGTCAACTTCATGGGCGCCAAGCTGATGAGCGACCCGGCCGCCTTCGAGCCGGTCCTGCGCGAGATCGGCGCCCGCGGCCTCGGCTTCGTCGACGACGGCACCGCGCCGCGCTCCCAGGCCGTGGCGCTCGCCGGCCGCCTGAAGACGCCGGCCGCACGGGCCGAGATCGTGCTCGACGCCCAGCCGCGCCCGGACGCCATCGACCGGGAGCTCGCCCGCCTCGAGGCCGCCGCCCGCGAGAAGGGATTCGCGATGGCCTCGGCGACCGCGCTTCCCCTGTCGATCGAGCGGATCGCCCGCTGGGCGAAGGACCTCGACGCGCGGGGCATCCGCCTCGTGCCCGTCAGCGTTGCGCTGCGGGGCCGTGCGGCGCCGGGCAAGCTCTCGAAGGCGGAGTAGGCCGGGCGGGGCGTTGCGGCGCCATCGCCGCCTGCCCTATGGTCCGCCTCATCATGACGACCCCCGACGCACCCGCCATCGACGGCACCGGCCTGCCGTACCGACCTTGCGTCGGCATCACGCTCATCAACGGGCGCGGCGAGGTCTTTGTCGGCCGCCGCCGGGTCGAGGCGGGGCCGGAGCACGTCGCCGGGGCCTTCGCCTGGCAGATGCCGCAGGGCGGGATCGACCCCGGCGAGGACCCGCGCCGGGCCGCGATCCGCGAGCTTCACGAGGAGACGAGCGTCGCCGAGGGCTCGCTACGCTACCTCGCCGAGACGCCGGGCTGGCTCGCCTACGACCTGCCGCCGGAGGTGCTGAAGCAGGCCTGGAAAGGGCGCTACCGCGGCCAGACCCAGAAATGGTTCGCCTTCGGCTTCCTCGGCGCCGATTCGGAGATCGACGTGCTGACGCCGGGGGGCGGCGCCCACAAGTCCGAGTTCGAGGACTGGGGCTGGCGTCCCTTCGCGGAGCTGTCCGGCCTGATCGTGCCGTTCAAGCGGCCGGTCTACGAGGCCGTGGTGGAGAGCTTCGCGCCGCTGTCGCGCTGGCAGGCCGGGGCGTGACCCGCGCCGGGGCCTGAGGGCCGTCCGATGCGCTGGTGGACCCTTCCCGTCCTGGCGATCGTCGCCTGGTTCGTCTACACGCTGACGCCGCTCTACGCGCTCTATGGCCTCGCCCGCGACGTGCAGGCGGGGGACGTCGAGGCGGTCGAGCGCCGGGTTAACTTCCGGACGCTGCGCCTCTCCCTGGTGCGGCAGGCGACGGCCACCGTCCGCTCGGCCATGGCCGCCGATCCGAGCCTCGACTCCCGCGAGCGCCAGCGCCTGAACGACGCCGCCACCGGGATCGCCCTCGCGCTCGCCGAGAGCCTCGTGACGGCCAAGACCGTCACCGACCTCCTCGACGACGGCTGGCCGGAGGGGCTCGAAGGTCCGCGCCCGGACCGGGTGGCTCGCCCGCGGGGCCTGCGGGTCGACGGGATCGGCAGCCTGATCCGCTTCTACCTCGCCTCGGAGATGCGCGGCTTCCGCACCGTGGTCATGGCGGCGCCCCCGGACGCGCCGCGGGCCGATCAGCTGCGTCTGCGCCTGCGCCTGCGCGGCACCACCTGGCGGCTTATCGACCTCGAGGTGACGGAATCCCTGCGCGATCGCTTCGCGCAGAAGCTCGCCAAGGCACTGGCGCGGGTGCGCTCGGGAGACCGGGGCGAGCCGCGCGGCGAACCCAGGCCGCCGGCCGCACCTCCGGTCACTCCTCCCGGCGGCGAGCCGTGAAGCGGGCGTTGCCGAGGCCGGTGCCGACGGTGAGCACGCCCCAGCGCTCGTAGTCGCCCATGCGCGGGATCTCGCTGAGGCCCTGCACCACGGCGTCGTTGTGCATGAGCACCATGGTCTCGTGGCCGCCGATCTCCGGGATCGCCTCGCTGAGCAGGCTCGGCAGGTGGAAGCGGCTGCTCTCCCAGTTGCCCGGCAGGTTCTGGCCGCCGCGCGCGATGGAGCCGTCGCTCTCGATGAGGCCGGGGCAGCCGACGCCGATGAAGGGCGCGAGCTTCAGCCGCGAGCGCTCGGCCCGGCGGATCAGGCCCTTGAGCATCCGCGCGAGGCGCTTCACCGCCTCCTCGCGGGAGGGCTGCGGGTCCTCGTCCCGGTGCCGCCAGAGATCGGAGCGCCAGACCTCCGTGCGCGACAGGTCCGGCGCGCGCTTGCGGTTGGTGACGAGCACGCCGGCCCGGATGTTGGTGCCGCCGATGTCGACGGCGAGCAGGCTGTCGTAGCCGTTGAAGATCCAGGCGGGGGCGAGATGCGCGGCGCCGATCAGGCCGGCCTCATCGGGGTGGTTGGCGATCGCCCGCAGGCTCACGTCGATGCCGCCGGCCCGCAGAATCACCCCGGCCCGGCCGATGGCGAAATGCCCGGCCCGGCTGTCGCTGAAGCCGCCGCCGACCACGATGGCCTGCGTGTCCTTCCAGCCCTTCTGGCGCAGGAAGCGGCGCGCGACGGTGGCCAGCTCCTGCGCGAAGCCCTCGATGGCGCCGAACACCACGCCGGAGGCCAGGGGATCGTCCGAGAGCAGGTGCTTGTCGAGGCGCTTCTTGCCGATCTCGCGGCTGGGCACGTCGCCGAGCGGATCGTCCCCGACCTGCCGCAGCTTCTCCCGCCAGTCCTCGACGAGGTCGCGGAAGGCGCCCTTCGAGACGCGGTCGCCGATGAAGCCTTCCTCGTTGGACAGCTCGATGTTGTAGTCGTCGACGATGACCGAGGGCAGCTCGGTGCCGCCATGCGCGATGCCCTGCTGGCCGTTCCCGTTGCCCTCGCTCATGCCGTCTCCCGAGCTTTGCCGTTCGGCGGGCTCAACGCGCGGGAGCGGGAGAGGATGCAGGCGGCATCGCGGCCTTGGGCTGGCGGGTGCGCTCGACGGCCTCGGCCTTGTCCTCGTCGGTGTCGCCGCTCTGCTCGATCGCCTTGTCGGGATCGGCCGCGAGCTGCTTCACGATGGCGACGAGGCGCTCGCATTCCGGCTCGAACTTGTAGCTCTCGAGGATGATCGCCGCGTCGCGCAGGGTCCGCAGGTCGCGCACGGCCTGGGCGTTGGCGGCCTCGCGAAGCTCGCCGCGGGCCGCGATGGTCTCCTCCAGCTTGGCGTTCGTCACGTCGCAGGCCGCCCGCGCAGGCAGGACGAGCACGAAGGTTGCGAGGATCGCGGCCGTCGCGCGCATGGGACTCGTCTCCGAAGGCCTGTGTCAGGCGTGGTGGGGGTGGCTGTGGCGCAGGAGGCCGTTCGTCAGGTCGACGAGGTCGCTCGGCCGGTAGGGCTTCGGCACGAACACCGAGCGGGACACCGCCTCGTCGCCCGAGAGGCAGCCGCGCCCGCCCGAGGTGTAGACGACCGGCAGGTCGGGCCGGCGGGAGCGGGCGTTGCGGGCCAGCGCGATGCCGTTGGTGTTCCGCGCGAGATCGATGTCGGTGAAGAGCAGGTCGACGCTCTCGCGGGCGAGGATCGCCTCGGCCTCCTCGGCGTCGGCGGCGGTCAGCACCCGGTAGCCCTCGTCGAGCAGGGCCTCGGCGGCGAGCTCGCAGACGAAGGCCTCGTCCTCGACGACGAGGACCGTGCCGGCGGCCAGGGAAGAGACGGGCGGGAGGGCGGCGAAGGGGATCATGGACGCAACTCCGAACGCACCCGGCGAAGGGCGTGAGGCCCGGGCCGGATCGTCGGACAAACGGGTCCGCTCGTGCCGGTGTTCGCCGTGGATCATTCGAATTGCTCAGGTTTGGTGAGCGAAGCTTTAACTCTGCCCATCCAGGGGTGAACGGAGCGCCCGGAATGGTTAACGAAGCGTTACCCGGCCTCCTGCCCCGCTCGATTCTGCATTCAATCTCATGACCCGAGCCTTCGAGATCGCCTTCGGCCTGACGCTCACGGCGCTGGCCGGCTTCATCGACGCCCTCGGCTTCATCCGGCTCGGCGGCCTCTACACCTCCTTCATGAGTGGCAACACGACCCGGATGTCGGTGGCGCTGGGCCAGGGGGCCTGGACCCTCGCGGCGGGGCCGGCGGTGCTCATCGCCACCTTCGCGGTCGGCGCGATGCTCGGCGGAGGGCTGGCCGGGCTGACGAGCCCGCGCTGGCGCACCGCCTGCGTCCTCGGCTTCGAGGCGCTCCTGCTCGTGGCTGCGCTCGCCATGGAGATCACCGTGCCCGACCACGCGGTGGCGGCCCTGTTCATGGCGCTCGCCATGGGCGCCCAGAACGCCGCGCTCGTCCATGTCGGCGGCTTCCGGGCCGGCACCACCTTCGTGACGGGCGCCCTCTACGGGTTCGGGCAGAAGCTCGGCTTGGCGCTCGCCGGGCACGGGCCGGCCTTCGGCTGGGTGCCGGACGGCGCCGTCTGGCTGGCGCTGCTCTCCGGCGCGGTCGCCGGGACGGTGGCCTACGGCGTCTCGCCGCTCTATGCCCTCTGCGGGGCGGTGGCGACAGCCACGCTCCTCGCCGCGCTCGCCGGCGGCTTCGCGCTCGCCGGCCGGCAGGTCGTCGATCCGTCGGAGCGGTAGGCGGACCGGAAGATTGACAGGAGGGCGGTCTCCGATGCCGAACCGGCGGAGACCGCGCCGAGCCGGGACCGAAGTCACGATGAGCGTCAGCCAGCCCACCCTCACCAGCCATGTCGAGGCGTTCGACGCGGGCTCGCACGTCACCGCCGCCGAATGGCTCGGGACCGTGCCGGTGCTGGCGCTCGGCGACGGCACGCTGATGCTCCCCGCCGAGGGCGGCCCGACGCGTCTGACGGCGCATCCGGACGCGGCGATCCTCGTCGCGGCGGGCGACGGCACACGCCTCCTCACCGGGGGCGACGACGGCCGCGTCGTCGAGGCGCGGGCGGACGGCAGCCTCACGGAGATCGCGACGGCCAAGAACGGCGCCTGGATCGATGCGCTCACGCTCCACGGCGACGGCGGCTTCGCCTTCTCCCACGGCCGCAACGTCGTCACGCGGGACGCCAAGGGTCGGGAGCGGACGCTGACCGTGCCGTCGAGCGCGCGGGGCCTCGCCTTCGCGCCGAAGGGCTACCGGCTCGCCTGCTCGCACTACAACGGCGTCAGCCTCTGGTACCCGAACCATGAGACCCCGCCCGAGCTTGCCGAGTGGAAGGGCTCGCATATCGACGTGACCTGGTCGCGGGACGGGCGCTTCGTCGTCACGACGATGCAGGAGAGCGCGCTGCACGGCTGGCGGCTCCAGCCGGACAAGGGCCACATGCGCATGTCCGGCTACCCCGGAAAGGTCCGCTCCCTGTCCTGGTCGGCGGACGGCAAGTGGCTGGCGACGAGCGGCGCCGAGGCGGCCATCGTCTGGCCCTTCGACTCGACGGAAGGGCCGATGGGCAAGGCGCCCCGTGAGTGCGGCGTGCGCCCGGCCCGGGTCTCGCGAGTGGCCTTTCACCCGAAGTCGCCGGTGCTCGCCATGGGTTACGAGGACGGCTGCATCCTGCTCGTGCGCTTCACCGACGCCTCCGAGCTGCTGGTGCGGCCCGCCGCCAAGGGCGGCGCGGTCACGGCGCTGACCTGGGACGCCAGGGGCGCCCGCCTGCTCTTCGGCTGCGCCGAGGGCGCAGCGGGGCTGCTGACGCTCCCCGCCTGACGGAACCAACCGCCGGTCTCCACCTTTGCCGTCAGGCGATGGAGGGAGGAGCCCGATGTTCCGTGTCGTGCGCACCTTCGGACTGGCGCTGGCGATCCTCGTCGGGATCGTCGCGGCCCAGGCTCCCGAGTTCGCCCAGCAATACGCGCAGCGCCTCGGCGGGGCCGTCGACGAGCTGCGCCGGCAGATCGCCAGCCTCGACTCGGACGCGCGGGCGACGGGCAACACCCGCGACGGTGCCGTCGAGCGGCTGCGCACCAACCCGGACGCCCTCGTCGCCCGGCGGGGCGAGGCGGCCCGCGGCGACATCGAGCGCCTCGCCCGCCTCGAGAGCCAGCAGGGTGCGCTGTCGCAGGCGGCCGGTCCCCTCGGCCGCGTCGTCGCCATCGCCCGCGACCCCGACCTTCCGCTGGCGGGCGCCACCTACCGCGACTACGCCCCCGCCGTGCCGACCACGACGGACGGCATCGTCGCGGGGCTGCTCGGATTCCTCCTCGGCTGGGGCGGCTGGCGTCTGATCGCCGAGACGGGCCGGCGGATGGCCCGGCCCCGGCGGCGCCCGGAGACGACGCCGGTCTGAGCGCGTCCGGGTTTGTTCGCCTGTTGCAAGCCGTCTACAGCCGCCCCCTCCCGCCTCGACTAGGAGGGGTGGGGGTGTGCCCGGCGCGCCCCGTTCGGGACCGACCATGGCGCGAGCCCACAACACGACAGCCGACCCGGCGCTCGATGCCGCCGCGCTCCTGCGCCGCATCGGGTTCTTCGGCCTGTTCGTGGTGCTGCCTG
The DNA here is from genome assembly GCF_022179345.1 of Methylobacterium jeotgali. Lineage (GTDB taxonomy): Bacteria > Pseudomonadota > Alphaproteobacteria > Rhizobiales > Beijerinckiaceae > Methylobacterium > Methylobacterium jeotgali. The sequence goes on along the minus strand of NZ_BPQR01000049.1, from coordinate 32,767 downwards.
TGCTGGCGCAGGTGGCGCGGCGCGCTGCCGTCATCCTCGGGCCGATCGCCGTCATCCTGCTCGTCATCGCCAGCGCCATCGACGGGCGGCAGCGCCCGGTTCGGCCGGGGCTCGCGGCGCTGGTGCGCTCGCCGGCCTTCCTCGCCGGGCTGCTCGTGCTCGCCTGGTCGGCGCTCTCCGTCGCCTGGACGCCGTTTCCTTCGCAAGCGGTCGAGCGGCTGCTCAACGTCCTCGCCACGGTCGGGCTGACGGTGCTCGCCTACTTCGCGCTGCCCGACCGGATGCGCTCGGCGAACCTCTACCTGCTGCCGCTCGGCATGACGGCGGCGGCCATCGTCGCGATCCTGCTCGGCCTGTTCGGCGACACGCTGCTCCAGGGCGCCCCCGACGACGACAACGCCCTCGACCGGGGGCTCGTGCTGCTGGCGCTCCTGGTCTGGCCGGCGGTCGCCTGGCTGCGCTCGCGCCGGCGCGACATCGAGGCGCTGGCCGTGGCGGTGCTGGTGGCGGTGGCGCTCGTGGTCTCGCCGAGCTCGACGCAGGTGCTGGCGCTCGCCATGGGCGCCTTCGCCTTCGCCGCGACCACCCTGAGCCCCGCCTGGGGCGTGCGCCTGACTGCGGCCTTCACCGCCGGCATCCTGGCGCTCGCGCCGATCCTGCCCTTCATCGGCCGGCCGATCCTCGCCGCGGTGCTCGGACCCGTGGCGCCGAGCGTGCTCTCCCTGAAGGCTTGGCAGAAGGTCGTCACGACCGAGCCCGTGCGCCTCGTGACCGGTCACGGCTTCGAGACGGCGCTGCGCGGCCGCCTCGTCGGGCTGGTGCCCACGAACGCGCCGACCACCGCCTTCTTCGAGTTCTGGTACGAGCTCGGGATCGTCGGCGCCTTCGCGGCGGCCTTCGCCCTCTACACCTCGATCCGCTACGCGGGGCGCACCGCGCCCGTGCTGGTTCCCGGCGTGGTCGCGGCCTTCGCCACCGCCTACACCATCGCCGGCATCGGCGTCGGGCTCACCGTGATGTGGTGGCTCACGAGCCTCGCCATCACCGTGCTCGTGTTCGTGGCGATCGCGCGGGGCCAGTTCCGCACCCGCCGCCCGAAGGCGGGCCTGCTCCGCCGCTTCCGCGAGGGACCGGCGGAGGCTTAAAGGTCCGCCGCGGCTTCGATCGCCTCCATGTCCTCGTCCGAGAGGCCGAAATGGTGGCCGACCTCGTGGATCAGCACGTGGCCGACGAGGTGTCCGAGCGTCTCGTCGTGCTCGGCCCAGTAGTCGAGGAGCGGGCGGCGGTAGAGCCAGACGGCGTTGGGTATCTGCCCCGTCGCATAATCCCCGCTCTGGGCGAGGCCGACGCCGCGGAACAGGCCGAGCAGGTCGAACTCGCTTTGGCAGTCCATCTCGCGCAGCGTCTCCTCGTCGGGAAAGTCGTCGACATGGATGCGCAGGCCCCCGCAGAGGCGGCGGAACGCCTCCGGCAGCCGCTCGAAGGCGTCGAAGGCCAGCGCCTCGATGTCCTCCAGGCTCGGCGCCTTGCTGGCCGAGAGGGGATGGGCGGGCTCGCTCACGCGGCGACCCTCGGCAGCACCTGCTGCCCGAGGAACCCGGCGAGGTCGTTGGTGATGTGGTCGATATGCGGCTCCTGCACCGCCTCCTGCTCGAACGCCTCCCGGAACGGGTCGAGGGTGCGGGGCACCACGAGCACCGTGGACATGCCGAGGTCGTGGGGCACCACGAGGTTGCGGGCGATGTCCTCGAACAGCGCGGCGCGGGTCGGGTCGACGCCGTGCCGGTCGAGGAAGCGCTCGTAGGTGGAGCGCTCGGGCTTCGGCACGAAGTCGGCCGCGGCGATGTCGAACACGTCCTCGAAATGGTCGAGGATGCCGAGGCTTCTGGCCACGTTCTCCGCGTGCCGGCGGGAGCCGTTGGTGAGGATCAGCCTGCGGCCGGGCAGGCGCTCGATGGCATCCCCCAGCGCCGCGTCGAGGCGGATCGTCGAGTGGTCGATGTCGTGGGCGAAGTCGAGGAACTCGTAGGGGTCGATCCCGTCCTCGATCATCAGCGCCTTCAGGGTGGTCCCGTAGCGGTGGTAGAAATGCTTCTGGAGCGCGCGGGCCGACATCCCGTCGAGCCCGTAGAGCCGCATCACGTAGAGGGTGATGCGCTCGTCCACCTGCGGCCAGACGCGGGCGTCGCTCGGGTAGAGCGTGTTGTCGAGGTCGAACACCCAGGTGTCGACATGGCCGAAGCCACGGGAATCCGGCGCGGCGACGTGGCTCACCGGCGGCAGCGCGGGGGATATCTCTGTCATGCCCAGGTTCCGCCCGGCCAGGGGCGGCCGGGGGAGGGAGATAGGGCGTCTCCCTCCCCCGCGCCCGTCGATGCCCGTGCCGGGGACATCAGGGCCGCTCAGCCGCGCCGGATCAGGGTGCCGGCGCCGTAGTCGGTGAACAGCTCCAGCAGCACCGCGTGGTTGACCTTGCCGTCGAGGATGACGACGGCCTCCACGCCCTGGTCGATGGCGTAGATGCAGGTCTCGATCTTCGGGATCATGCCCCCCGTGATCGTGCCGTCGGCGATGAGGCGCCGGCAATCCTCGACGGACAGCTCCGGGATCAGCTTCTTGTCCTTGTCGAGGACGCCCGGCACGTCGGTCAGCAGCAGGAGGCGCTTCGCCCGCAGCGCCCCGGCGATGGCGCCGGAGAAGGTGTCGGCGTTGACGTTGTAGGTCTTGCCGTCCTCCCCGTAGGCGACGGGGGCGAGAACCGGGATCAGCTCGGCCTTCAGCACCGCGTCGAGGACGCCGCGCTCGACATGCTCGGGCTCGCCGACGAGGCCGAGATCGAGGGCGGTCTCGGTCTGGCTCTCCGGGTCGAGCACGGTCTTCACGGCGCGCCGGGCGCGGACCATGTTCCCGTCCTTGCCGCACAGGCCGATGGCGCGGCCGCCCTCGGCCGAGATCCAGCCGACGATCTGCTTGTTGATCGAGCCGGCCAGAACCATCTCGACCACCTCGACGGTGGCCTCGTCGGTGACGCGAAGGCCGCCCCGGAACTCGGACTGGATGCCGAGCCGGTCGAGCATGCGCCCGATCTGCGGGCCGCCGCCATGCACGACGATGGGCTTGAGGCCGGACTGCTCCAGCAGCACCACGTCCTCGGCGAAGTCCTCCGCCGCCGCGGCGTCGCCCATGGCATGGCCGCCATACTTGATGACGACGATCTCCTGGTCGTAGCGCTGCATGTGCGGCAGCGCCTGGGACAGGACCTCGGCACGCACGTGCACGTTCGGGAGATCGTTCATCGGGCTCCTCCGGGGGAGCCGCGTCCGGTCGGGCGCGGCGGGTCGGGCGGCTTCCTACATGAGGGGAGGCCGCCTGCGAAGCGGGGACGCCTAATCGTCATCTGTGACGATAGGCCGACGAGGCCCGGAATAACCAACCGTTAACCAGGATGCGAAATCTTCGAGGCTCGACTTACGGAGCCGACGCAGATGCTCAACGCCGATCCGCTCTCCACCCGGCCGACGCTTCTCCAACCCTCGCTGCTCGCCCGGACCCTCGACGGCCTGCGCCAGCAGGCGACCTCCGAGGCGCAGGTCTGGGATCTGCTGACCCGGAACTACGTCGTCGATCTCGACGCGGTGGCGAGCCTGCTGCCGGCGCGCCAGCCGGAGCCGGTCTGGCTCGCGAGCCGGGACTGAGCGCGACGTTCCGTGTCCCGCGGGCCACGCGGGACGCGCATGCAATCGGAGCGGGAAGGGCTGGCATAGGGCCTGCTACGCTCCCGCCAACCGTAAGAGGACACGCCAGAGGCAACAACCACGCGGCGGCTCGAACGCCAGAGCACCACCGCGGACCTTGTCACATCCTGCACAAGAGGTCCGTCATGCCCGAACTGCTCTCGGTCGCCCTGGTCTGCGCCAGCACGCTGCTGGCCAAGGATTGCTCCCGCGACACCGCCCACGACGTCATCGTCTCGCCGGCCCGCACCCCGATGGAGTGCCTGATGCACGGCCAGACCGTCGCGGCCGCCGCCGGCCTGCCGGGTGACGACGCCCACTACCTCAAGATCACCTGCGAGCGCCGCCGCCACGCGGATGCCGCGCCGGGCCGGGCCTCCTGAATCAGGCCGCGAAGCTCAGCCGGTCGCCGACGCCGATCCGGCCGCCGGCGATCACCTCGGCGTAGATGCCGCAATCGCGATGCCCGAGCCGGGCGTCGAGGCTTCGCGGGATGTCGAGGTCGCGCACGCCGCTGACCGGGTCGACGTTCGTCGCCGCGCAGCGCGGCGTGCGCTCCGTCAGCTTCAGCCGCAGGCCGCCCGGCGCCTCGATCACGCGACCCGACAGCTCCAGCTCCTCGAAGGGGGCGAAACCCTCGACGTAGAGGTTCGCGCGGAAGCGCAGCGGATCGACGGGCGCCCCCACGAACTCCTCGACGGCCCGAACGCTGGCGAGGTTGATGAGCGAGACGTAGCCGGCCGGCGTGTCGGTGAAGCGAAACGCGGGCGGCGCCTCCAGCAGCTGCGGCTCGCCCCGCAAGGCGTCCGGTATCAGCCGGCGCATCAGGTCCTCGACGGCGCGCCGGCCTTCCTCGGTGCCGAGATCGGCGGTGAGAGGCTCGTCCTCGCCGGTCTCGATGGTGAGCACCCGGGTCGCCTCGTTGTAGCGGCTGCGCAGGCGCGCCAGTCCCTCGTTGCGCATCAGCATCAGGAACTTCGCCTTCGGCAGATGCCGGGGCGCGACGGCGTTGAAGCCCGAGGGCCCGTTCTCGATGGCGTAGAGTCGGTCGTGGGGGAAGTAGGCGCTGGTTTCCAGCTCGACGGCGTCGAGGGGTTCCGGCGTCAGCCCCTTCACGGGGTAACGGTAGATGGCATCGACGCGGATTTCAGCGGGCGTGGGCATGGCGGTCAAGGTGCGTCGGCCGCCGCGGTGCAGCAAGGAGATTTTGTAGGCAGTCGGGCCCTTGTGGTGCGGATCTGCAACACCACATCCGGTGGACCGGTAGCGTGATCGTGCCGGCGTCCCGGCGGGCGCGAAGCCTGGGGGACCGGCGTCTCGACGAGCCCGTGCCGAATGTCGGGCGGCCCGTCGTCGGAACGGGGGACCAGCATACGTGAATTTCGAGAAATACACTGAGCGCGCCCGCGGCTTCGTGCAGGCGGCGCAGAACCTCGCGATGCGCGAGGGCCATCCCCAGCTTCAGCCGGGCCACCTCCTGAAGGTCCTGCTCGACGATCCCGAGGGCCTGTGCGCCGGGCTCATCGACCGCGCGGGCGGCCAGTCGCGGGTGGCGCTGGCCCAGACCGAGGCCTGGCTCGCCAGGCAGCCGAAGGTCTCCGGCAACGCGGCGCCGCCCCAGGCGACGCGCGATCTCGTGCGCCTGTTCGACACCGCCGAGAAGGCGGCCGAGAAGGCCGGTGACTCCTACGTCACCGTCGAGCGGCTGCTGCTTGCCATCGCCGTCGAGAAGGACACGGAAGCCGGCAAGGCGCTCGCGGCGGCGGGCGTCACCGCGGCCTCGCTGAACGCGGCAATCAACGCGCTCCGCAAGGGCCGCACCGCCGACAACGCGAGCGCCGAGAACGCCTACGACGCGCTGAAGAAGTATGCCCGCGACCTCACCGAGGCCGCCCGCGAGGGTAAGCTCGATCCGGTGATTGGCCGCGACGAGGAGATCCGCCGCACGGTGCAGGTCTTGTCCCGGCGCACCAAGAACAACCCCGTGCTGATCGGCGAGCCCGGCGTCGGCAAGACCGCCATCGTCGAGGGGCTGGCGCTGCGCATCGTCAACGGCGACGTGCCGGAATCCCTCAAGGAGAAGAGCCTGCTCGCCCTCGACATGGGCTCGCTCATCGCCGGCGCGAAGTATCGCGGCGAGTTCGAGGAGCGGCTGAAGGGCGTGCTCTCCGAGGTCACGGCCGCGGAGGGGCGCATCATCCTGTTCATCGACGAGATGCACACGCTCGTCGGCGCCGGGAAGGCGGATGGGGCCATGGATGCCTCCAACCTCCTGAAGCCCGCGCTCGCCCGCGGCGAGCTGCACTGCGTCGGCGCGACGACCCTCGACGAGTACCGCAAGCACGTCGAGAAGGATGCCGCGCTCGCCCGCCGCTTCCAGCCGGTCTTCGTGTCGGAGCCCACCGTCGAGGACACGGTCTCGATCCTGCGCGGCCTCAAGGAGAAGTACGAGCAGCACCACCGGGTGCGCATCCAGGACTCGGCGCTCGTTGCCGCGGCCACGCTCTCGAACCGCTACATCACCGACCGCTTCCTGCCGGACAAGGCCATCGATCTCGTCGACGAGGCGGGTTCTCGCCTGCGCATGCAGGTCGATTCGAAGCCCGAGGAGCTCGACAACGTCGACCGCGAGATCGTGCGGCTGAAGATCGAGGGCGAGGCGCTCAAGAAGGAGACGGACTCCGCCTCCCGCGACCGGCTCCAGCGGCTGGAGAAGGAGCTTGCCGATCTGGAGGAGCAGTCCGCCACCATCACGGCGCGCTGGAAGGCCGAGAAGGACAAGCTCGGCGCCGCCGCCGAGCTGAAGAGGAAGCTCGACGAGGCGAGGAACGACCTCGCCGCCGCCCAGCGCCAGGGCCAGTACCAGCGCGCGGGCGAGCTCGCCTACGGCGTCATCCCGGGGCTGGAGAAGCAGCTCGCCGAGCTGGAGGCTGCGGCGGAGAACGCCGTCGCCCGCGACGGCATGGTCGAGGAGGCAGTGACGCCGGCCCATATCGCCGGGGTCGTCTCCCGCTGGACCGGCGTGCCCGTGGACAAGATGCTGGAGGGCGAGCGCGAGAAGCTGCTGGCCATGGAAGAGGCGCTCGGAAAGCGCGTCGTCGGGCAGCGGGAGGCGGTGGACGCCGTCTCGACCGCCGTGCGGCGGGCGCGGGCGGGCCTGCAGGACCCGAACCGGCCGATCGGCTCGTTCATGTTCCTCGGGCCCACCGGCGTCGGCAAGACCGAGCTGACCAAGGCGCTCGCCGGCTTCCTGTTCGACGACGACACGGCGCTCGTGCGCATCGACATGTCCGAGTACATGGAGAAGCACGCGGTCGCCCGGCTCATCGGCGCGCCTCCGGGCTATGTCGGCTACGAGGAGGGCGGTGCGCTCACGGAGGCGGTGCGGCGCCGGCCCTATCAGGTCGTGCTCTTCGACGAGGTCGAGAAGGCGCATCCGGACGTGTTCAACGTCCTCCTCCAGGTGCTCGACGACGGGCGCCTGACGGACGGGCAGGGCCGCACGGTCGACTTCCGCAACACGCTCCTGATCATGACCTCGAACCTCGGGGCGGAGTATCTCGTCAATCAGCCGGAGGGGCAGGACAGCGAGGCGGTGCGCGAGGAGGTGATGGGCACGGTCCGCGCCCATTTCCGGCCGGAGTTCCTGAACCGGATCGACGAGATCATCCTCTTCCACCGCCTCAAGCGGAGCGAGATGGGTGCCATCGTCGATATCCAGCTCCAGCGCCTGCGCCGCCTGCTGGAGGATCGCAAGATCACCCTGGAGGTCGATACGCAGGCCCGCGACTGGCTCGCCGACAAGGGCTACGACCCGGCCTACGGGGCGCGCCCGCTCAAGCGGGTCATCCAGAAGAACGTGCAGGACCCGCTCGCCGAGCTGATCCTGTCCGGCAAGATCCACGACGGCGAGACCGTTCCGGTCCATCTCGGCCCCATGGGCCTGATGATCGGCGACGCCACGGTCGGCGCCGAGCGCCGCCCCGCGGACGCGACGCTGAACTGATCCGCAACGCCCGGCACCGGAGACGGTGCCGGGCGTCTTTCCTTTCGCCGACGGCCCGCCGAAACTGGCGGCGATGACGGACCCGCTCACCTACGCCGTCGGCGACATCCACGGCTGCGCCGACCTTCTCGATCGCCTGCTGGAGCGGATCGAGGCCCACGCCGCCGGCCGCGAGCGCAGGCTCGTCTTCCTCGGCGACTACATCGACCGGGGCCCGGACAGCGCCGGGATCCTAAGCAGGCTGCGGACGCTCGCCTGGCGCGAGCCCGAGTCCGTCACCTGCCTGATGGGCAACCACGAGGCGCTCCTGCTCGCGGCGCTCCGCGAGCCCGGCGGCGAGGCACATTGGCTGGTGAACGGCGGCGACGCCACGCTGGCGTCCTTCGGCGTCGAGGAAGCGGCGGCAATCCCCCGCGACGTGCTCGACTGGATCGAGGCTCTGCCGAGCCTGCACGCGGATGCCGCCCGCTGGTACGTCCATGCCGGTTTCCGGCCCGGTGAGGCACCGGAGGAATCGAGCCCGCACACCCGCCTCTGGATCCGCGAGCCCTTCCTCTCCGAGGATGTCGATTTCGGCCGCCACGTCGTCCACGGCCACACCCCGCAGACGAGCGGACGGCCGGATCGGCGGCCCCATCGCACCAACCTTGACACCGGCGCCGTCTACGGCGGGGCGCTGACGGCCGGCGTCTTCACGGCCGAAGCCGGGCCGGCGGTCGCTTTCCTGAGCGTGCGGGCCGAGGCGTAGGCACGGCCCCGTCAGGCCTCGCCCGCGTGGACATATGGCCGCACCTCGGCCACGTCTTTTCTCGATCTCGGCGCGTGTCCATTCCTGCTCTGCGTGGTTGGTCGCGAGGAAACAGGAACAGGAGCGTTCCATGACACTCGACGCACGCACGATCTACGTGACCGCGCTCAAGAATACGCATGCGGTCGAGATGCAAGCTTTGCAGATCATGGAACGGCAGGTCGAGAGACTGGAGCGTTACCCGGAGATGGAGGCGGCTCTGCGCCAGCACATCCAAGAGACGCATGGTCAGCGCGACCGGCTGGAGGCGGCGCTCGGCAGCCTCGCGGAGAGTCCCTCGACGATCAAGGAAGGGTTCCTCGGCTTCGTCGGCAACATGATGGCGCTCGGGCACACGCCCGCCCAGGACGAGATCCTGAAGAACACCTACGCCAACCACGCCTTCGAGAACTTCGAGATCGCCGCCTACACCTCCCTGCTGACGATCGCGGAAGCGGCCGGTCAAGGCGCCCATGTCGGCGGTTTCCAGCAGTCCCTGCGGGAGGAGCAGGCCATGGCCGAGCGCGTCGCCGGGCTGATCCAGCCGACGACGCAGCGCTATCTCCAGCTCAGCCTCGCCGACGAGAAGGCGGATCGGTAGGCGGCTACACCGCCAGCGTCCGGGCGGGTACGACCCGCGTCGGATTGCCGACGACGGTGGCGCCGGCCGGCACGTCGCGTGTCACGACGCTGCCCGCGCCGATGACGGCGTCGTCGCCCACCGTGACGCCGGGCAGGATCAGGGCCGCGGCGCCGATCCAGACGTTGGCCCCGATCACGACGGGGCGCCCGAACTCGAGGCCCGCCCGGCGCTGGCCGGGGTCGCGGGGGTGGTCGGCGGTGAGGATCTGCACCGCCGGCCCGATCTGCGTGTCGGCGCCGATCGTCACCCGCGTCACGTCGAGGATGACGCAGTTGAAGTTCATGAACACGTTGTCGCCGACCGCGATGTTGAAGCCGAAGTCGCAGAAGAACGGCGGCCGGATCGCGACGCCGGTCCCGACGCTTCCGAAATGCTCGAGGAGCAGCGCCCGGCGCGTCTCGCGGGAGGCGTCGAGCGCGCTGTTGTAGCGGGCGAGCCAGCGCTTGTTCGCCTCGGCATCCGCCTGGATCTCGGCGTCGCCCGGCCGGTAGAGCTCCCCGGCCAGCATCTTCTGCTTCTCGCTCGTCATCCTGCCTCCTTGTCCGCCCGCGACGGGTTTCCGTGCGAAGCGTGTCGATAACCCTTCCGCTGTCAGCGGCGGGGGGCGCCGCCGCTCAGTTAGGGCTTGAGCGCGTTTCGTCGCGCGCCAGAATGCGTCTCGCCCGGCGGCGAACGGCCGGCGACGATCGGGGGCGCTCATGCAGGTCGACTCACCGCGCGGGACGGAACCGTCTTCCGGGCCGCCGGAAGCGGCGCGGGAGGAGGGGGCTCTCGCTCGCCTCGGCATCCGCTTCACGAACTGGGCCGAGCGCTGGTTTCCCGACGCCTTCGTGTTCGTGGCGATCGCGGTGGTCGTCGTGGCGCTCGGCGCGCTGGCGAACGGCGCGCCGGTCCTCGCGGTCACCAAGAGCTTCGGCGACGGCTTCTGGAGCCTGATCCCCTTCACCATGCAGATGGCCTTCGTGACCATCGGCGGCTACGTCGTGGCGACCTCGCCGCCGGTGCAGAGGCTCATCGACCGGATGGCGATGATCCCGAAGACCGGGCGCGGCGCCGTCGGCTTCGTCGCGGCGATGACGATGCTCTCCTCCTTCCTGAGCTGGGGCCTGAGCCTGATCTTCGGCGGCCTGCTGGCGAAGGCGCTCGCCCGCCGCACGGACCTGCGCATGGACTACCGGGCGGCGGGTGCGGCCGCCTATCTCGGCCTCGGCGCGACCTGGGCGCTCGGCCTCTCCTCCTCGGCCGCGCAGCTCCAGGCGAACCCGAAGAGCCTGCCGCCGAACCTGCTCGCCATCACCGGCGTGATCCCATTCAGCGAGACGATCTTCCTCTGGCAGTCGATCCTCGTCGCCGCGGTGCTGTTCGTGATCTCGGTGATCATCGCGACCGTCTCGGCGCCCGGCCCGGCCAGCGCGGTGACCGCGCAGGACCTCGGCGTCGATCCGGCCCGCGAGGAGGAGAGGACGCCGCCGCCCGCCCAGCCCGGCGAATGGCTGGAGCACTGGCCGATCCTCAGCATCCTGCTGGTGCTGCTCGGCGGCACCTGGATCGTGCAGGAGTTCGCCCGGCAGTCCTGGATGACCGCGATCTCCAACCTCAACACCTACAACCTGATCTTCATCACCCTCGGCCTCCTGTTGCACTGGCGGCCGATCAACTTCCTGAAGGCAGTCGCCCGCTCGGTGCCCGCCACTGCCGGCATCCTGATCCAGTTTCCGCTCTACGCGGCGATCAGCGCCATGCTGACGGGAGCCAAGAACGCCGCCGGCACCTCCGTCTCGGACGTCATCACCCACGCCTTCGTCAGCCTGAACACCACGGGCAGCTTCCCCGTCGCGATGGGCGTGTATTCGGCGGTGCTCGGCTTCTTCGTGCCCTCGGGCGGGGGCAAGTGGCTGCTGGAGGCGCCCTACGTGATGCAGGCCGCCAACGAGCTGAAGGTGCATCTCGGCTGGGCGGTCATGGTCTACAACGCGGCCGAGGCGCTGCCGAACCTCATCAACCCGTTCTTCATGCTGCCGCTGCTCGGCGTCCTCGGCCTCAAGGCGCGGGACATCGTCGGCTTCAGCTTCCTGCAGCTCATCGTCCACCTGCCGGTGGTGCTGTTCCTGCTCTGGGCGTTGGCCTTCACCCTGACCTACCACCCGCCGGTGATGCCATGACACGGGCCTTGCGCACCTGCATCGCCGCCGCGCTGGCCGGCTCGCTCTGGACGGGAGGCGTCATGGCGCAGGACCGGATGCCGGAGATCCCGGCCGACAAGCTCACCGATGCCCAGAGGAGGGCGTCCGAGGAGTTCCTGGCGGCGCGCAAGGTGCCGGTGTTCGGGCCCTTCGTGCCGCTGCTGCGCAGCCCTCAGCTCATGCTGAACGCGAGCAGCATGGGGCTGTATCTCCGCTACAACAGCGTCATCCCCCTGAAGCTCAGCGAGCTCGTGATCCTGATCACCGCGCGGGAGTACAGTCAGCAGCTCGAATGGCACATCCACCAGCCCATCGCGCTGAAAGCCGGGCTCGACCCGGCCATCGTCGAGGCGATCGCGGAGGGGCGCCGGCCGGACGCGATGCCGGAGGAGGAGGCGCTCGTCTACGCCTTCTCGACGGAGCTGCACCACAACAAGTCCGTCAGCGACAGGACCTACGCGGCGGCCGTGGCGCGCTTCGGCGAGCAGGGCGCGATCGATCTCGCCGGCATCAACGGCTACTACACGCTGCTCGCCATGACGATGAACATGGCCCGCACGGCCCTGCCGGCCGGAGCCAAGCCCGGACTTCCCGAGCTGATCCGGTAGGGGGCCGCCCTATCGGCGCCTGGGAAGGAAGGCGGCGAGGCCGGCGACGAGCCAGGCCGCCATCAGCACCATGCCGCCGATGGGCGCCGCCATCGGGAAGAGCGGATGCCCGGCGAGCGCCCGCAGCGCGAGATCGCCGCTGAACAGGGCGAGGCCGAGGAGCATCGCGCCGGCCGCGACCCGCGTGACCGGCCGGCTCGTAAGCCCGGCGCCGGAGAGGGCGGCGAGCGCCATCACGGCCGGGGCGTGGAAGAGCAGGAACTCGGCGCTCGTGCGCAGGGTCTCGGCGCCCGAAACGTGGGCGGCGGCCGCGCTCGCGGCCACCCCGAGAAGGCCGGCCAGCGCCGCGAGGGCGAGAAGGACGCGCTCGAAGCCGGACATCGCCCCTCCTAGCCGCCGCGCTCGGCGAGCAGTCGGGCGATGCTGGTGCGAAGCTCCGCGATGCCCTGGTCGTCGCGGCTCGAGGTGAGCAGCACCTCCGGGTAGGCCGCCGGGCGCTTGGCGATGGCCGCCTGGATGCCGCGGATGCGGGCCTCGACCTCGCCCTTCTTGAGGGCGTCGCCCTTGGTGAGAACGACCTGATAGCTGACCGCCGCCTTGTCGAGACCGTCGAGCACGTCGGTGTCGATGGCCTTCAAGCCGTGCCGGGAATCGATCAGCACGAAGACGCGGGCGAGGTTGGCGCGGCCCTTGAGGTAGTTGTGGATTAGGTCCGTCCAGGCGGCGACCTTCGCCTTCTCGACGGCCGCGTAGCCGTAGCCCGGCATGTCGACGAGGGTGAAGCGGCCGCCGATCGAGAAGAAGTTGAGCTGTTGCGTGCGCCCCGGCGTGTGCGAGGTGCGCGCCAGGGTGTTGCGGCCGGTGAGAGCGTTGACGAGGCTCGACTTGCCGACGTTCGAGCGCCCGGCAAACGCGATCTCGACGCCGTCCATCGGCGGCAGCTCGGCCAGCGTCGAGGCGGGGCGCAGGAAATCCGCCGCCCCGGCGAAGAGCAGCCGGCCGCGCTCCGCCAGCTCGCGATCCTCGTTCTCCGCGCTCGTCACCCCTCGGCCTCTCAGTTCTTGGCCGAGGCCTTGGAGCCCTTGCTGAACGTGCCCCGCAGGTTGTCCAGCAACTCCACCTTCACGCCGTTGCGGCGCATGATAATGTACTGCTGGATGACCGAGAGCGTGTTGTTCCAGGCCCAGTAGATCACCAACCCGGCCGGGAACGAGCCCAGCATGAAGGTGAAGATGATCGGCATGAAGGTGAAGATCTGCGCCTGGACCGGGTCCGGCGGCGCGGGGTTCATCTTCATCTGGACGAACATCGTCACGCCCATGATGATCGGCCAGATCCCGAGATGGATGAAGTCGGGCGCCGGGAAGGGCAGCAGGCCGAACAGGTTCAGGATGCTCGTCGGATCGGGCGCGGCCAGATCCTGGATCCAGCCGAAGAACGGCGCGTGCCGCATCTCGATGGTGATGAACAGCACCTTGTAGAGCGCGAAGAAGACCGGGATCTGCACTAGCACCGGCCAGCAGCCGGCGACGGGATTGATCTTCTCCTTCTTGTACAGCTCCATCATCGCCTGCTGCTGCTTCGTCCGATCATCCTTGTAGCGCTCCTTGATGGAGGCCATCTCGGGCTGCACGGCCTTCATCTTGGCCATGGAGACGTAGGAGCGGTTGGCGATCGGCAAGAAGAGCAGCTTCAGGATCAGGGTCACGACCAGGATCGAGACGCCGAAGTTGCCGAGCAGATGGAAGAAGAAGTCCAGTGCCCGGAACATCGGCTTGGTGATGAAGTAGAACCAGCCCCAGTCGATGAGCAGATCGAACTTCTTGATGCCGAGCGAGCGCTCGTACTCGTTGATGGCGTTCACCTCCTTGGCGCCCGCGAACAGGTTCTGCGTGGCCGCGACCGTCGTGCCGGGCTCGACGGTGCGCGCGTCCGAGCGCACGCTCGCCTGGTAGACCTTCGTCGCGCCGTCGGTCCGCTCGGTGAAGACGCCGGTGTAGGGCACGTTCTGGTCGGGGATCGCGGTCGCCGCCCAGTACTTGTCGGTGATGCCGGCAAAGCCCCCGGTCACGCCGTTCCAGGCCTTGCCCTTGGTGGCGCCGCCGCTGCCGTAGACGGGCTCCTTGGCGAGGCTGTCGTAGGTGTACTCCTGCAGGCCGTCGCCGCCGAGCACGCCGATCATGCCCTCGTGGAGGACGTAGTAGCCCTGCGTCTGCGGCTTGCCCCAGCGCGAGACCAGCCCGTACGGGTAGAGCGTGACGGCGCTGCCGCCCTTGTTCTCGACCTCGTCGCGGATCGTGAACATGAACTTGTCGTCGACCGCGAGAAGCCGCTTGAAGACGAGGCCCTGGCCGTTGTCCCAGGTGAGCGTCAGGGGCTTGCCGGGCGCCAGGAGGTCGCCGTCGGCCTTCCAGACCGTGTCCGCTCCCGGCAGCGCGCCGGCATTGGCGCCGACCCAGCCGAACTCGGCGTAGTAGGGCGTCGCGGTGCCGGTCGGCGAGAACAGAACGATGCGCGGGCTCTCGTCGCTGACGGTCTCGTGGTAGTTCTTGAGGGACACGTCGTCGATGCGCCCGCCCTTGAGAGCGACGCTGCCGGCGAGCGCCGGGGTCTCGATGCGGATGCGCGGCGAGCGGGCGAGGGCCTCCTCGCGGGAGACCGGCCCCGACTGGGGCAGGGTGCCCGGCGCGGGCGCGGCGGGACCGCCCTCCTTCGGGGCCGGCGAGGGCACGCCGTCGGGGGTGACGCCGGGGCTCTGGCCGGCCGCCTGGTTCTGGGCGGCGGTCTGCTTCTGCTGCTCCACGCGGGGAGCGGCGACGAAGTAGTTCCATCCCAGCAGCACGACGAGCGACAGGGCGATCGCCACGATCATGTTGGTCTTGTCATTGCCCATTGCCGGTTCCGTCGCTGGCGTTCGGGGAGGGGGCGGCGCCGGGCGCCGGCCTGGGAGTCGAGGAGGAGCGCTCGCCCTTGCCCCGGCGCTGTCCGCGTTCGGGCCGGGAGGCGTCGCTGCCGGGCTCGCGCGGGGCGCGCGGGCGCGTCACCACTGCGAGGGCGCGGGCGAGGTCGGTCTTGAGGGTCTCGAAATCGGCCGAGAGGGCCGGGCGCCGGGCGATCAGCACCACGTCGGCCGTGGCCGCCGGGGCGTCGGAGGCGATCGCCGCCACCGCTGCGCGCAGGCGCCGGCGGATACGGTTGCGCTCCGTGGCGTGTCCGACCCGCTTGGTGATGGTGAAGCCGATGCGCAGGCCCTCCGGCGCGGCCTCGCGGCGGAGGCCCTGCGCGGTCATGCGCTCGGTATGGAAGCGGCGGCCCTCGGCCGCAGCCAGGAACTCGGATCGCCGTCTCAGCCGTTCGATCGTCGCCACGCGGTCCGACCCTTCGGCCCGTTCCCTGGAGCCGCCCGCCCCCTCGGGCGGGGGCGGGTGTCGCTGTCTTACGCCGAGAGACGCTTGCGCCCGTGGGCGCGGCGGGCGGCGATGACCTTGCGGCCGCCGGCCGTCGCCATGCGCGCACGGAAGCCGTGGCGGCGCTTGCGGACGAGCTTGCTCGGTTGATAGGTGCGCTTCATGGCTCTAGGCTCCGTCAGGCCGGGGCGCGCTCCGGCGGGCGGCGGCTTCCCGCGCCCATGAGCCCTCGCGCATCCTCGTGGAATGGGGTTCAAACGCGATCCGGCGCCCGAACGGGGCGCCGGTTCGCGACCGGGCGGCTTATGAGGGGTGGGGTCCGGAAAGTCAACGCGAATTGACCTTCCGGCCCTTGCCACGGTCGGCTCCCGCGAAGCGCAGGCCCGACCGGGCGGCGGCGCCCATGCGCCGGATCGCGCAGGGTCCGGGGACCGGGACCTGCGCACGAACGACTCAGTGTCCCTCGAACTCCATCAGCGTGCGGACAGTGACGCCGAGGTCGCGCAGGCGCTGGGCGCCCCCGAGGTCGGGGAGATCGATGACGAAGCAGGCCGCGATCACCTCGGCCCCGATCTGGCGGAGCAGGTTGACCGCCGCCGTCGCGGTGCCGCCGGTGGCGATGAGGTCGTCGACGAGGAGCACCCGGTCGCCGGGCTTCACCGCGTCGACATGGATCTCCATCTCGTCGGTGCCGTATTCCAGCGCGTAGGCGATCTTGACGGTGGTGTGCGGGAGCTTGCCCTTCTTGCGGATCGGCACGAACCCGGACGAGAGCTGGTGCGCCACGGCGCCCCCGAGAATGAAGCCCCGCGCCTCGATGCCGGCCACCTGGTCGATGCGACCGCCCGCGTAGGGATGCACCAGCGAATCGACCGCCCGGCGGAAGCTGCGGGGGTCGCTCAGCAGGGTGGTGATGTCGCGGAAGATGATGCCGGGCTTCGGATAGTCGGGAATCGAGCGGATCGATTCCTTCAGCGCGACGTGGCGGCGAGGTTCCATGCGGGCGTCAGCCTTGAGCCGGACGGGCGCCGGTCGCGCCGTCGTCGAGGGGGCGGCGCCGCCCGATCGAGACGAGGCCGCAGGGCTTTAAGCAGATGCCGTGCCGGCTGAAAAGCTGAAGCGACGCCCCTCGCTTCAGCCGTTCGCCTTGCGCAGCAGCGCCACGAGCTCCCGATGCAGGGTCTCGTTGCCCGCCGCGACCGACTTCGAGGGCATCGGGTCCGGTGCGCCGTCGGCGGAGGTGACGAAGCCGCCCGCCTCCCGCACGAGGACGATGCCGGCGGCCATGTCCCAGGTCTTCAGGTCGCGCTCCCAGTAGACGTCGAGGCGCCCGCAGGCGACGTAGGCGAGGTCGAGGGAGGCCGCCCCGATACGCCGGGTGCCGCCGGTCACCGCCATCACGGCGGCGACCTCGCGCAGCAGCACGGCGTGGCTGCCGCGGCCGAGATAGGGGGTGCCGTAGCCGGCCACCGCGTCGGCCATGTCGGTGCGTGCCGAGACCCGCAGGCGGCGGTTGTTGAGGTAGGCGCCCTTGCCGCGCTCGGCAACGAACAGCTCGTCCTTGATCGGATCGTAGATGACGCCGGCCACCATCTGGCCCTCGCGCTCCAGGCCGATCGAGATCGCGAAATGCGGGATGCCGTGGAGGAAGTTGGTGGTGCCGTCGAGCGGGTCGACATGCCAGGTGTGGCTGGTGTCGCTGCCCTCGATGCGGCCCTCCTCCTCCAGCACCAGGCCGTAGCCGGGGCGGGCCTTCATCAGGGCATCGCGCACCACCTCCTCGGCCTTGCGGTCGGCCGCCGACACGAAGTCGCCCGGCCCCTTGCGGGAGACCTGAAGGTTCTCGACCTCTCCGAAGTCGCGCTTGAGGCCGCGGGCGGCCTTGCGCGCGGCGTCGACCATCACGGTCATGAGGGGAGAGGAGATCATCGTGCGGAGCCTGCGTGCCGGTGTGCGCTTCTGAGCGGTGGTGCTGCGTGCCGCGTTAAACGCTCCGCGTCCGGGAATCGACCCCGGACGGGGCATGGCAGGGGCCCGCTTCCCTTGCGCGGCCGCCGCGCCGCGCCATGTCGTCCCTCCAGTACAGGAGACGACACGATGGATCGGGAGCGCGACCGCGACACGGCCGAGGAGCTGATCGACGAGGTGAAGAAGGAGCAGACCGGCGCCCGCGAGACGACGCGCCGCCCGGAACAGGGCACGGACAAGCCCGGCGGGGACGAGGGCACCGAGCCGCGGCAGGGCTGATCGGGCGCCTCGGAACACCCTCCTCGCGTCCCGGCTTGTCCCGGACACGAGGAGGCAGACCATGAATACCCGCGAGACCGATCCGGCGGCCAACGAGCCGGAGCCCGCATCCGACCCGAAATCCCCGCCGCGGCCCTCGCAGGCCGATCCGATCCCGGAAGAGGATCTGGAGGAGGTCGAGGAGCAGCCGAGCTGACGACGGATCTTCAGCTCAAGGGGCGCTTCGCGGTCCGTTTCTGTCGAGATCGTCCCGAACGCCGACCCGGCCCTGAAGCCGGGTCGGCGCGCTTCCGGGCTCAGCCGGCCATCGCGGTCTTGAGGTTCTGGTCGACCTTGTCGAGGAAGCCGGTGGTCGAAAGCCACTTCTGGTCGGGGCCGACGAGAAGAGCGAGGTCCTTCGTCATGAAGCCCGACTCGACGGTGGAGACGCACACCGTCTCGAGGGTCGTGGCGAACTTCGCCAGATCCGCGTTGCCGTCGAGCTTCGCCCGGTGGCTGAGCCCGCGGGTCCAGGCGAAGATCGAGGCGATGGAATTCGTCGAGGTCTCCTTGCCCTTCTGATGCTCGCGGTAGTGGCGCGTCACGGTGCCGTGGGCGGCCTCGGCCTCGACCGTCTGGCCGTCGGGGGTGAGCAGCACCGAGGTCATCAGGCCGAGCGAGCCGAAGCCCTGGGCGACGGTGTCCGACTGCACGTCGCCGTCGTAGTTCTTGCAGGCCCAGACATAGCCGCCCGACCACTTCAGGGCCGAGGCGACCATGTCGTCGATGAGACGGTGCTCGTAGACGATGCCGAGCGCGTCGAAGCGCGACTTGAACTCCGCGTCGAACACCTCTTGGAACAGATCCTTGAAGCGCCCGTCATAGGCCTTGAGGATGGTGTTCTTGGTCGAGAGGTAGACCGGGTACTTGCGCGCCAGCCCGTAGTTCAACGAGGCGCGGGCGAAGTCGCGGATCGAGTCGTCGAGGTTGTACATCGACAGCGCCACGCCGGCGCCGGAGAACTTGAAGACCTCCTTCTCGATCACCGTGCCGTCGTCGCCCTCGAACTTGACGGTCAGGCGGCCCTTGCCGGGCACCTTGAAGTCGGTGGCCTTGTACTGGTCGCCGAAGGCGTGGCGGCCCACCACGATGGGCTGCGTCCAGCCCGGCACGAGGCGGGGGACGTTCTTGCAGATGATCGGCTCGCGGAAGATGACGCCGCCGAGGATGTTGCGGATGGTGCCGTTGGGCGACTTCCACATCTCCTTGAGGCCGAACTCCTTCACCCGGGCCTCGTCGGGGGTGATCGTCGCGCACTTCACGCCGACGCCGTGGCGCTTGATCGCCTCGGCCGCGTCGACCGTGACTCGGTCGTTCGTGGCGTCCCGGTGCTCGACGCCGAGGTCGTAGTAGTCGAGGTCGAGGTCGAGATAGGGGTGGATGAGCTTGGTCTTGATCTCGGACCAGATGATGCGGGTCATCTCGTCGCCGTCGAGCTCGACGACGGGGTTCGCGACCTTGATCTTGCTCATGAGCCGATAGCCTTCTTGAGGTTCCCGCCGCGAGGGGCGGAGCCGGGGCCCTCGCAAGGGCCGTGCACTCGGGGCCGGGTCATAGCCCGGCGGGCCTGACGGTGGAAGGCAGGGGAGGGGGCCGTGCCGGTGACAGCTTGGCGGCGCTGTCAGAACGGGCCCGCGCTGGACAAGCCCGGCCGTCGGTGCCATCGGCGCCCGAGCCCCGGCCGGCCCCTGCAGACGCGATGCCCCTCGAGATCCCTCCCGCCGACACCCCCGCCATCGTCCTCGTCGAGCCGCAGCTCGCCGAGAACATCGGCATGACCGCCCGCGCCATGGCGAATTTCGGCCTCTCGGACCTGCGCCTCGTCAACCCGAAGAACGGCTGGCCGAAGAAGGGCGTGCGGGAGGCGGCCTCCGGTGCCACGCACGTGCTCGACGCCGCCCGCATCTATGCGAGCCTGCCCGAGGCCATCGCCGATCTCGGCCTGGTGCTCGCCACCACCGCGCGCTCGCGGGGCCAGATGAAGCGGGTGCTCGCCCCCGAGGCTGCCATGGCCGAGCTGGCCGCGCGCCCGGCCGGGCAGCGGGCGGGCATCCTGTTCGGCCGCGAGCGGGTCGGGCTCGACAACGACGAGGTCTCGCTCGCCGACGCCATCGTCACCTTCCCGGTCTCGCCGGACTTCCCCTCCCTCAACCTCGCCCAGGCGGTGCTCCTCGTGGGCTACGAGTGGCGCCGTGCGAGCGGCCGGGCCGCGATCCCGTTCTCCGGGGAGATGCTGTCGCCGCCGGCCCCGAAGGCGGCGCTGCTTTCGCTGTTCGACTATGTCGAGGGCCTGCTCGACGAGGCGGCCTTCTACCCGCCGGGCAAGCGCGAAGGCATCGCGCGCAACATGCGCGACATGTTCCACCGCATGGCCATGACCGAGCAGGACGTGCGCACCCTGCGCGGCGCCCTGAGGGCGATCGCCGCGCGCGGCGATTCGGGCGCAGGCCCCGGACCCGACGAGGCTGCCGGCTGACTGACGGGTCTGCGGAGCGGCGTGAGACGTCGTTCGACGAAAGCGGGTCGGTGACGGTCGACCGGCCCCGATCGGATCGATTCCGTCACAGGTATTAACCCGTTTTCAGGCATTCGGCGGCAGGTTGATCCGCATGGCCGATGTCCAACTAAGCCGCATCGGCGGCGAATTTCTCTGCCCTGCGCAGGAAGCCGCGTTCCAGGCCGGTCGGCTGCCCGAGACGCGCCGCCACGCGCGCCTGATGTTCGCGCTCTCGACGGTTCTGAACTTCGCGTTCCTGGCGAGCGACTGGCGCTTCTACGGCGAGCCGCATTTCTGGGTCGCCGTCCCGGCTCGCCTCATCGTGGTGTTCGCCTCCATCGCCTGCTTCCTGCTGGCCGCCCGTGTCTCGGAGTTCCGCGTCCTCCAGCGCATCATGCTGGCCTGGGAGGCGATCGCCACGATCTCGATCGCCTTCCTGGTCTCGTCGCGCTCGGACATCGCCCTGTTCGTGGTGCTGCTGCTGCCGACGCTGTTCATGCTCGTCGTGCCGACGAGCTTCCGCTGGACCGTGATCGTCGCGTTCGGAAGCTCCGCGATCCTGATGGCGGCCTACATGCTGCCGCCGCCGATCCCCGCGACGGCGCTCGGCCTGATTCTCGCCCTCAGCATCCAGATCATCGGGCTGCTTCTGTCCGTGATGCGCTCCAATCGCCTGCGCCGGCTCGAATGGGCGGCGGCCGAGGCGCAGCGGCGCGCCAATCTCGACCTTGCCGAGAGCAAGCGCCTGGTCGAGGCGATGTTCGGGGCCGTGCCCGTCCCGGTGGTGGTCTCGACGAGGACCGGCCGCATCGCCAGCATGAACGAGGCCGCGATCCGCTTCTTCCGCATCCCGCGGCAGGATGGCTACGCGCACCTGACGACCCGCGACCTCGTTCCGAGCGAGGGCCGCCGGCGGATCCACGCCGGGATCACGGCGCACCAGAAGGTGCGCAACATCGAGCTGCCTCTCCAGACGGCGGACGGGCATCAGCGGCAGGTTCTTCTTTCGGCCGGGCGCGTGGACATCGCCGGCGAGGAATGCGTGGTGTCGAGCCTCGTCGACATCACCGACCGCAAGGCCGACGAGCAGGCCGTGCAGCGGGCCGCGACCCATGATGCGCTGACCGGCCTGCCCAACCGGGCGCTGTTCCAGACGACCCTCGACACGGCCATCGTCTCGGCGGCGGTCGGCGCGTCGAGCGTCGGGCTGATCCTGCTCGACCTCGACGCCTTCAAGGAGATCAACGACACCCTCGGGCACGATGCCGGCGACACGCTGCTGATCGAGATCGCCCGCCGGCTCTCCGGCACCGTCGGCGGAAAGGACCTCGTCGCCCGTCTTGGCGGGGACGAGTTCGTGATCGTCGTCGCCGACGGCGCCCGTCACGGGCCGGACGGGAACCGCCGCATCCTGGCGGTGGCGCAGGCGGTGTTCGACGTGCTCGGCGCGCCGGTGGCGGTAGCCGGCCGCAACATCCAGACGCGGGCGAGCCTCGGGCTCGCGCTCTATCCGCAGCAGGCGGCGAGTTCCGCCGAGCTCCTCACCAACGCCGACCTCGCCCTCTACGCCGCCAAGGGCGCCGGCCGGAACCGAGCCGCGCTGTTCGAGCCGGCGCTGCGCACCCGGATCGATGCGCGGGTGCGGCTGAACCAGGAGTTCCGCGCCGCCCTCGACGAGGGCCGGATCGTGCCGTTCTATCAGCCGAAGGTCAGCTTCGCGACGGGCCGCGTCGTCGGCTTCGAGGCGCTGACCCGCTGGAACCACGCGGTGAAGGGCATCCTGTCCCCCGGCGCCTTCGAGAGCGTGTTCGACGATGCCGAGATCGGCGTCCTGCTCGGCTCGAACCTCGCCGAGCAGGTGGTGGCCGACATCGCCGGCTGGCTCGCCGTGGGGATCGATCCGGGCCGGGTGTTCATCAACCTCTCGACGGCGCAGTTCGCCGACAAGGCGCTCGCCGAGAAGCTGCTGGCCGTTCTCGAACAGTACGGCGTGCCGCCGGAGCGGCTCGGGGTCGAGGTGACCGAGACCGTGCTTCTGAACGGGCAGGCGGAGCGCATCTGCGAGGTGCTCAACGCGCTGCAAGCCGCAGGCATCCGCGTCGCGCTGGACGATTTCGGCACGGGCTACGCCTCGCTGACGCACCTGAAGCGCTTCCCCGTCGACGAGATCAAGATCGATCGCAGCTTCGTCTCGGACCTGACGCGGGACGCCAACGACGCGGCGATCGTCACCGCGCTCCTGCGCCTCGGCCGCAGCCTCGGCCTCGACGTGACGGCGGAGGGCGTCGAGACCTCCGAGCAGGCGATGTTCCTCGATCTCGGCGGCTGCACCTGCGCCCAGGGCTACCTATACAGCCGGCCGATGGCGGGTCGGGACGTCCCGCCCTACCTGGAGCGCCCCGAGCCCGCGCTGCCGCCGCTCCTGGCGGCGCTGCCCGAGGCGGCCGAGTAACCTTCAGGCGGCCTGCGCCAGCGCCTGGTCGATGTCGGCCAGGATGTCCTCGACGTTCTCGAGGCCGATCGAGAGGCGCACCGTCTCGGGTCCGACCATGGCCGCCGCCCGCTCCTCGGGCCGCAACTGGCGGTGGGTCGTCGTCGCCGGGTGGATCGCCAGCGACTTGATCTCGCCGATGTTGACGAGATGCGAGACGAGCTCCAGGGCCGCGATGAAGCGCAGCGCCGCCGGCTCGCCGCCCTTGAGCGCGAAGGTGAAGATCGAGCCCGGACCCTGCGGCACGTAGCGGTTGGCAAGCTCTTCGCCGGGCTGTCCGGGCAGGCCGGGGTAGCTCACCCATTCCACCGCCGGATGGTCCTTCAGATGGGCTGCGACCGCCCGCGCGTTGGCGCAGTGGCGCGCCATGCGCAGCGGCAGGGTCTCGATGCCGGTGAGCGTCAGGAAGGCGTTCATCGGCGAGAGGCCGGGCCCGAGATCGCGCAGGCCGAACAGGCGGCAGGCGACCGCGAAGGGGAAGTCCGGGAAGCGCTCCGTGACGACGAGGCCGTCATAGTCCGGCCAGGGCTCGTTGAGGAGGTTGTAGCGACCGGGCCGCGTCCAGTCGAAGCGGCCGGCGTCGCAGATCATGCCGCCGATGGTCTGGCCGGAGCCGCCGAGGAACTTCGAGGTCGAATGGATGACGATGTCCGCCCCGTGCTCGATCGGGCGGATCAGAGCCGGCGAAGCGAGCGTGCTGTCGACGACGAGCGGCAGGCCGTGGCGGCGGGCCACCTCGGCGATGCCGGCGATGTCGACCACCGTCGCGCAGGGGTTGACGATCGACTCGCAGACGATGGCCCGCGTCTCCGGGGTGATCGCCGCCTCGAAATCCGCCGGGTCGAGCCCGGCGGCGAATTGCGGCTTCAGGTCGTAGCGCCCGTCGAGCCGGCGCATCAGGCCGAGCGAGCCGCCGAACAGGCGCGGCGAGGCCACGTAGGCCTCGCCCGAGCGCATCAGCGTCATCAGCACCAGCAGCACTGCCGACTGCCCGGAGGACACGGCGACGGCGGCCTTGGCGCCCTCGAGCGCCGCCACGCGCCGCTCCAACGCCGCGACGGTCGGGTTCGAGCCGCGCGAGTAGGAGAAGCCGGTGCGCCGCATGGCGAAGATGTCGGCGGCCTGCTCCGTCGAGTCGAAGACGAAGCCGTTGGTGAAGTAGATCGGCGTGGCGCGGGCGCCGGTCGCCGGGTCGGGCGCGGCTCCGGCGTGGATGGCCTGCGTGGCGAAGCGGTGCGCGCTCGACATCGGATCTCGGTTCAGGCGGTGCGCTGCACGAAGGCGCGGAGGGTCCGCACCAGGGTTCGCGGCTCGTAGGGCTTGGGGATGAAGCGGGCGCCCTCGGGCATGTCATGGGGGCCGGGCGTGCCCATCCCCGAGACGACGAGCACCGGGATGCCGGGCCAGCGCCGCGCCACGAGGCGGGCCAACGCGAAGCCGTCCATCGACCCCTGCGGCATGTCGACGTCGGTCATCAGCACGCCGACGTCGTCGCGGTTCTCGAGGACCTTGAGCGCCTTGTCGGCATGGGTCGCCTCGACCACCGTGAACCCGGCGTCGGCGAGCGTGTCCGACGCTTCCATGAGCAGGAGCCCATCGTCCTCGACGAGGAGCACCACGGGGTTCTCGGCAAGATCCGGGGGGGGCGTTTCAGTCATCAGGCCGTCGGCGATCCCTGCAACGAACTTCGGGCCCTATTCCCCGCATCCCGCCCCGTCAAGGACGGCCGCCGCTTCATTGTGCATTGCGAGAGCGCGGAAGGTCGCACGGGGACCGTTCCAGACGGTGCACGCGCCAAGGGGGCGACGACCGTCGGCACGAAGGCCGTCGTCCGTTTCGCCGCGCTTCGCCGGGTCGCCGAAGCTGTGGACGGGGCACCCCGCGACCCCGTGCACCGGCACCATGGCGATCCGCGGACGATTCCTTCCGCACCCTTCCGCGCGATGATCCGATCGGCACGAGCGGTGCTCGACAGGGGCCGCGTTTCGAGGGCGCGGCTACCGGTTGCGCCCGAGCAGCACCAGCCACCCGATGCCGAGGGTGAAGACGACGACGCCGGTCGTCACGATGGCCGGGGTACCGAGTTCGATGAGGCGCGGCGCGAGCTGCGTCGCGAAGGCCGCCACGACGAGTGCGACCGCGACCCGCGCGGCGGCCCGCTCGATGCCGCGCGTCACCTTGTCGAGCCCCTTCACCTCGATCTCGACGGTGACGCGGCCCTGCTTGAGCCGCACCAGCATCAGGTGGATCAGAGTCGGCAATTCGGAGGCCGCGCCGAACAGGCCGACGCCCAGCGCCTCGGCCTTCTGCTTGAGCCCGGTCAGCGAGAACTGGCGGGACATCGTCGTTCGCACGGTCGGCCCGGCGGCGGCGAAGAGATCGAAGTTCGGATCGAGGTGACGCATCACGCCGTCGGCGGTGACGAGGCCCTTGAACAGGATCGCGAGGTCGGTCGGCATCGCGAGATCGTTCTCGCGGGCCATGGTCATGAAGTCGGTCAGCACCTCGCCGAGGTTGAGCGGGATCGAGGAGTGGCGCTCCACGAAGGCCTGGGCGGAGCCCTCGAGCTTGGTCAGGTCCGGGTTGGTGGCGCCCGTCCAATCGAGGAGCACGGCCATCAGCCCGTCGGCGTCCTGCTTCAGCATGGCGCCGATCAGGATGAGGAGCTGGTTGCGCCGCTTCTGCGAGAGCCGGCCGACGATGCCGAAATCGATGAAGCCGATGCGGTTGCCCGGCAGCGCCAGCAGGTTGCCGGGATGCGGGTCGGCGTGGAAGGCGCCTTCGATCAGCGCCATGCGCAGGAAGGCGTCGGTGCCCTTCTGGGCGAGCAGCTTCTTGTCGACGCCCGCGGCGCGGAGACCCTCCTCGTCGGTCGGGCGGATGCCGTGGATGAACTCCTGCACGAGCACCCGCTCGGAGCACCACTCCCAGAAGATCTTCGGGAAGACGATGTCGTCCCGGTCCTCGAACATCGCCGCGAGAAGCTCGCAGTTCCTCGCCTCGTTCATGAGGTCGAGCTCGCCGTTGAGGCCGGCGGCGAGGTGGCGCATCTGCTCGCGGGGCTGGTAGCGGGCCATGTCCGGCCACTCGGTCTCGACGATGCGCGCCCCGTGCGCCATCAGCCGGAGATCGGCGTCGATGACCTTGCGCAGGCCCGGCCGCAGCACCTTCACCACCACGTCCTCGCCGTCGTGGGTGCGCGCCCGGTAGACCTGCGCGATCGAGGCCGAGGCGATGGCGTTGGTGTCGAACTCCGCGAAGACCTCGTGGGGCGAGGCGCCGAGATCGGCCTCGAGCTGCGGGCGAATCTGCTCCCAGGGCATCGGCGAGACCTGGCTGTGGAGCTTCTCCAGCTCCTCGGTCCAGATCGGGGAGAGCAGGTCCGGCCGGCTCGCGAGAACCTGCCCGAACTTGATGAAGGTCGGCCCCAGCGCCTCGATCGCCCGGCGCAGGCGCTCGGGCTGTGAGAGCCGCGTCACGTCAACCCGCGGCTTCCGGCGGGGCACGATCGGGATGTAGCGCAGGCCCAGCCGGTCCACGACGTTGTTGACGCCGAAGCCGATCAGCACGGCGGCGATCTCGGACAGGCGCTGACGGTCGCGCGCGGCGACGAAGGCGGTTTTCAACATCGAGGCGGATCGACCTTCCGGTGCCGCGCGGCAGATCCGGCGGCCCTGCCCGAACGCACGCAATTTCCGGCCTTTTTGAGGAGAGAAGGCTCGGCATGCGCACCCTCACCGGGTCGCGGGTTGCCTGCCCGCGCCGCCGGGGCTTAAACCCGCCCGACGACCGGCCCCGGCGACGGGGCCGCCTCCTTCAGGAAAGCTGCCGATGTCCGACCGCGTGCCCGGCTTCGAGACCCTCGCCATCCATGCCGGCGCGGCCCCCGACGCGGCGACCGGCGCCCGCGCCACGCCGATCTACCAGACGACGAGCTTCGTCTTCGACGACGTCGACCACGCCGCCTCGCTGTTCGGACTCCAGGCCTTCGGCAACATCTACTCGCGCATCACCAACCCGACGAACGCGGTGCTGGAGGAGCGGATCGCGGCGCTGGAGGGCGGCACCGCTGCGCTGGCCGTCGGCTCTGGCCACGCCGCCGAGTTCCTGACCATGCACGCCCTGATGCAGCCGGGCGACGAGTTCGTGGCCGCCAACAAGCTCTACGGCGGCTCGATCAACCAGTTCAACCACTCCTACAAGAGCTTCGGCTGGAACGTCGTCTGGGCCGACACCGACGACCCGTCCTCGTTCGAGCGGGCGATCACGCCCCGCACCAAGGCGATCTTCTGCGAGTCGATCGCCAACCCCGGCGGGGTCGTCACGGACATCGCGGCGATCGCCGAGATCGCGCACCGCCACAACGTCCCGCTCGTCGTCGACAACACCATGGCGAGCCCGTACCTGATCCGCCCCTTCGAGCACGGGGCCGACATCGTCGTGCACTCGGCCACGAAGTTCCTAGGGGGGCACGGCACTTCGATCGGCGGCCTCATCGTCGACGGCGGCCGCTTCCCCTGGGCCGGCGACGAACGCTACCCGATGCTCTCGAAGCCCCGGCCGGAATATGCCGGCATGGTGCTCTCGGAGACCTTCGGCAATTTCGGCTTCGCCATCGCCTGCCGCGTGCTCGGCTTGCGCGACCTCGGCCCGGCGCTCTCGCCCTTCAACGCCTTCCTGATCCTCAACGGCATCGAGACGCTGCCCCTGCGCATGCAGCGCCACTGCGACAACGCACTGGAGGTCGCCCGCTTCCTCGCCGGGCACGAGGCGGTCTCCTGGGTGAGCTATCCGGGCCTGGAGAACGACCGCTACCACGCGCTCGCCCGGCGCTACACGCCGAAAGGCTCGGGGGCCGTCTTCACCTTCGGCCTGAAGGGCGGCTACGACGCCGGCGTCAAGCTCGTGTCGAACCTCGAGCTGTTCTCGCACCTCGCGAACATCGGCGACACGCGCTCGCTGGTGATTCATCCGGCCTCGACCACGCACCGCCAGCTCACCGACGCGCAGAAGAGCGCCGCCGGGGCCGGGCCGGAGGTGGTGCGCCTCTCGATCGGCCTGGAGGACCCCGCCGATCTCATCGAGGATCTCGACGGGGCGCTGAGGGCCTAAGGTCCCGTCAGTCGCAGCGCTCCCGGCGTACCGTCGTCGAGGAGCCGTCGATCTCCGTGCGCGTCGTCGTCGTGCGCTCGCAGCCGCCCTCTGGCACGGCCGGCACCACCGCGCGGCGCTCGACCACCACCGGGTCCTCGCGCTCGATGAGAACGGCGCGCGGCTCGTCCCGCTCGATGATCGTGGTCTGGGCGGCCGCCGCGCCGCTCAGGCCGGCGAGGAACGCCGCACCGAGGAGCATTCGGCCGGGCCGCAGGGCGGCGGGACTGGGATGGCGCATGAATCGTCTCCTGTTGTCGTCACGGTTCGGGCGGCCAAGGTTCGGGCGGCAACGAGCGAGCAAGCGAGACAGTTCCCATCCGCCGATCTTCGCGGCGCTCCGGTCGATCTCAAGCTCTGCCGTTACTGGCGGCCGAGGATGACGGGAGAGATGCGGTATTCAGTCGAGGTTCAGTCCCGATCAGCTTTACGGCGGCGCGCGCTGAATTCTTCGGATTGGTCATATTCTCGCCGTTCCGCTATCGGATTTCCATCCGCGCACCCGCCGCCGGGGCGGTTCTCCCGGCACCACTCGCGAATACACGCGGGACGGCCGCCGGTGCCCGCAGCCGGATGAGAGGTTCCTGATGAAGCACGTCGCCCTTGTTCTCGCCCTCGGCGCCGGTCTCGCGAGCGGCCCGGCCGTGGAGAAGGCGGGAGCAGCAGAGGCCGGCGGCTTCAATGGCACCTGGTCCGTCGAGCTCGTGACCGACAGCGGCCTGTGCGACAGCCGCTACCGCTACTCGGTCGCCGTCAACGAGGGCAGCGTGCAGCTGGTCTCGGCGAGCGACGGCGCGCGCATGAGCGGGCGCGTCGGCAGCGACGGCACCGTGGGCCTGAGCGTCTCCAACGGCACCGCGAGCGGCGCCGTCTCCGGCCGTCTCCTCGCGCAGACCGGCTCGGGCACCTGGAAGGTCTCGGCCCTCTGCTCCGGCCGCTGGACGGCCCGCCGCCAGAACACCCGCACCGCCCAGGCGGAATAAGGCCGCGCTCCGACCGTCCTTTTCGAGAAGGGGAGCGGCGGATGCGAATCGCGGGCAGGGCGATGGCGATGGTGCTCGGTCTTCTCGCCGGCTTGTTCGGCGGCGGCGCCCGCGCCGACATCGCCTCCGGCATCAGGGCCTACGACCGGGGCGATTACCCGGCCGCGCTCCGCGCCTTCGAGGCCGGCGCCGTCAAGGGCGACCCGCAGGCCCTCTACAACCTCGGCGTCGCTTACGCCGAAGGCCGCGCCGTGCCCCGCGACGAGGGCCGGGCCCTCTCCTACTACCGCCAGGGCGCGGAGCGCGGCAGCGTGCTCGCCGCGTTCAATCTCGCGCAGGCCTATCGCAAGGGGCAGGGCGTCGCGCCCGACCTCGCGAAAGCGGTGCGCTGGTACCGCTTCGCGGCGGAGCGCGGGCATTACAAGGCCGGCAACGAGCTCGGCATCCTCTACACGGAGGGGCGCGGCGTGCCCCACGATCCGGTCGAGGGCTTCGCCTGGATCTACCCGGCGACCCACGCCTCGATCATGGACGAGGCCGCCATGACGAACGCCATGCAGGCGGCCTCGCGCCTCGACCGCCAGCAGATCGCCGAGGCGCAGGCGCGAGGTCAGGCCTACTTCAAGCGCTACACGGCCCCGCACCGGAGGGTGGTGGAGACCCTGCGCCGAGGGGGCCGCTGAGGCGCTTCGTCGTCAGGCCGTGGCCGCGGCGAGCCACTGGCGCGCCTCGTCGATCTTGGCGCGCTCGAATACCTTGATCTTGGCCGGCGACACGAAGCTGAACGTCTCGGCCACGACCTTGAGCCAGTGGGCGTCCGTGACCAGGGCGACGTGGCTGACACCCTTCATCATCTCGATGCCGAAGCGCGGGTCCTTGAAGAAGGCCGCCGGCTCCATGCCCTCGAAGGCGCGCACGTCCTCGAGCAGCCGGAGCTTCCGGCCCGTGCCGAGATCGCTCTTCATCGCGGTGATGACGGCGTTCATCTCCTCGTCGGAGATCTTCCCGTCGACGACGATCTCGGCGATGTCGGACTCCGGCTTCTTCTCGTAGCTCAGCACGCGGCCGCTCCTCTGGATGTGCGCCCGGAGGCTAGCATCGAAACGGGGCGCGGCAAGCGGTGCACGCTCGATGGCGGGGGATGAGCCTTACAGAAAGCTCTGCGGGTCGACGTCGACGGTGACGCGCAGGTTTCCCCTCGGCTTCGGCCCCCGGGCCAGCCAGTCCCGCAGGTAGGCCTGGATGTCGACGCTGCGCTCGGTCTTGACCAGCAGCCGGAAGCGATGGCGGCCCCGGATCAGGGCGAGCGGGGCCTCCGCCGGCCCCAGCACGGCGATTCCCGGCGGCGGCTCCGCGGCGCGGGCGAGCGCCTGTCCGTGGGCCTCCGCCGCCTGCTTGTCGGTGCCCGAGACGATCAGCGCCGCAAGCCGCCCGAACGGGGGCAGCTCCGCCTCCTCGCGGGCGGCGATCTCCTCGGCGTAGAAGCGCTCGGCGTCGCCCGAGAGCAGCGCCGCGATCACCGGATGGCCGGGCTGGTAGGTCTGGACGAGGGCGCGTCCCGGCCGCTCTCCGCGCCCGGCCCGGCCCGTGACCTGCTGAAGGAGCTGGAAGGTCCGTTCCGAGGCGCGCGGATCGCCGGAGGTGAGGCCGATATCGGCGTCGAGCACGCCGACCAGCGTCAGGTGCGGGAAGTTGTGTCCCTTGGCGACGAGCTGCGTGCCGATGACGATGTCGCACGCGCCCGCCGCCACCGCATCGAGCTCCGCCCGCAGGCGCTCGGCCCCGCCGGGGAAATCGCTCGACAGCACGATGATGCGCTTGTCGGGGAAGAGCTCCGCCGCCTCCTCGGCGATGCGCTCGACGCCCGGCCCGCAGGCGGTATGGCTGTCGATGGTGCCGCACTCCACGCAAGCCTCCGGCCGGCGCTCGGCGTGGCCGCACTGGTGGCAGACCAGCGCCCGGCGGAAGCGGTGCTCCACGAGCCAAGTCGAGCATTGCGGGCACTGGTAGCGGTGGCCGCAGGAGCGGCAGAGCGTCAGCGGCGCGTAGCCCCGCCGGTTGAGGAAGAGCAGCGCCTGCTCGCCATCCGCCAGCGCCTGCCGCACGGCGGCGACCACGGGCGGGGCGATGAAGCGGCCGCGCTCGGGCTTGTCGAGGCGCATGTCGACGGCCGCGATGTCGGGCAGGCGCCGGCCGCCGAAGCGCTCGGGCAGCACGATGCGCCGGTAACGCCCCCGCTCGGCGTTGACGCGGCTCTCGATCGAGGGCGTCGCCGAGGCGAGCACAACGGGGCATTCCTCGATTCGTCCGCGCACCACCGCCATGTCACGGGCGTGGTAGTGGACCCCGTCCTCCTGCTTGTAGGCGGTCTCGTGCTCCTCATCGACGACGATGAGCCCAAGCCGCGCGAAGGGCAGGAACAGGGCGGAGCGCGCCCCGACCACCACCGAAACCTCGCCGTCGGCCACCCCCGCCCGGATGCGCTCCCGCCGCCTGCCGCTGACGCCGGAGTGCCAGGTCGCCGGGCGCACGCCGAAGCGCACGGCGAAGCGGTCGAGGAACTGGGCCGTCAGCGCGATCTCCGGCATCAGGATCAGCGCCTGCTTCCCCCTACGCAGACAGGCTGCGACGGCCTCGAAATAGACCTCCGTCTTGCCGGAGCCGGTGACGCCTTCGAGCAGCGTCACGGTCGCTCCCTCGGCGGCCGACAGCGTCGCTGCGGCTTCCGACTGCGCGTCCGACAGCGGCGTCCCGCGGGCGAAGTCCGGGTCCGGCGGCAGGGCGACGGGCTCCGGCTGGAGCGCCACCGCCTCCAGGGCGCCGTCGTCGACGAGGCCGTCCACGACGGAGAGCGACACGTCCGCCGCCTTGGCGAGCTCGGTCTTGCCGCGGAGCGTCCCGTCTGCGGCGACCGCGAGAACCTTGGTGCGAGCGGCGGTAGCCCGCGCCGGGGGCTTGCCCGTGGCGCGCACGCCGACCCGTGGGACCTCCCGGCGGGCGGCCTCGTCGGGGACGCGCAGCGCCATGGCCAGCGCCGAGCCCTTCGGCGCCAGGGTATAGCGGGCGAGCCAGTCGACCAAGGCGCGAAGCGCCGGGGGTAGGGGCCCGACATCGACGCGGCCGGTGACGGGCCGCAGGTTCGAGCCGCCCGCCCGCTCCGCCACGGACCAGACGACGCCCAGCGTCTCGCGGGGGCCCAGCGGCACCTGCACGACGTCGCCCTCGGACAGCGCGAGCCCGGCGGGCACCGCGTAGCTGTAGGGCGTGTCGAGGGCCAGCGGGATCAGGATCTCGGCGGTGGCGGACATCGGAACCGACCTGCGGCGGGAGTTTGTTCTATATATGTTTCCTCCCGCCTCAGGAAACCCGGTCTCAGAACCGGGCGGTCACGAAGAGCCGCACGTTGCGGCCGGGCAGGGGCACCTCGTCCTTCTTGAAGGAAGCCGCGTTGCGGATCACCACGTCGAGGAGGTTCGAGCCGCGCAGGCCCAGCGTCACCTCGCTGAGGCCGTGAACGGCCGGGTCGAGGGGGCTTGTATAGGCGATCTCGGCGCGCAGGTCGTCGTAGCCCGGCGTACGGGTCTCCAGCGGCGCGGTCTCGGTATGGGCGAAGGCGTGGAGCAGGTTCACCTGCGCGAACCAGCCGTCCGCCCGCAGGAAGACGCCGCCGCCGACCCGGTGGGGCGGGATGCGCGGCACGTTGGTGCCGTCGTCGAAGCGGGCCCGCACGAAATCATACTGCGCGTTGAGGCCGGCGAAGCCCTTGCCGATCGCCCAGAGGTCGAGCTGGGCTGCGACCTCCGCTCCGTGGAAGGTCGCGTCCGCCTGCGAGTAGGCCACCTGCCGGAAGGGGCCGCCGTTCACGCCGCAGGTGTCGAAGGTGTCGCCGCAGGTGAAGCCGGTCAGGCGCTTATAGATGAAGCCGGTGTAGCGGGTGACATAGCCCGTCGCGTCGAGGCGCAGCGGGCCCTCGGCGCGGCGCAGGCCGATC
>NZ_BPQR01000048.1 GCF_022179345.1 Methylobacterium jeotgali | reverse complement strand
GCCCGATGCCGCCGCCGATGCCGCCGCCGTATCCGCTACGAGCGGGGATGCCGGGGCCGCCTCCGCCCCGCACCTGCGCCAGGGCGGCGGGGGCGGCGAGAAGCAGTGTGGGCAGGACGAGGGCGGCGAGCACCCTTCGGCGAAAGGCTCCGGCGCTTCCGCCCGCACGGGCGCCGCCCCTCTTCGCGCGAACCGTCATGGCGGCAGATCCTCCGTCCCGGCAGCCTAATGCAGCCGTGAGACGAGGTCGATCCGATCGAACACTGGGTTCAAGAGCGCGGATGCACGCGAGACCTGTCTTCGAGACCGGTCGAGGCCGTCTTCCACAGTCTCCGGCCAATGTCAGAGACAATCGAAAAAAGTTGCGGCCGGCCGTGAACCGATGCGCCGCTTTCCGCGACCAAAGCATATCCGGGCCGCGAGGGTCCGGTCCGAGACACCCCGGGCGGCGAGGCCGCCCCGATCCCAGGAGCCAGAGCCATGA
The DNA here is from genome assembly GCF_022179345.1 of Methylobacterium jeotgali. Classification (GTDB taxonomy): domain Bacteria; phylum Pseudomonadota; class Alphaproteobacteria; order Rhizobiales; family Beijerinckiaceae; genus Methylobacterium; species Methylobacterium jeotgali. The sequence continues at coordinate 33,884 of NZ_BPQR01000048.1, read as the reverse complement.
CCCGCTTCGCCATCGCCGCCGCCGTCGTCGCCAGCCTCGTCGCCTCCCCGGCCTTCGCCTTCCCGCTGGGCAGCCTCGGCGGCCCCGGCTTCAAGATCCCCGCCGGGGGCATGAAGATCCCGGCCGGCGGCCTCAAGGTGCCCCCGGGCGGCTTCGGCAAGCTCGCGCCGGGCGTCATCAAGTTCCCCGTCGGCGGCTACGGCAAGCTCCCCGGCGGCGGCCTGAAGTTTCCGGTCGGCGGCTACAAGCCCTATCCGGGGAGCTACAAGCCGGCGGGCTACGGCGGCTGGGGTCCGGCGGGCATCGGCCTCGGCGTCGGCCTCGCGGCCGGCATGGTCGGCGCCGCCGCGGCGAGCGCCATCGCCGACGACGGCTGCACGGTGATCCGCCGCCGCATCATCGACGAGGACGGCAACATGTTCGTCCGCCGCATCCGGGTCTGCGAGTGAGGATGCATTCAGCGAGAGAGATCGACAGGGCGGTCCCGCCGGGGCCGCCCTGTCCGCGTCGGCCGCTCAGGCCCGCTTCGCCACCGGCGATCCGGCCGTGCCGCCTCCGGCCCGCGCGCCCTGCCGGCTGACGATGCCGAAGCGCAGCACCGCCTGCTCGAGGTAGTCGACGGCGTCGATCACCCCGGCGCGGGCGGCCTCGACCGTGCCGGCCTCCTCCGCCGGCGCCTCGCCGAGCCGGACCGCCAGGACGAGCACCCGGTCGCGCTCGTCCTCGATGCGGGGATCGCGCTCCAGGGCGCCGCGGATCTCTGCGTCGAAGCGGGCGAGCATCGCGAAGGGCAGCCGGTCGGCCACGCCCGGCCCCGGCTCGGCCGCGGCCGCGAGGCGGCGGGCCTCGGCGGCGGCCCGCCGGACCGTCTCCGCGAGCGGCTGCTCCCCCGCCTCCATCGGGGCTACTGCCCGTCGATGCGCTGGCCGAGGATGGCGATGGCCTTCTGGTAGACGGAGGCGCTGTTCCAGCCCTGGATCGCGGCGAAGTTCGGCTCGCCGGGCTGGTAGCCGGCGCCCGCACGCCAGCCGTGCCCCTTCAGGAAATTCGCGGTCGAGGCGAGCGCCACCGGCATGCTGTCGAGGCTGCCGCCGGTGCCGTAGAGGAGCACGTTCTTGGGCAGGAACTGGGTGTGGCCGACCTCGCCATGGGCGGCGCCGCGGGTGCTGGTGGTGATCACGCCCCGGTCCACCAGGGTGAGGGCCGCGTAGAGCTGGTCGGTGAAGTAGGCCGAGCGGCGGCAGTCGTAGGCGAGCGTCGCCACGGCCGAGAGCGTGTTGACGTTACCCTTCACCGCGCCGAAGCCGGTCTCCATGCCCCAGATCGCCAGCAGCGGGCCCGGCGGCACGCCGTAGCGCTGCTCGATGGAGGCGAAGAGCGCCGCGTTGGCCTGCTTCTGCGCGCGGCCCCGGCTGACGATGACGTTGCCGCCGCGCTTGGCCAGGAACTGGTCGAGGGAGAGCCTGAAGCTCTTCTGGCCCCGGTCGGCGGAGATCGTCGCCTGCGAGTAGCTGGTGGTGGCGAGCGCCGCGAGGCTCGCCGGGCTCGCCTTGCCGCGGGCCTCCTCCGCGAACTCGCGCTTCCAGGCCTCGAAGCCGGCGGCGGTGTTGCCGCACTGGGCCGCCTCGGCCGAACCGGCGCAGACCGCGGCCGCGAGACCGAGAAGGGCCGCCATCCTCGGCCCCGTCATTCTGGGCCACGCGCTTGCGAACATCGTCACGTCCTCCGGGCGGCCAACGGCGCCGCTTCCTTCCAAGCGCGGCACTTAAGGCTCGGCCGTGGCAAAACCATGCCCCGTTTCGGGTTTCGTCCGGGGCGGCCGATCACGGGCCGCGGATGTCGCCGCGTGGGCGGCTCGGGCTCGCGTGTTCGCAGATGCGAAAAGGCCCGCCCGGCGATGCCGGACGGGCCTTCGATCGGATGGTGCGCTATCGTCTTGGCTTACGCGCCCTGGGCGGCGAACTCGCCGGCGGCCGGGGTGTTGAAGCTGCCGCTGAGGCGGTCGGCGGCGTAGAACACCGCGAAGACGTTGGCGGCGACGGCGGCGAAGAGGACGTAGTAGGTGACGAGATCGGTCATCGGTGGCTTCCCCGGTGCGTTTGCGATGACGCTGATATCGCACTGCACACGCCGCTCTGGTATGCCAGATGCCACAGCGCTCACATGCGCTGAATGCATGTTAGGAACGATATTTCACGATACCTATGCATATCGCGACGCGTGCATGCCGCATGTGCACGGTCTCGCACGATCCTGCCGCCAAGCCTCGCCGGCCGGCGCCTGACGGGCCGATCGTCCGCCGGGCGCGCGACGAAGCGGGAGCCCGCAGGGGGGGCCGCGCTGTGGACGGTGGTGGAGAAGCGGCGGCCGGGACCGCCGGGCGCCCGCTAGTCGAACAGGCTCGAGACGCTGGCCTCGGTCGCCGTGCGCCCGATGGCCTCGCCGAGCAGCGGCGCGATCGTGGCCACGCGGATGTTGCGGGCGAGCAGCACGGCCTGGGTCGGCTGGATGGAGTCGGTGATGACGAGCTCCTTCATCCGCGAGGCGGCGATGCGCGAGACCGCCCCGCCGGAGAGCACCCCGTGGGTGATGTAGGCCGAGACGTCCTTGGCGCCGGCGTTCAGGAGCGCTTCCGCCGCGTTCACGAGGGTGCCGCCGGAATCGACGATGTCGTCGACGAGGATGCAGGAGCGTCCCTCGACCTCGCCGATGATGTTCATGACCTCGGACTCGCCCGGCCGCTCCCGGCGCTTGTCGACGATGGCGAGCGGCGCGTCGATGCGCTTGGCGATGGCACGGGCGCGCACCACGCCGCCGACGTCCGGCGAGACCACCATGCGGTCGCCCCCGGCGAGCCGCTCCTTGATGTCGCGCACCATCACGGGGGCGGCGAACAGGTTGTCGGTGGGGATGTCGAAGAAGCCCTGGATCTGGCCGGCGTGGAGGTCCAGCGTCAGCACCCGGTCGGCGCCGGCTTCCGTGATGAGGTTCGCCACGAGCTTGGCCGAGATCGGGGTGCGGCCGGAGGTGCGCCGGTCCTGCCGCGCGTAGCCGAAATAGGGGATCACCGCCGTGATGCGCCGCGCCGAGGAGCGGCGGGCGGCGTCGATCATGATGAGCAGCTCCATCAGGTGGTCGTTCGCGGGGAACGACGTGGACTGCACGATGAAGACGTCCTCGCCGCGGACGTTCTCCTGGATCTCGACGAAGATCTCCATGTCGGCGAAGCGCCGGACCATGCACTTGGCCAGCGGCAGTTCGAGGTAGCGGCAGATGGCCTCGGCCAGGGGCCGGCTCGAGTTGCCGGCGATGATCTTGATCGAGGACTTCATGCCCGCTCGCGCTTGGGTCGACGACTTCGGCGTCGGTCGTCACGACTCCGCCCCGACCGGGCGGGCTCTTAACAGGGGCGTCCCGGTGTCACAATGCCTTCACGGGCCCGTGACGGGCGCCGCTCACGGCTCCAGCAGCCGGTGCAGGTGGACGATGAAGTAGCGCGTCTGGGCGCTGTCGACGGTCGCCTGGGCCTTCGCCTTCCAGGCGATCTGGGCGGAGGCGTAGTCGGGGAAGATGCCGACCACGTCGAGCCCCTTCACGTCGCGGAAGCGCACGCCGTCGAGACTCTCGAGCTCGCCGCCGAAGACGAGGTGGAGGCGCTGGTCGCTGGCGATCTCGGTGGTCATGCTCTCTCCTGTCGGCCCGCCGGACGCTCCCCCCGAGTCGGCGATGCGTCCCGAGGCACGGACCGTGCCGGCCTGCGGTCGCAAACCGGACCGGCCCCGTCAACCGGGCCGATCAGAACAGGCGGCCCTGGGCGGCGGCCGGCGTCTCCGGCGGCGCCTCCGCCGCTTCCGGGGCCGGGTCGGGCGCGGCGCTCCGGCGCTTGCGGGTGGCGCGGCGCGGGGGCGCGGCCTCGGCGGTGGTCTCCGATGTCGGGCCGGTGCGCGCCTGCACGAGGCCGTCGGCGAACTCCAGGCTGATCGCCTGAGCTGCGGCGAGCCTCTCCGCCCGGCGCACGGGGACGCCGTCTGCGTCCCGCACCAGGGCGAAGCCGCGGGCGAGCACGGCGCGATAGCTCAGGGAGCCGAGAAGACGGGCGGCCCGCTCGATCCGGTCCCGGCGCCGCTCCAGCAGGCGCGCCTCGGCCGCGGACAGGCGCCCGTCGAGCGCCGCCAGCCGGTCCCGCGCGCGGGCGGCGGTCGCCTCAGCGCGCGACAGCGTCGTGGCGCGGGCCACGACGAGCCGCCGCCCGAGGGCGTCGAGCCCATCCGCCCGCCGGGCCAGCAGCGCCCGCAGCGCCCGCTCCGGCCGTCCGTCGATCGCCTTGAGGTCGCCGCGCGCACCGGCCAGCAGCACGCCGGGCGCGCGTCGGGCCAGCCGGTCGCCGAGCCGCGCCAGCCGCTCCCGGTCCCCGCGGGCGTTGGCGGCGAGCGCCGGCATCAGGCGCGCCTCGGCGAGGTCGAGGCGCTGGCGCTTGCCCGCGAGCAGCGCGTCCGGGCCGGGCATCGCCCGCAGGAGCTTGCGCAGGTCCCCCCGCTCCCGGTCGAGCCGGCGCAGCACCGCGGAGCGCTGGCGCCGGGCGAGGTCGTCGATGGCGGCGAGCAGTTCGGCGCGCACCGGCACCGCCATCTCGGCGGCGCCCGTGGGGGTCGGCGCCCGCCGGTCGGCGGCGAGGTCGATGAGGGTGGTGTCGGTCTCGTGGCCGATCGCCGAGATCAGCGGAATGCGGCTCTCTGCGGCGGCGCGGACCACGATCTCCTCGTTGAAGGCCCAGAGATCCTCGATGGAGCCGCCGCCGCGGGCGACGATGAGCACGTCCGGGCGCGGCAGGGCGCCGCCCGGTTCGATCGCGTTGAAGCCCCGGATCGCCGCCGCGATCTCGGCCGCCGCCCCCTCCCCCTGCACCCGCACCGGCCAGACCAGGACCGGCCTCGGGAAGCGGTCGGCCAGCCGATGCAGGATGTCGCGGATCACGGCGCCGGTCGGCGAGGTCACGACGCCGACGATCCCGGGCAGATAGGGGATCGGGCGCTTGCGCTCGGCGGCGAACAGACCTTCGGCGGCGAGCGCCTGCTTCGTCCGCTCGAGGAGCGCCATCCAGGCGCCGATGCCCGCCGGCTCCAGGCTCTCGACGACGATCTGGTAGGAGGACTTGCCCGCGAAGGTGGTGATCTTGCCCGTGGCGACCACCTCCAGCCCCTCCTCCGGGCGCTGGCGCAGGCGGTTGAAGGTGCCGCGCCAGATCACCGCGTCGATGCGCGCGGCGCCGTCCTTGAGGGAGAAGTAGGCGTGGCCTGAGCTGTGCTGGCCGCGGAACCCCGAGATCTCGCCCCGCAGGCGCACGTGCCCGAAGGAGTCCTCCAGGGTGCGCTTGAGGGCGGCGGCGAGGTCGCCCACCGACCATTCGGGAGCGTTGCCCGCCGCCTCTGCGGAAGGCGGCATGGCGGTGGGCTGGGAGGGCGGCATGTCCACAGGCTAGCGGTCCCCTCCCTTCCGGTCGAGGGCTTCCCTCGGGCGCGCATTTCGGCAAGAACCCGCCACGCATGAAGATTCTGCTGATCGGTTCCGGCGGCCGCGAGCACGCGCTCGCCCGCGCCCTCGCCCAGAGCCCGCTCTGCGCGCGCCTGTTCACGGCGCCGGGCAATCCCGGCACGGCGCGGCACGGCGAGAACCGGCCCGATCTCGACGTCGCCGACCACGCCGCGGTCCGGGCCTTCTGCGAGCGCGAGGGCATCGGCCTCGTCGTCGTCGGCCCGGAGGCGCCCCTCGTCGCGGGCCTCGTGGACGATCTGGCCGCGGCCGGCATCCGCGCCTTCGGCCCGACCCGCGCGGCGGCGCGGCTCGAGGGTTCGAAGGGCTTCACCAAGGAGCTCTGCGCCGAGCGCGGCATCCCCACGGCGGGCTTCGCCCGTTTCGCCGAGATCGAGCCGGCGCTCGCCTACCTGCGCGAGCGCGGCGCGCCGATCGTCGTCAAGGCGGACGGGCTCGCCGCCGGCAAGGGCGTCACGGTCGCCGAGACCCTCGACCAGGCCGAGGCCGCCGCCCGGGCGCTGCTCGCCGAGCCCGGCGCCGAGATCGTCGTGGAGGAGTGCCTGTTCGGCGAAGAGGCAAGCTTCTTCGCCCTCTGCGACGGCACCCGCGCCGTGGCGATCGGCACCGCCCAGGACCACAAGCGGGTCTTCGACGGCGACCGGGGCCCGAACACCGGCGGCATGGGCGCCTACTCGCCCGCCGCCATCCTCACCCCGGCGCTCGAGCGGGAGGTGATGGAGACGATCATCGCGCCGACGCTCGACGGGATGCGTGCCCGGGGCACGCCCTTCACCGGCATCCTCTACGCCGGGCTGATGCTGACGGAGGCGGGCCCGAAGCTCATCGAGTACAACACCCGCTTCGGCGATCCCGAAGCGCAGGTGCTGCTCCCGCGCCTCGCCTCGGACCTGGTGCCGGCGCTGCTCTCCGCCTGCGACGGCGACCTCTCCGGCGTCGCCATCGCCTTCGAGGAGGGCCGCGCAGCGCTCACCGTGGTGATGGCGGCGGCGGGCTATCCCGGCACCGTGGTGCGCGGCTCGGCGATCGAGGGGATCGACCGGGCCGAGGCGGTGGAGGACGTGTTCGTCTACCAGGCCGGCACCCGCGAGGAGGACGGGCGCCTCCTCTCCGACGGGGGGCGCGTGCTCGCGGTGACGGCGCTCGGCGCCACGGTCACGGAGGCGCAAGGGCGCGCCTACGCGGCGGTCGCCCGGATCGACTGGCCGGACGGCTTCTGCCGCCGCGACATCGGGGCCCGCGCGATCGCCCGCGAGGCCCAGGGCGGCGCGATCTGAGCGGCGCTCAGGCGGCGGCGAGGGCCGTCGGCGGCTCGGACAGCATCGCGTAGGTCTCGGTGAGAGGCCGGGGCGGGCTGAACAGGTAGCCCTGGACCTGACGGCAGCCGGCGGCCCGGACCGCTTCGAGCTGCGCGCGCGTCTCGATCCCCTCCACCAGCGTGGCGATGCCGAGATTGGCGCCGAGGCCCAGCAGCGTGCGCATGATCATGCCGGCCTCCGCCGCCCGGTCCAGGTCGCGCACGAAGGAGCGGTCGATCTTGATCTTGTCGAAGGGGAACCGGCGCAGGTAGCCGAGCGACGAGTAGCCGGTGCCGAAATCGTCCATCGAGATGCGGATGCCGGCGCGGCGCAGGCCGTGGAGCGTCTCGAGGTTGGTCTCGGTGTCCTCGAGGAGCACCGTCTCGGTCATCTCGAGCTCCAGGCGCCCCGGCCCGATCCCCGCCGCCTCGAGCGCCGCGAGCACCCCCTCGGCGAAGCCGCGATGGCGCAGCTGCGCCGCCGAGACGTTGACCGCGAGGCTGACATGCGCGGGCCAGGTCGCGGCGTCGCGGCAGGCCTGCTCGAGCACCCAGCGTCCCAGCGGGACGATCAGTCCCGTCTCCTCGGCGAGGGGGATGAAGGTCCCCGGGCTCACCAGCCCGCGCTCCGGGTGGCGCCAGCGCAACAGGGCCTCCATGCCCGTGATCCGGCCGCCCCCGAGGTCGACCAGGGGCTGGTAGTGCAGCTCGAAGGCGCCCTGCGCCAGCGCCTCGCGCAGCTCCCGCTCCAGGGCGTGGCGCGCCTTGGCGGCCTCGTTCATCGCCGCCTGGAACACGCAGGCGGCGCCCCGGCCGGCGCTCTTGACGTGATAGAGGGCAAGGTCGGCGTGCTGGAGAAGCTCCTCGACGCTCTCCGAGGCCCGCGTCGCCATGGCGACGCCGACGCTCGCCCCGATCTCCAGCTGGATGCCGTTCAGGTGATAGGGCACGGACAGCACCCGCGCGAGGCGCTGGGCGAGCGCCAGCGCGCCGGCCTCGTCCGCGGCCCGGTGCAGCACGGCGAACTCGTCGCCGCCGAGCCGGCTCACGAGGTCGCCCTCCCGCACGCTCGCCCGCAGCCGCTCGGCGACCGAGCGCAGCAGAGCGTCGCCGGTGGCATGGCCGTGGGTGTCGTTCACCGCCTTGAAGCGATCGAGGTCGATGCAGAGCATGGCGAGGCCCGGCGCGTCGTCGCAGCGTCCCTCGCCGAGCATCTCGATGCCGTGCTCGCGCAGCGCCGTGCGGTTCGGCAGGTTGGTGAGGGCGTCGTGGCGCGCCATGTGGGCGATGCGGGCCTCGTTGCGCCGCCGCTCGGTGATGTCCTCGAAGGTCGAGACCCAGCCGCCGCCGCTCATCCCCCGGTAGCTCACGGCGATGACGCGCCCGTCGGCGAGCTCCCGCTGCCCGGCGACGCCGGGCGGCCCGGCGAGGGCGAGACGGGTTCCCTCGCAGAGGCCGTCGACGGTGACGTCCGGCGGGTACGTTCCGAGTGCGACGAGGACCTCGCAGATCTCCCCCTGGGTCATCCCGACGGTCAGCGCCTCGGCGCTCAGGCCGAACATCTCCCGGTAGCGGTCGTTGAACACGACGAGCCGCGAGGCGGCGTCGAACATGCACAGGCCCTGGCTCATGTTGGCGAGCGCCGCGTCGAAGCGGCGGTTCTGCTCGGAGAGCCGCTCGTTGGATTGGCGCAGCTCGTCCAGCGCCTCGTCGAGCCGCTCGTGGATGCGCATCTGCTCGCTGACGTCGCTGCCGACCCCGCGAAAGCCGAGGAAGGCGCCGTCCATCGCGAAGCGCGGCTCGCCGCTGATCTTGAACCAGCGCACCGAGCCGTTGGGATGGGCGTAGGGGTAGAGGAAGTCGCGGAACTCCTGCCGGCGGGTCATCGCCTGCCGATAGGCCTGCCAATCCGTCTCGGTCTCGTCGGCGCGGGCGATGGCTTCCCGGCGGCGCCCGATCAGGGCCGTGGCCGGCCGCCCGAGCAGCCGCTCGGAGCCCGGCGACAGGTAGGTGAACTCGGCCTGCTCGTTCGTCTCCCAGAACCAGTCCGAGCTGACCTGTTGGGTATAGTGTTCGGGCAAATGGACGGGCATGGTGGTCTCTGGCGGATGCCCATATCGTCCCGGCGAGGGCTTAATAAAACTCAATCCAGGAACGCTTGAATCCGCGCCTTTCCCTTCCAGGTGCAACCGATCATCAATAGTGGGACGCGTTGGGTTGTGGGCGATCCGCGATGAGCGATGACCTGTTTCCGGGCTTCGAGGCCCTCTGGATCGAGAATTCCTGGGGCAAAGCCTTCGCCAGGGCCGGCGGATCGCCCGATGCGCCGCCTCTCCTGCTGCTGCACGGTTTTCCCGAAAGCCACGCGATGTGGCACCATGTCGCACCCGACCTCGCGCGGTCGCACCGGGTGATCTGCCTCGACCTCAAGGGCTACGGCTGGTCCTCGGCCCCGTCGGGGGAGGACGCCTACGCGAAGCGCCGGATCGGCCGGGAGGTCGTCGCCTTGATGGAAGGGCTCGGCCACGTCCATTTCGCGCTCGCCGGCCACGACCGGGGCGCCCGCGTCGCCTACCGCCTCGCCCTCGACGAGCCCGGCCGCGTCGCCCGCCTCGCGCTTCTCGACATCGTGCCGACCCTCGTCCAGTGGCAGCGCATCGCCGCGGATCCGGGCAGGAACCCGCACTGGAGCTTCCTGTCCCGGCCGGCGCCGGAGCCCGAGACCGGGATCGGCCGCGATCCGGACGCCTATTTCGAGGGCCTGCTGGCGCAGTGGTCGGGTCAAGGCGACCTCTCGGCCTTCGATCCGCGCGCGCTCCATCTCTACCGGCAGGCCTGGACCGTGCCCGAGCGCATCCACGCCTTCTGTGAGGACTACCGGGCCGGGGGCCGAGACGGGCCGGACGCGCGGGCCGATGCCGACGACCTCGCCGCCGGCCGCACCCTGCCGATGCCGGTGCTGGTGCTGTCGAGCCGGCGCTACCTCGACAAGCCCGGCGCCGAGCCGGCGCTGGAGGCTTGGCGGCGGACTTTCGCGCCCCGCGCCGAGGGATGCCAGCTCGACACCGGCCACTTCATGGCGGAGGAGGACCCGGCCGGGACGCTCGCGGCGCTGAAGGGCTTCCTCGGGGGATAGCTCAGAACCGCTCCGTCCAGGGCCGGAGCGCGATCTCGCTCGACCAGGCGCTGCGGTCCTGCCGGAGCAGCGCCAGATAGGCGCCGGCGATGGCTTCGGGATCGAGATGCGAGTCGGGCGCCTCGACGGGCTCGCCGCCGCGGGCCGGGTTGCGGATCGCCCCGTCGATGATCGCGTGCGCCACGTGGATGCCCTGTGGCTGCAGCTCCCGCGCGAGGCTCTCGGCGAGGCCGCGCAGCGCGAACTTGCCCATGGCGAAGGGGCTCGATCCGGCAAACCCCTTCACGCTCGCCGAGGCGCCCGTGAACAGGATCGCCCCGTGGCGGGCGGGCAGCATCCGCCGCGCGGCGGCCTGGGCGACGAGGAAGCCGCCGAAGGCCGTCACCGCCAGCGCGTCCGCCACCGCCCTCGGATCGAGCTCCGTCACCGGCCCGCGCAGGCGGGCGCTCGCGTTGTAGACGACGACGTCGGGCGCGCCCCCGAGCGCGCCCGTCATCGCCGCGAACAGGCTCTCGACGGATTGCGGATCCGCCGCGTCGCAGGGGTGGAGCGCCGCCCCCGTTTCCCGCGCCAGGGGTTCCAGCTTGGCGACGTCGCGGGCGGCGATCCCGACCCGCAGGCCCTCGCGGGCGAGGAGCTGAGCGAGCGAGGCGCTCAGGCCCGGCCCGCCGCCGACGATGAGAGCACGCTCGTAGACCGGGACCATGCCGCCTCCTGCTCTCGAACGATCGAGCCCGGGCCCGATCGGCCGCGCATCCTCAGATCGCGCGGTCCGTCCCTGTGGCAAGCGCCCGGCCGCATCGCACGGATGCATCGTATTTGATCGAATCCGGACAACGGAGCGGAAACGGGACCGGGGTTAGACAGGCTGGCCCCAGAGGCTGTCCCGTTTTTGGCCTGAGGGCCCGGCGCCGGGCTTGCAGGAGGGGCACTGAGCGTCCCGGCCCGCCCCCGAGCGAGCCCGCCCACGGTGAGTGTTGCGCATGTCCGCCTGGATCGCCTTCGTCGGAACGATCTCCGGCCATTTCCGCCGGGGTCGCAGCGACCTCTACCGCCGCCAGATGCCCGACCTCGCCCGCCTGCGGGTCTGCGATCTCGGCGGCTCCCGCCATTTCTGGGAGGCGATGCCGAAGGACCTCGTGCCGAGCGACCTGACGCTCCTCAACGTCGCCGACGACGGCCAGTCGCGCAGCCACACCGGCGCCTTCGACGACCTCAAGGTCGTGCTCTACGACGGCCAGCACATCCCTTACCCGGACGGGCATTTCGACGTCTTGATCTGCAACTCGGTGATCGAGCACGTGCCCCTCGACCAGCGCGAGCAGCTCTGCCGGGAGATCCGCCGCGTGGCGACGTACTACTTCGTCCAGACCCCCGCCTACGCCTTCCCGATCGAGCCGCACTTCGTCTTTCCCGGCCTGCACTGGCTGCCGCGCAGCCTCGGCCGGCGCCTGGTGCCGCTCGGTGTCTGGGCGCTGATGAACCGCCCGACCAAGGCCAAGCGCGACGCCTATTTCGACGAGGTGCACCTGCTCACCGGCCGCGAGGTGGAGCGGCTCCTGCCCGGCGCCACCGTGTTCCGCGAGAAGGCGCTCGGCCTCGTGAAGTCCTACACCGCCCACGGCCGGGGAACGGCCGCGGACCTCGCCGCGGCCTGAGGCGGGCTAAGCCCTCCGATCCCGGAAGAACGCCCGCAGCATCTCGGCGGCCTCCGCCTCCCGCAGGCCGCCATAGACCTCCGGCGCGTGGTGGCAGGTCGGCTGGTTGAAGACCCGCGGCCCCTGCTCGACGCCCCCGCCCTTGGGATCGTGGGCGGCGAAGTAGAGGCGTCGGATGCGGGCGTGCGAGATCGCGCCGGCGCACATCGGGCAGGGCTCGAGCGTCACGTAGAGGTCGCAGCCCTCCAGGCGCTCCTGGCCGAGCGCCGCGCAGGCGGCGCGGATCGCCAGCATCTCCGCATGCGCCGTCGGGTCGCGCAGCGCGCGCGGTCGGTTGCGGCCGAGCCCGAGCACCGCTCCCCCGCGCATCACCACGGCGCCGACCGGCACCTCGCCGGCCTCGGCCGCGGCCCGCGCCTCGGCGAAGGCGAGCCCCATCGGGTCGGGGAGCGCGTCCAGGGGCGGCCGGTCGGACAAGGGGCGCGAATCCTCAGAGCGTAACTGAATGTGAATGGCCGGAACATCCGGCCGGGGAAGCCCGTTCCTGTCCCACACGCGGCGCCGCCGCGAAAGATCAGAGGATACGACGAGCCATGAGCAGCACCACCGACAAGCTGAAGGGCGCCGCCAACGAGGTCGCCGGCAACGTGAAGCAGGGCGTCGGCAAGGCGACCGGCAACGAGAAGCTGCAGGCCGAGGGCAAGGCGCAGGAGCTCAAGGGCGAGGCGCAGCGCACGGTCGGCGAGACCAAGGACGTCATCAAGGACAAGACCGGCCTCTGAGCCGAACCGCCTCTTCGCCGCCGGGCGGAACCCGTTTCCAAGCTCGGCGGTTGAAGGGCACATCGGGGCGGCGAGGCCGCCCTCCAGAATGCGGAGAGTGCCATGATCGGTTGGGCCATTACCTTCCTCGTCGTCGCCCTGGTGGCGGCGCTCCTCGGCTTCGGCGGCATCGCCGGCACGGCGGTCGAGGCGGCCAAGATCGTGTTCTTCGTCGCCATCGCCCTGTTCCTGATCTCGGCGGTGTTCGGCGCGGTGCGCGGCCGTTCGCCGAGGATCTGACGAAACGCTCGGGATCCTTCGGGATCCGAGATCGGAAGGGCGGTCCCTCGGGGCCGCCTTTTTCGTTTGCGCCGGGTTTTCGTTTGCGCCGAGGGCCGGCCGGAGCCGCAACAGGCGCCTCGCGCGCGGGCCGCCGCTCTGATATGGCGGCCGGCATGAGCGACATCGACGAGACGGGGCCGGACGCCCCGACGCCGCCCGGGGCCGACAAGGCCGAGTCCTGGGCGCCGGCCACCGACGCCGCCGGCCCGGAGGCGGCCCCCCCGGCGGAGAAGCCCCGGAAGACCGCCTCCAAGGCGTCCGCGAAGGCGGCGGGCAAGACCGCGGACGCAACCGCCGCCGAGGACCCGGCCGGGGCCAAGCCGCGCAAGACCGGCGCCCGCAAGGCCGCCACTGCGACGGAGGGTGAACCTGCGGCCGGCGAGGCGGAGCCGACCCCCGAGGGCGAGCGGATCGCCAAGACCATCGCCCGCGCCGGCATCGCCTCCCGACGGGACGCCGAGGCGATGATCCTGGAGGGCCGCGTCCGCCTGAACGGGCAGGTGCTCGACTCGCCGGCGATCAACGTCACCGATGCCGACCGCATCGAGGTCGACGGCGCGCCGCTGCCCGAGCGCGAGCGCACCCGCCTGTGGCTGTTCCACAAGCCGCGGGGGGTCGTCACCACCGCCCGTGACCCGGAAGGGCGCCAGACCGTGTTCGAGGTGCTGCCCGACGAGCTGCCCCGCGTCGTCGCGGTCGGCCGGCTCGACATCAACACCGAGGGCCTGCTGCTCCTGACCAACGACGGGGGGCTCGCCAAGGTCATCGCCCATCCGGACACCGGCTGGCTGCGCCGCTACCGGGTGCGCGCCTGGGGCGACACCACCCAGGCCGAGCTCGACCGCCTGCGCAAGGGCGTCACCGTCGACGGCATGGAGTACGGCCCCGTCGAGGCCAGCCTCGACCGGGTGCAGGGCGACAACCTCTGGATCACGCTGGGCCTGCGCGAGGGCAAGAACCGCGAGGTCAAGCGCATCCTCGAGCATCTCGGGCTCTCGGTGAACCGCCTGATCCGTCTCTCCTTCGGCCCCTTCCAGCTCGGCGACCTCGAGGTCGGGCTCGTGGAGGAGGTGCGCACCAAGGTGCTCAAGGAGCAGCTCGGCAACACGCTCTCCGAGCAGGCGGGCGTCGATTTCGCGAGCCCCGTGCGTGAGGCGATCGCGCCCTTCGGCTCGCCCAAGGCGAAGGCTCCGGCCGAGGCGCCGGCGCGGACGCGCGGCGCCCCCAAGGCGGCGCGGGTGCCCACCGGCGGCGACGGCCCCGGCCCTCGCCGCTCGGTCTGGCGCGCCGAGGCGCCCGCCTCCGAGGACGAGGCCCGGCGTTCTGCCCGCCCGCCCCGGCGCGGCGCCGATCCCCGCGCCGAGCGCGAGACGGCGGCGGCGCGGGGCCGCGAGCGGGTCGGCGCGATCCGCACCGGCGAGCGCCGCGTCGTGGTCGAGCGCCTGCGGGCGAGCCCGCCCGAAGAGACGGCGCCCGCCGCGCCCGTCCGCACCGGCTTCCGCGGCCGCAGCGGCGATACGGCCGAGCGGCGCTCGGGCGGAGATCGTGAGGGAGCCGAGCGGCGCCCGTCCCGCGGGGCGCCCTCGGCCGGCGGCCGGGGCGAGCGCGAGGGCGGTGCCAGGCCCTCCCGCGCCGGCACGGGCGGCGACCGGGAGCGCTCGCGCGACCGCGCGGAGGGGCCGCGTGAGCGTCCGCAGGGGCGCTTCCAGGATCGCGGCCGCGAAGGCGGCGGGTCGGCCGGCACGGGTCGCGGCGACCGGCCGGGTTTCGCCGGACGGTCCCGCGGGGCCGACGGAGACGCCGCGCCCCAGCGCGAGGGACGCCCGCCTGCCGGCGGCAAGGGCGGGGCCTTCAAGAGCCGGGCGCCCGCGCGCCAGGGCCGCGACGAGCGTGGCGGTCAGGAGCGTGGGGGCGATCGTCCCCGTGGTGGCCGGCCCTCCGGCTTCAAGCCCTCCGGGGACCGTCCGGGCGGGCGCCCCGGTGGCCGTCCGAGCGGCGGTGGCGGCGGCCGGCCGCCCCGCCGGGGGCCGTGAGGGCGCGGTGCGGATCGTCGGCGGCGCTCTGAAGGGGCGGCGCCTCGCGGGGCCCCGGAGCGACGCCATCCGGCCGACCTCCGACCGGCTGCGCGAGGCCCTGTTCAACATCCTCGCCCATGCCTACGCCGACGCCGTCGCCGAGGCGCGGGTGCTCGATCTCTTCGCCGGCACCGGCGCGCTCAGCTTCGAGGCCCTGTCGCGGGGCGCGGCCTACGCGCTCCTCGTCGACGAGGGCGCGGAGGCCCGCGCCCTGATCCGCGAGAACGTCGAGGCCCTGGGGCTCGAGGGCGCGACGCGCCTGTTCCGCCGCGACGCCACCCGCCTCGGGCTCTCGGGCCCCGCCGGCCGCTTCGATCTCGTGTTCTGCGATCCCCCCTACGGCCGCGACCTCGCCCCGAGGGCGCTCGCCGCCGCCGCCGAGGGCGGCTGGCTCTCCGGCGGCGCCCTGACCGTCGTGGAGGAGACGGCCGAGGCCGCCCTCGCCTGGCCCACGGGCTTCACCCCCCTGGAACGCCGCGTCTACGGCGACACGGCCGTGGCGCTCGCCCGCTACGAGGGCTGATCCGGATCGCTTAGCCCGCCCGACGCTCCGGCGGGGCCGAACCGGGCCGTCCGAAAAGCCGTCACCCGCGCGACGGGACGCGTCCTCCCGATGCCGGACGCGCGCGGGGCCGGTGACTTTATCATTCGTTAACCATACGCGATCAATTTCGCACAATCATGGATTGCATGATGAGGGGGTAATGCAAATGAAGGATACCGTCTTCGACCGCTTCCAGACGCTGCTCGGCGAGCGGTCGGCCGAGGCTGCCCGCCGCTCCGCGGCAAAGCTCGCTCCCGCCGCTCCTGAGCCCGAGGGCCGCGCCGAGGAAGCCGCCGAACGCCCCCTGTCCTCGCAGGACTGGGACGCCCTGATCGATCAGGTTCAGAGCACCGCGGAGCACATTCGCGACGCCGCGCAGCGTCTTCACGCCCGCGAGGCGCGCTTCGAGGCGCTGCTCGCCCGCGCCGAGGAGGAGATGTGCGCCTGCGCCGAGCGCCTGCGCGAGGTCGAGGATCGGGCTCGGGGGGCCGAGATCCGGGCCGAGCGCGCCACGGCGGAGGCGCACGCGCAGGCCCAGGCCGCCGAGGCGCGCTCCCGCACCCTCGAGACAGTCCTCGATCGCATGCGCCAGCTCGTCCTGAGCGGCTGCGACGCGGCGGCGGAGGTCGAGCCCCCCGCGCGGCCCGTGATGTCGCTGCGCCGGGTCGCCTGAAGGGGCGCCGCCTGGCGCCATCCCACTCGCGCGGGCTCGGGTCAGGCTCCCTCGAAATGCACGGCGAGCCACACGCTCGGCGTGTCCGGGTCCGTCGCCTCCACCCGGTGGCGGCGGCGAGCGGGGATGAGGAGATGGTCGCCCGGCGCCATCCTCCGGGGCTCGTCCGCGTCGGCGAAGCGCAGCACCGCGGAGCCCGAGAGCAGCACCACCCACTCGTCGTCGGGCTGGTCGTACCAGAAGCCCGGCGGGCTTGCCTGCCCCGTCGAGACGATGCGCTCGATCCGCACGCCGCGGCCGGAGGCCAGCGTCTCGACGATCTCTTCGGCGGCCTCCGAAGGACGGTCGGCGAAGAGGTTTCCCATTCTATCGCCGCCCGAACAGGCGCTCGATGTCGGAGAGCTTCAGCTCCACGAAGGTCGGGCGGCCGTGGTTGCAGGAGCCGGCGAGCGGGGTCGCCTCCATCTCCCGCAGCAGCGCGTTCATCTCCTCCGGCCGCAGGCGGCGCCCGGCCCGGATCGAGCCGTGGCAGCTCATCCGCGAGAGGATGGCGTCGAGGCGGCGGGCGATCGGCGAGACGCGGGTGCCGAGGCCGCCGGGCTCCTCCGCGCCGTCGAGGCCGCCCTCCTCCAGGCCGCTCTCGTCCAGCGCGTCGAGCACGTCGCGCAGCAGGTCCCGCGCACTGGCGCCGACCAGCGCGGCGGGGATCGCCCGCACCAGCACCGCGCCGGGGCCGAAGGGCTCGATCGTCAGGCCGAGCCGGTCGAGATCGGGCGCGGCGGCCGAGAGCCGGGCGGCCTCGGCGGGGGCCATCTCGACCACGTCGGGGATCAGCAGGCCCTGGCGGGCGATGCCGCCCCCGTCCCGCTCGCGCTTCAGGCGCTCGTAGACGAGCCGCTCGTGGGCGGCGTGCTGGTCGACGATGACGAGTCCGTCGCGGGTCTGGGCCAGGATGTAGGTCTCGTGGATCTGGGCCCGGGCCGCGCCGAGGGGGGCCTCCGACAGCGCCTCCTGAGGCGCCGTCCCGACGCCTTCGGGCGCGCGGATCTCCGCCGCCGGCGGGGCGAGGCCGCCCGAAAACAGCGCCGGCGCCTCCTCCGCGAAGCCGCCGGCCGCCGCGAAAGCCATCGCCGCCTCGGGAGGGGGCGTCGTCCCCGTCGAGGGACCGGGGCGCCAGCCCGAGTGGGGAGCGCCGACGGAGGGCAGGTGCCCGGCGAGAGGCCGGCGGCCGGCGCCGCCGTGCCAGCCGGTGAAGGCGCCGCCCGGCCGCAGGGCGTCGAGTGCCCGGGCGGCGCCGGCCGTGGAGGCGCGGGCGCCAGCCCGGCGCAGGGCGTCGTGGATGGCGCTGACGATCAGTGCCCGCACCAGGGCGGGGTCGCGAAAGCGCACCTCGGTTTTGGCCGGGTGGACGTTGACGTCGACGAGGCCGGGATCGCAGGCGATGGCGAGCCCGAGCACCGGGTGGCGGTCCGAGGCCATGGTGTCGGCGTAGGCGCCGCGCACCGCCGAGAGCAGCAGCCGGTCGCGCACCGGGCGGCCGTTGACGCTGAAATGGATGTGGGTCGCCGCCCCCCGGTGGTAGGTCGGAAGCCCGGTGAATCCGGAGAGCGAAAATCCCTCGCGGGCCATGGCGACGGGCAGCGCGTTCGGCGCGAAGTCCGAGCCCAGCACCGCGGAGAGGCGGCGCAGGGGGCCCGTCTCCGGCTCCGTCTCCGCCGGCAGCACCAGCGGGCTGCCGGACTCGCTGCGCAGGCTGAAGCGGATGCCGGGCCTGGCCATGGCCAGCCGCCGCACCGCGTCGCCGACCGCCAGGCTCTCGGCCCGGTCGGATTTCAGGAACTTGAGCCGGGCCGGGGTCGCGGCGAACAGGTCCGTCACCTCGACCCGCGTGCCCCGCGCCGCAGGGGACGGGCGGACCTCGCCGCGCAGGCCCGCGTCGACGGTGAGGCTCGCGCCGCTCTCGGCCTCGGCGGTGCGGGTGGTGATCGAGAGGCGGGCCACGGCACCGATCGAGGGCAGCGCCTCGCCCCGGAAGCCCAGGGAGGCGATCCGCGAGAGGTCGCCGTCGGGCAGCTTCGAGGTGGCGTGCCGCTCGACGGCGAGCGCGAGGTCGGCCGCGCTCATGCCGGCGCCGTCGTCGACGACCCGGATCAGCCGGCGGCCCCCGGCCTCGATCGTGACCTCGACGGAGCGGGCGCCGGCATCCAGCGCGTTCTCGACGAGCTCCTTCACGGCGGAGGCCGGGCGCTCGACCACCTCGCCCGCGGCGATTCGGTCGACGAGCACGGGGTCGAGGCGGCGGACCTGCGGGCGGATGGGGCTCAAGGGGATCGGCGATCCTGCGAAAGCCCGGATCGTAGCGGGCCCGCGCGGACCGATCCACCGGCATGCGGCACGGATCAGGACGGGCGCCCGGGCCTGCGTGCAAGCCAGGGCTGTGCATCCGTGACAAGAACGCGGCAGTCTGCCGCATTCTTGATACGCACGCTCTTGCTGTCCCGCTTCGGGACCGCCAAGATGGATCGGCCATCTCCACCTCCGTTCGGGGGTGGACATGTGTGCAACCTCAACTCGGCGCGTCGTTCCCCTTGGGCGACGCGCCTTTTTTATGGGCTCCGTTCTCGTCCCGGACGGGCGCGGTGTCGGTGCCTGCGCACACGGCGCTGCACGCCGCGTGCCAGTAGCCTCGGCCGATTCCGAACCGTGGCGTCAGGCGACGCCGGAGCGCAGCAGGTCGTGGTAGTGCACGAGGCCGATCGGGCGTCCGTCCTCGACCACGATCAGCGCCGTGATCTTGAGGCTCTCCTGGATCTCCAGCGCCTTGGCGAGCAGCGTCTCGGGGCCGACCGTGCGGGGCTGCCCGCTCATCACCGCCTCGACGGCGAGGCGCTCGATGTCGCCCCGGAAGATGTTGCGGCGGATGTCGCCGTCGGTGACGATGCCCGCGAGCCGGCCCTCGCCGTCGACCACCATCACCGAGCCGAAGCCCTTGGCGTCGATCTCGGCGATCGCCGCGCGCATCGGCGTGCCGAGCGGGACGATCGGCATCTGCGCGCCCCCGTGCATGACCTCCCGCACCTGCCGCAGCGAGGCGCCGAGCCGGCCGCCGGGGTGGTAGATGCCGAACTCGCGGGCGGAGAAGCCCCGGGCCTCCAGCAGCGCCACGGCGAGCGCGTCGCCGAGCGCCAGCTGCATCGCCGTCGAGGTGGTCGGCGCGAGCCCGTTCGGGCAGGCCTCGCGGGCCTTGGGCAGGGTCAGGCAGATGTCGGCCTCGCGGCCGAGCGTCGAGGCGGCGTTCGCCGTGATCGCCACCAGGCCGACCCGATAGCGGCGGGCGTAGCCGATGATGTCGGCGAGCTCCGTGGTCTCCCCCGACCAGGAGAGGGCGACGACCACGTCCTCCGGCTGGATCATGCCGAGGTCGCCGTGGCTCGCCTCGGCGGGATGGACGTAGAGGGCCGGCGTACCCGTCGAGGCGAGCGTCGCGGCGATCTTGCGGCCGACATGGCCGGACTTGCCCATGCCGGTGAGGATCGCCCGGCCCTTGGCCGTCGCGATCCGCTCGACGGCGGCCGCGAAGGGCGCGCCCAGCCCGTTGCCGATCGCAGCCATCAGGCAGGCGAGCCCGTCGCGCTCGGTCTCGATGGTGCGCAGCGCCGAGGCCACCGCCGGTACGGTCTCCTCCGCCGTCTCCCCCCTCGCCGCCTCGACGCGCCGTGCCGCCGTCATGCCGTGTTCCGTGATGCCGTGTCCGAGACCGGGCTCATCGCCCGCGATTGTGGTGGCGCGATGGCCCCTTCCCCCGCGCCGGCCCCGATCCGTTGACGGCGCATTAACCGTGCCCGTTGTAGCTCCGTTAACCATGGGATGAAGGCCGCCGCTCGCGGACGTCGCCGCCCGTGCGGGAGCCGTGACGCCGGTGACAGGATCGGCCAGCGCGAGGGATCGGAACGGGGGGGCGGGCCGGCTCGGCCGCGCCGTCCTGCGCGCCGCCTCGCCGCTCGCGATCTCCGGCCTGCTCTGGCCCGCGGCGGCGCTCGCCCAGGCTCCGGGCTTCGATGCCGCGGCAGGGCTTCCCGACCGGCCCCGCATCGGCGCGGGACAGACCCTCGGCGGCGACGGCCTGCCCTCGCTGCGCGGGGCGGGCGAGGCTGCGGCGGATGCGAACCCCCTCGCCTCCCCCCTGCCGCGGGGCCTGTCCGACCCCGCCACCACCATGAACACGCGCGTGAGCGGCGCCTCGACGGCCGGCACCAGCACGGCGCTGAAGAGCCGCCCGACGAACCTCCTGCGCCTGCGGGCCGCCCCGCCCCGCCGGGTCGGGATTCCGACGCGGGCGATCACCCAGGCGGTCACGCAGACCCCGAGCGCCGACCTTCGCCTGACCCCGGTGATCCAGAGCCCGGTGAGCGGCGTGCCCCTGCCGGCGGCCGTGACGCCGATCCTCGGGCTCGTCACGCCGGGCGCGCTGCTGGCCAACGGCCTGCGCCGGCCGCTGCCCGTGGACGAGGCCTACGCGCCGCTGGGCCTGCGGATCGGCACCTTCACGGTGCTGCCGGCCTTCACCCAGTCGATCGGCTACGATTCGAACCCGGAGCAGACGACGCCCCGCCTCGCCCGCGGCTCGGTGGCGCTGCGCAGCGAGGGCGAGGTCGCCTTCCGCAGCGACTGGTCCTCCCACGAGCTCGCGGGCGAGTTGCGGGGCGGCTATTTCAGCTTCCCCGAGACGGAGTCGGCGAGCCGCCCGAACGGGGCCGGCAGCGTGCGCGGGCGCTTCGACGTCAGCCGCGACCTGCGCCTCGACGCTGAGGGCCGCTTCCTGGTGGACACCCAGCGGACCGGCTCCCCGGACCTCTCGGCGGCCGTGGTCGGGCGGCCGATCATCGCCACCTACGGCGCCAGCCTCGGGGCGACCCAGAGCTTCAACCGCCTGGAGGTGGGCCTTCGCGGCTCCGTCGACCGCTCCGAGTTCGAGGACGCGCGCCTCTCCAACGGCCAGCGGGTGATCCAGAGCGACCGCAACCTCAACCAGTACGGCCTGCGCCTGCGCACGGCCTACGAGATCTCGCCGACGATCACGCCCTTCGTCGACCTGCTCGCCGACACCCGCGTCTACGACCAGCTGCGCGACCAGACCGGCCTGCGCCGGGACTCGGACGGCATCGCCGTGACGGCGGGCGCCCGCTTCGCGCTCAGCCGGACGCTGACCGGCGAGGTCTCGGCGGGCCTCCAGCACCGCAGCTACGTCGACCCGGCCCTCAAGGCCATCGACGCGCCGCTGGTCAACGCCGCGCTGGTCTGGTCGATGAGCCCGCTGACGACCGTGCGCTTCGGGGCGGTGACCGGCGTCACCGAGACGGCGGTGGCGGGCTCCAGCGGCATCCTCACCCAGGCCACCACGCTGGAGGTGCAGCACGACCTCCTGCGCAACCTCTCGATCACGCTGGGCGGCGCGCTCCTCGACAACCAGTACCAGGGCGTGCGCATCAACGAGACCGGCTTCTCGGCCACCGCCCGGCTCGACTACCGCTTCAACCGCTGGCTGACCTTCCGCGGCTCCTACGTCTACCAGCAGATCGACAGCTCGGCCGCCGGATCGAGCTTCAAGGACAACACCTTTCTGCTCGGGATGCGGGTGAACCCCTGAGCGAGGCGCCCGAAGCCGCCGCCCCGGACGGGGCGACGGCTGCGAGGATCAACGCTTCGATGCGAGGGGCGTCCGGAGCCTCCGGCTCAGCGTGCCAGCGCGAGGGACGCGCCGGATTTCGTCAGCGCGCCGTCGAGGCTGCCGCCGGCCTGGCGCAGGCGCGCGGCGACGGTGCCGCCGGGCTGGTAGAGGTAGACCTCCCCGTCCCGGTAGTCCCAGGCGCTGACCCGGGCGAGGTCCTTGTTGGGGCAGCCGGAGGCGGAGGCCTTGTAGAGGTCGAGGGCCGGGGCGCTCGACAGCGAGACCTTGCAGGTGCCCCCCGTCGCGTCCCGCGCCGTCCAGGCGCCCACGACGCCCGCGCGGCCGGTGGTCGTCACCGGCGGGGCCGGCGGGGGCGGCGTCACGGGCTCGGCGATGATGCCGGTGTTCGGTGCCACCGCGGCGACCTCGCCCCCGACGGGCGGCGCGCCCGGCGGGGGCGCGTCGGGCGCCGCGGCGACGCCGGGCGGGGGCGCCAGCGGCGCGGTCGTGACCGCGCCCGAGGGGATCGCCGGAACCAGCGGCTCGACGAGGGCCGCCTGCGGTCCGGGCCTGCCGCGGCCGGGGCCCTCGAGGCGCTGCGAGGCGCAGGCGCCGAGCCCGGAGGCGAGCGCGAGGACGGCGACGGTCGACAGGAGCGGACGCGGCATCGTTGGCATGTTCCCCCACCGCTGGGCCGGCACCGGGCCGGCCAAGCGCTTTTCGCGAGGGCGCCTGGGTCGGGGGGAATTGCGCTGCCCGCAAGGCGGAGCGGGGCCGGATCGAGGCCGCGCGCCCCTTTCGCCGCGGGTGTTGCGCGCGAGCCGCACCGAGGATGGGGAGCGGTGGCGAAGCCGCAGCGGCGGTGAGGGGCGGTTCCGAACGAGCCTCTTCCGGCGACACCCCCTCACCCTCGGCTGCCGCCTCGCCGCGCCGACGACGGGGCCGTCGCGGCTCTCTCCCCGCGGGGCGGGGAGTGGGGATACTCAGACCTCGCGGGCGACCATCATCTTCTTGATCTCGGCGATGGCTTTCGCCGGGTTCAGGCCCTTCGGGCAGGTGTTGGCGCAGTTCATGATCGTGTGGCAGCGGTAGAGCCGGAACGGGTCGTGGAGCCCGTCGAGGCGCTCGCCGGTGCCCTCGTCGCGGCTGTCGATGAGCCAGCGATAGGCCTGGAGGAGCGCCGCCGGCCCCAGGAAGCGCTCGCCGTTCCACCAGTAGCTCGGGCAGCTCGTGGTGCAGCAGGCGCACAGGATGCACTCGTAGAGCCCGTCGAGGCGGGCGCGGTCCTCCGGGGTCTGCTTCCACTCCTTCTCGGGGGCCGGCGTCTCGGTCTGGAGCCAGGGCTCGATCGCCGCGTGCTGGGCGAAGAAGGTGGTCAGGTCCGGCACGAGGTCCTTGAGGACCGGCATGTGCGGCAGCGGGTAGATGCGGATCGCCCCGTCCTTGTCCTTGCGGGTCAGGATCGGCAGGGCGTTGTCGGGCTTGCGGCACTCGTCGATGCCCATGGTGCAGGCGAGCGCGTTCTGGCCCTCGATGTTCATGGCGCAGGAGCCGCAGATGCCCTCGCGGCAGGAGCGGCGGAAGACCAGCGTCGAGTCGACCTTGTTCTTGATCCACAGCAGCGCGTCGAGGACCATCGGCCCGCAATCGTCCCGGTCGACCTGGTAGGTGTCGATCCGCGGGTTCTGCCCGTCGTCCGGGTTCCAGCGGTAGACCCGGAAGGTCTGAAGGTTCTTCGCCCCGGCCGGCGCCGGCCACGACCTGCCCTCCGTGAGGCGGGAGTTCTTGGGGAGATTGAACTGGGCCATATCCTGTGCCTCTGAAGGGCGGCGACCGGGCGCGCGCTCCGTATGCTGCAAGCCTTACTGCCGGCCGAGCCAGCCGGTGATGAAGCGCTCCGCCTCCTTGCGTGACGCCCGTCGCTCCGTCGGCGCTGACAGGCGGAACTTCACGAAGCTCCCGCGCAGGCCGGTGATGCACAGGATGCTGTCGGTCGGCCCCAACTGCGCGTGGTCGATCGCGACGGTGCGGCAGGCGAGCTGGCGCCCGCTCGTCCCGCCCAGCGCGATCGGCCCGCGATCCCGGCTGCTCCTGTAGAGTCCGCGCTCGACCATCCCGGCGATCTCGCCGTTCGCCTTTCCGATCTCGTCGGTCACGGCCGGCGACGAGCGGCCGTCCGGAATGCCGTCAAGGCCCCGGTCATAGACGTAGACGTCCGCCTTCCAGCGGCCGTTGGTGTAAACCACGGAGTAGCCGTAGCCCGGGCTGCGCGCCTCGTAATCCGTGCGTGGCCCGCGCACGAAGCCCGCGACCTCCGCCGGGAAGGCGAAGACTGCCTCCTTCGCCGCCGCCGGCAGGCTCAGGCCGGCGATAGCGGTCAGGAGGATCCGGGGGAGAAGCCGCGATCCCGCAGGCATCGTCTCAGCGGCCCCGACGCGGCCGGATCGGCGCACCGCCCGGCATCAATACACCCGCGCCTTCGGCTCGATGTACTGAATCTCGTTCGACATCGTGTAGGTGTGGACCGGCCGGTAATCGATGCTGACCGTCTGCGAGCCCTCGTCGAGCCAGGCGAGCGTGTGCTTCATCCACTCCTTGTCGTCCCGGTCGGGGAAGTCCTCGCGGGCGTGCGCCCCGCGCGATTCCTTGCGGTTGGCCGCCGACTCCATGGTGACGACCGCCTGTCCGATGAGGTTGTCGAACTCCAGCGTCTCGAGGAGGTCTGTGTTCCAGACCAGCGACCGGTCGGTGACGCGGATGTCGGCCGCACCGCGCCACACCTTGTGGATCAGGCCCTTGCCCTCCTCCAGCACCTCGCCGGTGCGGAAGACGGCGCAGTTGTTCTGCATGGTCTTCTGCATCTCGAGGCGCAGCTCCGCGGTCGGCGTGGCCCCGTCGGCATAGCGGAAGCGGTCGAGGCGGGAGAGCGCCTTGTCGGCGGAGCCCTTGGGCAGCTCCGGCTGGCGGCCGTTCGCCTCGACGATCTCGGCGCAGCGGTTGCCGGCAGCGCGGCCGAACACCACGAGGTCGATGAGGGAGTTCGAGCCGAGGCGGTTCGCCCCGTGCACCGAGACGCAGGCCGCCTCGCCGATCGCCATCAGGCCCGGCACCACGGTGTCAGGGTTGCCGTCGCGCAGGGTCAGCACCTCGCCGTGATAGTTCGTGGGGATGCCGCCCATGTTGTAGTGCACGGTCGGCAGCACCGGGATCGGCTCGCGCGTCACGTCGACGCCGGCGAAGATCTTGGCGCTCTCGGAGATGCCGGGCAGGCGCTCGTGCAGGATCTTCGGGTCGAGATGGTCGAGGTGGAGGAAGATGTGGTCCCCGCCCTTGCCGACGCCGCGGCCGGCCCGGATCTCCATGGTCATGGACCGGGAGACCACGTCGCGGGAGGCGAGGTCCTTGGCCGACGGCGCGTAGCGCTCCATGAAGCGCTCGCCCTCGGAGTTGGTGAGGTAGCCGCCCTCGCCCCGCGCGCCCTCGGTGATGAGGCAGCCGGCGCCGTAGATGCCGGTAGGGTGGAACTGCACGAACTCCATGTCCTGGAGCGGCAGGCCCGCGCGCAGCACCATGGCGTTGCCGTCGCCGGTGCAGGTGTGGGCGGAGGTCGCCGAGAAGTAGGAGCGCCCGTAGCCGCCGGTCGCGAGGATGACCATCTGCGCCCGGAAGCGGTGGATCTCGCCGGTCGCCTGATCGATGGCGATGACGCCCCGGCAGCGGCCGTCCTCGTCCATGATGAGGTCGAGGGCGAAGTACTCGATGAAAAAGTTCGTGCGGTGCTTGGCCGCCTGCCCGTAGAGGGTGTGGAGCATGGCATGCCCCGTGCGGTCGGCCGCCGCGCAGGTGCGCTGCGCGGTGCCCTTGCCGTAGTCGGTGGTCATCCCGCCGAAGGGGCGCTGGTAGATCTTGCCCTCCTCCGTGCGGGAGAACGGCACGCCCCAATGCTCCAGCTCGTAGACCGCAGCGGGGGCGTTGCGCACGAGATACTCGATGGCGTCCTGGTCGCCAAGCCAGTCCGAGCCCTTCACGGTGTCGTACATGTGCCAGCGCCAGTCGTCCGGGCCCATGTTGCCGAGCGAGGCCGAGATGCCGCCCTGCGCGGCGACCGTGTGCGAGCGGGTCGGGAAGACCTTGGTGATGCAGGCGGTGCGCAGGCCCGCCTGCGAGCAGCCGACCGTGGCGCGAAGCCCGGCGCCGCCGGCGCCCACCACCACCACGTCGAAGGTGTGGTCGGTGACGGCGTAGGCCGGGCGCGTCCCGTTGGTTCCGTTGGCGGCCATGATGCGGCTTCCCTGGATGTCGGTGGTCCGGCGGTTCAGACGAGGCGGCCGAGGCCCACGCGCAGGATCGCGTAGAGGCAGGCCGCGGCGACCGCGACGGCGTAGAAGGTGTTGGCGAGAAGCGCCGCGTACTTCAGCGGCTTGGCGTGGACGTAGTCCTCGATCACCACCTGCATCCCGATCCGCATGTGTACGCAGACCGAGACCACAGCGAGGATCAGGATCACGGCGACGAGCGGGTGCCCGACGAGCGCCACCGCCTCCGGGTAGGGCCGCCCCGCCGCCTTCGCCACGATGACGACGAAGGCGATCATCAGGAGGACGTTGGCGGCGGCCGTGACCCGCTGCACCCACCAGTGCCCGGCCCCGTGGCCGGCGGCGCCGAGGCCGCCGACGCGGGCCCGGGGCGTGCGGATGGAGAGGCGCGGGTTCTGGCGCTCGTCGGCCATGGACATCGTCGGCTCCCTCTCAGCGCAGGATGAGGGCGAGCGCCCAGACGATCACGGTGAGGCCGAGCGATCCGATCAGCGTCAGCCGGGCGAGCCCCATGCGCTGCGCCTTCTCGAAGCCGAGGCCCGCGTCCCAGACGAAGTGGCGCAAGCCCCCGAGCATGTGGTGGAGCAGCACCCAGGTGTAGGCGAAGAGCACCAGCCGCCCGATCCACGACCCGAAGAACCACGCCACCCAGCCATAGGCGGCCGGACCCGAGGCCAGCGCCAGCAGCCAGATCGCGACGAGGGCGGTGCCGCCGTAGAGGGCCGTGCCGGTGATGCGGTGGAGCACCGACATCAGCATCGTCCAGGTCCAGCGGTAGATCTGGAGATGGGGCGAGAGCGGCTGGCTGAGCGTCGGTCTCACGGTCGGAGCCATCATGGGCCTGTTCCCTTCGGTCTTGTCCCCGGCGCCGGGCGGGCCGGCATCGGGGCGGGAGTCGGGACTTTGGAGCGCGTCCAAACTGGTAGAGCTTCGACGCTGCAGTGCAACCCGCCGAAAGGCACGATCCTGCGACGCGGTGGCCCATGCCGGTGACGGAGCAGAGAGTCTGTCATTTCAGCGCGCCGATCGCCTGCCACCACAGATAGTCGAGGGGCGCGGCCACGACGAGGGAGGCGAGCGCCGTGGCCACGGTCAGCCGGGCGGCGTCGCCGATCCGGACCCCGCCGAGGTCGCAGGCGATGACGATCGGCGGTGCCTGGTAGGGCAGGAACAGGGTCGTGTAGCCCACGACCTGCACCATCACGACTGTGGACAGCTCCAGGCCGCTCGCCCGCGACAGCTCGCCGGCGATGGCGGTGTAGAGGGCCGGCGCGCCGTTCGCGGTCACCAGGAAGACGAAGCCGGCGGCAATCAGCGTGAGGACGGCGAAGTTCTGTGCCTCCGCGCCGGGCCGCAGGGGCGCCACCGCCAGCAGCGCCTGCCCGAGCATCGCCCCGAGCCCCGATTCCGAGACGACCGCCACCAGCCCGAGCAGGCCGGCGATGTAGAAGCAGGTCCGCAGGTTGAGGCGCCCGAAGGAGTCGGCCGGCACCACGCCGACGCCGGGCAGCATGCAGATCACCCCCGCGGAGAGCCCGATCCAGGCCGGGGCGATGTGGTGCAGGCCGTCGCTCGCCCAGAGCGCCAGGGTCGCGAGCAGGATCACCGAGAGCCGCATCTCCGCGCCCGACATCGGCGGCAGCGGGGCCGGCGGCGGGGCGTCGGCGGGCGCGCGCGCGATGCGGTCGGGAAAGAGGCGGATGGTGAGGAGGGCCAGCAGCACGCCCTTCACCCCGGCGAGCACCGGCGCGTGCAGCCAGAGATAGGGCAGGTAGCCGATGTGCAGCCCGTAGCGGCCCTCCGCCGTGCCGGCCATGACGAGGTTCGGGACGTTGGCCGGCAGGATCGCCCCCGACAGCATCGGCGTGGCGACCCCGACCGCCAGCACCGCGCCCGTGCGCCCGGCCCGGCCCGGCCCGAGTCCGTAGGCGTCGCAGAGCGCCAGCACCACTGGGACGAGCAGCGCGATGCGGCCGATGTTGGAGGGCATCACGAAGGAGAGCAGGAAGGAGAAGGCCACGAGCCCGGCGATGAAGCCGGGATAGGAGCCGCCGAGATGCCCGCTCAGCGAGCGGGCGAGCCGGGCGCCGAGCCCTGTGGTGGTCATGGCATGCCCCACCACCATGCCGCCGAGCACCAGCCAGAAGGCCTGAGAGGCGAAGCCTGAGAAGATCGTCGCCGGGCTGCCGAGACCGAGCAGCATGGCGAGCGCGAAGAACATCAGCGCGGTCACGACCTCGGGGATCAGCGCCGTCGCCCAAAGCCCCATGCAGAGCACGAGGAGCGCGCCGGTCGCGACGATCCGGCCGTCGGCGCCGAAGAGGGTGAGATGCTCGATCATCCGTTCCGGGCGCGTCCTCTCCGCGCCTCGTCGGAACCGGGCGGGTGTGCGGCGGGACTGTCGGGCAAGCTGGAACGGTTCGCAATTCGCCAGGCCGCGAGCGAGCCTTCGCGAAAAGCGAAGGCTTCGGGCTATCCTGTCCGCGCCCGGCCTGGCCGGGGGAAGGAGGACGCATGCTGCGCTTCGATCTCGTCGATCTCGGCCTCTTCCGCGCGGTGGTCGAGGCCGGCTCGATCACCCATGGCGCGGCGCGGGCGAACCTGGCGCTCGCCGCCGCCTCGACCCGCATCCGGGCGATGGAGGAGAGCCTCGGGGCGCCGCTCCTGAAGCGCCACCGGCAGGGCGTCGAGCCGACGACGGCGGGCCGCGTGCTCCTCGTCCATGCCCGCGCGCTGCTCGCCGGGGTCGACCGGATGCGCGAGGAGCTCTCCGCCTTCTCCGGCGGCGCGGCCGGGCGCATCCGGGTGGTCTCGAACACCAACGCGCTCTCCGAGTTCCTGCCCGAGGCGCTCTCGGCCTTCCTCGCCGACCATCCCGGCGTCGACGTCGACGTCGACGAGCACACCTCGGACGAGATCGTCGGGCTCGTCGCGGAGGGCGCGGCCGATCTCGGCATCCTGTCGGGCCACGTCGATACCGGCGCGCTCCGGGTCTTCCCCCTGCGCCACGACCGCTTCGTGCTGGTCACCGCCCCCGGCCATCCCCTCGCCGGCCGGGCGGAGGTCTCCTTCGCCGAGGCCCTCGACCACGAGCTCGTCGGGCTCGACCGGGCGAGCGCCGTCAGCCGCTTCCTCGGCGAGCGCGCCGCCCGCATCGGCAAGCGGATGCGCCTGCGGGTGCGGCTGCGCAGCTTCGAGGCCGTCTGCCGGCTGGCCGAGTGCGGCCTCGGCCTCGGCATCGTGCCCGAGAGCACCGCGCGGCGGGCGGCCCGCAGCGCCGCGATCGCGGTGGTGCCCCTCTCCGACCCCTGGGCGAGCCGCGACCTCACCCTGTGCCTGCGCGACCTCGCCGCGCTGCCGGGCTTCACCCGCGACTTCGTCGCCCATCTGCGCGACGGCGCCGGCGCGCCGGGCGTCTAGAGCCGTGCCCGACCACGTCGGGTCGGGAACGGCTCCAGCCCCTTGGTTTGCCGCGCTTTCTTGCGACGAACCGGTGTCCGCTTCGTCGGAAAGCGCTCTAGTCCACGGCGGCCCTCAGCGCGACGGAGCGCGCCCGCAGCCGGTCCGAGAGCGCGCGGGCGAGGTTCCGGAACAGGGCGGCGGCGAGCTCCGGCTCGTGGGCGAGGATGTGGCGGTAGGCGTCGAGATCGAGGACGTAGAGGTCGAGGCTCTCGTCCGCGACGAGGGAGGCCGAGCGCGGCTTGTCCTCGACCACCGCCATCTCGCCGACGGTGGTGCCGGGGCCGAAGGCGGCGATGCGGCGGTTCGTCCGGCCGCTCGGCACGCGCACGCTGATCGAGCCGGAGCGGATCAGCCAGATGCGATCGGCCGGCTCGCCCTCCCGGCACAGGACGGTGCCGGCCGGGTGGCGCTCCTCGCGCAGGAGCGCGCCGAGCCGGGCGAGGCCGTCGGGCGCCACGCCCTCGAACAGCTCGAAGGCGGCGAGCGGCACGCCCTCGCCCGGGACGGTCGGCGCGGCGGCGCCGAGCAGCGCGTGCTCGGCGTGTTCCAGCGCGTCGTCGAGGTGGTGGAAGTCGTGGTCCGGCGGGAACAGCCGCCGCACGGTCGGAGCGATGGCGGCCGGGGTCTCAGCGGCGATCAGGGCGATGCCGGCGGCGGCGAGCGAGCGTCGCGTCTGCTCCAGGATGCGCGCGCCCGTCGCGTCGATGTCGGTGACGCCGCGCAGGTCGAGGATCACGAAGCGGGCGCCGCGCCGCTCCCGGATCGCCCCGGCGAGGTCCTCGGCGTTGGCGAAGAACAGCGTGCCCTCGAGGTCCATCACCACGGTTGCCTCGCCCTGCGCGGCCAACGCCTCGCTCTCCGCGCGGGTGCGCACGCGCATCGAGCTGACGGCGCGGCCGTCGCGCAGGCGCCGCACCACCGGCCGGCTCATCGACAGGATGAAGATCGCGCAGGAGAGCACGACACCGATCGCCACGCCGGTGAGGGCGGAGTTGAGCGCCGTCGGCAGCAGCACCGAGAGATGCACGAGGGCGTCCCGGCGGGCCTGCGCGCGGGCAGGGCCCCCCACCCGCGTCGCCGCGCCCCGCAGGATCGCGGCGGTGTAGGGGTCGATGAGGCGCCAGCCCGCGAAGATGATCAGCGGCGGGAAGACGCAGAGGGGCACCAGGGCGAGCGCGCCCGGCACCGCGAGCAGCAGGACGAGCAGCGCGACCGAGGTGACGAGGGGCGAGATCCGGCTGCGGCCGCCCTCCTGATAGTTGACCATGGTCTGAGAGGCGGAGCCGGAGAAGGCGACCGCCCCGAACGCCGCCGTCGCCCCGGTGCCGATCCCCAGCGCGATCAGGTCCCGGCGGGGCGCCGACGGAAACTCCGCGACGGTCTGGGCGGCCCGCGTCGCGAACACGGTCTCGAGCATGCTGACCAGCGCCACGGTGCCGGCGGCGAGCAGGATCGCGACGAGCGCGTCGGGCTCCCCCGTCAGGGCGGCGAGATCGGCGCCCCAATGGCCGGCGGCGAGCGCGCCTCGCGCGATCGTCCAGACCGCGCCCGCGTCGAGGGTGCCCCCGAGGGTGCCGCCGAGGCCGGCCGCCCGGAGCCCCCAATAGGCCAGGATGCCGACCAGGAAGGTCACCAGCGCGACGGGCAGGCCCCGCGGCAGCCGGTGCCGGGCGGCGAAGGTGAAGGCGAGGAGCCCGGCCGTGAGCGCCGCCGTCACCGGATCGGGCGGGCTGAGAAGACGGTCGCCGTTCCGCAGCGCGGAGAGCGAGAGCGTGCCGAACAGGGCGGATGAGAACTTGAGGGCGAGCAGCAGCCCGACCCCCGAGACGAAGCCGGAGACGACGGGGAAGGGCACGAACTTGACGATGCGGCCCGCCCCCGCGAGCCCGAGCAGGGCCTGGAACAGCCCGGTCGCCAGGGCGATCAGGGGCAGCGCCGCCGGGAGCAGCTCCGGCCGGTCCGCCAGGGCGGCGGTGACGAGCGCGAGGCCGCTCGCCTGCACGGAGGCGGCCGAGTTCGCGGAGGTCATCACGACGCCGGTGTTCGCGCGCAGGGGCGCCACAACGAGGCCGCCGACCGCCGCGCAGAACAGGCCCGCGACGCCGCCGCGGGCGGCGTGCTCGGGCCCGAGCGGCGCGTAGGCGATGATGCCCGCCGCGGTCGCCATCGGCAGGGCGATCGTGAGCAGGCCGAGCCCGGCGACGCACTCCCGCCCGATCCCGCCGGCGAGGCGGGAGGGACCCGCCGCCACGGCGGCGCGCGGCCGCGATGCAAGTCTCGACATGCCGAGGGTATCCGGGACGGAGGAGGCCGGGGCGCCGCCCGCGAGACCGCCGTTCGGGAAGGCTGCGGCGGGATGCCGTGCTGTCAGCTAAGCATCTCGCGGCGGAGCGGGCAACGGCGGCGCGGGGCCGATCCGCGATGACGTTGCCGTGAGGCCCGGCCGCCGGTCCTCAGTCGGCGGCGAGCCCCGGCACCGGCAACCCGAAGGCCTGGGCGAGGAGCACGGCGTTGAGGCCGAGCACGATCGCCGCCCCGGCGAAGGACGCGGCCTGCGTCAGGCGTCCGTTGGCGAACGCGCCCATCAGGTCCCGGCGGCGTGTGAAGGTGACGAGGGCGATCATCGGCACGGGCAGCGCCAGCGACAGCACCACTTGGCTCAGCACCAGCGCGCGGGTCGGGTCGACGCCCGCCGCCACCACCGCGAAGGCCGGCACCATGGTGACGAGCCGGCGCACGAGGAGCGGGATGCGCCAGCCGACGAAGCCCTGCATCACGATCTGCCCGGCCATGGTGCCGACCACCGAGGAGGAGACGCCGGAGGCGAGCAGCGAGACCAGGAACACGCTCGCCGCCGCCGAGCCGAGCAGCGGCGTCAGGGTGTGGTAGGCCTGATCGATCTCGGCGACGTCGCTGTGGCCGGCGTGGAAGGCGGCGGCCGCCATCAGCACCATGGCCATGTTCACGAAGCCGGCGACCGCCAGCGCGATCACCACCTCGCGGTTCGAATAGCGCAGGAGCTTGCGGCGATCGGAATCGTCCCGCGCCACCGCCCGGTGCTGGGTCAGCCCCGAGTGCAGGAACAGCGCGTGGGGCATCACCGTGGCTCCGATGATGCCGACCGCGATGGTCAGCGCCTCGGCGTCGGGGATGCGCGGCGTCACGAGCCCGGCCGCCGCGTCGCGCCAGGCGATCGGCGCGATGAACACCTCGATGAGGTAGCAGAGGGCGATGGTGCCGACCATGGCGCCGATCACGATCTCGAGATGGCGGAAGCCCCGCCGCTCCAGGGTCAGGATCGCGTAGGTGACGACCGCCGTCACCGCCATGCCGGCGAGAAGCGGCATCCCCGTGAGGAGCGCCAGCCCGATGGCGCCGCCGAGGAACTCGGCGAGGTCGGTGGCCATCGCCGCGAGCTCGCTCACCACCCACATCGCCAGCCGCACCGGCCGCGAGTACTCCTGCCGGCACATCTCGGCGAGGTTGCGGTTGGTGACGATGCCGAGCTTGGCCGAGAGCGCCTGGAACAGCATCGCCACGAGGTTGGCGACGAGCACCACCCAGAGGAGCTGGTAGCCGTACTTCGCCCCCGCCTGGATGTTCGTGGCGAAGTTGCCGGGGTCCATGTAGGCGATCGAGGCCATCACGGCGGGTCCCGTGAACAGCAGGAAGCGCCCGCGCCCGCGATGGCGCCCGTCGAGCACCGCGCGGATGTCGCGCTCGGTCGCGCCGGAGAGGCCGGTCTCGGTTCCGGTCGGGGTCTTCAGGCTGGCCTCGGCCATCGCGTCCTCGGCGGGTCTTTATAGCTTGTGCTATAAGTATGCGCCTCGGCTGGCGTCAAGGCGTGGCCGGATCGCGGGCCCTGCGGGGTTTCCGGCGCGCCCGCATTTGGTAGACAGGGTGGCGTGGAAACAGGGGCGCGGAGGCCGTCGGAGATCATGCAGGAGCCTGAGCGGCCGGCCCCCGAGACCGGCCTCCTCGATCCGGAGATCCATGTCGAGAGCTTCCGTCAGGCCCGCGAGGCCCGGCGGCTGGAGCTGGTCGAGGACTATGTCGAGCTGATCGCCGACCTGATCGGCGACGGCGGCGAGGCGCGGCAGGTCGACATCGCGGCCCGGCTCGGGGTTGCCCAGCCCACCGTCGCCAAGATGCTGAAGCGGCTGGCCGAGGAGGGCTTCGTGCAGCAGCGCCCCTACCGGGGCGTGTTCCTGACCCCCGCCGGCCGGGTGCTCGCCGCGCAGGCCCGCGAGCGCCACAGGATCGTGGAGCGCTTCCTGATCGCGCTCGGCGTCAGCGCCGAGACCGCGCGCCGCGACGCCGAGGGCATCGAGCACCATGTCAGCGCCGAGACGCTGGACGCCTTCCGCCGCTTCGCCTTCAGGCGTCCGAGCGCCCGTCGGCG
>NZ_BPQR01000047.1 GCF_022179345.1 Methylobacterium jeotgali | reverse complement strand
CACCACGCGGCGCAGGAAGGGACAGGCGCTTCCTCTCCGCCTCCAGGCTCCGGAACACGGTCTGCAGCCGGCCGTAGGCTTGGCGCGCAGCCACGAAGGACAGCCAGCGCGAGACCGCGGACTGGCCGATGCCGATGCAGCCGTTGCCGATGAGCATGATGCCCATCATCGCGCCGGGCGTCGCCTGCTGCCGAATCACGAGCAGCGCCGTGATCGCCACCAGCCCGAAGCCGACGAACTTGTGCAGGAAGTCGAGGAGCGCGTGGATCGTCTCCATGTAGGAGGCGGTCGAGACGCGCATCGCCTCGCCCCGGCGGTAGCTCTCCAGCCAGCGCTCGCGGAAGCCGCGCTTCATGGCCATGGCCTGAAGCGTCTCCGCCTCGCGGAAGGCGGATTCGCGGATGCGCTCGGCGCGGGCAGAGGACTCGGCCGCCTGCTTGTAGCGCTCGCGGCTCGTGAGATCGCCGACGAACAGGATCAGGCAGATCACCGCGACCGCGACCAGCAGGATCAGCCCGAGCCAGACGTGGATGATGAAGGCCGCGGCCACGTAGAGCGGCATGAAGGGGAAATCGAGGAGCGCGGCGATGCCGGGGCCGGTCGAGAAGTCGCGGACGGTGTCGAGGTCGTTCAGCAGGCGCAGGGAGTCGAGGCGCCGGGTCTGGAGCGAGCCGTAGTAGCTCGCGTCGTAGATGCGGTGGGAGATCTGGTCGTTGAAGGCGATGCCGAGCCGCCGCAGGATCGAGGCCCGGTAGGCCCGCAGCATCGTCCCGAGCACGAGGGCGATCAGGAAGAAGACGCCGAGGCCGGCGAGCGTGCCGTAGCTCAGGGTCGTCATCACCCGGTCGAGGACCTGGATGCCGAAGAAGTAGCCCGCGAAGCCGGAGACGTTGATGAAGGCGCTGAACAGGACGAGATGCACGAAGGCCGGCCGGATCGAGCGCATCGCGTCGTCCAGCGGCGTCGGGGCGTCGGCCGCCTGTCCGGGCCTGGTCGTCAGCAACGCGTCTCTCCCGTGAAGGCCGCTCCGTTGCAACGGGAGTGCCGGGACCGGCCCCGCCGAGCCGTCGCCGGCCGCGCGGCATATCACCCTTCGAGAGGACGATATATCGGCGCGACCTCATCCCGGTGTTTCGGGCGCATTTAAGGTGAAGGGCGATTCGCGGCCGGCCGGGGGCGGGCGGAACCTTGTCGAAGGGATAGAGGCGGCGACGAGTTATTGATCAGCCCCAGGCCCGGACGGAGCTGGCGATCACGGGCGCGAAGGCGAGCAGCAGCGTGCGGTCGAGCTGCCCGCGCATCCCGGTCATCGTCGCGACCGCCTCGGCGTGGGTCATCGGCGCCCGGTAGGCCCGGCGCTCGGTGAGCGCCGAGTAGATGTCGCAGATCGTCACCATCCGTACGAGGTCGGCGATGGCCCCGCCGCGTAGGCCGTCCGGGTAGCCGCTGCCGTCGAGCTTCTCGTGGTGGTGCCGCACGACGTCGAGGATCGCGGGCTCGAAGCCCCCCTGCGCCGCGAGGATGTCGGCGCCGATCGCGGCGTGGGTGCGCATCTGCGCGGTCTCCGCCGCGTCGAGGGCCGCGGGCTTGTTGAGGATCTCGACCGGGATGCGCGACTTGCCGATGTCGTGAAGGAGCGCCGCCTGCGTGAGGCGGCGCAGGTCGGGCCCGCTCAGGCCGATCTCGCCGCCGAAGGCCGCCGCGAAGCCGGCGACGCTCAGGGTGTGCTGATAGAGCCCGATATCGTGACGCCAGACGATCTCCAGCCAGTCGCGGATGCCGACCTCGGAGACTGCCTCCATCACCGCCTGGGTGCCCCTGGCGCTCTCCTCGGCCGTGACGGGATCGCCGGTGGCCGCGCGGCCGAACAGATTCGAGACCACGGTCATCGCCGCGCCGGCCCGCGCCTGGAGCGCCCGCGCGCGCCGCTCGCGCGCTCGCGATCCGAGGTCGATCATCTCGAGCATCGCCGTGAAGACGGAGGCCCTCGACGCATCCGCCGGCATCACGCGCAGGAACGGGCTCACCTCGTCGGCGCGCGGCGCGTCGCCGTCGCGGGTCAGATGCAGAAGCGGAATGCCGGCGGCACGGGCACGCCTGCGCATCTCCGCCGCAGCCCCGGCATCGGCCTCGGGATGAATGTCGGTGACGAGGAGGAGCGGTCGCTCGTCGGGCAGCGCACCGCGAGGCTCGGCATAGCGGCAGGGCGCGACACGATCGACGCCGCGCGACAGCAGCCGAGTCCGGTCCGGCGCGTCGGTGACGAGGAGAACGAACCCTTCCTGCGCCATCCGATCAGTCTCGACGCACCTCTCTGCGGGCCGTGCTCGTCATACTGCACAAACTCGCTCGGCGGGTACATGACCTTTCCCGCCCAACCTGGGGGCCGACTACTTGGTCCGGCAAGAAAAAAGCGCGCTCCTCGCGGAGCGCGCTCGAAGGCAGTCCCATGTCTCAGGAAGGACGCCGCCTTCATACGCTCGGTGAATACAAAATTCCAGACAGAAATCCGGAATTTCACAGGCGCGTGAGGAAAAGGTCGGCGGAGGGCGGTCGAGACCCTTTGACAGCGCGGCATCACGACGCAGGGCTGGCGAAGCCTCAGGGGACGCATCTGCTCGGCCAGGTCGACTCCGAGGGCGAGTCATCGCGGCCGGTCGCGCGGACGGTCGACGCCCGCGGCGATCCCCGAACCGATGCTGCAAAGCAGCAATATGGGCGGCAGACGACTCAAGACCGCATTGCAGGCATGCGCCAATCGCATAAGTAGCGCATTCGCTGTTCAAAAGGCTGGGAGACGCCCTCGGACGCCGCGTTCCGTCATAGCGAAGCGGGCTTGCGACGCGTCCAGGCGCGCTGCATCGGGCGCCTGGACGCAATGGCGCCGGCAGACCTGCCGCGGTGCGCCCCTTAGTCCAGGTGGTCGCCGTAGCGGTTGACGTGCTCGGCCAGACCGAGCCCGTGGGCGCGCACCAGCGCCTCCGCAAGGTCCGCGTCGCGCGCCTCCAGGGCCTTGATGATCCTCACGTGCTCCTTGATCGACTCCTCGGCCCGGTCGCCCTGGCGGAGGGCGGTGTTCCGGATGCCGCGGACATGCATGAGCAGGTTGCTGGAGAGCTCCTGGATCACCTCGCAATGGCCGAGCGCGATGATCGTCTGGTGGAAGCGGATATTAGCCTCCGAGTACTCGTCGATGTGCTCGTTCGGCTTGCCGTCGTAGAATTCGGGGAAGGTCTCGCGGAGCGAGCGCAGCTGCGCGTCGGTGGCTCGCGCGCAGGCGAGCCGCGCCGCCATGCTCTCGAGCGCCGCCCAGGCGTGGATCATCCCGACGATCTCGCGCTTGGTCTTCTTGATGACGAAGACGCCGCGGCGCGCCTCGGAGCGCACGAACCCTTCCTGCTCGAGCACAGTGAGCGCCTCGCGCACGGGGGTCCGGCTGACGCCGAGATCCTGGGACAGCTTGCGCTCGTCCAGCCGGACCTCGTCGGGCCGGCCGTAGATGTCCATGTTGGTGATGGCCGCCTTCAGAGCCTCGTACGCCAAGGTCCGCAGGCTCGAGTTGGCGACGATCGGCTTGATGCAGAACTGCCCGTTGTCCGTCATCCCGCCGCGTCCCTGCCCGTCGTCATCGCCGATATCCGGACGCCTACTGCTCCGGCCGCGCATCTTCTTGCGCGGAAACTGGTATGCCAGCCTCGCCTTGTCAATTCGACGGGCGGACATGCCTCTCCTGCAGGCCCGAGATCCGGACTGATCTTTTCGCCCGAAGCCCGGCCTCCGAAGGCCCAAAGCGTGCGAGCCATGCATTTCGGAGAGTTGTGCATCGCACAATAAATCATCGCCCAGTGTTCGCATGCGCGTGGAACGAGCCTGCGGACCCGAGATCCGTAAAGCGCAACGCTTCCGTGGCGCCGATGACATCATGCACGTCTTCGAACGATTTTTGTTCCCAAAAAATCGGCACGCCGATTGACAGGGGCCCGAAAGGCCGCTCAGATATGCTGGTATACCGTCGACCTAGACTTCCGGGGAGGGATTAAAATGCCTCCTCGGCCGGTATCCCGCGTTTCGGCGCGGAATCCGGCGCGCCTCGTCATGTCCGCGACGCGCCGGTCCAAAAAAACGAAGTTCGAGGAGAAGCGCCAATGTCGTTGACGAAGGAAGGGCCACGCGTGAACCGCTGGCTCCAGCTCGCGTTCGGGGTGGTCTGCATGTGCATGATCGCCAACATGCAGTACGGGTGGACGTTCTTCGTCAATCCGATCCAGGAGCGGCACGGCTGGGATCGCGCCGCGATCCAGATCGCCTTCACGCTGTTCGTCGTCACCGAGACCTGGCTCGTTCCAATCGAGGGCTGGTTCGTCGACAAGTACGGCCCGCGGATCGTGACGCTGGTCGGCGGCGCGCTCTGCGGCATCGCCTGGATCATGAATGCCTACGCGACCTCGCTGACGACGCTCTACATCGCGGCGGCCATCGGCGGCACGGGTGCGGGCGCCGTCTACGGCACCTGCGTGGGCAACTCGCTGAAGTGGTTCCCGGACCGTCGCGGCCTCGCCGCCGGCATCACCGCGATGGGCTTCGGCGCGGGCTCGGCGCTCACCGTCGTGCCGATCCAGATGGTCATCAAGAACTACGGCTACGAGTCGGCCTTCCTGTGGTTCGGCATCGCCCAGGGCATCGTCGTGATGCTCATCGCCCTGTTCCTCGTCTCCCCGAAGAAGGGTGAGGTGCCGGACGTCGCCAAGGTCAGCCAGAGCAAGCGCGACTTCTCCCCCGGCGAGATGGTGCGCACCCCGATCTTCTGGGTGATGTACGCGATGTTCGTGATGATGGCCGCCGGCGGCCTGATGGCGACCGCTCAGCTCGGCCCCATCGCCAAGGACTTCCATATCGCCGATACGCCGGTGAGCCTCCTCGGCATCACCCTGCCGGCGCTGTCCTTCGCCGCCACCATTGACCGCGTGCTCAACGGCGTGACGCGCCCGTTCTTCGGCTGGGTCTCCGACCATATCGGCCGCGAGAATACGATGTTCGTCTCCTTCGCCATCGAGGGCGTCGGCATCTACGCGCTCAGCGTGTTCGGCAACGACCCGTTCATGTTCGTGATGCTGACCGGCCTCGTGTTCTTCGCCTGGGGCGAGATCTACAGCCTGTTCCCGGCGATCTGCGGCGACACCTTCGGCTCGAAGTACGCCGCCACCAACGCGGGCCTGCTCTACACCGCCAAGGGGACCGCGGCGCTGATCGTGCCCTATACGAGCATCATCACCACGATGACGGGCAACTGGCACGCGGTGTTCCTCGCCGCCGCCGCCCTCAACATCATCGCGGCCCTGATGGCGGTGCTCGTGCTCAAGCCGATGCGCCAGCGCTATACCAGGGCCCCGGTGGAGGGCGTCCCGACCCCCGCCGCCGCCCACTGACGGCCTCCGCCTCCGGGCGGATCGAAGACCACGGGCCCGGCGCCGCGAGAGCGGCGCCGGGTTCTTTTTGTTCGATGGTCGGAGCCGGCCCGATCCGGGTCGGCAAGGCATCGGCGCAGACCGTGGAGCCTGTACTCAAGCGAGGCGGAAGCCGAATGGTGGTTTGGCGCCGAATGCAGCGCCGGCCTCATGCTGCAGTGTCCGCGGGGCCTAGGCCGCATCGGACGCGTCGTGCTCTGATCCCCTGCGGGCGACGGCGAGAGCGGCTCTCTCTGCGTCGCCGGAAGGGGGCACTACCCGGGACGACCCTCGGAACGGCCCGCCACGACTCCGTCGCTTCCGGCGGCTCTCCGTGACAGCGCGCTGCCTCTTCCGTCCTCGGGACGCATCGGCACTCTCAGAACTCGAGCACACGAAAAACCCGGCGGGCCTGCGCCCGCCGGGTCAACGTCATCGCGCTCGCGCGGGCGCTACGGCCCGCGTTCCGTGGTCGTCACCCTTTGAGGTGCTGGACGAGAGT
>NZ_BPQR01000046.1 GCF_022179345.1 Methylobacterium jeotgali | reverse complement strand
CGCTCGGCGACGCCGTCGAGGGGCTCGCGCAGGTAGCCGGCCTCGTCCACGGCGTCGATCAGGAAGCCGCCGATCAACCGCTCGACGGGATCGCGGGTGGCGAGCTCGAGCTGCGTGGCGAGATGCTCGCGCAAGGAGGTCTCGGCGGTGAGCGAGGCCTCGAAATCTGGCTCCTCGCCGTCGAAGCTGCCGCCGGTGCCGCCATAGGGGGGCGGGGTGAGCGCCAGGCTGTCGCCGACACCCTCCTCCGCCCGCGCGCTCGTCGGCTGCTCCTCGGCGAAGACGTTGTCGAGGCGGGTGTCGATGTCGGTGGCGATCTCGCCGTTGCCGGGGTTCATCTCGGGGGCGGTCCAGCCCTCGCCCTCGCCGTCGAAATCGGCCTCGAACGCGTCGCCCTCGGCGGAGCCTTCGGACGGCCCCTCCCCCGAGGGCGCTTCGGGCCCCTCGCCCTCGATCCGCTCGAGCAGCGGGTTGCGCTCCAGCTCGGCATCCACGTAGGCGGCGAGGTCGAGCTGGGAGAGCTGCAGGAGCTTGATCGCCTGCAGGAGCTGCGGCGTCATCACCAGGGCCTGACCCTGGCGCATCTCCAGCCGTTGCAGCAGGCTCATCGCGGTTTGCCCCGAACCCTCGTGAAAGGAGACCCCCTCATCGGGGTCCCGGCAAGATCGCCTCAGCGCTCTCCGGCGCTCGGCACAAGTCTTGCATTCATTTTCGAGGTCGGTCTAGCCCCCGCCGCCGCGCCGCGTCAAAACGTGCTGAACGCTTCGAGACGGCGCCGGGGGTGTTGCGCGGCCGGCACGATTCTGGCGCCGGCCGGTGAAGGAAGGCTTATCCCGCCTTCCCCCTCCGTCAGTTCAGGACGACGACCTTGGTGCCGACGTTGACGCGGCCGAACAGGTCGATGGCGTCCTGGTTGATCATGCGGATGCAGCCCGACGAGACGCTTCGGCCAATCGACTCCGGCTCGAGCGTGCCGTGGATGCGGTAGAGCGTGTCCTTGTTGTCCTGCCAGAGATACATGGCGCGGGCGCCCAGCGGATTGCGGGTGCCGCCGGGGACGCCGACGCCGCTCTGGAGCTTCTCGACCTGGCCGGCGAGGTCGGGCCGGCGGGCGATCATCTCCTTGGGCGGATACCAGTCGGGCCAGGCCTGCTTCGAGTTGACCGTCGAGACGCCCGACCACGAGAATCCCTGCTTGCCGACGCCGACGCCGTAGCGGCGGGCGCGCCCGTTGGCCTGCACGAGGTAGAGGTGGTGGGCCTTCGGGTCGACCACGATGGTGCCGGGCTCGTAGCGGCCGCTATAGGCCACCTCCTGCCGGAGGAAGTTGGGGTTGGCCTTCTTCCAGTTGAAGGCGGCGACAGGGAACGGGTCGTCGGTGATGGCGGCGTAGGCCTTGGCGTAGTCGATCGGGCCGTCGTCCACGGGACGGTTGAGGGCGGCCTTCATCTCCGGGCGCTCGGCGGGCACGGAGCGCTGCTCGGGGAGCCTCGGGTCGGGCACCGCGGCGCGGGGGCGCAGCGCGTCCGGGTCGGGGCCGACCGGGCGGCCGCCCTCGACGGCGCCGCCCCACGGCACGTACTGCCCGCCCCGGCGGCGGTAGAGGGCGCCGGCCTCGTCCCGGTAAAGGCGGTCGTCGTCGTAGCCGCCGTAAGCGCCTTCCGCCCGCACGCCCTGCGCCCCGGCGGGCGCGGGCAGGGCGGCGAGCCCGGCGCCGAGCGCGAGCGGCAGGGCGAGAAGCGCGGCGGCGCGCAGGGCGCGTGCGCGTCCGGTCGGGAGCGTCATCGTCGAAACGGGCATCGTCGTCATGGGTGCGGTCGGTCCCCGGGTGGCGCCCGCACGGAAATCGGGCGCCGCGTCCCCTTGGCTCCGGCTCCTAGCAAGAATCCGGCGCGGCCGTCATCCGTGCGCCCTGCCCGGTTCGTGTCCCCGCGGCAACGGGGCGAACGAATCGCGCACGGATCACGGAGATTTCGCCGGGCCGCGCCCGGCCGGACACGCCCGCGCCGGGCTTCAGAACAGCGTCTCGTAGGCGACGCGGGGGTAGGAGGTGAGGTGACTGTCCGGCGTCGCGTTGAGGATGGTGACGCCCGCCCGGTCGCACCAGAGCTTGGCGTAGTCGTAGGCGGTCTCCGACCAGGCGGTCCGGGGCGGCACGAAGATCTTGTTGGTCACGTACTTGTCGGTGAAGTGGGTGGCACCCGTGGCGGTGTTGCCCTCCCAGTAGTCCCAGCCGAGCTTCGAGCGGCGCTGGAGGTCGCGCATCGGCGTGGTCAGCGCCGGGTTGACGAAGGCCTCGTCGTTGCCGCGCCGCTTCACCCGCGCGATCGGGTAGTTGTGGTCGACGCCGATCAGCACGATCGGGTCGCAGCCCATCAGCGCGGCGATCTGGATCAGGGTGATCGTCACCGTGAAGCTCATGAACAGCGCGTTCGGCCGCTCTCCGAAATGGGGGAAGCGCAGCCACTGCTCGCCGAAGGCCGCGTCGGAGGCGATCTCGCAGGGGCAGGCGTTCGCGACCTTGAGAAAGTGCAGGTACTCGAAGGGGAAGAACTTCACCGAGTCCCGGTCGATGCCCTCCTCGTACTCCTCCTTGTACATCTCGATCTGGAGCCGGTCGGAGATGCCCCAGTAGCGGAACGGGAAGCCCCAGTCCTCGTAGCCGAGGAAGCTGCGGTTCGAGCCGAAGGTGAGCTCGTCCTTGAGGAGCCGCATGTCGATGCGCCGGAGCGAGGGCCCGTTGCCGACGATGAAGGCGCGCTCGCCCCGGTGGCGCCCCTTGAACCCGTCGAGGAGGTGGGGGATCTCGCTGATCCGTTCCGAGCCGTCCCGGTCGAGGAAGCGGAATCGGCGAAGACCAAGCCCGTGCAGCACCCGCACGGCGGGGAGCTGCGCGTTGAAGGCGGGCGCCGCCTCGTTGTTGCGGAACACCATCGGGAAGGGGGTGCTGGTGGCGCAGATCACCGCCTCGGCGCCGGGGGCGGCGGCCTCCGCCATCAGGCCGCGGAGCGCCGCGCCCTCGGGATGGGCGGGCGTCTCGGGCAGGAGATGGGCGGTGAGCCCGAAGCGGGCGGCGAGCGCGGCGGCGCTCGGCATGCCTCCGGCGCGGGCGAGGACGCGCACCGGCCCGCCGCCCTCGCGGCCGAGGAGGCGCACCAGGGCGCCGGCCGCGATGTCGGCATCGCCCGGCTCTACGGTGACGAAGGTGGTCGCCGAGGTGGGCATGATGGGTTCGCGGCTCATCGGGTGAACAGCACGGCGTGGACGGCGAGGCCGACGAGGCGCTCGGGCCTCTCGGCGCCGGGCTCGGGCATGGTGTGGTCGAGGCGGATGTCGATGCGCAGGCCGCGGGTGTCGGCCGGCGCGGGCGTGATCGGGCCGCTCAGCGCCGTCAGCCCCTCGGGCAGGCCGGGAGCGTCAGCGGGGCCGGCCTCGACCGGCACGGGTTGCCCGTCGACGGAGACCCGCACCCGGCCGGCGAGCGCCGCCGGCACGGGCCTGGCCAGGACGAGGCTGATCCTCCTGGCCCCCTCGGGGACCGCGCCGTAGAGGATGGCGGAGGAGGGCTCGGGGCCGCTCCAGCGGTAGACGAGCCGCCCGTCCACGTCCGGCGGGTGAAAGCCGAGGGTACCCGCGCCGATTCCGAGCACCAGCGGCCGGTCGAGATGCGCGGCGGGCGCGGCGGCCATCGCCTCCTCGGCGCGGCTCGGCGCGCTCTTCTCCTGAGGCTTCGTCATGCCGGGACCGGGGCTTCGAGAACGGTGTGGAGGCGCGCGGGGGCGGAAACGTCCGCGGCGGCCTCCGTAAGATCGGGGGCCTCGGCCGGGGTCAGCGCCGCCTCGACGGTGAGGGCGCCGGGGGAGGCCTCCAGCGGCGTCAGGCTCCCGTCCGCGGCGAGCGCCAGCACCGGGAGGCCGAGCGCCCGCGCCAGGGCCGGCAGGCCGGAGCGCTCGGGAGCGGGCACGATCAGCGCTGCGCCGGGCTGCCGCGCCAGGGGCCGCAGCGCCCCGGCGAAGGTGATCGCCAGCCCGTCCGGCAGGCCGGCGGCCCGCCGGATCGCGGCCTCGTCGGCGAGCGGGGGGGCATCGACCACCGCCGCCGGCTTCGGCCCGCCGAGGGCGTCGAGGGCGGCGCGCTCGGCCTCGCCGAGCGGCACCGTGGCGTCGAGGAGGATCGGCGCGGCGTCTTCCTGCAGGTCGAGGCTCGGCCAGGGGCGGAAGGCCTCGCGCAGCGCCGCCTCCGAGGCGTCGACCACCCGCGCGTCGAGATCGGGCACCAGGGCCTTGAGGGTGGCGGCGCGGGCAGCGTCCGCCGTCCAGAGCTCCAGGGGCCGGTGGGCGAGCCCGGCGAGATGTCCCGCCAGGGTCTCCGCCGGCTCGCCGCCGTCGAGGATGCGGCCGGGGCGGCGGCCGTCGACCGAAGCGAGGGCGCCCGTGGCCGCGGCGGAGTCGACCACGAAGCCCTCGACGGAGGGCTGCCCGGCGAGACGCCCGAGGACGTCGGCGAGCTTCGTA
Organism: Methylobacterium jeotgali; assembly: GCF_022179345.1. GTDB lineage: Bacteria > Pseudomonadota > Alphaproteobacteria > Rhizobiales > Beijerinckiaceae > Methylobacterium > Methylobacterium jeotgali. The sequence goes on along the minus strand of NZ_BPQR01000046.1, from coordinate 72,345 downwards.
CGCCCGGTCGGGTCGTGGAGCGGGCTCAGCGGATTCACGAGCAGGAGCCCGTCGGCGAGGGCCTGCCAGGCGGGCCACTCCTCCAGCAGGGCGTGGGGGTTGCCGTGGAGCACGGCGAGCACGCGGCGTCCCTGCGCGCGGATCGCGGCGATCAGCGCCCGCGTCCGCAGGCCGGCGACCGTCGTGAACAGGTCCGTCCGCTCCACGACGAGCACGGTGACGTCTGGCGCCCCGGTCTCCAGCATGCCGGCGGGCATCGCCTCCGCGTCGGCGCCGAAGGGGGCCTCCGCCCGGCTCGTCGGGGTGAGCGTGCCGGAGAGGCTCTCCACTACCTCCTCGCCGTAGCAGAGGTCGATCCGCCAGGGCGTCGAAGGGTCCACCGGCCCCTGCGTGCGGCCGGTGAAGAAGAAGCCCGGATAGACGTCGCCGTAGGCGCGGTTCTGCTCGAACACCGAGATGTTGAGCCGGTCCGGCGCGCCCTCGCCGAGGAACTCGTCGCCGAGATGGAAGCGCATGGCGTCGATGCGGGGCCGCGCCAGCACCGTGCCCTCGAACTCGACCACCCGGTACTCGTCGAGCGTGACGCGGCGGACCTTGAGGATGCGCGGCAGCCCGGCGGGCGGGCAGGGCGCGGCGAGCGCCGGATCGACCGCCGGCGGCGGGGCGGCCGGGTGGATCGCCGCCTTGGCGGTGAGCGCCTGGGCGCCCTCGCCCTTGGTGTAGGCGACGATGGTCATCAGCCCGTGGCTGGCCTTGGCATCCGCCAGCGGGTGGGGGGCATGGCCGGCGAAGCCGGGATCCTGGAGCGGGAACTCGGCGATCTGCGGCTCCACGTCCTTGCGCGGCCGGCCGTAGCGGGACCAGACGGGGCGGCCGTCGAGGAACAGGTCGACCCGCTCCAGCGGCGGGGCGTTGCCGGCGATCCAGCCATGCAGCACCGTGCTCTCGGGCTCGGCGTTGAGGCGGAATCCCCCGGCGCGCAAGAGCTTCGGCGGCAGCTTGCCGCGCTTCACGGCGCTGTCCTTGGCCTTGAAGCTGCGCTCCGTCCAGTCGAGCAGGGTGCCTTCTTGCGCGAACAGGAAGGCCTCGACCAGGACCGTGCCCTTGGCGGCGTCCTCGACGCCGGCGAAGGGCGCCATCAGGGCGAAGCCCGTGTCGGGCCGGCCGACCCAGGGCTTGGTCTTGAGGGTGTCCGGTCGGTCGATGCCGAGGAAGGCGCGGCCCGCATGCCGCCCGTCGATGAACAGCTCGACCCGGCCGAGATCGACGAAGGGCGTCCAGCCGCGCACATGGGCGAAGCCCTCGTTGTCGAGGGCCAGCGAGGAGAGATGGACCAGCGGCGGGTTCGGCCGCCGCGCCCGCTTCCCCGGCGGCTCGGAGAGCGCGCCCTCGTCGCCCCGCGGGGTCGCGCAGTAGCGCTCCAGGGCGCCGCGCGCCGCCTGCCCGCAGGCCAGGATGTCGGAGACCGAGGCGACCACCGCTGGCAGGGCATCGCCGACGCTCTCGGGCGCGGCCAGCACCTCGCGGATGCGGGTGCGCAGGGCGCCGATGTCGCCGACGGGGGCGGAATGGAGCGCGTCGGCGCAGACCTCGCGGAACACCGGCAGGTCGTAGCAGACGCACGGGGTGCCGCAGGAGAGCGCCTCGATCGGCGGGATGCCGTAGCCCTCGAAACGGGACGGGTAGAGCAGGAAGCGCGCGCGCTTCAGCTCGATGAACTTCTGCGCGTCGCTGACGAGGTGCTTGATCTCGAGGCTCAGGCCGTAGCGCTCCGCGGCGGCGAGCGCGGCCCGGTGGTAGCCGGCGTCCAGCGTCTTGCTGCCGACGATCATCACCAGGGTGAAGCCGGCGAGATCCTCGGAGAGGGCGTCGAGCACGTCCTGCCCGCCCTTGTGGGGGTCGAGCGCGCGGATGAAGGTGACGATCCGGTTCTCGCGCCGCTGGGGCGAGACGGTCTCCAGCGCCCGCAGGTTGATGGGCTGGTGCCAGTAGTCGAACGCCGTCCGTTCCGGATGGTCGACGTAGTAGCTCTGCGCGTAGCGCATCGACTCGGCGGAGTTCGAGAGGATCAGGCAGCCGTCCTCGGTGGCCGCCCGCCACTGGCGCCACATGCCCTCGTCGCGGGCCACGGGCGCGAAGGCGTTGAACCAGTTCGGCGTCTCGAAATTGAAGAGCGCCAGCCGCGCCCCCCGGCGCCGGGCGAAGCCGCGGGTGCCGTAGTAGAACAGGAAGTTGTCGGCCTGGGTCGGCACCAGGAGCACCACGTCGAAGCGGCCCTCGGGCAGGCCATCGTGGAAGTCCTTGGTCAGGGCGAGGTGGACGAGCGACGGGTAGGAGAAGCTCAGGAGCTCGTCGTAGAAGACCGGCTTGTTGTTGGTGACGTAGTGGACCTCGCAGCCCGCCCGCGCGAGGCAGTGGGCGAGCAGCAGCGAGGCGAGGCGCCCGCCCCCGTAGGTGGCACCGTCGTTCGTCACGAACACCGCGACCCGCAGGCCCGGCGCGAGGGTCTGATCGATCGTCTCGGCCATGCTCAGCGTCCCGCGAAGGCGACGCGCCCGCCCGTGAAGCCGAACCGCGCCAGGCTCCCGGCCAGGGGCCGGTCGTGGGCGCGGGCGGCGTCGATCAGGACGCGGGCGCAGTCGAGATGGGCGGCGAGCGCCAGCATCGCGTCGAAGGGGTGGGTGACGGAAACGCCCGCCGGGAGCCCGTCGCCGGTCTCCTCCTCGCCGGTGACGAGGCGGTCGTAGCCGGTCACGTCGGTGGGACGGCCGGCGAAGCGGGCGTCGGTGGCGGGCGCCAGCGTGGCGAGGCGACCCCGGCGGGCATCGTCGGGCCCGGTCAGCTCGACGGCGTCGGCCGGCGCGTCCCGGCCTCCGACGAGGAGCAGGAGGTCGGCCCCGTGCCGCTCGCCGTCCTCGCCGATCCGCGCGACGAGGCCGGCGCCGGTGCCGGCGAGCCCCGCGAGGCGGCGCAGCTCCGCCGGTCTCGCCTGAGGCAGGAGGGGCAGGGGTTCGAGGCCGAGGCCGGCGGCGTCCTCCATCAGGGCGCGGCAGCGGGCGCGATCGGGCTCGGCGACGACGACCGTCCGGACGCCCGAGAGCGGGGCCCGCTCCAACCCGCTGCCGGGCAGGCCAAACACCGCCTCGGCGCCGACGATCCGGGCGCAGGCCGTCGCGACCGGATCGCCGGGCCGGACCGCGCCGGGCAGGAGCACCCCGACCGGGTCGTGTCCGGCGCGGGCCGCGAGGGTGGCGGCAAGCGCACGGGCGACGAAGGTCGCGTAGCCGGCGCTCCAGCGCTCGTCCCCGGCCTCGGCGCCGCCCGCGAACAGGCTCGGGGGGCGGATCGGCCGGGGCGCCGAGGGGCGCAGGGCGCCCGCACCGAGGACCCGCCGCGCCGCCTCGCGCAGGCGCGCGGCGGCAGGCTCGTCGAGGGGGCCGCCAGTGAGGGGCAGGTCGGCCGCGTCGGCGGAGAGGTCGCTCGCCACGGGCAGGCCGGCGGCCCGCGCGGCGGCGCGCAGGGCTTGGCCCTCCGGGCCGGCATCCGAGCCGATCACGAGCGCCCGCGCCTCCCGCAGAAGACGGTGGGCGCGCAGGAAGGAGGTCTCGGCGCTCAGGCGCGTCACGCGGGCCTCACCCGCGAGGCCGTCCAGCGCCGCGGCGGCGGCCTCGCCGACGGCGAGCACGGTTTCCCCGTGGGAGGCCGGCGCCGGCGCGAGGCCCGCACCGGGGGGCAGCACCTCGACCGCGTGACCGGGCAGCAGCGCCTCGGCGGCGTGGGCGAGGTCGCGGCTCGGGACCAGCACCGGGATGCCGGCGAGCCCGGCGCGCACCAGGGTCTCGAGCTTGCGCCGCGCCACCGGCGCCGCGATCAGCCGGGGCGCGTCGAGGCCGGCCCGGTCGAGGAGGAACAGGCGCCGCGACCCGGCGAGCGGACGCACCAGGGCGAGGGCACCGGGGTCGGCGGCCACGACGAGATCCGGCCGCATCTCACGGACGAGCCGCGCCACCGCCTCCTTGAGGCGGGCGTCCGGGGCGGGGAGCTGCCAGGGGGTGTCGGGCTCGTCCTCGGGCGTCGCCGCGTCGAGATGGTGGAGGGTGCCGGCAAGCGTCAGCAGGACGCGCACGCTGCGGGCGAAGGAGGTCGCCGCGCCGACATGCAGCAGCGCGACGGCGTGGCCGGCGGCATCGAGCCCGGCGGCCGCGTCGGCCGCGGGCAGGAAGGCGGGGTAGGGGCCGAGCGGGTCGCGGGTGGTCACGACGAGCGCACCGCCGAGCGTGCGCGCCATCTTCGGATCGGCCGCGCGGGTCGCCGTCCGGTCCGCGATCCGCGCGGCCGAGGTCTCGCCGATCCGCCCGCTCGGCGTCACCGGGCGGCCGTCGAGGCGCCATTCGCCGCCGCGCCGGCCCGCGAAACCGGCCCGATAGGCCTCGAAGGTGCCGTCGGGCGAGATCAGCGCTCCTTCGGCGAGGGATACGGCGCTCCCACCGACGGCCAGCTCGGGCCCCCGGCCGTCGGCGGCGTGCCCGAAGATGCGCAGGACGCCCTCTTCGTCGAGGCTCAGTTCGGCGAGCTCAAAGGCCACGGATGCGACGGTCTCCGGGAAAGGCCGGCGGCCGCGAGGATGGCCTCGCCGCCTCCTTCGAGACGGCGCGGAAGCATCCCGATGCCTGCCGGGGCGGGTCTGCGGGGCGTCGCCGCCGGCGGGAGCCGGTGGCGCGATGGCGGAAGGATCAAGAAGCGTGCCGCACGCGGGTCGCGGGGGCGGGATCGGCCGTCTAGGGGCGTCCGGCCGGGGTCGGACACCGGGAGAGCAATATTGGATCCGGCTTAATAAAGTCTCGCAAAGCACAGCCCCCCTGCCGCGGTCGCGGATCGATTAGCGGCGCGGGCCGATGCGAACAAGAGGGAAGACGAGGCCGTCCCGGCAGGAATCGAGCGTCCCGATTCGCAAATCGAGGGCGATCCGAGCGGCCTCACTGACACGTGAAACGGGCGTCGCGAACCTCAGGTTGCCAATCAGGCCGGCCCGGAAGGGATGGTCGGGAGCCGGCTATCCCCGATCAACACACCTCGGAGAGGCCCTGATCGTAGAGATAGGCGTCGATCGCCGCCTCGACCGAGCCGGCGAGAGGATGCTGCTCCTTCGGCAACGCGAAGTAGTACCACGGTGCGCCGCGCACGTGCCAGTCGTCGGGGCCGAACTTGAACCCGAGCACGTCGTAGAGGTCGTAGCCGAACTTCTTGAACAGCCCGAAGAAGTCCTCGCGGGAGTAGGCATAGTCTTGCGCCGACTGTCCGCGCCCGTTCTCGAAGGCGAGGATCGGCCGGTAGCGCAGCAGCAGCCGCTCGGCGCCCTTGAAGGCGTGGTACTCGGCGCCCTCCACATCCGCCTTGACGAAGGAGAGGCGCGTGATGCCCTCGGCGGGCACGATCTCGTCGATGCGCTGCACGGGCACCGTGATCGCCGTCGTCGTGACCCGCTCGCGGATCGCGTCCGGTATGCGCTCGACGAGGCCGCTCATGCCGAGCGCCCCGTCCTGGATGAAGTAGGTCGCCTCGCGCGCTCCGTCGCTGACCGCCGTCTCGTGGATCGTGACGCGGTCTTCGACGCCGGCTTTGGCCAGCGCCCGGCGCAGGTGGATCAGGGCGACGGGCAGGGGCTCGAACGCATGGACGCGGCCGCTCGGCCCGACGAGCTCGGCGAAGGGCACCGTGTGCTCGCCGACATGGGCGCCGAGATCGAGGACGGTGTCGCCGCGCCCGACATGGACCCGGCTGACGGTCCGCAGCAGGTCCTCGTAGATGCGGCCGTGCTCGCCCACCGGACGGGCCTGCGCCAGGGCGGCATAGGCCGTCTTCTTCTGCTCGATCTGCGCCGCGCGCATCGCTTCTTCCCTTCGGCGGCCGCCCGACCCGCCAACCTGACGTTGGAAGAGCCGGTTTGACCGGTCAAGGACGCAGGATTACCGCACCGTTCACCGGCCGTACAATCGGCGTCGCGCTTCATTCCGCCCTCTTTCGAAGAGGCGGGCCGGCGCATCCGAACCCGGCCGCACCGGAAGGTTTCGATCGGTGAACGTCCTGTGAGCGCCCTTCCCGTCTCCGCCGCCCTGGCCCGCTTCGGGCTCGGCGCCCGGCCCGGCAGCCTCGCCGCGGCGGGGCGCGACCCGCGCGGCCTGTTCGAGGCGGAGATGGCCGCGCCCGGCGCCGGCCTCCTCGCCGACCCGGCGCTGCCCGACGGCACCGCGAGCCTCGCCGCGCTCTACGCCTACGAGCGCACCGTGCGCGAGGCCGCCAAGGCGAGCCCGATGACGAGCGGGATGGCGAGCCCGGCGGCCTCCGCCGACGGCGCGATGGCGGCGCCGCGCGGCATGGCGGCCTCGGAGCCGGCGATGGAGGTGCCCAAGGGCCCCCAAGGATCCCAGGGGCCCGCCAAGGACGCCGCGAAGGAGCCGCCGAAGGAGCAGCCCCTCCCCACCCGGATGCACTGGGCCGAGGTCTCCGCGCGGCTCGCCCACCTGACCACCGGCGAGGGGACGGCCGGCGGCTTCGTCGAGCGCCTCGTCCGGTTCTGGACGAACCACTTCGCCGTCTCGACCCTCAAGGGGGGTCCGGTGCGGGTGCTCTCCGGCCCCTTCGAGCGGGAGGCGATCCGCCCGCACGTGCTCGGCCGCTTCGCCGACATGCTGCGGGCCGTCGAGACGCATCCGGCGATGCTGCTCTTCCTCGACAGCACCCTCTCGCTCGGGCCCGATTCGCCCGCCGGCCGCAACCGGCGGCGGGGGCTCAACGAGAACCTCGCCCGCGAGATCATGGAGCTGCACACGCTGGGCGTCGGCCACTACGCGCAAGCCGACGTCACCGCGCTCTCGGGCCTCATCACCGGCTGGACGGTCTCGGGCGCCGACGGCAAGCTCGCGCCGCCGGGCGCCTTCTTCTTCAACCCGAACTGGCACCAGCCCGGCCCCCTCACGGTGCTCGGCCGGACGTATCCGGAGCCCGGCTTCCAGCGCGGGGTCGACGCCCTCGACGCGCTCGCCCGCAACCCGGCGACCGCCGACTTCGTCGCCCTGAAGCTCGCCCGGCACTTCGTGGCCGACGTGCCGCCCCCGGCCCTCGTCGGGCGGCTCGCCAGGACCTTTCGCGACACCGGCGGCGACCTGCGCGCCGTGAGCCTCGCGCTGCTCGCCGCCCCCGAGGCCTGGGATCCCGCGGCAAGGAAAATCCGCAGCCCCTGGGAGTTCGTGGTCGCGGCCCTGCGCCTGCCCGGCGGGTTCGCCAGCGACCTGCGCCCGAACGCCTTCCTCGCCAACCTGACGGCGCTCGGAGAGCCCCTGTGGTCGCCGGCGGGGCCCAACGGCTTCCCCGATACCCTCGACCACTGGGCCTCCCCCGAGGGCATGAAGACCCGCCTCGACATCGCCGCCAAGCTCGCCGCGCGGGTGCAGGCCGATCCGGGCGGCATCACCGAGACCGCCTTCAGCCAGGGCGCCCTCTCCGACGAGAGCCGCCACGCGCTGGCCTTCGCGGAGAGCCGCCAGCAGGCGGCCGCGATCCTCCTGATGTCCCCCGAGTTCCAGCGCCGCTGAGCCCTTCGAAGATGCACGGACGAGAGCCATGACCGACCTGTGCGAGCACGCGCCGACCCGCCGCGCCCTTCTGGGCACCGCGGGCGCCCTCTTCGCCTGGAGCCTGATGCCGCGCATGGCCTCGGCGGCGGGGGCGCGCGATTCCCGCTTCGTTTGCATCGTGCTGCGGGGCGCCATGGACGGGCTCTCGGCCGTCGCGCCGGTCGGCGATCCGGCCTATGGGCCCTTGCGCGAGTCGATCGCCCTGAACGGCGAGACCGGCGCCCCGAGCCTCGACGGCTTCTTCGCCCTGCACCCGGCCATGCCGAACCTCGCCCGGCTCTACCGGGGCGGCCAGGCGAGCGTGATTCACGCCGTCGCCACGGGCTACCGGGAGCGCTCCCACTTCGACGGGCAGGACGTGCTGGAGAGCGGCCAGCCCGGCCCCGGCCGCACCCAGAGCGGCTGGCTCAACCGCCTCGCCCAGGCGCTGCCCGCCGGCGAGCGGGTCCGCCCGTCCGGCGGGGCGGGCGGCGCCGACCTCCTCGGCGTCGGGGTGACGCCGCCGCTCGTGGTGCGGGGGCAGGCCCCCGTCTACGGATGGGCGCCGCCGATGATCGCGCGGGCCAACGACGAGACCGTGCGGCGCGTCCTCGACCTCTACGCCGCCCGCGACCCGCTGCTCGCCTCCCGCCTGCGCGAGGGGCTCGACACCGAGCGCCTCGCCTCCACGCAAGGCGGCGCGATGAAGATGCAGGGCAATGCCGGCACCCCGGACGGGATGCGCCGCATCGCCGAGGGCGCCGCGCGACTTCTCGCCACCGACGACGGCCCGCGCCTCGCCGCGCTCGCCTTCGACGGCTGGGACACCCACGCCCAGGAGGGCGGCGCCACGGGGCGCCTCGCCAAGCTGCTCGGGGGGCTCGACGACGCGCTCAGTGCCTTCGAGACCGGCCTCGGACCCCGCTGGCGGGACACCGCGATCCTCGTCGTCACCGAGTTCGGGCGCACCGCCCGCGTCAACGGCACGGTCGGCACCGACCACGGCACCGGCACCGTCGCCTTCCTCGCCGGCGGGCGCGTGAAGGGCGGGCGGGTCGTCGCCGACTGGCCGGGCCTTTCGGCCCAGGCGCTCTACGAGGGGCGCGACCTCGCCCCGACCACGGACCTGCGCGGGGTGATGAAAGGGCTGTTCGAGGAGATGTTCTCCGTCTCCGACGCCACCCTGTCGCGCGATGTGTTCCCCGGCACGGCGGGCATCAGGCCGCTGCGCGGATTGCTCGCCTGAGGCCGCCGCTGCGATTGCCCCGGCCCGCGACCTGCGGCATGACGATTCGCGGCGGCCGGGAGAATCCCGTCGGATTTTCAAGATATGCCGGGCCGGGGAGCGACCGAAGACAGATCATGAGCCCCGAGACCGTCGCGATCCTCTGGCAGGTCGCCCTCGAAGACCACAAGCTGCTCGGCCGCCTCTCGGAGGAGATCATCGAGCGCTTCTACCGCACCTGGGTGAGGCCCGGCGACCGGGTGGTCGATGTCGGCGCCAATGTCGGCCGCCACTTCTTCCCACTGGCCGAATGCGTCGGACCTGAAGGCGCGCTCACCGGCTTCGAGCCGATCCCCGAGCTCGGCCGCGGCATCGCCGAGCGCATCGAGACGCTCGGCCTGGGTCCGAACGTGCGCCTCGTGGCCAAGGCCGTCTCGGATGCGCCCTCGCGGGCGACCTTCTACCAGGTCGACGAGGCGCCCGCCCTCTCGGGGCTCAAGAAGCGCACCGACCTCGATGCCGGCATGAACGTGCGCGACTACGAGACCGAGGTGACCACCGTCGACGCGGAGTTTGCCGGCCAGCCGATCCGTTTCATGAAGTTCGACGTCGAGGGCGCCGAGTTCCACGCCTTCCGCGGCAGCGCCGGGGTGATGCGGCAGGCCCGTCCCGTCATCGCCTACGAGGACGGCCGCGGGCGCAGCGCCCGCACCTACGGCTACGAGATGCGCGAGTTCTACGCCTTCTTCGAGGGCCTGGACTATTCGATCGTCGACGTGTTCGGCTTCCGCACCGACATCGCCATGAACAAGTACCCCGGTCCGTGGAACTTCTTCGCCGTGCCGAACGACCAGTTCGAGGAGGCCCGCACGGCCATCGTCCACGCCAACATGGTCGCGATCTGGAGCGAGCTCAGGAAGCGCGGCGGCTGAGCCCGCTCGCAGCCGCCTCCCCCGGACGACCCATTTCGCCATCGCCCCGGCGCCCCTATGTTCCCCCGGAACGTGAAGAGGAGGGACGCCATGAGCGAGGCCGTCACGCCGGAACCGCCTGAGGCCGCCACCGCCGACCACGCGGGCGCCGACGGCACGCCGCTGCGCGTCACCGCGACCCCCGCCGCGCTCGCCCTCATCGCGGAGCTGCGCGCCGAGTACGGCCCGGTGATGTTCCACCAGTCGGGCGGCTGCTGCGACGGCTCCTCGCCGATGTGCTACCCGGTGGGCGATTTCATCATCAGCGACGGCGACGTGCGCCTCGGCGAAGTCGGCTGCGCCGAGTTCTTCATCAGCCGTTCCCAGTTCGCCGTCTGGCGCCACACCCACATCCTCCTCGACGTGGTCCCCGGCCGCGGCGGCATGTTCTCCCTGGAGAACGGCCGCGAGAAACGCTTCCACATCCGCTCGCGGCTGTTCTCGGAGGCGGAGAACAGGGCGCTGGAGGGGGCGTGCCGGGTTTGAGAGCGCCCGCGGACGCATCGGCGACGCTCGATCGCTTCCAGGCCGCCGCTCGGCCGGCCCCGACGGATGCGGCCGAAAAATTCTCGCCGCGCCTGCATCCGCACCGCATCCTCGCGGCTAACGCTCCCGATGCCGCCGGTGCGGCAGACGGGAGTCTTTCATGACGAAGAACATCCTCGCGGCGGGCACGATCCTGGCCGGTACGGTTCTCGGGGCGAGCGGCGCCCGGGCCGAGACGGTCGCGGCTCTCGTCGGCGACGCGACGCTTGCCCATATCGATACCGCGGCCGGGAAGGTGGTCAAGACCGTCACGGTCGGCGGCATCACAGGCAAGGTTCTGGGCATCGACGTGCGTCCGGCCGACGGCCTGCTCTACGCCGTGATCTCCGACGGCAGCGTCGTCACGATCGATCCGGCGACCGGAAAGGCCACGCCGAAGTCGAAGCTCGACACGATGCTGCCGGCCGGCGTGGTGGCGACCGTCGACTTCAACCCGGTCGCCGATCGGCTGCGCGTCATCGGCTCCGACGGCACCAACCTGCGGGCGAACGTCGACGACGGGAAGGTCACCAAGGACGGTGGGCTCAAGTTCGCCGAGACAGACGGGATGAAGGGCAAGATCCCGAAGGTCGTGGCTGGCGCCTACACCAACTCCATGAAGGGCACGAAGGAGACGGTGCTGTACGACATCGACGCGTCCGGCGTGCTGCTGAAGCAGGCGCCGCCGAACGACGGCATCCTCAACACGGTCGGCACGCTCGGCATCTCCGGCGAAGGCGTCGCGTTCGACATCCTGTCGGACGGCAAGGGCGGCAACCAAGCCTGGGCCATGTCCGGCGACATGCTGTACAAGGTGGACCTCGCGACGGGTAAGGGCGAGGCGGCCGGCAAGATCTCCGGCGTCTCCGGCGCGGTCCGCGACATCGCGATCCTACCGGCGATGTAGCCTGGCCGGGAACCGATCCCCCGCCGCGCCCGACAAGCGCGGCGGGGCCCTCTCCGCGACCGGCAGCGTCGCCGACCCCGGAGCGAGAATGGGCGTCTTCGATCACGCGGCGGAGCTCGAGGCCTGCGCCCGCCGCGACGTCTCCGCGCTGCGCCGGCTCTACGAGAGGGAGGCGGGCTTCCTGCTGGCGGTGGCTTTGCGGATCGTGCGCCGTCGCGAGGTCGCGGCGGACGTGATCCACGACAGCTTCCTCGACATCTGGGAGCGGGCCGGCAGCTTCGACCGCGAGAAGGGCGCTGCGCGCGCCTGGATCGCCAGCATCGTCCGCTACCGCGCCTTGAAGCATGCCCGTCGGGCAGGGCGCGAGGTCGAGCCGGCCGCATCCGAGCTGGAGGCCGACGAGGCGCCCGACCCGCTCGCGAGGCTGGAGGCGAGCCAGGACGCGGCACGGCTGCGGGTGTGCCTCGCCCGGCTCGAGCCGGAGCGGCGCCAAGCGATCGTTCTCGCCTACACGGACGGGCTGTCTCACGCAGAGATCGCGAGCCGCCTCGGCGCGCCGCTCGGAACGGTCAAGGCCTGGATCCGCCGCAGCCTTCTGGCGCTGAAGGAGTGCCTGTCATGATCCCCAGCGCGCCTGACGACCGCGACGTCCTCGCCGGCGAGTACGTGCTCGGCCTGCTCGACGCGGACACGGTCCGCGAGGTCGAGCGCGCGATGGGCACGGACGCCGATCTCCGCGACAGGGTCGCCTACTGGGAGACGAGGCTGCTGGCCCTGTCCGAGGGCCTCGCGCCGGAGGCGGACGATCCCGCGCTCTGGGCTCGGATCGAGCGTGACGTCGCGGCGCTTCGGCAGCGGCGCGCGGCGGCGCCGGCACCCGAACGCAGCGTCCGGCGGCTCTGGCGCAGCGCTCCCTTCTGGCGCGGAGCCACGGCGCTCGCAACGGCGGCGGCGATCCTGCTCGCCGTGCTTCCCGGCGGCGTCGGGCAGCCGTCGGAGAGCGCGACGCGCTTCTACGCGCTGCTTCAGAGCCGCGACGATTCCGGAGCCGAGAGCGGTCCGGGGTGGCTGATCCAGGTCGCCGAGGACGGCACGGTCCGCTCGATCCCGCTCGCCAGCGTCGCGCCCGGCCGGGGCCGCGCGCTCCAGCTCTGGACCCTCTGGGACCAAGCGCGTGGGCCGGTCTCGCTCGGCGTGCTGCCGCCCGGCGGCTCGGTGCGGCTACCGCCGGAGCGGCTCGGAACGATCGGGTCCGGACAGCTCTTCGAGATCACCCTCGAGCCGGAAGCGGGCTCCCCCACCGGCCGGCCGACCGGCCGCATCCTGTTCATCGGTCGGGCGAGCGCGCCGCCGACGCGAGCGCTGTAGTCGGACGAGGCGACCGCATCACAGCATCGCCCCCGCGTTCAACCGCCCCTCCGGGTCCAGCGCCCGCTTGATCGCGCCCACCAGCGTCAGCCGGGTCGGGTCGGCGTAGCGCTCCAGAAGGTCGCGCTTGAAGCGGCCGATGCCGTACTCGGCGCTGTAGCTTCCGCCGAGATCGCGGGCGATTTCGTAGACCGTGTGGGCGACGCCCTCGTTGACCTCATGGGTAAAGGCGACGCGCTCGCGGCCTTCGGGGACGAGCAGGTTGTAGTGCAGGTTGCCGTCCCCGACATGGCCGTAGAAGGAGAGGCGCACCTCCGGCATTTTTCGCGCGAGCTCGGCGCCAGCCCGTTCGAGGAAGGTCGCGAGCGCGGAGACGGGGAGCGCGATGTCGAGCTTCACCGAGCCGCCGGCCGCCTTCTCGCCCTCCGGGATGGTCTCGCGGATCGCCCAGAACGCCCGGCGCTGGCTCTCGGACTGCGCCAGCACCGCGTCCTCCACGTATCCGGCCTCCATCAGCCCTTCGAGGCAGGCGAGCAACAATTCCTCCAGGGGGATGCGCTCGATCGAGGCGGAGAGCTCGATGAGGAGCGCGCCCCCCGATCCCGCCGCGACCCCGAGCGCGCCGCCGCGCATCCGCTCGACGAGAGCGAGCGAGTTTCCCGAGATCAGCTCGAAGGTCGAGACGAGGTCGGCGGTCTCCCGGCGCAGGCGCGCGGCGATCTCGGGGAGCGGCGCGCCCTCGGCCAGCGACACCCAGGCCGTCGCGCGATAATCCTGGGACGGCCACAGCTTCAGAACCACCCCGGTGACGATGCCGAGCGTGCCCTCGCTGCCGACGAAGAGCTGCTTCACGTCGGTGCCGACGTTGTTCTTGCGTAAGCTGCGCATGTCGCCGAACAGCGAGCCGTCCGCCAGCACCGCCTCGATGCCGAGCACCAGGTCGCGGGCCATGCCGTAGCGCAGCACCTGGAGACCGCCGGCATTGGTGCCGAGATTGCCCCCGAGGCGGCAGCTTCCCTCCGAGCCGAGGCTCAAGGGGAGGAGCAGCCCGTGCTCGGCCGCGGCGGCTTGCGCCTGCGCCAGGATCATCCCGGCGTCGCATTCCATGGTGAAGTTGAGCGGGTCGATGGAGCGTAAGGACGCCAGCCGCTCCAGGCTGACCACGAGCTGGCGCCGGCCGGGCTCCGGCGTCGCGCCGCCGACATAGCCGGTGTTGCCCCCCTGCGGCACGATCCCGAACCCGAGCCGACCGGCCAGCCGCACGACCTCCTGGACCTCAGCGACGCTGCGGGGGCGCAGCACCGCCGGCGTCTCGCCCCGCATCAGCCCGCGATGATCGAGCACGTAGGGCTCGGTCTCGCCCGCCTCGCTGAGCACGCCGCCGTGGCCGAGAGCCTCGCGGAACGGGTCGAGATCGGTCTCTGGCATCAGCGGGGCGCGGGCGGGTTGGCGGGCGGAGCCGGGGGCTCGGCCGCGGGGGGCGGGGAGGGCGGAGCCGCCGCGTCGGCGGGCAGCAGCAGGTTGCGGGCGACGGTTCCCTCCTTGCCATACTCCGCGTCGATGGCCACGCACGAGCGGGCCCGGTCGCGGGCCATCTCGTTCGACATCAGTGCGAACATCGTCTGCACCCGCGCCCCGAACGGCCCGCGCGGGCTCACATCGCGGCTCGTGGTGCTCTGCTTGGCGAGGAGCGCCTCGAACTGGTCGGTGTCGATGCGGTAGCCGCAGACGTTCGAGGCGGCGAAGACGTAGGCCGCGAACTCGAGCGCCCGCGGGCCCGGCGCGTTGCGGATCTGGGCCTGCGCCGCGCCCGCCAGGAGCAGCGTGGCGCCCGCGACCGCGAGCCGGGTGAGGGTGGAACGAGACATCGGGGGCGTCCTCCGTGGGCGGCCGTCATGCAGCGCGGCCCGCCTTCTTGGGAACCGCACAGTGAGCCCTGCCCCGCCCGGTGGCAATCGCGCCTGGAGCGGGGGCGATGCACAGGCATCCACAACCCTCGGTAGTCTACGCGGGCGCGAGGCGGCGGCGCCGGCTCTAATCTACCGACAACAGTCTTCGCCTGAACCCGAACGGCCTCTCGGCCGACGAAATCAAGAGATCGTGACAATTCGATCGATTCTTTGAGCCGGGCCTCAAGTCGGGCCGCTGAAGGATACCACCGATCCGACGCGGATCCGGACCCCGCCATGCCCCATCTCGCGCAAGACCTGCTCTCGGCCGATCCCGACGCCCTCGCCCGCCTGCGGACCCTCCTGCACGGAGAGACGCCGCCCGCCTCGGCCCCGGACCCGGCGGAGCGCTTCGGCGCGGCGGCCGGCCTGCCGATGAGCGACGCGGCGCCTGCACCGAAGCCCACGACACGGCGTCCCCGCAGGCGCCGGGCCCTGGTGACGCCCTGAGGCGCTCAGGCGTGGGCGATCCAGCCGCGCCAGGTGAAGGCCGCGAAGAACAGGGTCGCGTCGTGGAACCCCGCCTCGTCCAGGATCGCCGCATCCGCCTCCGGGCTCAGCATCTGCACGCTCGCGGCGACCGCGGCGCGGGCCGTCTCCGCCTGCTCCGGATCGGCGCCGGAGGCGACCGCGTAGGCGGCGTAGCGTTGCAGCCAGAGGTCCCGCTCAGCCCCCTGCGGGAAGCTGCCATGGGCGGCGACGAACGGCGCGCCGGGGCGAAGCCGCTCGCGGATCGCCCGCAGGGTGTCGCGGCGCTCCGGGGCCTTCAGGAAATGCAGGGTCAGCAGGCAGGTCGCGGCATCGAAGGGGCCAAGCTCCGAGGAACTCCGCGGGGCGGCGTCGATGTAACCTTCGATCAAGGTCACCCGTGCCATATGATCGCCGAGCAGGCGCTCGGCCGCCTGCAGCATCTCGGCCGACGGATCGACGCCGACGAAGGTCCAGCCCGGATGCGCGTCCGCCAGAGCCTTGAGTTCGAGCCCCCCGCCCGCGCCGAGCACGAGCACCCGTGCGTCTTTCGGCGCCCGCTCGGCGAGCAGGATCGCGGTCATCCGGTGCAGGCTCTCGAAGCCCGGCACGTAGCGCCGGGGCCCTTCCGCGTAGCGCGCCACCACCTCCGGATCGGAGAAGCCCTTCAGGAAGTGCTCCGATCCGAGATCATGCCCTTGCGCCGCGCCGTCCCCGCCATCCGCCATCGCATCCTCTCCCGCAGGCGCCGCAACGCGCGCGGCCACGCTCGCCAGTTGGTGGCGCCGCGCCCCGGCCACAACCACGGACCCGTCGCCCGATGACCCACGACCACGCCCCCCGCAGCGCCGCGCAGGCGCTGGTCGCGCAGCTCCACGCCAACGGCGTGCGCCAGGTCTTCACGGTGCCCGGCGAGAGCTTCCTGCCGGTGCTCGACGCGCTCTACGAATCCGGCATCGAGGTGATCACCTGCCGGCAGGAGGGCGGCGCGGCGATGATGGCCGAGGCCCACGGCAAGGTCACGGGGCGGCCCGGCGTCTGCTTCGTGACGCGGGGGCCGGGCGCCACCAACGCCTCGGCGGGCATCCACGTCGCCCAGCAGGATTCGAGCCCGATGATCCTGTTCGTCGGGCAGATCGAGCGGGGCTTGCGCGACCGCGAGGCCTGGCAGGAGGTCGACTACCGGGCCTTCTTCGGGCCGATCGCGAAATGGGCGACCGAGATCGAGGACGGCGCCCGCGTGCCCGAATACGTCTCTCGCGCCTTCCACGCCGCGACCTCGGGGCGGCCCGGCCCCGTGGTGATCGGCCTGCCCAAGGACATGCTGAGGGAGCCCTGTCCGGGCCCGCTCGCCGCGCCCTGGCAAGCGGTCGAGGCCGCGCCCGGCGCGGAGGAGATCGCCCGCATCGGCGCGCTGCTCGCCGAGGCGGAGCGCCCCTTCCTCCTCCTCGGCGGCAGCCGCTGGACGGAAGAGGCCTATGCCGATATCCGCCGCTTCGCCGAGCGCTTCGACCTGCCGGTGGCCACGAGCTACCGGCGCCTGCCGCTCTTCGACCCCCTGCATCCGTCCTACGCGGGCGATCTCGGTCTCGCCGCCAACCCGAAGCTCGTCGCCCGCGTGCGCGAGAGCGACCTCCTGATCGTCCTCGGCGGGCGCCTCGGCGAGGTGCCGAGCCAGGGCTACGGTGTGCTCGACATCCCCAACCCTCAGTGCCGGCTCGTGCACATCCATCCGGGCCCGGAGGAGATCGGCCGGGTCTACGTGCCGCATCTCGCGGTGAACGCCTCGCCCGCCCGCACGGCGGCGGCGCTGGCGGCGCTGCCTGCCCCGAAGAGCATCCCCTGGGCGGAGCGCACCCGCGCCGGCCACGCCGAGTATCGCGCCTGGAGCGAGGAGCCGACGCCCCAGCCCGGCGGCGTCAACCTCGGCGCGGTGATGGTGCACCTGCGCGAGACACTCCCCGAGGACGCGGTGATCTGCAACGGGGCGGGCAACTACGCCGCCTGGATCCACCGCTTCTACCGCTTCCGCCGCCTCGGGAGCCACGTGGCACCGACCGCGGGTTCCATGGGCTACGGCGTGCCGGCGGCGGTGGCGATGCAGGTGCTGCATCCGGGCCGCACGGTGATCTCGCTCGCCGGCGACGGCGACTTCCTCATGAACGGCCAGGAGTTCGCCACGGCGATCCAGCACGACCTGCCGATCGTCTGCATCGTCTGCGACAACGCCAGCTACGGCACTATCCGGATGCATCAGGAGCGCGACTTCCCCGGCCGGGTGCTTGCCACCGACCTGCGCAACCCCGACTTCGCCGCCTACGCCCGCGCCTTCGGCGGCTTCGGGATCACCGTGGAGCGCACCGAGGACTTTCCGGAGGCGCTGCGCGCCGCCCGCGACAGCGGCCAGCCCGCCATCGTCCACCTGAAGATCTCGACGGATGCGATCTCACCCGGCGCGACGCTGGAGGCGATCCGGGCCGGGGCGCTGAAGGGGCGGTGAGGGGATAGCGGCGGGCGCGGGCCTCCCGCGTCCGGCCTCGCCGGATTTTGTGATGTCTCCGGAGAGATCCTGCCGATCATGAGGCGGCTTGTATTATTGATTGTGACCGGATCGTTCGTGGGGGCCATCGCTCTGCTTGTCGACGCAGCTATCGAAATCAATCGAGAGATCGATCGGTGCGATGACCAGAGTCATGATAGCTATATCTGGGACGACGATGCGCGTCGGCTCGCGTGCCGAAGATAGGCGTTGCTCGGCATTCGACCGTGGACACCGCTTTGCCATACGGCAACAGGAAGTCGATCCCGCCGTCCATGCACAGCACCAACGCAGCCGACACATTCGTCCTCGTCTCGCCTGACTGCCCGGCTCAGGCCGGGCAGGCGCCGGGCAGGGAAGGCAGCGTCGCCTGGCATCAGCACCGGCTGCTCGCCGGTGCGCCCTACGCCCTCACGAGCGACGAGCTGCTGTTCGAGGTCCACGCCCTGCGCGGCGGGATCGAGACGGCGGAGCGGGAGGCGGCACGGGCCGCGTTCTTTGCCAAGCCCCAGGCCTGCCTGCGGGCCTCGCCGCTGGTGAAGCGCTACGGCTGGGGCGTGCATCATGACGCGCACGGGCGCATCGCGATCCATGGGATCGAGACGGAGGGCTACCGCGACCTGTCGCAGCGCCCCGGTCTCACCATCGTCAGCGGAATGCGCAGCCGCCGGGCCTGAGCCGGCTCAGGCGTGCGCGAAATCCCAGTAGAGCTGGCGCGCCCTGCGGAACATCGGGCCGGGCTCGAAGCGGCGCTCGTCGAGCGCCGTGACGGGGGCGAGCTTGGCGAAGTTGCCGGCGGTGAAGACCTCGTCGGCCGCCTGGAAGTCGGCGTAGCTCAGGGTCTCCTCCACCACCGTGACGCCGGCGCCGCGCAGGAGCGCGATCACCCGGGCGCGGGTGATGCCGGCGAGGAAGCTGCCATTGGCCACGGGCGTCCGCACCACGCCGTCCTTGGCGAGGAAGGCGTTGGCGTTTGCGAACTCGGCGACGTTGCCGAGCGCGTCGCGCAGCATGCAGTTGCCGAAGCCGCGCCCGTAGGCCTCGGTCAGGGCGCGGGCGCCGTTCGGGTAGAGGCAGCCGGCCTTGGCCTCGACGGGAGCGCAGTCGGCGGTCGGGCGGCGGTAGGGGGAGAGCGTCGCCCGCACGCCCGTGGGCAGCGGCATCGGCGCGACGTAGAGGCAGAGCGCGTGGTTGGTGCTCTCAGGATCGAAGCGCACGCCGCCGGCGAAGCCCTCCTCCGCCCAGTACATCGGGCGGATGTAGAGCTCGGCGTCGCGGGGGAAGCGGGAGAGCCCGTCCGCGACGAGCTCAGCCCATAGCCCCTCGCTCACCGTGGGCTTGAGCCCCATGGCGGTCGCCGAGCGGTTCACCCGCGCGAGATGGCGGTCGAGGTCCGGCGTCACGCCCTCGAAAGCGCGGGCGCCATCGAAGACCGTGGAGCCGAGCCAGGCGCCGTGGGTGCGCGGCCCCATCATGCGCACGTTGCCGGGGTGCCAGGCGCCCTCGAAGAAGGTCCAGGTCGACTCAGGGGCGGAGGTCATCGCTGGGGCTCCCGACGAGGAGGGTTCGGTCTCTCGGACGACTCAAAATCGGGCGCGATCCCCTCTCCCCGCGTGCGGGGAGAGGGGTCGATCAACTCAGGCCGCCTGGCCGAAGCCGATCGGGGCCGGGGCGGGCTTCCTGACCATGCGCTGCAGCCGCCCGATCACCCGCATGGCGAGGCCGACGAGCTTGGGCTGCGTGCGCCGGCAGAAGGCAACCTTCCGCACGTAGCTCTCGACGTGCCAGTCGCAGACGGCACCGCGGGGCAGGAACAGCACGTCGCCGGCGGTGAAGGTCTTCACGGTGCCGCGGCGGTCGTCGATCGTCGCCGAGCCCTCGAGGAAGTAGATCGTCTCGTCGATGTCGTAGTGCCACTCGAAGCGGCCGGCGGTGCAGTCCCAGACGAGCGTGCTGGCGAGCCCGTCGGCGCTCTTCGAGAGGACGTGGTTGCGCGCGGCGGGCGCGCCCTCGCGGATCCAGCTCGGCTCGATCGGCGCGGAGACCAGCTCCACGTTCGTGACCGAAGGGACCATCGGCGTCGTCGACATCGTGCTCTTGCCTCCCTCGAATGCGCGCGGCGGATAGCGGGCCGGCACGGGAACCGCAACAAACAGAAACCGGCCCGTTTTCTCAAGAGAAGCTTTCGCCCGTAGTTAATCGGAACGATTGAAATCTTCGCCGTTACGATCCGGGAGAGTGATCAGTATCGGGACGTGGACGCCGACGATCTGTTTCGTCCAGAGACTCCGCGCGATGCCCCGATGCCCGCACGATCGCGTCCGATCCGGGGCGAATGCTCAACGATTCACCTTCGTTCCGAGGTGAGGACCCGTTTACCGACGTTCTTCACCGGATCGGCCGCGCCCGTCCCGCAGAGATGTGGTTCGGCGCTTGCGCCATCACAGGCTCGGGCACCCCAGGCGCCCCGGAACGGGACACTTCCATGCGCAGCGAGACCATCGCCGTCCATGCCGGCTACCAGGACGACCCCACGACGCACGCCGTCGCGGTGCCGATCTACCAGACGGTGGCCTACTCCTTCGACAGCGCCGACCACGGCGCCGCCCTCTTCAACCTGGAGGAGGAGGGGTTCCGCTACAGCCGCATCGCCAACCCGACGGTCGCCGTGCTGGAGAAGCGCGTCGCGGCGCTCGAGGGCGGCCACGCGGCGCTCGCCGTGGCGACGGGCCAGGCCGCGCTTCACTACGCCATCGCGACGCTGGCCGACCGGGGCGGCAACATCGTCTGCGTGCCGCAGCTCTACGGCACCACCCACACGCTGCTGGCCCACGTGCTGCCCCGCCAGGGCATCGTCACGCGCTTCGCGGCCAGCGACCGCCCCGAGGACATCGCCGCGCTGATCGACGACGAGACCCGCGCCGTCTACTGCGAGTCGATCGGCAACCCCGCCGGCAACATCTGCGACATCGCGGGGCTCGCCGAGGTGGCGCACGCCGCAGGTGTCCCCCTCGTCGTCGACAACACGGTGGCGACGCCGATCCTGCTGCGCCCGATCGAGCACGGGGCCGACATCGTCATCGCCTCGCTGACCAAGTTCATGGGCGGCCACGGCACCACGCTCGGCGGCGTCATCGTCGAGTCCGGCCGCTTCGACTGGCGTGCGAACGCGAAACGCTTCCCGATGTTCTGCGAGCCGGACGTCTCGTATCACGGGCTGGTCTACGCCGATCATTTCGGGCCGAGCGCCTTCGTGGCCCGTGCCCGCAGCGTCTACCAGCGCACCACCGGCGCGGTGCTGCCGGCGCTCTCCGCCTTCCTGCTCCTCCAGGGCATCGAGACCGTCGCGCTCAGGGTCGAGCGGCACGTCGCGAACGGACGCCGGGTCGCCGAGTTTCTTCGCGCCCATCCCGGCGTCGCCTGGGTCAACTACGCCGGCTTCCCCGACAGCCCCCACCACGCCATGGCGGTGAAGTATCTCGGCGGCGAAGGCTCCTCGCTCCTCACCTTCGGGGTGCATGGCGGCTTCGAGGCGGGCAAGCGCTTCTACGACGGGCTCAAGCTCGTGAAGCGCCTCGTCAACATCGGCGACGCCAAGTCGCTCGCTTGCCATCCGGCCTCGACCACCCACCGCCAGATGACCCCGGCCGAGCAGCGCGCCGCCGGCATCCTGCCCGAGACGATCCGGCTCAGCATCGGCATCGAGCACGCCGACGACATCCTGGAGGACCTCGCTCAGGCTCTGGCACAGGCGGCGCCCGCCCTTCCCGCCGAGGCCGCCTGACATGGAGGGCCTGCACAGCCGCGAGACCTTCGAGCGCCACGACGCGGCGCCGGACGCGATCGCCCTGCATCGCCCATCCGCGCGCCGGGCGCTGCCGCCCCTGCGGGTCGGTCTCCTCAACAACATGCCCGATGCCGCCCTGATCCAGACGGAGCGGCAGTTCGGCCGCGTGGTCGATGCCGGCGCCGGCCGGCGCGGGGCGCGGCTGCTGCCGTTCTTCCTCGACGGCGTCGCCCGCGGCGAGCAGGCTCGCGCCCACATGGCGCTCGCCGGATACGCGCCCGCCAGTGCCATCCCCGCGGCGGGGCTCGACGCGCTGATCGTCACCGGCTGCGAGCCGAAGGCCGCGCACCTGAGCGACGAGCCCTATTTCGAGGCCTTCGGCGAGACCGTCGGCCGGGCCTGGGCGCGGGGCACGCCGACCCTGTTCTCCTGCCTCGCGGCGCATGCCGCCGTGCTGCATCTCGACGGCATCGAGCGCCGCAGGTTGCCGGCAAAGTACTCTGGCGTCTATCGCTGCGAGCGCGTCGCCGACCATCCGCTCCTGATGCGCGTGCCCCGCGTCACGCCGGTCCCGCATTCCCGCTGGAACGACCTGCCCGAGGCCGATCTCACTGCGGCCGGCTACATGGTGCTGCGGCGCTCGGCGCAAGTCGGCGTCGACCTGTTCCTGCGCGAGCGCGACGGCGGCCTGTTCGTCTTCCTCCAGGGCCATCCCGAGTACGACGGCGACAGCCTCGCCCGCGAGTATCGCCGCGACGTCAGCCGCTTCCTCGGCCGCGAGCGCGCCGACTGTCCGAGCCTGCCCGCCCACTACTTCCCGGCGGACGCCGCCCGGCGCCTCTCCGACTTCGCCGGCAATGCCGCGCGCATGCTGGCCGAGGGCGCCCCGCGCGCCGCGCCCTTTCCCTCGATCGACGTGGAGCCGCCCCTGCGCGCCGCCTGGCAGGCGGGGGCCGCCTCGCTGATGCGCGGCTTCCTGACCCTCGTCGCCGAGCGCGCCGCCGCGGCGCGGGAGGCTGCGTGATGGATCGCGTCGCCGATCATCCGGACCTGCGCGAGGCAGAGCCCGTCATGCACGAGGGCATGTCTGCCGACGCGCCCCAAGTCCCGAAACAATCGTCCACCGCCGGCTGGATCGGCGCGCTCGCGCGCACGGCCCGCATCGATGCGGAGCCCGCCCGCACCTTCCCCGTGGTCGTCGACGGTCTCGCCGCCCTCCACGGCGACGCCCCCGCCCTGATCGGCGAGGGGGACGAGCGCCTGAGCCATGCCGGCCTCGCCGCTTGCCAGAACCGCATCGCCCGCTGGGCGCTTCGTCAGGGAATCGCCAAGGGCGACACGGTCGCGCTGCTGATGCGCAACCGGCCCGAATACGTCGCCCTCTGGCTCGGGCTGACCCGGGTCGGCGTGCGGGTCGCGCTCCTCAACACCCACCTGCGCGGGCCGAGTCTGGCCCACTGCCTCACCGTGGCCGAGCCCCGGCACGCCATCGTCGAGGCGGCGCTGCGGCCGGCTTTCGAGGAGGCGCGCGCGCATCTCGATACAGCGCCCCGCCTCTGGCCGGCGGAAGACCTCGAAACCGCCGTCTCGGCGTTCGACGGCGGCCCGCTACGCGCGGAGGAGGAGCGGGGCGTCACCCTCTCCGACGAGGCGCTGCTGATCTACACCTCGGGCACCACGGGCCTGCCGAAGGCGGCCCGCGTCAGCCACCACCGCATCATGATGTGGACGCATTGGTTCGCCGGGCTCATCGACCCGCAGCCCGACGACCGCATGTACGACTGCCTGCCCCTCTACCACAGCGTGGGCGGCATCGTGGCGGTGGGCGCACCGCTTCTGGGCGGGGGCTCCGTGGTGATCCGGGAAAAGTTCTCGGCGCGCCGCTTCTGGGACGACATCGTCGCGGAGCGCTGCACGCTGTTCCAGTATATCGGCGAGCTCTGCCGCTACCTGGCCGGCAGCCCGCCGCACGCCCTGGAGCGGGCGCACGCCCTGCGGCTCTGCACCGGCAACGGGCTGCGGCCGGACGTGTGGGAGCGCTTCCAGGAGCGCTTCGCGGTTCCCCGCGTGCTCGAGTTTTACGCGGCGACCGAGGGCACGGTCTCCCTCTACAACGTCGAGGGGCGGGTCGGCGCGGTCGGCCGCGTGCCGAGCTTCATGGCCCACCGCTCCCCGGCCCTGATCGTGCGCCACGACCACGAGACCGGGCTACCCTGGCGCGGTCCGGACGGGCTCTGCCAGCGCGCGCCCCGCGGCGAGGCGGGCGAGCTGCTCGGGCGCCTCTCCGACAAGGCCGAGCACCGCTTCGAGGGCTACACCGACGCCAGGGAGAGCGGCCGCAAGGTCCTGCGCGACGTGCTGAAGCCCGGCGATGCCTGGATGCGCACCGGCGATCTGATGCGCCAGGACGCGCAAGGGTTCTTCCACTTCGTCGACCGCATCGGCGACACCTTCCGCTGGAAGGGCGAGAACGTCGCCACCACCGAGGTCGCGGAGGTGCTCTCCCTCTGCCCCGGCGTCGAGGAGGCGGCGGTCTACGGCGTCGCCGTGCCGGGCGCGGACGGGCGCGCCGGCATGGCCGCGCTCAGCGTCGGACCGGACTTCGACCTGGCGGCGCTTTCCGATCATCTCGCCGCGCGCCTGCCGGCCTACGCGCGGCCGGTCTTCCTGCGGCTGACGGGCGAGATCGGGCGCACCGAGACCTTCAAGCAGAAGAAGGCGGCGCTCGCCGCCGAGGGCTTCGACCCGGCCCGCATCCGCGATCCGCTCCTCGTCGCCGTCGAGAGCGCCTACCGGACCCTCGACGCGGCGCTGTTGGCGGAGATCGGGGCCGGGCGCTTGCGCCTCTGAGCGGCCCGAAAGACGTCGGGGCCGCCCTCCGCGAAGGAGGACGGCCCCGGACGGACCGAGACTGTATTGCCGGCTATTGGAATGTGCCGGCGCGGACCGCTTCCACCATCCGGGCGATGGCCTCGATCGAGTGGAAGTTCTGGGGGTTCAGGCAGGAGGGCGGGATCATGATGTCGAACTCGGCCTCGACGGCCAGCATCAGGTTCACGAGGTCCAGCGAGGTCAGCCCGACCTCGGTCAGCGCGTCCTCGGGCCGGAAGGCGGCGACGGTCGCGTGGCGGGCGGCGATCTCGCCGGCCAGCGCCATGGTGCGGTCGACGGTGGCGGCGAAGGCTTGCGGCATCTCGGTTCCTCGAAGGCTTGCGGGTCAGGGCGTCTCGCGCGCGTGCGGTGCCGTGCGCCGTCCATGGACTCCAGTTAGATTTCGAGAAGTCGACGGTCAACGTCTATGCAAATTTAACGATGAATTTGGTTAAATTTATCAAGTTTCGAATGAGCCGGGATTCGAGAATATCTGCAACTCGATCTTAGTTTCGCAAGCGCCTATTCTCCGGACATCCGATCGATCGTTCGCGAATGCCGCGGATGATCATCGCGCCGGCCGGACCATCCGCCGAGGACGAGCATGACGATCCAGTATCCCAACCCCACCTCCCCCCTTGCCGGAGCCGACGACATCCGCGCGCGAGCCGCCGCCGCGGCCGCCGTCGCGAGGCTCCACGCCGAGGCCGTGGACCGCGACGGCCGCTTCCCGGCGGAGGCGATCGAGGCGCTGAAGACCGGCCGCCTCCTCGGCGTCGGCATCCCCATCGCGCTCGGCGGCGAGGGCGCCTCCGTCGAGGCGCTGGCCGAGGTCGCCTATGTGCTGGGCAAGGCCTGCTCCTCCACGGCGATGATCTTCGCCATGCACCAGACCAAGGTCGCCTGCCTCGTGCGGCATGGGCAGGGCGCTGCCTGGATCGAGGGCGCCATGCGCCGCATCGCCGGCGAGCAGCTGCTGATGGCCTCCTCGACCACCGAGGGGCAGGGGGGCGGCAATGTCCGCTCCAGCGCGGCGGCCGTCGAGGTCGACGGCGATTCGGTCGCCCTCGACCGGGCCGCGACGGTGATCTCCTACGGCGCCCAGGCCGACGGCATCGTCACGGTCGCCCGCCGGGCCAGCGAGGCGGCCGCCTCCGACCAGGTGCTCTGCGTGTTCTTCCGGGAGGACTACACGCTCGAGACCGTCAGCGGCTGGGAGACGCTCGGCATGCGCGGCACCTGCAGCGCCGGCTTCCGCCTTCGTGCGAAGGGCAGCCCCGAGCAGGTGCTGCCCGCCCGCTACGGCGAGATCCACGGCCGCACCATGACGCCGGTCTCGCACATCCTCTGGTCGAGCGCCTGGGCCGGCATCGCAGCGGCCGCCGTCGAGCGGGCGCAGGCCTTCACCCGCGTCGCCGCCCGCGGGGCCGGCGGCCAGATGCCGCCCGGCGCCGTCCACTACGCCCGCGCCGTATCGAGTTTACGCCAAGCCCGCGCGCTGATCGCCCAGGCCATCGACCGCTACGAGGCCGCCGCCCCGGAGAGCCTCGACGCGCTGGACGCGCAGACCGCGCTGACCATGCTCAAGGTCGAGGTGTCCGAGCTGGCGCTCGCTGCCACCAACGGCGCCCTGCGCGCCAACGGATTAGCCGGCTACCGTCAGGACGGCGACTTCAGCATCGGCCGCCAGCTCCGGGACCTGCTCTCGGCGCCCGTGATGATCCACAACGACCGAATCCTCGCCAACCTCGCCACCGCGACGCTGATGGCCCCCGTGGCCGCGTCGCTCCGCGCCTGATTCCTTCGGAGGAGCCCGACCCATGAACATGCAGGTCCTCGACGCCCCGGCCGCGCCGCCGAAGGTCGATCCCCTCGACGCCTTCTTCGACGCGATGTTCCGGCCGATGAACGCGCAGGGCGTCTACGCCCGCACCGGCGCCTACGAGTCGGTGGTGGAGGCGCTCTCCGCCCTCATCTCGTCGCGGCGCGAGGCGGATACGGAAGTGTTCCGCTTTCCCCCCGTAATGAGCCGCGCGCATCTGGAGCGCCACGGCTACCTCAAGAGCTTCCCGAATCTCCTCGGCTGCGTCTCCTGCCTCGAGGGCAGCGAGGCGGAGATCCGCGCCGCCGCCGACCTCCACGCGGCGGGCGCCGAGTGGACCGACGAGCTCCAGACCGCCGACCTCGTGCTGACCCCGGCCGCCTGCTACCCGGTCTACCCGATCGCCGCCGCCCGCGGGCCCGTGCCGGCGGAGGGCTACCGCTTCGACGTCGCCTGCGACTGCTTCCGCCGGGAGCCCTCGCCCCATCTCGACCGGCTGCAGTCTTTCCGGATGCGCGAGTACGTCTGCATCGGCACGCCCGAGCAGGTGAGCGCCTTCCGCGAGCGCTGGATCGGCCGCGCCGCCGCGCTCGCCGACGATCTCGGCCTGCCCTACACGATCGAGCAGGCGAGCGACCCGTTCTTCGGGCGCGTCGGCCAGATCATGGCCTTCAGCCAGCTGGAGCAGTCCCTGAAGTTCGAGCTGCTGATCCCGCTGCGGGGGGCGGCCGCCGGCACCGCCTGCATGAGCTTCAACTATCACCGCGAGCATTTCGGCACGACCTGGGACCTGCGCCACGCCGACGGCGAGCCGGCCCATACGGGCTGCGTCGCCTTCGGCATGGACCGGCTCGCGGTGGCGCTCTTCGCCACCCATGGCGGCACGATCGCCGAGTGGCCGGCCTCCGTGCGCGACGCGCTCCGGCTCTGATCCCGCGATGCCCCTCGACCCTCACGCCCGCCGCTTCCTCGACCTCATCGCCATGGGCAGCGCGATGGGAGCGGGCGGCGAGGCCGGCATCGAGGGGAAGCGCCGGGCGCTGGCGAACCTCTCCCGGCTCTGCCGGCCGCGCAACCTGCCGGAGGCGCTCACCCGCGACCTCGACCTGCCCGGCCCGGCGGGGCCGCTGCCGGCCCGCCTCTACGGGCCTGTCGGCGCGGAGGCGCAGACGCTCCTGCCGGGCCTGCTGTTCTTCCACGGCGGCGGCCTCACCGCCGGCGACCTCGACACCCACGACACGATCTGCCGGGCGCTCGCCGCGTCCGGGGGCCTGCGGGTGCTCAGCATCGCCTACCGGCTCGCCCCGGAGCACCCGTTCCCGGCGGCGCTGGAGGATGCGGCGGCGGCGCTGGCGCATCTGCGGGCCGAGGCGGCCGGGCTCGGCATCGATCCGGCCCGGATCGCGCTCGGCGGCGAATCGGCCGGCGCCGGGCTCGCCGCGCGGCTCTGCCAGGAGCGGGGGAGGGAGGGCATCGCCGCGCAGCTCCTGCTCTGCCCGGTCCTCGACCTGGCGGGTACGACGCCATCGCGGCAGGACTTCGCGAAGGGCCACTATCTCGACGCGGGCACCGTCGCCCGCGACATCGCCGCGCTCGGCCTCACCGAGGCGGAACTCGCCGACCCGCGGGTCTCCCCTTTGCGGGAGCCGGACCTCGCCGGGCTGCCCCCGACGATCCTGCACACCGCCGCGTTCGACATGATGCGCGACGAGGGCGCCGCCTACGCCGGGCGCCTCGCGGAGGCCGGCGTGCCCGTCCGCCACACCTGCCATCCGGGCATGATCCACGCGTTCTACGCGCTCGGTGCCCTGGTGCCGGCTTCGGCGGCGGCGCTCGCTTGCATCGGCGCGGAACTGGCCGATCTGCTGCAACCGCAGGCTGCCGGCGGCTCTCCGGAGCGGCACGCAGCCTGAGAACGGCGTCGGCCCGGCGCCGGGACCCTCTGGCACGAAAGCTGCGGAAGCCCTCGCGGTTATCCACAGCGATCGGGCCCATGCATCTCGACAGCGCCGATCTCGACCGACCCGCGTCGCTGACCCTCTGGGAGAGCGGTCCCACCGCGCCGAAGGCCGTCGAGCCACACTCCTACGGCAGCCTCCGGCTGGCGCTCGCGGAGGCGCGCCGGGCGCTCGCCGAGGACGACGCGACGCCCTGGATCACCACCGATTCGGGCCTGATTCTCACGCCCGGCTGGCTGCGCGCGCATTTCGCGCGCATGGCGATGCCGCGATGGAAGGAGCGCACCGCGTCCGGCGCCGTCGCGGCGCGTGCGCCCCTTGAGGCCGCGCTCCGGCAACGCCCGCGCGAGGCCGCCCCGCCGCCCGGCTGATTAGCCGGACAGGCGCGCCGAGCCGTCGGGCTGCGGCAGCAGGCCCGGATTCCAGGCGACCTCCCAGAGCGTGCCGTCCGGGTCAGCGAAGTAGCCGGAATAGCCGCCCCAGAACGCCTCCTCGGCCGCCTTCACCAGGCGGCCCCCGGCGGCGACGGCGGCGGCGAGCACCGCATCGGTCTCCTCCCGGCTGGCGGTGTTGTAGGCGAGGGTGAAGCCGCGAAAGCCCTCGCCCTCCGCCGGCACGCCCGCATCCGCGGCGAGGTTCTCCCGCGGGTAGAGCGACAGCACGGTGCCGCCCGCCTGGAAGAAGGCGACGCCGTCCGAGGCGATGGCCGCCCGC
The DNA here is from genome assembly GCF_022179345.1 of Methylobacterium jeotgali. Lineage (GTDB taxonomy): Bacteria > Pseudomonadota > Alphaproteobacteria > Rhizobiales > Beijerinckiaceae > Methylobacterium > Methylobacterium jeotgali. Next base: position 43,628 of record NZ_BPQR01000046.1, on the reverse strand, counting down.
GTCCAGCCGAGCGCCTCGTAGAAGGCGACGGCGCGGGAAAGGTCGTGCGTGCCCAGGGTCACGAGGCTCAGGCGCGGCTGGATCATCTCAGGGCTCCCCCTCGGGCGCCGCCGCTTCCTCCGGCGGTGCCGGGGCGAGCCTCGGCGCGAGGCTCGGCATGTGCTGCTCGTGCCAGAGGCGCAGGCGCGTCAGGCTCGGATGGGCGAGGTTGCGGGCGAGGTAGCCCTCGATGCGCGGCAGGTGGGCGAGGTAGCCGGGCTTGCCGTCGCGCTTGTCCAGTCTCGCGAAGATGCCCAAAATCTTGGTGGCGCGCTGCGCGGCGAGCACCGCGTAGGCGCGGGCGAAGCCCTGCACGTCGAACTCCGGCTCGCGGACGCGGCGCTCGCGGGCGTAGAGGCCGAGGAGCCGCAGCTCGAACTCGGCGCTGGTGTCGACCCGCGCGTCCTGGAGGAGCGAGGCGACGTCGTAGGCCGGATGCCCGAGCACCGCGTCCTGGAAGTCGATGAGCCCGACCCGCTCCAGCCCCTCCCGCTCGGGAAGCCAGATCAGGTTGGGGGAGTGGTAGTCGCGCAAGGTCCAGGTCTGGCGGCCCTTGTGGGCGATCCCGAGCGCCTCGGCCCAGAGCGCCACGAACTCGGCCCGTGCCGGGCGGGTGAGATCGACGCCGGCGACCGCCGGAGCGTACCAGTCCGGCATCAGCTCCGCCTCGAACAGCAGCGCCTCGGCGTCGTAGGCGGGCAGGGCGTGGTCGATCCCTTGGGCGACGGGCAGCACCGCGGGCAGCTCCGTGGCGTGGAGCTTGGCGAGGAGCCGCGTTGCCTCCGCGTAGCGCTCGGGTCGCGGGCCGGCGGCGTCGACCACGGGCTCGGCGCCGAGGTCCTCAAGGATCAGGAGACCGGCGGCGAGGTCCTCGCCGTAGATGCGCGGGGCGGAGAAGCCCAACGCCCTCAAGGCCCGGTCCATGGCCACGAAGGCGTCGACCCGCTCGGCGAGCTTGACGATGGCGCTGTAGGACTTGCCGGCCCTGACCGGCGGCCCGTCGGGGCGGGCGGGCGAGATCATCAGCACGGCGCTCGACCCGTCGGGCTTGCGCAGCCGCTCGTAGCCGCGCGAGGAGGCGTCCCCCTGCATGTGCTCGCGCTCGGCCTCGTCCCAGCCGGAGGCGGCGAGCAGCCTGCGGATCGCCCGGGCCCGGTCGATGCGCTCGCGCATGCCGTCGGTGCCGTTGATGCGCACGAGGCGCGCCTCCGGCCCGAACTCGGGCCGCAGCGACAGATCGACAGAGAGCGTCGGCCCCTCGCGCGGCGGCAGCCGCTCGGGCCACTCGACGAGGGTGATCGCGTCCTCGGTCATCTCCTCGAAGCCGAGCTCGACGAGCTCGTCCGAGCCCCGCAGGCGGTAGAGGTCGGCGTGGACGACCGCGGTCCCGTTCGCCGCCTCGTAGGGCTGCACCAGGGTGAAGGTCGGGCTCGGCACCTCGAGCCCGTCGTCGCGGGTCAGCTCCCGGATCATCGCCCGGGCGAGCGTCGTCTTGCCGCCGCCGAGGCCGCCGGAGAGCGCGACGAGGTCGCCGGGCATCAGGAAGCCGGCGAGGAAGCGCCCCATGTCCTCGGTGGCGCCCTCCTCCGGCAGCACGACCTCCCAGGCCGGCGGACCTTCGGGCGTGCCAGCGAGCGCGGCGTCCGGGAAGGAAGGCTCCGACATGGTCTCGCTCACCGCCGCCCCCTCCAGAGCCCGTCCATGGCCATCCGGGCAACCCGGACCGCTCCGGCGTTCATAGGGCATGAACGTTAACCGGAATCCGGCCGGGCGTCGAAGGCGGCGCCGGGCGCTGCGGGTGCGGCCCTCACAGCGTGAGGAAGGCGGCCACCAGCCCGAGATCGGTCAGGGCGTGCAGCATCTGGTCGAAGCCGAGCAGCCACCAGAACTGCACCTGGCCGGGATTCCAGCGGCCGGTGCGGGAGACCAGCGTCTTGCACCGGTCGACGCAGAAATGGATCGCGAAATCGATGAGCGCCAGCCACCACAGGCGGGGCATGACGACGAGCGCCACGATCAGGGTGGCGGCCGCGTGGCAGGCGGCGTGGGCAGCGAGCGGCGCGAGCCAGCCGCGGACGCGCTCCTTGCCGTGCGCCATCCAATCGGTCTGGAGGACGAAATCGGCCACGTAATGCTTCACGATCATGGTGCCGGCGAGCACCACCATCGTCCAGACCGGAACCAGCACCCGTTTCCCCCCGAGCCGTTCCCCGAGCGCCGGCCGCGCGTTGCCGTGGGCCGACGACGCGACCTTGGCTTCAAGCGTGGGCCCTCCGCAAGCCGCCCCGCCGCCGCCGATCCGCGGACCGTGCGGGCCCGCACGGCGCGGGCCCGGCGCGATTGACACGCGCGCGCGTTGTGCGCTGCGATGCGCGCGCCGCAGGCCCCGCGGCGCAGCCTGGAGACATCGCCCGCATGGCCCTTCCCCGCCTGTCCGGATACGCGCCGATCGCGCTCGCCCTCCTGCGCGTCGTCTCGGGGCTGCTGTTCCTCGAGCACGGCACCCAGAAGCTCCTGAACTTCCCGCCGCGCTCGATGCCGGCGCCGGAGCTGCTCTCGCTCCTCGGGGTGCAGGGGGTGATCGAGATCGTCGGCGGCGTGCTGATCATCCTCGGGCTGTTCACGCGGCCGACCGCCTTCCTCCTCTCGGGCAACATGGCGGTGGCCTACTTCATGGCCCACGGGTCCAAGAACTTCTTCCCGGCAGTGAACGGGGGCGACGCCGCGATCCTGTTCTGCTTCGTGTTCCTCTATCTCGCCGCCGCCGGCCCCGGCGCCTACAGCCTCGATGGGCGCGGACGTCGGTTCTGACCGGTCTCAGGTCTCCTCGCGAGGCAAGGCCGCCAGCCCCGCGGGCCAGGCGTCTCCGCGCAGGCGCTTGATCCCCGCCTCCCGGCGGGCGGCGTAGGTGCGCCTGAGCCGGCTGCTGCCCCAGGCGTCGAAGTTGTGGAGCCCGCCGATCTCTCGGGCCTCCTCCGGCGTCGGTGCGGTGGCGAGGCGCAGCAGAGGGGCGGTCAGCGCCAGCGGCCCGAGGTCGACCGGCACGCTCGCCGAGAGCCGCTCGATCTCGGCGACGCCCGCCCGGATGCCGGCCTCGATCTCGGCGGCGACGCCCGGAAGGCGCGGGTCCGCGTCGCGGCCCGGATCCTCCTCGAAGCGGGGGCCGCCGTCCGCGCCGCGCAGGCAGCCCCGCACGGAGCCGTGGGGGGCGGAGAACAGGAGCTCGGCCGCCACCCGGTTCTCGTAGAGCGCTTTTTGGGTTCTGGCCGGCAGTCCGGCCTCGGCCAGCAGCGCGGCGGCGTTCGCGACCTCCGCGCGCAGGCAGAGGTAGTAGCCCCGCACCGAGACCCCGACGAGGGGCGCCAGCGCCCGCTCCAGGGCGACCTGTGTGGAACCTCGCCAGCCGAGGTCGAACACCCCAACACGCATGCCCTCCCGCAGGCCCGCCTCCCGGCAGGCGGCGTGGAGGCCGCGCCGGGCCGCGAGGCAGGCCTGGAGGATCGGCCGGCGTATCACCCGGAGCAGAGACTCGACCGCGCGCTCGTTGCGGCGGGTGAAGGGCGTCTCCGCCGACAGGCCGAGATCGGCGAGCAGGCTCTCCGCGGGGGGATCGAGGCCGATGCGCTCGAACAGCTCTCCGACCGTCAGCCCGAGCCCGCCGGAGAGCAGGAACGGCACCAGCGCCTCGAACTCCCGCTCGCTCGCGCCGGCGAGCGTGAACAGCACCCGCGAGCCCCGGAAGTAGCGGGCCGGCACCGCCTCCTCCGGCCAGAGCCCGGCGAGCCCGTAACCGTCGCGGGACAGGAGCAGCATGAGGTCGAGGCGATCGGCCTTCGCCTTCTCCGCGAGCCAGCGGCGCAGGGCGAAGGTGGCGGGCGCGCCCGCCGCGAAGCCGACCCGCCACCAGAGGGAGCGCGACGCGTCGAGCCCGGCATAGGTGCCGAGCCCAGCGGCGACCGCGTGGGCGGGGCCCGGACCCGCCGGCACGGGTCGGGGATGGGTCGCCGCGTAGTGGACCGTCTCGATGCCCCGCTCGCGGCCCTGGCGCACGTCCGACTCGGCGTTGTCGCCGATGTGGAGGATGCGGCCGGGCGGCACGCCGAGGGTCTCGGCCACGAGGGTAAAGAGAGCGCCGTCGTCGCGCTTCGTCGCCTGCCTCTCGCTCGACACGAAGAGGTCGGCGAAGGCGAGGCCGTGCGTGGCGCAGAGTTCCTCGAAGAAGGCGCGCGGCAGATACATGTCGGAGAGGAGTACGCAGGGCTTTCCCGCCGCTCGGGCAACGGCGAGCACCGGCAGCATCTCCGGGTTCGGGCGCAGCACCGCCTGCTCGATCTCCCACTCGGAGCGCTTCAACGTCTCGGCTGCCACGCCGAGATCGGACAGGAAGGCGTAGATGCCGTCGAGGTCGATCTCCCGGCGGCCGGCGGCCCGCATGACCCTGAAGGCGTCCCGCTGCGCAGCGATCCGGCGGCGGCGGAAATCGGGAAGCCCGTGCCGGGCTCCGACGAGGTCGAACACGTCCTCCGGGCTCGCGACGAAGCGCACGAACAGCGTGTCGAACACGTCGAAGGACACCACCTCCGCCGCCTCGATTCTTTCTGACCAGCGTTCCGCGAGCGAGGGTGCGGTCATGGGCGCATCGGCCGGAACAGGCCGCTGTTCGGCTCTAAGTTCGGGTTGTGGAAGGGGTCGTGGGCGAGGAAGCCCGGGTGCAGGTCCCAGAGCCGGCGCCGGTCGGCCAGCAGCCGCGCCTGCTTTCCCGGATCGGCATCGTCGGAGCCGCGGCTCGCGGATTCGTGGTGGGTGACGACCGCCGCCTGGCAGACCACGTTGTAGAGGCCGGCCCCGTGCAGGCGCAGGCATAGCTCGACGTCGTTGTAGGCGACCGGAAGGCTCTCGTCGAAACCGCCGACCCGCTCGAACTTTTTTCGCTCGATCATCAGGCAGGCGCCGGTGACGGCGAGCCAGTCGTACTCCAGCGTGTCGCGGCCGAAATCGGCGGGCCTGGTGCCGGGCTTGCGGTAGAAGGCGTGGCCCGGCCCGTCGAGGAGGTTCACGACCCCGCAGTGCTGGATGCTGCCGTCGGGAAAATGCAGCCGGGCGCCGACCGCCCCGACATGGGGCTGCTGCGCGTAGCCGATCATCCGCTCCAGCCAGTCGGGGGTCTGGGGCTCGGTGTCGTCGTTGAGGAAGAGCAGGATCTCGCCCGTCGCGTAGGCCGCGCCGCGGTTGTTCAGGGCCGAGTAGTTGAAGGGGCGCGGATCGGGCAGCACCCGCACGTTCGCCCGCCGTCCCAGCGCGTCGAGGGCGCTCAGCGTCTCCGGCGCGTCGCTGCCGTTGTCGAGGATCAGGAACTCGACCTGGCTCCAGGTGCTGCGGGTCTGCACCGCGTCGAGGCAGGCGGTGAGGAGCCGCCCGTTGTTGCGGCTCGGCACGACGATCGAGACGAGGAGCTCGCCCTGCGGCGCGTAGTTCACCCGGAACTGGCCGGGCAGGCCGGCGACCGGCTCGACGGTGCCGGGCGTGCCGCGGCGGACGAGTGCGTCCTCCTTGAGCCGGCGGACGGCGTCGTGGGCGTAGGGCTTGGCCTCGGCACCGGAGGCCAGCGACTCCGGCAGGATGCGCCAGTGGTAGAGGACCCGCGGCACGTGGGCGATCCGGTCGGTACGCTCGGTGATCCGCAGCGCGAGGTCGTAGTCCTGGGCGCCGTCGTAGCCGGAGCGCAGCCCGCCGACCGCCTCCACGAGGCTCCGGCGCATCGCCGTGACGTGGCAGGTGTACATGATGCTCATCAGGGCATCGGGGGACCAGTCGGGCTTGAAAAAGGGCGAGGCGTAGCGGCCCTCGCCGTCGATCTTGTCCTCGTCGGAGTAGACGAAATCCGCCCCCGTGCGGGCGATGGTCCGCGCAAGCTCGTAGAGGCAGTCCGGCGTCAGCAGGTCGTCGTGGTCGAGGAAGACGATCGTGTCGCCGGTCGCCTCGGCGAGCGCCGCGTTGGTGGTGGCCGCGATGCCCCGGTTCTCGGGCGCGCGCAGGATGCGGATGTTCGGATGATCGATGCGGTCGAGGGCGGCCTTCGTGTCGGCGCGGGTGCTGGCGTCGTCGACGAGGATCAGCTCCCAGTCCGGGTACCACTGGGCGACGACCGAGGCGACGGCCGCCTCGAGGAAGCGGCCTTCCACGTTCCAGACCGGGGTCAGCACCGAGAAGCGCGGGCGCTCGCCGAGCGCGGCGAGCGCGCCCGCGAGGTCCGCCGGCGGGCGCGGCGGCAGGTAGCAATAGGCCCGCGCCTTGCGCTCGAAGCGGTAGCCTTCGTGCCCGTGCGACAGCCCGCGGAAGGGCGGCCGCAGGGCGCGGGAGAGCCTCCGCGACAGGGCGCGCGGGATCAGGCGCAAGACGGAAAACCCGCGCTCAGGCCCGCGCCTGCCCGAAGGCGGAGAGGATGCGCGCCCAGGAGCGGGCGCCCTTGTGGAAGCTCGTGAGCGCGTATTTCTCGTTCGGCGAGTGGATGCGGTCGTCGTCGAGGCCGAAGCCGATCAGCAGGGTGTTGCGGTCGAGGAGCCGCTTGAAGTCGCCGACGATCGGGATCGAGCCGCCGGCGCCCACCGTCACCGGAGGCACGCCCCATTCCGCCTCGAGCGCGGCCTTGGCGAGCGCCAGCTCCGGCATGTCGTAGGGCAGCGCGATCGCCCGCGAGCCCTTGTAGGTGATGACCTCGACCTTGCAGTCCGCCGGCACGCGCTCGCGCACGAAGGCCTCGAAGGTCTTTGCGAGCACCGCCGGGTCCTGGTCGCCCACGAGGCGGAACGAGACCTTGGCGCTGGCGGTGGAGGCGATCACCGTCTTGGTGCCCTCGCCGGTGTAGCCGCCGATGATGCCGTTGACGTCGCAGGCCGGGCGCGACTGCACCATCTCGAGGATGAGCCGGCCCTTCTCGCCCGCGGGCTCGCTGAGGCCGATCGGCCCCAAGAAGCTCTCGGCGGTGAGCCCCAGGCCGCGCCACTGCTCCAGCACCTCGGGGGGCGTCTCGCGCACGCCCTCGTAGAAGCCCGGCAGCGCCACGCGCCCGTCCGCATCGTGGAGGTCGGCGATGATCCGCGAGAGGACGTGGATGGGGTTTCGCGCCGCGCCCCCGAAGAAGCCGGAATGCAGGTCGCGGTCGGCGCAGGTCACCTTCACCTCGAAATAGGCGAGGCCGCGCAGAGCCGTGGTGATCGCCGGCGTCGTCGGGTTCCACATGCTGGTGTCGCAGACGAGCACGATGTCGGCGCCGAGCTTCTCCCGGTTCGCCGCGACCCATTCGGGCAGCCCCTGCGAGCCGTTCTCCTCGGCGCCCTCGATCAGGATGGTGACGCCGCAGGGTAATTCGCCCTCCATCGCCTTGAAGGCGCGGCAGGCCTCGATGAAGGTCATCACTTGGCCCTTGTCGTCGGAGGCGCCGCGTCCGACGATGCGCTTGGCCCCGGCATCCTCCGCGATGTGCGGCTCGAAGGGCGGCGTCTCCCACAGCTCCAGCGGGTCGACGGGCTGCACGTCGTAGTGTCCGTAGAACAGCACGTGCGGCGTGCCGGGCTTCGGCGCATGCGCCAGCACCACCGGATGCAGCGAGGTCTCCTCGACGCTCGTCTCGAAGCCGAGCGCCTCGAGATGCCCGTGCAGCCAGGCGGCCGCCTCGCGGCAGTGGCCGGCATAGGCCGGGTCCGTCGAGATCGAGGGGATGCGCAGGAAGGCGAACAGCCGCTCCAGGGCGTTGTCGAGGTCGCGGTCGATGTCGTTCAGGATCGGTGCGAGGTCGGCCATCGGGTCTCACCTGATGCGTCGCGGGAGCGCTCCGCCCGAGCGTTAGACGAGCGGAGCGCGAAACGGAAACCCTTCCCGCCGCCGGCGGCACCGGGGAACGGCGGCAGACTGGAACGGTTATCGACAGGACTTCGGCGCCCAGCCCACGCGCCCAAGGCGCCTTGCCCGGCGCTCTCCTGACGACCCGAGCCCAACATCCGCGTCCAAGACCCGAGCCCAGGACTCAGCAGCCATGCTTATCGAGAGCGGTTCGCCCGTCGCGGCGGACCAGAGGATCGACATCAGCCTGACCATCAACGGCGAGACGCGGGCGCTCCAGGTCGCCCCCTGGACGACGCTCCTCGACCTGCTGCGCGAGCGCCTCGACCTCACCGGCACCAAGAAGGGCTGCGACCACGGCCAGTGCGGCGCCTGCACGGTGCTCGTGAACGGCACGCGGGTGAATTCCTGCCTCGTCCTCGCGGTGATGAAGGACGGCGCCGAGATCACCACCGTCGAGGGACTCGCGAGCCTTCAAGGCCCCGGCTCCAACGCCCTGCACCCGCTGCAGGAGGCCTTCATCGAGCACGACGCCTTCCAGTGCGGCTACTGCACGCCGGGCCAGCTCTGCTCCTCCGTCGGCCTCCTCAACGAGGGCCATGCCAAGAGCCGCGAGGAAATCCGCGAGGCGATGAGCGGCAACATCTGCCGCTGCGGCGCCTACACCAACATCGTCGACGCCATCGAGGACGTGATGCAGGCGGGGGGCAGCCGATGAACCGCTTCGAGTATGTCCGCGCGGGCACCGTCTCCGAGGCGGTCGCGGCGCTCGCCGCCGACCCGTCTGCCCGCTTCATCGCCGGGGGCACCAACCTCGTCGACCTGATGAAGTACAACGTCGAGCGGCCGAGCCGCCTCGTCGACATCTCCCGCCTTCCCCTCGACGCCATCGAGGAGCGGGACGGCGGCCTGCGCATCGGGGCGCTGGTGCCGAACGCGACGCTTGCCTACGACGAACGGGTCCGCGCCCGCTATCCGCTGCTGGGCGACGCGTTGCTGGCCGGGGCCTCGGCGCAGCTGCGCAACGCGGCCTCGACCGGCGGCAACCTCAACCAGCGCACCCGCTGCTACTACTTCTACGACGAGGGCACGCCTTGCAACAAAAGGCAGCCCGGCTCCGGCTGCCCGGCGATCGGCGGCGTCAACCGCATCCACGCGATCTTCGGCACCAGCGCGCACTGCATCGCCACGCACCCCTCCGACATGTGCGTGGCGCTGGCCGCCCTGGACGCGACTGTCCGCGTCGAGGGGCCGAAGGGCGAGCGCAGCATCGCGTTCTCCGACTACCATCGCCTGCCTGGCGACGATCCGCAGCGCGACACGACCTTGGAGCCCGGCGAGATCGTGCTCTCGGTCGACCTGCCGGAGCGGGGCTTTGCCGAGCGCTACACCTACCTGAAGCTGCGCGACCGGCTCTCCTACGCCTTCGCCCTCGTCTCGGTGGCCGCCGCCCTCGACCTCGACGGGGACACGATCCGCGAGGCGCGGCTCGCGCTCGGCGGCGTCGCGCACAAGCCCTGGCGCAACCGCGAGGCCGAGGCGCTCCTGAAGGGCAAGCCGGCCACGCGGGACAGCTTCCAGGCGGCGGCCGACCTCATCGTCCGCGAGGCGCAGCCGCAATCGCAGAACGGCTTCAAGATCGAACTCGCCCGGCGCGCCATCGTGCGCGGCCTCGAGCAGGCGGCGGCGGGCACGCCGCAATCCTCTTCCGACAAGCGCATCCAGTGAGGCCCGGCATGACCGCAACCTTCAGCCCCACGGGCCGCGACACCTATGTCGGCACCGCCCGCAGCCGCGTCGACGGCCCTGCCAAGGTCACGGGCCTCGCCAAGTATGCCGGCGAGTTCGCTGCCCCCGACCTCGCCCACGGATACGTGGTGTCGAGCCGCATCGCCAAGGGTCGCATCCTGTCGATCGACACCTCGGACGCCGAGAAGGTGCCCGGCGTCGTCAAGGTGCTGACCCACGAGAACCGGCCCCGCACCGCCTTCCTCGCCATGAACTACCGGGACATGGTGGCGCCCCCGGGCTCGCCGTTCCGGGCGCTCTACGACGACAAGATCCATTTCAGCGGCCAGCCCGTCGCGCTCGTCGTCGCCGAGGATTTCGAGACGGCGCGCTTCGCCGCCTCCCTGGTGCGGGTGACCTACGAGGCGGAGACGCCGGCCACCGAGATCGCCGAGCTCAAGGATCTCGCCTACGATCCGCCCAAGAAGCGCTCCGGCATCAAGCCGCCGCCGGAGCCCTGGGGCGATGCCGATGCCGCCTTCGACGGCGCCCCGGTGAAGGTCCGGGAGGACTACCGGCTCGCCATCGAGCATCACAACCCGATGGAGCCCCATGCCTCGACCGTCGTGCGCGAGGGCGATGGCAAGTACACCGTCTACGACAAGACGCAGGGCGTCGCGAACAGCCACGGCTACCTCACGGCGGTGTTCGGCCTGAACAAGGCCGACGTGCGGGTCGTGAACCCCTATATCGGCGGCGGCTTCGGCTCGGGTCTGAGGCCCCAGTACCAGCTCTTCCTCGCCATGCTCGCCGCCCGCGACCTCGACCGCTCCGTGCGCGTGGTGCTGACCCGCGACCAGATGTGGACCTTCACCCACCGCCCCGACGCGCTCCAGACCGTGAGCCTCGGCGCCGGCCCGGACGGGGCGTTGCAGGCGCTCAAGCACGACGTCATCCAGGAGACGTCCCGCTACGAGGACTATCAGGAGACCATCCCGAACTGGTCGGGCGTGCTCTACCGCTGCGACAACGTCGCCATGAGCTACCGGCTCGCGCAGACCGACATGGCCACGCCCGGCGACATGCGCGCGCCCGGCGCCGTCACCGGCGTCTTCGCCATCGAGACGGCGATGGACGAGCTGGCCCAGGCCACGGGCCAGGACCCGATCGCCCTGCGGCTCAGGAACTACGCCGAGGCGGATGCCACGGCCGGCGGCAAGCCCTTCGGCTCCAAGGAGCTGAAGGAGGCGCTCCGGCAGGGGGCCGAGCGCTTCGGCTGGGCGCGGCGCAACCCGGAGCCGCGTTCGACCCGCGAGGGCCGCGAGCTCGTCGGCTGGGGCATGGCCTGCGGCATCTGGGAGGCGATGATGCAGCAGAGCAGCGTTCACGCCGCCCTCACGCCGGACGGGCGGCTGGAGCTCGGCAACGCCACGGGCGACCTCGGCACCGGCACCTACACGATCCTGACGCAGATCGGCGCCGACGCGCTCGGCCTGCGCATGGAGGATGTGACCGTGAAGCTCGGTGACACCCGCCTCGCCGAGGCGCCCGTCGCCGGTGGCTCCTGGACGGCGGCCTCCTCGGGCACGGCCGCGATGCGGGCCTGCCGCGACATCGCCGAGCAGGCCTTCCGCCTCGCCCGCGGCCTCGACGAGTCGCCGCTGGCCAACGTCGAGTTCGATCGGGTGGTGCTCGAAGGCGGCCGCATCGCGGTGGCCGACGATCCCGCCCGCTCCATGGCTCTCACCGACGTGCTCAGGAAGGCGGGCGTCGAGCGGCTGGAGGCGACCGGCAAGGCCGCCCCCGACAAGGACCACGCCAAGCAGTTCGAGAGCTACACCCACTCCGCGATCTTTGCGGAGGTGAAGGTCGACGAGGAGCTCGGCCAGGTCCGCGTCACCCGCATCGTCTCGGCGATCGCGGCGGGCAAGATCCTCAACACCAAGACCGCCCGCAGCCAGATCCTCGGCGGCATCGTCATGGGCATCGGCTCGGCGCTGGAGGAGGAGTCGATGCTCGACCACCGCCTCGGCCGGTTCATGAACCACAACCTCGGCGAGTACCATGTGCCGGTGAACGCCGACATCCACGACATCGAGGTGATCTTCGTCGACGAGGAGGACAAGGCGAACCCGCTCGGCGTGAAGGGGCTCGGCGAGATCGGTATCGTCGGCACCGCGGCGGCCATCGCCAACGCCGTCTTCCACGCCACCGGCAAGCGGGTGCGCCACCTGCCGATCACGGTCGACAAGATCCTCGGCTGACGCAGTCGGAACCGCAGACGACCGAAGGGGCCGCCACCGCGCGGCCCCTTCGCGTATCCGCTCACCGCGGGGTGGGATCGACGCCGAGACGCCCGGCGACGTAGCGGCGCTCCTGGGTGAGGCCGCCGAAGCCGTAGGCGTCCGCCGAGACCTCGTGGACGTGGACGTAGCTCTCGGGGTGCAGATCGCCGAGCAACTCGGCGAAGCCCGCGAAGATCGCGGCGACGAAGCCCTCCTTCTCCTCCTTAGTGTTGGTGCCGTCGACGACCTTGATCTCCAGCCAGACGCTGGCCTTGCCTTGCTCGGCGAGCGAGGGCCCGCCGACGAACCAGGCCGAGGGCTCGGCCCGGGTCACGAGCACGGAAGTGAGGTCGGCGCGCTTGCGCAGGCTCTCGACGGCGTGCCGCGAGGCGATCGCGGCGGCGCGCCGCTCCAGGTCCGGGATGTCGCGATGGGTGGCGAGCGCGATGGTGACGATGGGCATGACGGCTCTCCTCGTTGGATGAGGCGATCCTGCCCGCCGCGATCCCATATGGGAAACGTGTTTATCGCGTTTCAGAAATTGCAAATGCTCATGGTCGTCGCGAAGCGCCGGTGCTAGCCTTCGCTGATGCCCACCCTCGAGATCGACCAGCTCCGGGCCTTCCTCGTCGTCGCCGACCTGCACAGCTTCACCGCGGCCGGGGCCTGCCTCGGGGCGACGCAGTCGGCGGTGTCGCTGCGGCTGGCCAAGCTCGAGGAGCGGCTCGGCCGGCGGCTCCTGGCACGGACCCCGCGAGCGGTCTCGCTGACGCCGGACGGCAGCCGGCTCCTGCCCCATGCCAGGGCGATCCTCGCCGCCCACGACCGGGCGGTGGCCGAGATCGAGGGCGGCGCGACGCGGGGCAGCCTGCGGCTCGCGGTGAGCGACCACGCCGCCGGCGGGCGTCTGGCCTCAGCGCTGGCCGCCCTGCGGGTCGCGCTGCCGCTTCTGGCGCCGGAAGTCACGGTCGGGCTGTCCGGCGCCATGCTCGCCCTCTACGACCGGGGCGAGGCGGAGGCGGTGATCCTGCGTCGCGACGGGGGGCGCGAGGGCACGCGGCTCTTCGAGGACCCGCTGATCTGGGCGGGCGCTCATGCCGATCTCGCCGCGCCCGGCGAGCCGGTGCCGCTCGTAGCGCTCACCGGCCCCTGTGGGGTCAAGGCGGCGGCCACAGGGGCCCTCGACGCGGCGGGCCTGCCCTGGCGCTACGCCTTCCTCGGCGGCTCGGTGAGCGCCCTCCAGGCGGCGCTCCAGGCCGGTCTCGGGGTCGCGGCGCTCGGCGAGCGCCACCTGCCGGCGGGCTGCCTGCGCCTCTCCGAGGGGCTGCCGCCGCTGCCGACCGGCGAGGTCGTGCTGCACAGCCGCCTCGACGGGCCGACGCAGCGCATTCTCGCCGCCGCCTTCGCCGCGCCGGAGGGCCTGCGGAAGGCGGCTTAGAGCCGTTCCCGATCGCGTTGCAATCGAGAGCGGCTCCAAGCCTTCGTTAAGACGCGCTCTCTTTCGCCGAACCGGCAGCCACTTCGGCGGAGAGCGCTCTAAGCCTTCTCGTCCGCTGCCGGTCGGGCGCGGCCGAAATCGGGCTCGGCGGTTTCCTGGCCCATGGCGACGATGCCCCGGCGGATCGCCCGCGTGCGGGTGAACAGGGCATGCAGCGCCTCGCCGTCGCCCCAGCGGATGGCGCGGGCGAGCGCCGAGAGGTCCTCGTTGAAGCGCCCGAGCATCTCCAGCACCGCGTCCTTGTTGGTCAGGAACACGTCCCGCCACATGGTCGGGTCGGAGGCTGCGATCCGGGTGAAATCGCGGAAGCCGCCGGCGGAGAACTTGATCACCTCGGACTGCGTGACCTCCTCGAGGTCGGCGGCCGTGCCGACGATGTTGTAGGCGATGAGATGCGGCACGTGGCTGGTGATGGCGAGCACGAGGTCGTGGTGCTCCGGGGTCATGGTCTCGACGATGGCCCCGAGCCCCTCCCAGAAGCCGCGTACCCGCGCCACCGCCGCCTCGGGGGCATCTTCGGGCGGGGTGAGGATGCACCAGCGCCCGGAGAACAGGGTCGGGAAGCCGGCATCCGGCCCCGAATACTCGGTGCCCGCCACGGGATGGGCAGGCACGAAGGCGATGCCGTCGCCGAGATGCGGGGTGACGGCGGCCACCACCGCCCCCTTCACGGAGCCGACATCCGAGAGCACGGCGCCGGGCTTCATGTGCCCGGCGATCGCCGCCGCCACGTCCCCCACGGCGCCGACGGGCACGCAGAGGATCACGAGGTCGGCGTCGCGCACGCCCTCGGCGGCATCCCCCGTCACGGCGTCGGCGATGCCGAGCTCCTCGACCCGCGCCCGCACGCCCGCGTCCACGTCGATCGCGACGATTCGTTGCGCCAGGCCGAAGCGGCGCGCCCCGCGGGCGAGCGAGGAGCCGATCAGGCCGAGGCCGACGAGGGCAAGGCAGCCGATCGGCGCGTTCGCCTCAGGCATCCCGCGCCTCCCGCAGGAAGCCGGCGAGCCCGGCGACGGCCGCCCGGCAGGCGGTCTCGCTGCCGACGGTGATGCGAAGCGCGTCGGGCAGTCCGTAGGCGGCGACGCGGCGGACCACGACGCCCCGCGCGCTGAGGTAGCCGTCGGCCTGCGCGGCGCCGCGTCTGGCATCCTGCGGGAAGTGGACGAGCACGAAGTTGCCGACGCTCGGCGTGACCGTCAGCCCGAGCGCGGCGATCTCCCGCTCCAGGAAGCCGCGCCATTCGTCGTTGTGGGCGACGGCGCGGGCGACGTGGGTGTCGTCGGCGATGGCCGCCGCGCCCGCCGCGATCGCCGCGGAGGACAGGTTGAACGGTCCCCGGATGCGATTGACCGCATCGACCACGGCGGCGGGGGCGACCATCCAGCCGATGCGCAGCGCCGCGAGCCCGTGTATCTTCGAGAAGGTGCGGGTCATCACGACGTTCTCGGCCTCCAGCACGAGATCGAGCCCGGCCGAATAGTCGTTCGCCCGCACGTACTCGGCATAGGCCCCGTCGAGGACGAGGAGCACGTTGCCCGGCAGACCGGCGTGCAGGCGGCGCACCTCGTCGAAGGGCAGGTAGGTGCCCGTCGGGTTGTTGGGGTTGGCGATGTAGACGATCCGCGTGCGCGGCGTGACCGCGGCGAGCAGCGCGTCGACGTCGGTGGTCAGGTCGCGCTCCGGCGCCACGACCGGCGTGCCGCCCGCCGCCAGGATCGCGATGCGGTAGACGAGGAAGCCGTGCTCCGTGAACAGGCCCTCGTCGCCGGGGCCGACATAGGCGTAGGCGAGGAACGAGAGCAGCTCGTCGGAGCCCGCGCCGCAGACGATCCGGGCCGGATCGAGCCCGTAGCGGGTGCCGATCGCCGCGCGCAGGCGGGTGGAATTGCCGTCCGGGTAGAGGGCGAGCCGCTCGGCCTCCGCCCGCAGCGCCTCGACCGCCGCCGGGCTCGGGCCGAGCGGGGTCTCGTTCGAGGAGAGCTTGTGCACCGGCCCCGCGCCCGTCGCGGCGCTCTTGCCCGGCACGTAGGCCTCGATATCGAGGATGCCGGGGCGGGGGGTGGGACGGTCGGGGCGCAGGTCGGTGGTCATGATGGCGCTGAGAGACAGGAGAGACCGCCCCTCTAGCGCATTTTGCGCCGCCATGGACACCGGCCCGATGCAGGGCAGCCCCTCCGCGGACCTGACCGAGCTGGCAAAGCCAGGCAAGGCCGTTGCCGCCAGCATCGTTAGGCTACCCGCGGCATCAATCACGCCTCGTGGGGGCCGATGCCTCAGCTGAACCATAGCAGATGTGACGATGAGGTCTGTCTATCGGCGCAACATATGTTAGAAGATACTGTCAGATTAGCACGGAAAATCAGAAATTTTCCTTCAAGGGTAGTGAACGCTTCCGTGCGCGCTCGGTTTGGCCAGGACTGACGTTGCGTCATCCAGCCGGAGCGGCAAGCGCCGCCGGACAGCGAGGCTTCCCATGTATTATTTCGACAAGCGGCTGCAGTACCCGGTCAAGGTGGACGCGCCCGATCCGGTCTTCGCGCGCATGCTTCAGCAGGCGATCGGCGGCGTCGAGGGCGAGATCCGCGTCTGCATGCAGTACTTCTTCCAGGCCTGGGGCGCGCGCGGGCCGACGACCAAGTACCGCGACATGCTCCTCAACACGGCCACGGAGGAAATCGGCCATATCGAGATGCTCGCCACCGCGGTAGCGATGAACCTCGAGAAGGCGCCGACGGCGCTCCAGGAGGAGGGGGCGGCCGATGGGGTGGTCGGTGCCGTCATGGGCGGCGGCAGCGCCCGCCACACCATCGAGGGCATGCTCCACCGGCACATCCTCTCGACCGGCATGGCCGCCTTCCCCGCCAACAGCGAGGGCGTCCCCTTCGACATGTCGCACATCTACGCGAGCGGGAACCTCGCCGCGGACATGTACTGCAACGTCGCCGCCGAGACGACCGGGCGCACCCTGGCGGTACGCCTCTTCAACGCCGCGCACGATGCCGGCATGCGGGACATGCTCCACTTCATGATCGCCCGCGACACGATGCATCAGGAGCAGTGGCTGGCGGTGATCGAGGAGCTCGGCGGCCACGAGGGCGCGCTGCCGATTCCGAACAGCTTCCCGCAATCGGCCGAGCACGCTCAGTTCAACTACAACTTCTTCGTCACCTCCGCCGACGGGTCCGTGCCCGAGGCGGCGCGCTGGAACAGCGGCCCGTCGGTGGACGGCCGAGGCGAGTTCTCGACCTTCGTCAACAAGCCGATGGGCGAGGAGCCGGTGCTCGGCCCGGCCCGGCCGGACAGCGGCGCCCAGGCCGAGCAGATCGCCGACGCGCCGATCTGACGCTCTCCCGGCGCCCTCCGCGCGGGGGGCGCCGCCTCACACCCGGAACCGCGCCGCGTGGCTTCCGGCCTCGTCGAGGGTGAGGACTCCGGCGCCGGCCCGGTCGAGGGCGTCGCCGAGCCCGCGGGGGGCGGCGCCGGCGGGGACGGCCAGCAGCAGGCGCTCGGCCCCGCCGCGGGGGTCGGCGCGGGAGACCACCTCGCCGTAGAGATCGTGGAGCGCCCGCTCCGCCGCCTCGCTCCAGGCGCGGCAGCGCAGCGCCAGCAGCACCCAGTCGCGCTGTGCCGCGGCCGGGTCGTCGAGGGGCTTGGCCACGACGAAGACCGGCGTGCCCGCCGGGTGCCGGGGCCGCTCGATGAAGGGCAGGCGGGCGATCACCTTCGGCTGGTCCTCCCCGGTGAGCCCCTCCCACCAGGCGTCGGCGACGGGCGTGCCCCGGCGGGGGTCGAAGCGGAAGATGCCGAGATCGCCCCGCGAGGCCGCCACCGCCGCGATCACCGCCGCCGGGTTCGGATGCGGCCGGTAGGGCACCGTGAAGCCGAAATGGAAGCGGGCGGAGTCGCGCATCGCCGGGTCGCCGCCGGAGACGTCGGCATGGACCGAGAACGGCGCCTGCACGTAGGTGAAGGTCGCGATGATGACCCGCCAGATGCCCTCCACCGTGTCGAGGGGCAGGAGCCCCCGGTGGCGCTCGGCGACGCGGCGCATCATCGCCGCCTCGCGGCCGGGGCGGAAGGCCGAGCCCGCCGCGGCGCCGCCCTTGGCGGCGATCAGCCGGTCGATGATGGCGCCGCGCTCGATCAGTAGCGCGTGCAT
Source organism: Methylobacterium jeotgali (assembly GCF_022179345.1). Taxonomy (GTDB): domain Bacteria; phylum Pseudomonadota; class Alphaproteobacteria; order Rhizobiales; family Beijerinckiaceae; genus Methylobacterium; species Methylobacterium jeotgali. The sequence goes on along the minus strand of NZ_BPQR01000046.1, from coordinate 26,077 downwards.
CTGCGCGTCGATCCGGTCGATCTCGGCGCGCAGCGCGGCGAGGTCCTCTCGGGCGGTCCGCTGGGGCGTGTGCATGCGGGGAATGCGGCGCCGGGTTCGACGGAAGGCCCGCCCCTTCTACGATCGCGGGGCGCGCGGGGCCAGCGCGCGCGGGGCTCTTTCCGGAAGGTCCTTTCGTTGACGCCCGTCCCGGCCGATACTACCTCCCCGCGACGGCCGTCCGCCGAGGGCGGTCCTCAGAACACGCCATGGACACTCCCCTCGACCTCGTGGCGCCTTCGGGCCCCGCCGAAAGCCTGGCGCCGGACGAGGCGCGCCGCGGCCTCTTCGAGCCGGCGCAGGCGCATGACCCGACGAGCCCCGTCGCCCGCTTCGACGCGCGGACGCCGCTCGCCATGGATGCCGGCGTCAGCCTGGCGCCGTTCCAGATCGCCTACCAGACGGCGGGCACGCTCAACGCCGACCGCTCGAACGCCGTCCTGATCTGCCACGCGCTCACCGGCGACCAGCACTTCGCCCACACCCACCCCGTCACCGGCAAGCCCGGCTGGTGGGAGCGGCTCGTCGGACCGGGCAAGCCCGTCGACACCGACCGTTACTTCGTCATCTGCTCGAACGTCGTCGGCTCCTGCATGGGCTCGACGGGCCCCGCCTCGATCGACCCGGCCACCGGCCGGCCCTACGGGCTCGGCTTCCCGCTGGTGACGATCCGCGACATGGTCCGCGCCCAGGCGATGCTGCTGGACAAGCTCGGCATCCCGGACCTGTTCCTGTGCATCGGCGGCTCGATGGGCGGGATGCAGGTGCTGCAATGGGCCTCGCTCTTTCCCGAGCGGGTCTTCTCCGCGATGCCGATCGCGACGGGGGCCCGGCACTCGGCCCAGAACATCGCCTTCCACGAGGTCGGACGGCAGGCGATCATGGCCGATCCCGCCTGGGCGGAGGGGCGCTATCTCGAGGCAGGGACGAGGCCTGCCAAGGGGCTCGGCGTCGCACGGATGGGCGCGCACATCACCTACCTCTCGGAGCCGGCGCTGCACCGCAAGTTCGGCCGGCGCTTCCAGGGGGGCTCGGCGCCGACCTTCTCCTTCAACGCCGACTTCCAGATCGAGAGCTACCTGCGCCACCAGGGACTCTCCTTCGTGGAGCGCTTCGACGCCAACGCCTACCTCTACCTGACGCGGGCGATGGACTATTTCGACCTCGCCGAGGACCATGGCGGCGTGCTCGCCAACGCCTTCCGGGGCACGCGCACCCGGTTCTGCGTGATCTCCTTCACCTCGGACTGGCTGTTCCCGACGGCGGATTCCCGCGCCATCGTCCACGCGCTGAACGCGGCCGCCGCGCCCGTGGCCTTCGTCGAGGTCGAGAGCGACAAGGGCCACGACGCCTTCCTACTCGAGGAGCCGGCGATGTTCTCGGCGGCGCGGGGCTTCATCGACGCGGCGGCGCGGGCGAGGGGCCTGTGAGACGCGACGCAAGAGCCCCTCTCCCGTCTGCGGGAGAGGGGGCCCCGCGGATGCGGGATCGGGCGGCCGTCCTGCCGCGTGCAGGTCGTCCGGAAGCGGCGTCTCCCTCCCCCGCGGAGGGCGGCGGGACATGCGCGCACGGTCGAGCGGGATGAAGCAGCGCAACGACGATGCCCTGCTGCCGGTCGGCGGCGCCGCCTCGGCGCCGTGGCGGAGCGCCGGGGAGCTGCCGCGCTCGCCCGAGAGCGGGTCCGAGCGCGTCGACCACCTCATCGTGCTCGGGCTCGTGCCGCACGGGGCGCGGGTCCTCGACATCGGCTGCGGCGACGGCACCCTGCTCGCCCTGCTGCGGGACCGGCGCAGCGTCGACGGGCGCGGCATCGAACTGTCCCGCGAGGGCGTCAACGCCTGCCTCGCCCGCGGCCTCTCGGTGATCCAGGGGGACGCCGACACCGATCTCGCCAACTATCCCGACGACGCCTTCGACGTGGTGGTGCTCTCCCAGACCATCCAGGCGACCCGCAACCCGAGGATCGTGCTGGAGCACCTGCTGCGCATCGGCCGGCAGGTGGTGATCTCCTTCCCGAACTTCGGGCACTGGCGGGTGCGGGCCGAGCTCGCCTTCCGGGGCCGCATGCCCGTCACCGAGATCCTGCCGGAGGCCTGGTACGAGACGCCCAACATCCACCACTGCACGATCCGGGACTTCGTCGGCCTCTGCCGGGAGGTCGGGGCGCGGATCGAGAGGGCCACCGCGCTCGATGCGCGGGGCCACGAGATGCGCTTCTCGCTGCCCTGGTGGGTCTGGAACCTGATCGGCGCGCAGGGGGTGTTCCTGCTCCGCCGGGGCCGCTGAGGCGGCGCTCGGAAAGCGCCTCTCAGGCCGCCGCGGCCGGGCGGCTTCGGGCGAGCTCGACCCGATTGCGGCCGGCGCCCTTGGCCCGGTAGAGCGCCGCGTCGGCCTCCCGCATCAGGGCCGAGAAGCCGATCGCCCGGCCCCGCGGCCGCTGCGCGACGCCGACGCTGACGCCGAGCGCCAGACCCGGCAGCTGCGCCCGCGCGATCTCGGCCATGGCCAGACGCACCCGTCCCGCCGCCGCCGCGGCCTCGTCCAGGCTCCGGTCCGGCAGCAGGCAGGCGAACTCCTCGCCGCCGAGCCGGCCGAGAACCGCCTCCGGCGGCAGCAGGCCGCGCGCCAGGGTCGCGAAGCCGACGAGCACGCCGTCGCCGACCTCGTGGCCGTAGGTGTCGTTGACCCGCTTGAAGTGGTCGAGGTCGAACACGAGCAGGCAGGCCGGCCGGCTCCTGTGGGCGAGGATCGCCGCGCTCCGCTCCGTCAGCGCGCGCCGGTTGAGCAGTCCCGTCAGCGGGTCGGTCTCGGCGGCGCGGCGCTGGACGTGCTCGGCCCGCTCCTTGGTGAGGGTGATGAGGGTGAAGGCGATCCCCACCGTGAACAGCATGCTCACGAAGCACACGGCCACGACCCAGGGCGACTCGAGGAGGTCGTTGCCCGGGGCGGGCACCGTGAGGATCGCGATCGGCACCCGTACCGCGTAGACGATGCCGCAGGTCGCGATCAGCGCCAGCGCCGGGTAGCGGGAGACCAGGGCCTCGTCGCGCCCGCGCCAGACCTCGCGGGCGGCCAGGGCGCAGTAGAGCGTCACCAGGCAGGAGGCCACGACGATCCGGGCCGACAGGCTGGCGTAGAAGGACGGCACCAGGCAGAGCACGATCCAGGCCGCGCCGCCGGCCAGCGCCGCGACCGGCAGGGCGGGGCGCCCCTCGAAGAGCCGCAGCCCGCTCCAGAGCAGCCCGTAGGCGGACAGGATGAGGACGTTGGCGAGCCCGATGGACAGGGCGTCCGGGACGACGCCGCGCAGCGCGATCAACCCCGAGCCGGCGCTCGCGACTAGGTGCGCGAGGCCCCAGGTCGCGAGCGCCCGCGTGTCCCGTGCCTGGCTCCAGGAGAGTACGAACAGGCAGCCGACCGCGAAGGTCAGCACGCAGGTGACGACGAGCAGGGTCGATCGATCGAGGATCATCGCTCCGGTCCGGCAGCTTCCGGTGGGACCCACCGGAGCGAATCATAACTCTAGGATGTCGCGGACCGGTTGATAAGGCCGAGCTGCGATCGGCGCCACGGGGTCGCGGCGGGGGTGTTCAGTCCTCCCGCTTGGCCGCCGGCGGGGGCGGGAGCGGCGTGATCCGCAGCGTCGCGATCCGGTTGCGGGCCTTGCGCAGCACCTTGAAGCGGAAGCCGTAGAAGTTGAAGGCGGTGCCCTGGTCGGGAATGGTGCGGGCCTCGTGGATGACGAGACCGGCGATCGTGGTCGCCTCCTCGTCGGGGAGGTTCCAGTCCATGGCCCGGTTGAGGTCGCGGATCGGCACCCCGCCATCGGCGTTCACCGAGCCGTCCGGCTGCACGCGGACGCCCGAGACCGCCACGTCGTGCTCGTCGGCGATGTCGCCGACGATCTCCTCCAGGATGTCCTCCAGCGTCACGAGGCCCATCACCTCGCCGTACTCGTCGACGACGAGGGCGAAATGGGTCTTGCGGGTGAGGAAGGCCTTGAGCTGGTCGCGCAGCGAGGTGGTGCCGGGCACGAACCAGGTCTCGAGCGCCAGCGCCTCGACGCTGAGCCGGGAGGCGTCGCCCCCGGCGGCGTCGAGGGCCCGGAGCAAGTCCTTGGCGTGCAGGACGCCGACGATGTTCTCCGGCGTGCCCCGCCACAGGGGCATGCGGGTATAGGGGGAGGCCAGCACCTCGCGCACGATCTCCTGCGAGGGCAGGTCGGCGTCGATGGTGCGCATGGTGGTGCGGTGGACCATCACCTCCGAAACCGACAGGTCGGAGAGGTCGAGGAGGCCGCCGAGCATGTCGCGCTCCGCCTTGGCGACGCCGCCCTCCCGGTGGAGCAGCGCCACCTGGCCGCGGATCTCCTCCGTCGGCGAGAGGATCGACTGGTGCTCGCCGATGCTGACGCCGAAGGGGCGCAGCATCAGGCGCACCACCGCCTCGATCGCCAGGGCGGGTGGCCCCAGCAGCGCCACCGCGAAGGCGACGGGCCGGGCCATGAGCAGGGCCGCCTGCTCGGCCTTGGTGATGGCGAGCGTCTTCGGCAGCACCTCGGCGAAGACGATGACGAGCACCGACATCACGGCCGTCGCGTAGAGGACGCCGCTCTTGCCGAACACCGCCGTCAGCACGCTCGTCATGAAGGCCGAGGCGCCGATGGCGACGATGTTGTAGCCGATCAGCATGGCGCCGATGAAGCGCTCGCGCACCGCCAGGATGCGGTTGACGATGGCCGCGCGGGCGTCCCCCGCGTTCTCGAGCGAGAGCATCCGCGCCCGGGAGGCGGCGGTGAAGGCGGTCTCGGCCCCGGCGAAGAAGGCCGACAGCAGGAGCGACATCGCGACGATGCTCGCCGCGAGCCAGAGGTCGATATGGGCTTCCATCAGCGATCATCCTCGGCGCGCGGACCTGCCGGTCCCGCGCCACGCGCGGCGCCTGCCTTAGCGCATTCCGCGCCGGAGCGGGCCTCCGCCGTCCGTCCCCGAGGACCGGTTCCGGCGAGGCCGCCCGCTCACGCCGCGAGCTCGTCCTGGAGGAAGGCGCGGACCTCCGCCCGGTCGATGCCCGGCGCGATGAAGCTCTTCCCGATGCCGCGGGCGAGGATGAAGGTCAGCGCCCCGTCGCGGACCTTCTTGTCCTGAGCCATGGCGTCGAGGAGGGCGTCGGCGTCGCCGCAGCCGCCGGGCACCTGCGCCAGCGTCGTCGGCAGGCCGGCCATGGCGAGGTGGTTGGCCACGCGCCCCGCATCCTGGCCGGGGCAGAGCCCGAGGCGTGCCGAGAAGCGGAAGGCCAGCGCGAGGCCGATCGCCACGCCCTCGCCGTGGACGAGCCGGGCGCCGTCGTAGCCGGTGAGGCGCTCGAGCGCGTGCCCGAATGTGTGGCCGAGGTTGAGCAGCGCCCGCTCGCCGTCCTCGCGCTCGTCGCGGACGACGACCCCGGCCTTGGCCCGGCAGCAGACGGCGACCGCCTCGTCCCGCTCCGGACCGCCCGAGAAGATGCCGGCCCAATGCGCCTCGCACCAGTCGAAGAAGCCGGCGTCGCCGATGAGCCCGTACTTCGCCACCTCCGCGTAGCCCGCCTGCATCTCGCGCTCCGAGAGCGTGTCGAGGGTGGCGGTGTCGGCGAGCACCAGGCGCGGCTGGTGGAAGGCGCCGATGAGGTTCTTGCCGAGCGGCGAGTTGATGCCGGTCTTGCCGCCGACCGAGGAATCGACCTGCGCCAGCAGCGAGGTCGGCACCTGCACGAAGCGCACGCCCCGGCGCAGGCTCGCGGCCGCGAAGCCCGCCAGATCCCCGACCACCCCGCCCCCGAGCGCCACGACGAGGTCGCCCCGCTCCACCTTGTGGGCGAGAAGCCCGTCGCAGACGGCGGCGAAGCAGCCGTAGGATTTCGAGGCCTCGCCCGGCGGCACCGTGACGAGGCCCGAGCGCAGGCCCGCCGCCTCCAGGCTCTCCCGCAAGGGCGCGGCGTAGAGCGCGGCGACGGTCTCGTCGCTGACGATCACCGCCGCGCGGCCCTTCAGCGCCGCGACGCGCCCGCCGGCGCCCGCGATCAGCCCGCGGCCGATCAGAATGTCGTAGTCGCGGCCCCCGTCGAGGGGCACGTGGACCGTGAGATGGGGGGAAGGCTTGCTCACTGTCTCGCTCACTGCGCGGCGACGCCCTCGCTGGAGGGCGGATCGAGATGCTGGTCGAGCGCCTCGAGCACGTCCTGCACGACCCGGTCGTGGGAGACCTCGCGGGAGAGCACCGCCACGTCGGCCCCGCCGTAGACGGGATGGCGCGCCTCCATCAAGGCGCGCATCGTCTCCTCCGGGTCCTCGGTCTGGAGGAGGGGACGGTTGCCGCGCTTGCGCACCCGGCGCATCAGCACGTCGAGCTCGGCCTTGAGCCAGACCGAGACGCCGCTCTCGCGGATGCGCTCGCGCGTGGTCTCGCGCATGAAGGCGCCGCCGCCCGTGGCGATGACGAGCGGCCCCTCGCGCAGGAGCCGGCCGATGACCCGCTCCTCGCCCTCGCGGAAGCTCGGCTCCCCGTAGATCGCGAAGATGTCGGGGATGGTGAGGCCGGCCGCCGCCTCGATCTCGTTGTCGGCGTCCTTGAAGATCATGCCGAGCCGCCCGGCGAGCCGCCGCCCGACGGTGCTCTTGCCCGCGCCCATCAGCCCGACGAGCACGATCGAGCGCGCGCCGAGGGCGCGACGCACGCGCAGCTCGATCGGCGGCCCGTGCTCGTCCGCGCGGAGGTTCTCCGCACGAGGCTCGGGTTCGCTCATCGGTGGGATCGCGGCGTCCGCGCGCGCCGCATCGTCCTGGGGGCTGACATGGTGAGCGCGTCTTATCGCGTTTCCGCGTCCCGACGAAGCGCCGCGCGCTCAAGAAGTGCGGGACGGGCCTCTGTTGCATCGCGGTGCTTGCCAGGCGGCGGCGGCCATGGTTCTCACGGGGCGACGTCTGATCGAGGTGCGGTCGGCCGGATCCGCCGCTGTTACGGCTTGATTCACCGGTCCGCGCGTTCATGGCCGGAGGGATCGCGGGGGCGCGCCGCCTCCGGCCCCATCGAGGTTCGACCGCCGTGCCGACCCTGTTCCGGTTTCTCGCCACCATCGCGATCCTCGCCGGGCTCGCCTTCGCCGGCATGTTCGCGCTCGCCACCTTCGTCGAGCCGACGCCCCGCGAGATGAGCGTGACGATCCCCGCCGCGAAGCTGCAGCCGGGCGGTCGGTGACGGCGGGCCGCCCTTCCGCGGGCCCGAAGGCGCGCCGGGCGGCCGCGCCGAAGCCGGGGCCGGAGGTCGCGGCCTATCTCGACATGCTGGCCGCCGAGCGGGGCGCGGCGCGCAACACCCTCGACGCCTACGCCCGCGACCTCGACGACTACATCGCCCATCTCGCGCAGGCCGGAATCGCCCTCGACGCGGTCGGGGCGGGGACGCTGCGCGACTATCTCGCCGGCCTCGCCGAGCGCGGCTTCAGCGGCGCCTCCGCGGCGCGGCGGCTCTCCTGCGTGCGCGGCTTCCACCGCTTCCTCTACGCGGAGGGGCTGGCGTCGGGCGATCCCGGTGCGCCGGTGGCGGGGCCGCGCCGCTCCCGCCCGCTGCCCAAGGTGCTCGGCGTCGCCGAGGTCGACCGGCTGCTCGCCGTCGCCCGCGAGCGGATCGGCCTCGCGGCCAACGATGGTGAGGCGGGGCGGGCGGCGCGGATGCTGTGCCTGCTGGAGACCCTCTACGCCACGGGCCTGCGCGTCTCCGAGCTCGTCGCCCTGCCGCGCTCCGCCGCGACGACGCGGGAGCGCTACCTCGTGGTGCGCGGCAAGGGCGGCCGCGAGCGCATCGTGCCCCTGACGGAGGTCGCGCGCGAGGCCATGCGCGCCCATCTCGCGCATCTGCCCGCCGAAGGGCTCTGGCTGTTTCCCGCCGACAGCGAGAGCGGGCACCTCACCCGGCAGGCCTTCGCCCGCGACCTCAAGGCGGCGGCGGGCGCTGCCGGCATCCGGGCCGACCGGATCAGCCCCCACGTGCTGCGCCACGCCTTCGCCAGCCATCTCCTCCAGAACGGTGCCGACCTGCGCGTGGTCCAGGAGCTGCTCGGCCATGCCGACATCGCCACGACCCAGATCTACACCCACGTCCTCGACGCACGGCTCAAGGGCATGGTCCGCGACCTGCATCCGCTGATGGACGGCGAGGCCTGATCTGCGGCGCTCGTTCCAGCAGATCGCGGCATGTGCATGCCCCCCGCGTCGGAAAGGGTGATTGTGCGGCTGCGATAGGCACGGTAAAATTACAGCTTGACAAGCGAAGCGCTGGCACTCGCACACGCGGGCAAGCCGCCGAGGAGCCGACCCATGCGGGGCCAAGACAAGACCGAGACGCGCCGCGAGGCTCTCCCGCCCGTGCGGGAGGACGGCGCGCCCGCGTCCGATCCGCAGCGTCTCGACAACCAGCTCTGCTTCGCGGTCTACTCGGCGGCGCACGCCTTCGGGCGGGCCTATCGGGGCCTCCTCGCCGCCCACGACCTGACCTACCCGCAGTATCTCGTGCTGATGGTGCTCTGGGAGCAGGAGGGCCTCACGGTCAAGGAGATCGGCGGGCGGCTCTTCCTCGACTCCGGCACCCTGACGCCGCTGCTGAAGCGCCTCGAGGCCTCCGGGCATGTGCGCCGCACCCGCGACCGCGCCGACGAGCGGCAGGTGAGCATTTTCCTCACCCCGAAGGGGCGGGCGCTGCACGGCGCGATGTCCTGCATCCCCGACCAGGCCGGCGGCATGACCGGTCTCGACCTGGACAAGCGCCGCGCGCTTCTCGACCACATCGTCGCCCTGCGCGACGGCCTCCACGAGGGCGCGCAGTAGGCCGCGCAGATCAGACGGCGGCGTCGATCTCGCGGCTCGCCTCGCGCAGCATCATCTCGGCGAGCAGCTGGAGCGAGGCGATGCCCGTCATGTCCACGAGCGCCCGCAGCTCGATGGCGCTGTCGAGCACCTGCTCGAGAAGGTCGAGGCGATGCGATAGCGCCGCAGCCTCGCCGTCGTCCCTGGAAAGCAGATGTGCAACCATATCGACCCCCTCTATACAACTGAGGGTGTATATAGATCGTTGACACTTCCTTAAGGCCGCGTGCCCGCGTGTCGGCGGGCATGACAGGGCGGCCCCATTGCCTGGCGCAAACGAAAAAGGCCGCCCCGGCGGGGGCGGCCTTCGCATCGGAGCGTGCCGAACCTACTTCGTCTTCAGGTAGGCGATGACGTCGGCGAGCTTCTTGTCGTCCTTGATGCCGGGGAAGACCATCTTGGTGCCGGGCACCTTGGCCTTCGGGTCTCTCAGCCACTCCTTGAGGTTGGCCTCGTCCCAGGTGATCCCGGAGTTCTTGAGCGCGGCCGAGAAGTTGTAGCCGTCGCGGCCCTGGCCGGCCTTCTCGCCGACGATGCCCTTGAGCTGCGGGCCGACGCCGTTCTTCTCGAAGTTGTGGCAGGCCTTGCAGGGCGCGAAGGCCTTCTCGCCGGCCGCCGCGTCGCCGGCCTCCTGCGCCTGCGCCGCGAGCGGCAGGGACAGCGCGAGGACCGCGCCGAGGATCAGGTGACGCATGGGTGTTTCCTCCTCCGTTGAGACATGGGGCAACGGCTTATAGCCGAGCTTCGGGTTTAGAACAGGTCAAGTTTGAAACTGCGGAAGGGCCATCTAGGGCGCCTGCGGCGAATGGAAGCCCCTTCGCCGCCTGACATTTCCGGTATGGCCTGGAAGCGTTTCAGTTAAACTTCGGCCGGGAGCGGCGACGGTAGACTGCTCCGGGGATGCTGAGCGCCGGCTGAAGCCGGCGTCGTCCAACCGTCAGGGAGGCGCCCGATGTCGATCCGGTTTCCCGAGCCCGATCCGGGCGTGGTCGCCCGCCGCGACGCGATCATCGAAGGCTTGCGCCCGCTGGTGGCCGCCGAGGCGCTGGTGACGAGCGAGGACGAGCGCCGGGCGTTCGAGTCGGACGGGCTCACCGCCTACCGCAAGCTGCCGCTCGCCGTCGTCCTGCCCTCGACCACGGCCGAGGTCTCCGCGGTGATGGCCTTCTGCCACGCCAACGGCGTGCGGGTGGTGCCCCGGGGCGCCGGCACCTCGCTCGCCGGCGGCGCCATCGCCCAGGAGGACGCGATCATCCTCGGGGTGGGCAAGATGACCCGCGTCCTCGACATGGACTTCGCCAACCGCACCGCGCGGGTCGAGGCGGGCATCACCAACCTCGCCATCTCCGGGGCGGTCTCCCACGAGGGCTTCTTCTACGCCCCGGACCCGTCGAGCCAGCTCGCCTGCACCATCGCCGGCAACATCGCCATGAACTCCGGCGGGGCGCACTGCCTGAAATACGGGGTCACCACCAACAACCTGCTCGGCGTCACCCTGGTGATGAACGACGGCACCGTGGTCGAGATCGGCGGGCGCCACCTCGATGCCGGCGGCTACGATCTCCTCGGCCTGATCTGCGGCTCGGAGGGGCAGCTCGGCATCGTCACCGAGGCGAGCGTGCGCATCCTGCGGGCCGCCGAGGGGGCCCGGCCGGCGCTCGTCGGCTTCTCCTCGGTCGAGGACGCGGGCGACTGCGTCGCCGCGATCATCGCCGCCGGCATCATCCCCGTGGCGATCGAGTACATGGACCGGGAGGCGATCCTCATCACCGAGGATTTTGCCCAGGCCGGCTATCCCCGCGACGCCGAGGCGATGCTCATCATCGAGGTCGAGGGGTCGAACGCCGAGATCGACGACATGCTCGGGCGCATCGAGGCGATCGCGCAGGGCTTCCGGCCGACGAGCCTGCGCGTCTCCCGCTCCGAGGCGGAGAGCGCCGCGATCTGGAAGGGCCGCAAGTCCGCCTTCGGCGCCACGGGCCGCATCTCCGACTACATCTGCATGGACGGCACCATCCCCACCGGCCGCCTCGGCTACGTGCTGGAGCGGATCGGGGCGATCTGCGCCGAGAAGGGGCTTCGCGTCGCCAACGTCTTCCATGCCGGCGACGGCAACTTGCACCCCCTGATTCTCTTCGACATCAACACCCCCGGCCAGATCGAGACGGCGGAGGCGGCGGGCGACGAGATCCTCAAGCTCTGCGTCGAGGTCGGCGGCTGCCTCACCGGCGAGCACGGGGTCGGCATCGAGAAGCGCGAGCTGATGCGCTTCCAGTACGCCCAGGCCGATCTCGAGCAGCAGATGCGGGTGCGCAACGTCTTCGATCCCGCCTGGCTCATGAACCCCGCCAAGGTCTTCCCGCTGGAAGGGCGTGTCGCCGCCTGAGCTTGACAGGCGGCGGCCGGTCCTGGCCTATGGCGCGTGAGGGGACGGCGATCTCCCCACGAGGCGACAGGCCGAAGTATCGCGTCCCGCTCCCATGCTCGGACGCGCCATGCCCGCCTTCAACGCGATCTCCGCCGATAAGCTCGCGCGCCTGACCGGCACGCCGAACGCGCCTATCGTCATCGACGTCCGCACCGAGGATGCCTTCACCGAAGCGCCGGTCCTCGTGCCCGCGAGCCTGCGCCGTTCCGAGGACCGGATCGGCGACTGGGCGTCGTCCGTCGGCGAACGCGGCGTGGTGATCGTCTGCGGCGACGGCGGCGCCCTTTCCCACGGGGTCGCGGCGCTCCTGCGCGGCCACGGTCACCGGGCCGAGATTCTGGAAGGCGGGTTGGCCGCCTGGATCCGTGCCGGCCTGCCGGCGGTGCCCGAAGCGAAGCTGCCCCGCCGGGATCATCGCGGCCGCACGGTCTGGGTGACGCGGGCCCGGCCCAAGATCGATCGCATCGCCTGTCCGTGGCTGATCCGCCGCTTCGTCGATCCGCTCGCGATGGTGCTGTTCGTTCCGGCGGCCGAGGTTGCCGGCGTCGCGGAGCGCTTCGCGGCGGCCCCCTTCGACATCGACGATCCCGCCGCGATCTGGAGCCATCGCGGACCCGCCTGCACCTTCGACGTGATGATCGAGGAACTCGGGCTCGCGACCGAGCCGCTCCTGCGGCTCGCCACCATCGTGCGCGGGGCCGACACGGCCCGGCCGGACCTCGCGCCCGAGGTTGCCGGCCTCCTCGCCGTCTCGCTCGGGCTGTCGCGGATGTACGGCGACGACCTCGCCCAGCTCGATGCCGGGATGCTCATCTACGACGCCTTCTACCGCTGGTGCCGCGATGCGGTGGGCGAGACGCACGACTGGCCCACGGCCCGGAAGACGAGGGACTGACATGCACGGTCTCCCGAGCGAGCCCTCGACGACCGCACCTGCCGCACGGGCAGGCGACGGGCCTCCGCCGACGCCCGTCACCCTGCGCGAGGCGCTGCCGGTCTGGCTGAAGATCGCGGCGCTGTCCTTCGGCGGCCCGGCCGGGCAGATCGCGGTGATGCACCGGGTTCTGGTCGAGGAGCGGCGCTGGATCTCCGAGCGGCGCTTCCTGCACGCGCTGAACTTCTGCACCCTCCTGCCGGGGCCCGAGGCGCAGCAGCTCGCCACCTATGTCGGCTGGCTGATGCACGGCACGCGGGGCGGGCTCGTGGCCGGCGGGCTGTTCGTGCTGCCGGGCCTCGTCGCGATCATGGCGCTGAGCTGGCTCTACGCGCTCCTCGGCAGCACCGGCCCCGTCGCCGGCCTCTTCTTCGGCCTCAAGGCGGCGGTGCTTGCCATCGTGCTGCAGGCGGTGGTGCGCATCGGCCGGCGCGCCCTGAAGGGGCCGGCGATGGTCGCGATCGCGGCGCTGGCCTTCGTGGGCATCTTCGCCTTCGACCTGCCCTTCCCCGCGATCGTGCTGGCGGCGGCCCTCGCAGGCTATCTCGGCGCGCGCGCCGGCCTGCCCGCCTTCCTGGCCGGAGCGGGCCATGGCGGCGCGCCCGCCGACGATCCCGGCCCCTACCTCCTCGGCGACGACGCCGCCGCGTCCGGAGCGCCGCGCGGCCACGCCCTGCGGATGCTCGCGCTCTGGGGCGGCCTGTGGCTCGCCCCTGTGCTGGCGCTCCTCGCGCTCCTCGGCCCCGACAATGTCTTCGGCCGCATCGCGGTGTTCTTCTCGCAGATGGCCCTGGTGACCTTCGGCGGCGCCTACGCGGTCCTGGCCTACGTCGCCCAGCAGGCCGTCGACCATTACGGCTGGCTCCGGCCCGGCGAGATGCTCGACGGGCTCGGCATGGCCGAGACCACGCCCGGCCCGCTCATCATGGTCACGCAGTTCGTGGGCTTCATGGCGGCCTTCCGCCAGCCCGGCGTGCTGCCGGCTCTCGTGGCGGGGACGCTGGGAGGGCTGCTCACCACCTGGGTGACCTTCCTGCCCTGCTTTCTCTGGATCTTCCTCGGCGCGCCCCATGTCGAGCGCCTGCGCGGCAACCGGGCGCTGGCCGGAGCACTGGCGGCCGTGACCGCGGCGGTCGTGGGCGTGATCCTCAACCTGTCGCTGTGGTTTGCCCTGCACACGCTGTTCGCGCAGACGCGGGCGTTCAGCGCCGGGCCGCTGCGGCTCGACGTGCCGGTCCTGGCGAGCCTCGATCCCTTCGCCGCCGCCCTGTCGGTGGCGGCGCTCGCGGCGGTGTTCGGCCTCCGGCTCGGCATCCTGCCCGTGCTGGCGGGATGCGCCGTGGCGGGGCTGCTGCTGCGCCTTTCCGGCCTCGTGTGAGGCCTACTTGATCTGCACGCTGTCCACGACCTCGCGGAACTTGGCGAGCGTGCCCGCGCGCTGGTCCTCGCGGACGACGCCCACCGCGCGCAGGTAGCCGTCGGGGGCGAAGCGGATGGTCTGGGCGACGACGACAGGCGTCTCCGAGGGCAGGTCCTTGGCACGGGCCACGATCTCGTGCCAGTCGACGCCGTTCTGCCGGTAGCTCTGCGAGCGCTCGATCACGAAGTCCTTCATGGTCTGGTTCGAGTAGAGCGCCGAGCGGGCGAAGCCGTCCCGCTGCTCGGCGGTCGGCGGCGTCTGGACGGCCTGGGCGAGCACCAGGATCGGCTGCTCCAGGCTCGTCATCTGGTCCTTGGGGCCCTTGGTCAGCAGCACCGAGTTGCCGGCGAGCACGCGCACCGGCCGGAAGCCCGCCGGATCGCCGATCGTGAAGGGCAGGGCCTGGACCTGCTCGTCGAGGCTCAGCGCCTGGCGCACGATGGCCCCGGTGAGCATGGCGCGCATCGAGGCCTCGGTCTCGGCGCTCGGCAGGCACTGGGCGATGATGATACCGGTGACGCTCGCGTCGCCGACGAGGAGCAGCCATTTCTTCACCGCCGGCGTCCCGGCGGCGGCGTCCGCCGGCTGCTCGCCGGTGAACAGGTAGGCGTCGGCGGCGCCGATCTTCACCGCCTCCCGCTTCTGCACGACGAAGCCCTGGGCCTTGAGGCTCTCGTCGGTGAAGCTCGCCGCGAGGTCCGGGAAGGCGTTCGGCGGCAACTCGACGATGGAGACCGTGGCGCCGCCCTCCCGGCGCTCGAAGCCCGTGAAGCGGCGCGACACCGACATGTCGGAGGGCGCCTCGAAGCCGAAGCGGGAGCCCGGCGGGAAGACCGTCTCGGCCAGGGCGGGAAGGCTGGCGGGAAGGCTTGAGAGAAGCAGGAGCCCGAGGGCCGTCCCCGTCCGGAGGAGGGGGCCCGCGCGGCGCGTCCTCTGCGGATTCTTCAGCAGCGGCATGGCGATGGTCTCACTCCCTGCGGCGTTCGATCGGGCTCCGCAGACCCGATGCGTCGGCTCCCGCCCGCCTCCTGTCAAGCGGGGCGGGTGACGCGCCGGAGCGTCAGGTTGCAGCGCCAGCCCGGTGCGGGAAAGGAGCCGCCGGGGTCGAGGAGATCGGGGGCGGCCTTGAGCACCCGGTCGACGCCGTGGTGGCAGAGGCGGGAAGCGCCGCCCATCACCAGCGCGTCGCCGGGCTCCAGGCGGATCGAGCGGGTCGGGTCGCTGCGGGAGAGCCCGCCGTAGCGGAAGCGGGCCGGCGCCCCGAGGGAGAGCGAGAGCACGGGGGCGTCGAGATCATCCTCGTCGCGGTCCTGGTGCAGCCCCATCCGCGCCTCGGGCCCGTAGAGGTTGACGAGGCAGGCCTCCGGCGGGGCGGGGTAGCCGGCGAGCGCCGCCCAGGCCGCGAGCGCCAGCGGCGGAAGGGCGGGCCAGGGCGCGCCGGTCTCGGGATGCGTCGGCTGGTAGCGGTAGCCGCCCGCGTCGGAGACCCAGCCGAGGGGGCCCGCGTTCGACATCCGCACCGAGAAGGGTTTTCCGGTACGCGGCATCCGCGGCGTGAAGGGCGGGGCTGCTACCAGCACCGCCTCGACCTCCGCCGCGAGGCGGGCCTGGGCCGCGCGATCGAGCCAGCCTGGATGGTGGACGAGGCCCGGCGCGAGGATGACGGGGCGCGCCGGCACAGCGACCTCAGTGCTCGTCGATGTCGCGGTCGAGCACGCTCTTCATGGCGACCGTGGTGTCGGCCCGCAGGCGGTAGACGATCGGGATGCCGGTGGCGATCTCAAGGCTGGCGATGGTCGTCGGCGTCATCCGGTCCAGCACCATGATGAGGGCGCGCAGGGAGTTGCCGTGGGCGGCCACCAGCACCCGGTCGCCGGCCATGACGCGCGGCAGGATGTGCTCGATGTAGTAGGGCAGCACGCGGGCGGCGGTGTCCTTGAGGCTCTCGCCGCCGGGTGGGGGCACGTCGTAGGAGCGGCGCCACTCGTGGACCTGCTCGGCGCCCCAGCGCTCGCGGGCGTCGTCCTTGTTGAGGCCCGAGAGGTCGCCGTAGTCGCGCTCGTTGAGGGCGGCGGCGCGCACCACCTCGATGTCGGCGAGGTCCATCTCCCCGAGGATCAGCGAGCAGGTCTTCTGGGCGCGCTTGAGGTTCGAGGTGAAGGCCACGTCGAAGCGGTAGCCCTGGTCGAGGAGCCAGCGGCCGGCCTTCTTCGCCTCCTCGACGCCGAGCTCCGTCAGGTCCGGGTCGCGCCAGCCGGTGAAGAGCTTCTTGAGGTTCCATTCGCTCTGGCCGTGGCGAGCGAGGACGAGCAGGCGCTCCATCGGGTGTCGGTCCTTGCGGAGGGAGACTTCGTCCCGCGCTCCTAACAGAGCGGGGCGCGGCCCCCAAGCGCGGGCCGCGACGATCCGCCGGCGTGCTTAAAGCCCGAGCACGTCTGTCATCGAATAGAGGCCGGGCTTCTTGTCGAAGGCCCAGAGCGCCGCGCGCACGGCGCCGCGGGCGAAGATCTCCCGGTCCTCGGCGTGGTGGGAGAGCGTCAGGCGCTCGCCGGGGCCGGCGAAGACCACGGAATGGTCGCCGACGACGCTGCCGCCGCGCAGCGTCGCGAAGCCGATGTCGCCGGGGTTGCGGGCGCCGGTATGCCCGTCGCGGGTGGAGACGCGGCGGTCGCCGAGCACGACGCCGCGCCCCTCCGCCGCCGCCTCGCCGAGGAGGAGCGCGGTGCCGGACGGCGCGTCGACCTTCATGCGGTGGTGCATCTCGACGATCTCGATGTCGAACTCCTCGCCGAGCGCGGCGGCGACCTTGCGCACCAGCCCGGCGAGCAGGTTGACCCCGAGCGACATGTTGCCCGAGCGCACGATGCGCGCGTGCCGGGAGGCGGCCTCCAGGCGCTTGAGGTCGTCCTCCGACAGCCCCGTGGTGCCGACGACGTGGACGATGCGGGCCTGGGCGGCGAGCTCGGCGAAGAAGCGCGTCGCGGCCGGCGCCGTGAAGTCGAGGACGCCCTCGGCCTCGACGAAGGCGGCGAGCGGGTCGTCGGTGACAGGGACGCCGAGCGGCCCGATGCCCGCGAGCGTGCCGGCATCCTGCCCGAGGGCGACCGAGCCCTCGCGCTCGATGGCGCCCGACAGCGTGCAGCCCTCGGCGGCGGCCACCGCCCGCACCAGCATCCGCCCCATGCGCCCCTCGGCGCCGACCACGACGAGCCGCATCGCTCAAGACCTCCCGCGCCGATCGCGCCGCCTCGCGGGTACAGGCTCCGGCGGAGGGTGCCAAGGGAGGAGCGCGAACCGGCTCCCGGCTCGGGTGTTGTCGAAGCCACGGCCTTACGCAGCGGAGACGGACATGGACATTGCCCCCGATACGGTCACCGAGATCATCCTGCGCCTGCGGGCGGTCGACGTGAAGGAGGGGGTGACGGACCCCGATTCCGGCTCGAACCCGATCGACGACGGCGCCACCGACGTGCTCGTCTCCGGCACCGACGACGCCACGGAGTCCGAGGTCCGCTCGATGATCGCCGGGCTCAACGACGACCAGCGGGCCGAGCTTCTGGCGCTGCTCTATGTCGGGCGCGGCGACATGGAGCCGGAGGACTGGGAGGGCGCGGTGCGCTTCGCCCGCGAGCGGGAGGCGGCGGGCGAGGGCGCCGTGCGCGAGATCCTGCGCCAGCCGGACGGCGGCGACCTTCTCGCCGAGGGGCTCGACCGGCTCGGCATCACCCCGGACCTGCCCCAGGCCTGAGCGAGGTCAGGCCCAGCGCGCCAGCAGCTCATCGGTCGTCACCGTCTCGACCTGCTGGCCGTAGCGGGCGTGGTACATCAGCAGCAGGGCGTCATGCGCCTCGTCGCAGGAGCTGCAGAGGGCGTCCGTGACGAGGAGGATGCGATAGCCGAGGTCGACGCCGCCCAGCACCGCGCCGAGCACGCAGACGTCGGTCTCGGCACCGGTCACGATCAGGGTCTCGACGCCCCGCTCCCGCAGCAGCCCGTCGAGGCCGGTGTCGAGCCAGGGCGAGTAGACCCGCTTGTCGATCACCGTGGCCGGCGGCACCAGGCGGGCGAGCTCGGGCACGAGGTCGACGAGGCCGGGAGCGAGACGCTCCAGCGTCATCGAGGCCCACCGCTCGGAGTAGGCGGCCCAGGTGCCCCGGCCCTCGCCGGGCCGCGCGGCGGGGATGAAGCGGGTGAAGATCGTGCGCTCGGGATGCGCCTCGGCGATGCGGGTCACGCGCGGCAGCACCCGGGGCATCCAGGGCGTGCGCCACTCCGTGTCCTCCGCGAAGAGGCGCTGCATGTCGACGCAGAGATGGGCGCAGCGGGCGCCGAGGCGTTCGCCCTCGGGCGACGCGCCGGCCTTGGCGATGTCGGCTTCTTTCATGGCCCCGGCCAACCCCGCGGCGGTGCCGGCGTTCCCGGCTAAGGACCTGCTCTCGGGTCCGGCAGCGGCACGGCCTCGAGGGTGGTGGGGTTGTAGAAGATGATCCGGCTGCCGAGCGGATCGAACCGGAAGGTGACGGAGCGGAGCGCGGGCAGCGCCGCGCGGATCGCGGCGTGACGGTCGGGGGGCGCCAGGAAGGCGAGGAAGCCGCCCGCGCCCGCTCCGAGGAGCTTGCCGCCCTGTGCGCCGGCCCGCATCCCGGCTTCGTACCAGCCGTCGATGTCGGCGCTGGTGATGCCGCTGGCGAGGCTCTTCTTGAGGGCCCAGTTCTCGTGGAGGATGTCGCCGGCCCCGTCGAAATCGGCTTCCTGGAGCGCGTCGCGGAAGGCGTAGGCGAGCCCGACCATGCGGGTCAGGGCCTCGCGTTTGGCGCCGTCGCCGGCCACCGCCTCCGACTGCTGGCGCAGGATGCCCGAGGCGCTGCGGGTCAGCCCGGTGTAGAACACGAGCACCCGCCGCTCGAAGGCCTCCCTCCGGTCCTGCGGCATGATGATCGGCGTCACCTGCACGCTGTCGTCGGCGTTGAACTCGATGAGGTTGAGGCCGCCGAAGGCCGCCGCGTACTGGTCCTGCTTGCCGATCGGCTCGCCGCAGCGCTCGATCTCGATCTCGCAGGCGAGCCGCCCGAGCTTCTCCGCCGAGACGTGGCTCCCGAGATAGGCGAAGACCGCGTTGATGAGCCCCACCGTGAAGGTGCTCGACGAGCCGAGCCCGGTGCCCCGCGAGGGGATGTCGGCGATGGTGGCGATCTCGACGCCGCCGCGCAGGCCGATGCGCTCGAAGGTCGCCTTGAAGAGCCGGTGCTCGATCTCGGAGACGGCGTCGATCTCCTCCGTCTTCGAGTAGGCGAGGCGGATGCCGCCGTCGAACTTCCGGTTGATGTTGACGTAGACGTACTTGTCGATGGCCGTGCTCACCACGGCGCCGCGGTGGCGCCGGTAGAACTCGGGCATGTCGCTGCCGCCGCCGACGAAGCTCATCCGCAGGGGCGTCCGGCTGATGATCATGCCGCCGATTCCCGCCTCACATCCTGCGCCAGGATGAGGCCGACCGCCGCGGCGAGATCGTCGGCGACGTGCTCGGGCGGGGCCTCGTAGCGGCCGTCGCGGCCGCCCTCGCCGGTGCGGACCAGGATGCCGCGCACGCCTGCGCGCCGGGCGGCGAGCATGTCGGAGGTGGTGTCGCCGATCATCCAGGAGCGGGCGAGATCGGCGTTGAGCTCCTCGGCCGCCCTCAGGATCAGTCCCGGCTCGGGCTTGCGGCAGGTGCAGGCGACCTTGAGCGCCGGCACCTCGCCGGGAAAGCCCGCGTCCGGATGGTGCGGGCAGAGGTACGCCCGGTCGAGCCAGGCCCCGGCCCGGCCCAGCTCCATGTCGAGCCGGGCGTGGATCGCCCGCATGCCCTCCTCCGTGCATTCGCCTCGCGCCAGGACCGGCTGGTTGGTGACGAGCGCGACGCGAAACTCGGCCTCGTTGAGGCGGCGCACGGCCTCGGCCGCGCCGGGGATCAGCACGAGGTCCTCGGGCCTGGCGACGTGGCCGCGGGGCCGATTGAGGGTCCCGTCCCGGTCGAGGAACACGCATCGCTGCCGCCGTCCGCGGGCGGCGCGGGCGACGACGCCCCGGCGGAGATGATCCTCGACCTTATCGAGCCGGGCGGGCGTGCCGAGGTCCTTGATGTACTCGAAGCTGTTGTAGCCGAAGAGCCGCTGGCCGGCGGCGAGCATCGCCGGGAACAGGTCGCGGCCGAAGTCGGAGGGCTCCGGGAAGTCCCGCCAGCGCAGGAGCGCCGCCCGCTCGACCATGTAGAAGGCCGCATTCACGAGGTTCGGCAGCGCCGCGCCTTCGGGATGGGGTTTCGGGTGGAAGCGGATCACGAACCCGTCCTCCCCGGTCTCGACGAGATCGGAATCGTGGGGGTGGTCGTTCGGGTGCAGGAACAGCGTCGCGTCCGCCCCGGAGCGGCGATGGGCGTCACCGAAGCGGGCGACGTCGATCTCGAACAGCGTGTCGCCGTAGACGACGAGGAAGCGCTCCTGCAATCGGTCCAGCACCGAGAGCAGTGCGCCGGAGGTGCCCCGCGGCGCGCCGTCGTCGACGGTGGTGACGGACAGCCCGTCATGGGTGACGAGGAACCCCTCAACGAAGCGCTCGATCCGGTCGGCGGCGTGGTTGACGAGGATCACGACCTCCGTGACCCCGTTCGCCCGGAGCTGAAGCAGCTGCCGCTCCAGGAGCGGCACCCCGCAGACGCCGACGAGGGGCTTCGGCAGGGGCCCGAGCCGCTCGGCGAGCCGTGTGCCCTTGCCGCCGGCGAGGATCACCGCCTGCATCAGGCGCGAGCCTCTCGTCGGACGGCCTCTTCCTGGGCGGCGATCTGCGCCACCGCCCGGCGGACCGCATCCTCCGAGCCGAGACGCGGCTGCCAGCCGAGCGCGGCGAGCCGGCCCGTGTCGTAGCGGAAGCGCGGCACGTCGCCGACCCAGCCGCGCCCGCCCTCGCCGAAGCGGATCGCGGCGCCGGGCGCGGCGGCGTCGCGCACGGTCTCGGCGATGCGGCGCACGCTCACGCCCTCGTCCCGCGGGCCGATGTTGAAGACGTTGTAGGCGCCGCTCGCCGTGCGCGCGATGAACAGCATCGCCTCGATCAGCTCCTCGACATGGAGGTAGCTCTTCGTCTGCGTGCCGTCGCCGAGCACGTCGAGCCGGTCGGGCGTCGCCTTCAGCTTGCGCAGGAGATCGAGGATCACCCCGTGGGTGGCCGGCACGCCGACGACGTTGGGGAAGCGGAACACGTCGGCGCGGATCCCGTCGCTCTCGACGGCCGCCCGGATCTGCGCTTCCGAGGCGAGCTTCATGGCCCCGTAGTTCGAGATCGGCTCCAGGGGACCGCTCGCCTCGTGGATCGCGGTCTCGCCGAGGTCGCCGTAGACCGCGGAGCTCGACGCGAAGCGGATCGCCGGGATCGCGAGGTCGCGCATGACCGCGAGCACGGCGAAGGTCGTGAGGAAGGTGTCCTTGAGGTCGACCCGCGGATCGCGGATGCCCGCCGGGATGTCTGAGTTCGCCGCGAGGTGCCAGACCTCCGCGACCCGGTCCTCGCCTCGGGCGCGCTCGATCGCCCCGCGCAGGGCGTCGGCGTCCGAGCAGTCGACCTGCGCGCCGGCAAAGCGCGGCTCGTTCCGGAACGGCGCCCAGTGCTCCGCCAGGCCCCGCGAGAAATCGTCGAGCGCCAGCACCCGGGCGCCCCCGTTCAGAAGCCTCGGGATGAGGTTGGCGGCGACGAAGCCCGCCCCTCCGGTCACGACGTGAATGTCCAAGGGATGCCTGCCGGGCGCGTCCTCGCGAGAGGAGGACCGTAGCGGTCCGCCCGGCGCTCCCGCAAGCGGTCCGCGCCGACGCTCTACCCGATGGGGAGGTTGTCGATCAGCCGGGTACGGCCGAGATAGGCCGCCGCCAGCACGCGGGCGGGCCGCTCGACCCGCTCGACGGGGGCGAGGCTCTCGGCGTCGCGGATCTCCAGGTACTGCACCGGCCCGAAGCCCGCCGCCTCCAGCTCCGCCCGGCCGCGATCGAGGAGCGGGGCCGCCGCCTCGCCCCGGCCGGCGGCGTCCGCGATCCGCGCCAGCACCGCGTAGAGCCGGGGGGCGATCGCGCGCTCCGCCGGGCTGAGGTAGCGGTTGCGGGAGGACAGGGCGAGCCCGTCCGTCTCGCGCCGGGTCGGCATGCCCTCGATCGCGACGTCGAGGTCGAGGTCGCGGGCGGCCCGGCGGATCACCTGGAGCTGCTGGTAGTCCTTCTCGCCGAACAGCGCCGCGTGCGGGCGGACCTGGTTGAGGAGCTTCACGACCACCGTCGCCACGCCCTCGAAATGGCCGGGCCGGAAGGCGCCGCACAGCCCTTCCGTGAGGCCGGAGACCCGCACGCTCGTAGAGAAGCCCGGCGGGTACATCGTCGCGACCTCCGGCGTCCAGGCGGCGTCGGCCCCCGCCTCGGCGAGCAGGCGCAGGTCGGTCTCGGTGTCGCGGGGGTAGCGGGCGAAGTCCTCGTTCGGGCCGAACTGGGTCGGGTTGACGAAGATGCTCGCCACCACCCGATCGCCGAGACGCCGGGCGTGCGCGATCAGCGCCAGGTGGCCCTCGTGCAGAGCGCCCATGGTCGGCACCAGCACGATGCGCTCGCCGGCCGCCCGCCAGGCGCCCGTCGCCCGCCGCAGGGGCGCGAGCGTCTCGAAGCGCTGGAGCGTCGGCAGACGGTGGAGCGGCATGGCGGGACCCGGTCGGAGCGCGGGCGCGCCCGCGACGGGTCGCGAGGTAAGCGCGGGCCGCGCGAGTTTCCAGTGCTTTCGCCGCCGGCCGCCTCAGCGGCAATAGGGCAGGACCGGGCGGCCGAAGGGGTCGTCGACCCCGCGGGGCGGCGTCATGCCGTAGTAGCTCGGCCGGGAGAGCCCGTACTCGGAGCCGACGAAGCTCGGGTCGTCCGGCGCGTTGGTCGGCACCAGGGCCCGGCGCGGGATGCAGCCGACGACGCGGCGGCGCGGCACCGGATAGCTCAGCACCTCGTCGGCGCCGTCACCCCGGGGGAAGTAGCGCGGGGTGGGGGGGCCGAGATCGACGGGATCGCCATAGGGGGCCCCTGGCGGTCCCGCAGGGAAGGGGCCGTCGAGATCGGCGGCGAAGGTGGCGCAAGGAAGCATGCCGAGCAGTGCCAGCGCGCGCGCGGCGCGGCGCATGGGGCTCCTGTCCCTGGAAATGGTCGGCTCGCCGGTCACGGCGCGAGCCTCGCAGGCCATGGTGAACGCTTCGTTACCGGGCCGGTCTCGCGGGCCCGTCGAGGGGCAGGAGCGGGTCGGGCCGGGCGGCCGTCGCGGCCGGCGCCTTGCGCGAGCGGGCGAGAGTGCGGGCGAGGGCGCGCAGCCCGGCGCGGTCGGGAGCCGCCCCTCCCTGCGCGTAGAGCCCGGCATCGAGGGCGGCGAGCCCCCGGACGATCTCCGCGTCCTCCCGCCAGAGGCGGGCGAGAGCGGGCTCGGCCCCGGCCGACTCGGCGTAGGCGGCCCGCAGGGCCCGTGCGTCGCCAGCTTCGGCGGCGCGGGCCAGCGCCCGCCGCCGCGCGGCGTCCAGGCGCAGGCGCGGCCTTCCGGTACTGACGCCGACGAGCGCGAGCCCGAGGCCGAAGGCGGCGAGCCCCGCCGCAGCCGCCACCCAGGGCGCGGCGCGGGTCGGCGCGGCGTCCCGCTCCTGGTCGGGCAGGCCACCGCCGATCTGCCGGGCAGGGATCTCCGCCTCCCGCATCGTCCGCGACACCGTGTCGAACCAGGGGATGCCGATCGCGTCTAGGGGGATGATCTCGCCGATCGCCGGCCGCACGTCCCACTGGTAGGTCGCCCGTGCCACCGGCCCCGTCGGCGTGATGATCGTCTCCCGGGTGACGGGCCCGGCGAAGGTGAGGATGCCGCGGGTGCGCATCACCGGGCGCGGCGGCAGGCCTTCGGCGACAAGCCCTGCCGCCTCGATCGTGACGATGCGCCGGGCCGACTCGCCGATCTTCAGGGTCTCCGGGTCGGGCGACCAGGAATCGGTGATCGTCACGTCGCGGGCCGGCAGCCACCAGGGTTCCTTGACCTCCGGGCCGCCGCCCTTGCCCGTCCAGGGGGCGACCGGCAGCCGAATCGGCGCGGAGCGGACGTCGACGACCCGGCGGGCGCCGGCGTCGTTGACGGTGACGCGGTGGACGAAGGGGTCGATCGTGAAGTCGCCGGCATGATGGGGGAAGACGGCGATCACCCGGTCGAGGGCCAGCGCCACCTGCCCGTCCGGCAGGCGCTCCCGGCTCCAGCGGTCGCGCCCGAGCTGCGTCCAGGAGAAGTTGGCGAGCGTCGGCTGGATCATCTCCTCCAAGAGGATCTGCTGGCGGTAGACCCCGTGGATGCGCAGCAGCACCATCTCGCGGGCGTAGGGGGCGGCGCCCCCGTTCAGCTCCGGCGTGACGGTGAGGGTGAGGTCGCCGGGCTCGATCTCGGCGCGGGCCGTACCGATCGACCCAATCAGCAGCACGATGCCGATAAGGACCCGCCCGCGAAGCGCAAGCCCGAACGGGCGTCGGCGCCCATGCGCCGGATCGCGGGTGCGCGAGCACTCGCACGAGAAGATTCCCCTCACCACGGGTTGCTCCCGGCGGGGATCGCCGTGCCGGCCTCGACGCGGCGGGCCTGCTCGGCCTTGAGGCGCAGCTTCAGGTAGCGGCCGGGATCGTCGGGGAGCGTGCGCAGCCACAGCCGGTCCGGCCTGATCTCGTGGGCCTCGAAGCTCTTCGTCACCCGGCGCGCCTCCCGCTCCGGCGACTCGGCGACCATGGCCGAGCCGCCGCCCTTGCGGCCCTTGCCCTCGGCGTCGCCCACCGAGCCGCGGGCCTCGCCGCCGCCGGAATCGAGGGCCTGCTGCTCGGCCTTGCCGCGGCGCGACACCTTGCTGTTGCCCGGTAGCGAGGCGCTGGAATTCGCCTCGCGGTTGCCGGCCAGCCCCTCGCCGCTCGAGGTCGCCTGGATGTCGTCGCTCTGGTCGTGGTTGGCGGTGTTGTTGTAGCGGGCGCCGTACTGCCCCGTGGCGTTGGCGATGCCGCCGTTGCCTCCACGGTCGATCGCCTCGGCGACGAGGCGGGCGAGCAGCGCCCGGTTGGCGCGGGCATCCGCGTCGCGGGGGTTGTAGGCGAGCGCCGCGTCGTAGGCGGCGATGGCGCCGTCGTAGTCGCCGAGCTTGGCCAGCGCGTTGCCGAGGTTGTAGGCGCCGCGCTTGCCCGCCCGCCTGAAGACCTCGGCGGCTTCGGCGTAGCGACCGGCCTCGTAGAGAGCGGGGCCGCGCCAGGCCGGATCGGCGAGCACCTGTGCCGCGAGTCCCGGCGCCCCGAGCCCGATCAGCAGCCGCCCGAGCCCGTTGCGGGGCTCGGAGACGGCGGCGAGCGCCAGCAGGCCGAGGCCGGCGAGCCCGAGGCCGGCGAGCCGCATCCCCCGCCGCCAGCGGGGGGGCAGGCCGGCGGGCGTCCGCAGGGAAGGGAGCGTGAGGCCGGCCATCAGGCGCTCCTGCGGAACAGGAGAAGGGCGGGGATGGCGGCGGCCAGCAGCAGCCAGCGGCCGAGATCGGCATAGGCGAGCACGGCGTAGCCCCCGGCGGCGAGGTGGCCTGCCGTGCCGGCGCCGACCGCGTCGAGCACCGGCCCCGGCGCGCCGATCTCGGCGGCCGGCCCGCCGCCGGCCCGCGCCAGGGCGTCGAGGGCGGAGCGATCAGGCTTTGGCGCGCCCGGCGGCAGGGTCTTGGCCGGCGGCACGAACAGGGTGGCGAGGCGCCAGCCCTTCGCGCGGATCGCCTCCGCCTCGCGGCGGGCCGCGTCGCCAATGCCGTCGCCGTCGCTGACGAGCACCACGTCGGCGGCGACGGTCTCGCCCTCGCCCAGCGTCCGCCGGGCGAGCGCCAGCCCCCGCTCGGGATGGCTGCCTCGGTCGGGCACGGTGTCGGCGTCGAGCGCGAAGAGCGTGGTGCCGAGGCTGTCGCGGTCGGTGGTCGGAGGTGCGGCGAGGTAGGCGTCGCCCGCGTAGACCACCACCGCCACGGGGCGGGTGCCGGCGGCCTCCGCCAGCCCCTGCGCGGTCTGGCGCACGGCCTTCAGGTCGCCGCCCTCGCCGACGGAGCGGGAGAGGTCGATGACGAGGACCAGGGCGTCGAGGTTGCGGAAGGTCGTGGCGTCCGCCCGCTCCACCGCCGGCCCGGTCAGCGCCAGGGCCGTCAGCCCGGCGGCGAGCGCTGCGGCGAGGTTCGCCTGCCGGCGCCCGCCGAGCACCGCCCCCCGGCGGCGCAGGGCCGCCATCAGGGCGGGGTCGACGGCCCGCGCCCAGTCGCCGAGCGGCGCCGCCCGCCACGCCGCCCGC
>NZ_BPQR01000045.1 GCF_022179345.1 Methylobacterium jeotgali | reverse complement strand
TCGCGGGCGAGGCGCTCGGCCTCCGCCACGACGAGGCTGCGGGCGCGGAAGACGGGATCGGAGAGGTCGCGCTCACCGAGGATGCGCGGCCAGTGCTCGGCGGCGATGCGCAGGAAGTCGAGGGTCAGGCCGAAGTAGCGCGAGTACTCGGCCTCGACGGCGCCGGCGATCTCCTCCCAGGGCACGCCCTCGACGGTGAGCGCGTCCATGAGGCCCTCGACGTCGCCGGCGAGCGCCACGGCGTCGGCGGGGGAGGAGGGCACGCCGAAGGGCACGCCCTCGCCGAGCGGCAGCAGCGCCCGGTCGACGCTGCGCGCCCAGGCCTGCACCAGGCCCATGAGCACGAGGCGGCGCTCCAGGGGCGGCATCGAGGGGGCGAGCACGGCCCGCGCGGCGCCCGGCGCACCGCCGGCGGCGATGTCGAACTCGGCGTCGTCGCCCTCGCCCAGCGCGATGAGGCGCGGCAGCAGCGCCGCCCGGCCGAGACGCTCGGCCAGCACCCCGCCGAGCGCGCGCACCGCGCGGCGGGTCGGCAGGTAGAGGGTGACGGCGGCGAGCGCCAGCGGATCGTCGCCGAGGGGTCCGACGAGCCGCCCCGAGACGAGGGCGTCGGCCAGCGTCGGCAGGAAGGGCGCGCCCGGCGGGATCGTGAACAGGCGGGGCTCTGGCATCCGGGTCTCGCGGGGGGACGGGCCCGGCTTAGCGCCTCCGGGAGGACGAGACAAACGGTGAACCTCGGCGCGTCTCAGGTCTCGCGGGCGCTGGCCTTCACCCGCTCCTCGGCCGCCGCGATGGCCTCGGGGGTGCCGACGTGGAGCCACTGCCCGTCGAGGCGCAGGCCGTGGAGGCGGCCCCGCGCGATGGCCCGGTCGAAGAGGAGGTTGAGGGAGAAGGCGCCCTCCGGCGTGTCGGCGAAGATCGCGGGCGTCATGATCGCCACGCCCGCGTAGATGAAGGGCGCCACCGCCCGCTCGCCCCGGCGCTCCAGGCGGCCGTCGGCGTCCATCAGGAAGTCGCCGGCGCCCTCGTAGCCGAGGCTCGTCGCAGTGGGGGCGACGAGGAGGAGCATGTCCATGCTCTCCCCGTCCCAGGCATCGATCAGCCGGGAGAGGTTCGGCGAGGGACCCTCCAGCCAGAAGGAATCGGAGTTGAGCACCACGAAGGGGCCTTCGCCCAAGAGCGGCAGGGCCTTGCGGACGCCGCCGCCGGTCTCGAGAAGCTCGGCCCGCTCGTCGGAGACGGTGATGCGCGGCAGGCCCTCCCGGCGGGCGAGATGACCCTCGAGCAGGTCCGGCAGCCAGTGGACGTTGACCACCGCCTCCGCGATCCCGGCCTCGGCGGCCCGGTCGAGGGCGTGGTCGAGGAGCGCGCGCCCCGCGACCTCGACCAGGGGCTTCGGGAGCGTCGCCGTGACCGGCCGCATCCGCTTGCCGAGCCCCGCGGCCAGCACGAAGGCGCGGGCCACGGCCTGCGACGGAGGGCTCTCGCTCATGCTGGGGTCACTGCCTTGCGCGGCACCGGGGCGGTGCCGAGGCATGGTGGGGAAGCGAGGGCCGGGGTCAAGGGCGGGAACGGCGCAACGATCGAGAGCCAGCGTCCGAGACGGGGCAGGAAGCGGCCGTCATCGAAGGGTCGCTCCGAGTGCCGGCACGGTGCGACCGACGGAATCGATCGTCGAGAACAAATCGGTACGCGGTCGACTTCGAAGCTGATCCGCAATCAGATGGCAGATCAGTCTTCGTCTGGCGAGATGCCCTCTAAAATGTCGCCGTAAGGATCGTGCCGGCTCCTTCGCCGACCACCTTGACGTTCTTGAATCCGGCCGCCTCGAATGCAGTCTTCAAAGCCTGCTGCTCCGCCGTCTCGATGGTCCAGACGTTCATGCTGACCTTTCCGCCCGGAGCCATGACCCTTGCCGCCGCCTGGGTCGCCCTTGGCCAGTTCACGTCGACGTACCGCAGCTTGTTGGAGAACATCTCCCTCACGGAGCCGGCCTCGAACAGTTCTCCCATGTCCTCCATCCCGCCGAGAACATGGTTCGGGATACCCGTCGTCGGGCCTCCCGAATTCGGATTGATCGGGTTGAGGTTGGTCACCTTGCTGTTCTCCGTGCCGCCGCCGACGTTGACCTTTCCGTTGACGGGTTTGATCCGCGGGGCGCCCGCAGCGCGAGCGCCGGCCCGTGAGACGCCGTTCACGCGCTGCCGGCCGACCTTCACCGTCGAAGGAGGGGGAGCACCCGCGGGCATCGCCGGAATGGTGAGAATGAAGGCCACTCCCGCCAGCGCGACGGCGGCAAAGGCCTCGAAGTCGCCGTTCTGTATCTTCAGTGCGGTATCGCGGGCCGCCCAGATGCGCGGCACCGTGGCGGCCGTCATTTTCAAGGGAAAGATGCGCCCACCCCTGCCGAGGCTGCCGCGAACCAGCGCGTCCTGAACCTCCTTCGAGGAGAGATTTTCGTTACTCAGTTCCTTCTCGAAATCGATCTCGATTTCCGTACCGTCGTCGTACGTCATTCTTAGTATACTTGAATAAGCAAATGACTTGTCTGGAGGAATTTTATAGTTCATGTCATACAATTGACTACTAAATTGGTCGACGTACCGGCTCCAAGGTAATTTTGCAATCTCCGGATTGACGGACAGATCCGGCGCGCGGGGCGCAACGGGCGCTTCGATCTTCTTCGCCTGGAAATTTCCGGTTCCGTAATCAGCCGCGTACCAACCGCTCTGCTTCTCGGGAACGATCGGACGATACCAGCTTTCCTTCGTTTCGGAGCCATACCAAGTCAGATTGATCAGCTTGCCGTTCTCAGCCCAGCGACCGTCCCCACCCAGATTATTCAGAGGATCGACCCAGGAAACCTTTCCATCGTCTTCGAAGGTATATATCCATTTCCATTTCTTGAAGGATACCGACCATCGGCCCGCGATCTTATTGCCGTCATCGCTCATTTCCTGCCCCCGCGAGAAATGCTCATGATCTCGATCGCCGCGACATCTGAGGCCATAACTGCCGATGCTGCGCCAAACGACTCGACGTTAGCATCGAGACGGCAAGATTGTGAAGCAGAACGACCGAAACTCTGGAGGCGCGACACGGCGGCCCACATGAGGCGTGTGTGACGGGCGGCCTGGGAGCCGGGCCTGGGCGGAGGGGGCGGCGCGTGATGGGGTGATCGACCGCCTCGTCTCTGCTTTGCACGCCGACCTTGGCCGGCGGATCGAGGCGGTGACGGCATGAGCTGCGGTCGAACGTTTGGCTCCCGCGACGATCAGGAACCGGACCGAGGCTTCTTCAAGCTCTTCGAACGGCGGGGGCGCGAGCGAGCGATGCCCGAGCGGAGAAGAGCCCTTACGCCGTGTTCCCGGCGTCCACCGTCAGCACCGTCCCCGTGACGCTGCGGCCGCCCTCGCCCATCAGGAACTCGACCGCCGCGGCGACGTCCCTGGGTTCGGCGAGCCGGCGCAGGGCGCTGCGGCGGGCGATGCGGGCGCGGTCCTCGTCGTCCATGGAGCGGGTGAGCTCGGTGTCGATGAAGCCCGGCGCCACGGCGTTCACGGTGATGCCGAGATGGCCGACCTCGCGGGCGAGCGACTTCGTGAAGCCGATCATCGAGGCCTTGGTCGCCGCGTAGACGGAGAGCGCCGAGTAGCCCGTCGAGGCGATGATCGAGGACAGGTTGACGATGCGGCCGGCGCCATCCGCCATCATGCCGCGCACCACGAACTTGGTGAGCAGGATCGGCGAGAGCGTGTTGAGGCGGATGAGCGCCTCGATATGCGGGTTCTGCATCGTCGCGAGCAGCCCCTCGGTGCCGATGCCGGCGTTGTTGACGAGGCCGTGGAGCGGCCCGAATTCTTTTCGGACACCTCTCACCAACGGGGCGAGCCCCTCTATGTCGGAAAGGTCAGCGGCGCGGAAATGGATCGCGCCGGCCTCGCGAGCACGGGCCTCCTCGGCCGCCTCCCGCAAGGGCTCGCTCTCGCTGCGGGCGACCGCGATGACCCGGTAGCCGGCGCCCGACAGTCTTTGGGCGATCGCGAGCCCGAGGCCGCGGCTGCCGCCGGTGACGAGGACGGTCTTCTCAGGCATGCGGCCTCGCGAGCTTGCCGGCGGCCGTCATCTCGAGGCTCGCCACGACCTTGAGGAGCGCGGGCACCTTGTGGGGGCTGAGCGCGCTGCGGCAGGCGGCGAGGATCTCGGCCCGCACCTCCGCCTCCGGGGTCTCCGCGGCGCCGGGCTCCAGCACGACGCGGGCGGAGACGACCGCGCCGGTGATCGGGTTGCGCCGGGCCTCCACCAGAGACATGCGCACGAGCGCGTGGCCGTTGATGACCGCCTCGACCTCCTCCGGATGCACCTTCAGGCCGCCGACATTGATGATGCCGCCGCGCCGGCCGACGAAGCGGTAGCGCCCGTCGCGCAGCTCGACCATGTCGCCGGTATCGACGAAGCCGTCCGCGTCCGCGAGCGCCAGCCCCGCCGTGCCGACATAGGCGTCGGCGGTGCGGCCGGAGCGGATGCGCAGGCTCCCGTCCACCACCCGCATCTCGACCTCGGCGCCGGCCCGGCCGACGAACGCCTCCGGGAAGCCCTCGCGCCCGTCCGTCACCTCGAAGCCGACGCCGGCCTCGGTGGAGGCGTAGGCGTGGCCGATGGAGGCGCCCGGATAGGTCTCGCGCAGGCCGTCGAGCACGGCCTGGTCGGCGATCTCGCCGGAGAGGCGGACATAGCCCGGCGCGATGGCGCCCCTGGCCGGCGACATCAGCACCCGGCGCCAGTGGGAGGGCGTGCCGGAGAGATGCGTGACGTCATGGCTCGCGAGCCGGCGCAGATGGTCGGCGACGGGCTCGCCCGCGCTCGACAGCACCAGCGAGCCGGTGCCGACGACGCCGCGCAGGAAGATCTGGAGGCCGCCGTAGCGGCGGATGTCGTAGAAGGTCGCCCAGACCGGCGGCGGCGCATCGGCCGGCGCCAGGCGGATCGCGGCGGTGAGCCCGGCGAGGGTGTGGCGCACGAGCTTCGGCACGCCGGTGGTGCCGGAGGTGAGGAGCAGCCACTCCGTCGCGTACGCAGGCTCCCCGATCGCTTCCTGTGCCGGCAAAAGAGGCCAGCGGCAGGCGACGTGGCGCAGCCCGTCGAGGCCGGGCAGATCGGCCGGGTCGCGGTCGGTGACGAGGGTGTCAGCGCCGGCCCGCTCGGCGATCACCGGCAGGTGCTCGGGCGCGAGGTCGGGCGGGCACAGGACGATCGCGGCGGCGTGCCCGTCGAGGGCGAGCAGGGCCAGCGCCGCCGAGAGCTGGTCGCCGGTGACGAGGAGCACGCGGGCGCCGGAGACCGGGCCGTCGAGCGGCGTCAGCTGCCGCAGATCGGCGAAGGCGAGGCTCCGCTCCGCCCCGTGCAACCGGCGGCCGGGAGCCGCCCCGGCCAGGACCTCGCCGAGGGCGCGCATCTCAGGCGGCCGCGTCGAGGGCGGCGGTCTCGTAGAGGGTGACGAACTCGCCGACCGTGACGGGGAAGACGATCTCGTCGGAGGCGGTGAACGGGTCGACGCCGAGCGCGTCCTCGAGACGGCTCACGAGGATCGCGAAGCAGAGCGAGTCGAGACCCGACTCGAGGAGGACCAGATCGTCGTCGAGGGCGGGGAGCACCTTCTCCTGCTCGCGGGCCACCTGGGCGATGGTGTCGTAAACGATGCTGCGGGTCGACATGGGCTGAGATCCCGAAATTCCGAAGATCTCGACGCTATGATCGGCGGGGATCGACTTCAAGCATTCGGCGGATTCATGGTGAATATCAGCAATGATGCGATCTCATCGTGGAAGACCCCGCAAATCGCCAGCAAGTCGTTGGCAGACCGGGGTGACGGGGAACGCTCTGCGACCGCAGTGACGGACGCTTAACCAAATTCGGCGAGGCTCGGGCGGCTCATGGTGGACAGGAGCCCACGCATGCTCGACGGCCGAAAGACCTCTCCCGACCGCGCGCCGGCGGCCAAGGCCACGGGCCCCGGGCTCGCCGCGGACGTCCGCCGCCATCTCGGCGAGACCCTGAAGGATGCCTATGCCGGCAGGCCGCCGGAGCCGGTCGACGCCCGGCTCAAGAGCCTGATCGAGCGGCTCGACGGCGCCAAGCGGTAGGGACGCCTCAGTCGACGGCGACGGCGACGAGGGAGAACAGGCCGGCGAGCACGAGATTGCCGGCGAGGATGAGCGCGATCACGGTCATGGTCGTTGGTCTTGCGGTTCGAGGTGGAGCCAGGTCGCTCCGGCCGCCCTTCTAGGACGCGGCCCGCGAGCGGGAGGTGCGCCAGCACCCCTAGCCGCCGCCGCTTAAGCGATTGCCCCCATCGCTCCCTCCGTCACGCGGGCGCTCGCGTCAGGGTTGACGCATCCCTGACGGCATCTCCCGAACTTGTGCAGGGACCCGAACCGGTCCAAGCTCGTTAACGGATCGTTAAGGAAGCTTGGCGGGGCCGGCGCGGCCCCGGTCCTGGGGAGAGAGACCCATGGCACAGGTGTCGATCGCCGGCGCGGTCACGGCGGCCTCCGGCCTGTTCCGCTTCGCCGGGTGGAACCCGCCCCGGATCGCGCCTCTCGCGGCGGCGATCCCGGAGGAGCCGGAGGACGCGCCCATCTCCCGCGAGGACGAGGAGGCCCTGCTCGGCGCCGTCGAGAACGCGCTGCGCGAGGCGGGCTACCTCGATTCCTGAGCACGGCGGCAGACATTATCCCCGCACTGCGTCATGTGCAGGGCAGATGTTCTTTCTAAAGAACAGTCAGCTGTGAGACGAACCGTCCCCGATTGGCGCGCGCTCTAGGTTTTCGTTCCATACGCGAGCGCAGAGTCGGCTTCCGGGAGATTTGAGGGCCTGCAGCACCTGCATTCGGCTCGCCCTCGATGCTTGACAACGTTCTGTAAAAAGAACGACATCCGCAGCAGACGGCCTGCCCTACCGGGCGGACGCGACGCGGAGAATGACGTGAGCACGAGACACGAGACCAAGCCTGGCCGCCGCTCCCTGCTGACGGGGCTTGCGCTGGCCGCCTGCCTCGCGGCGGCGCCCGCGATGGCGGCCGAGACCGCGCTCCTCAACGTCTCCTACGACCCGACCCGCGAGCTCTACCGCGACATCAACACCGCGTTCGCCGAGTACTGGAAGGCCAAGACCGGGGAGACCGTGACGGTGCGCGCCTCCCATGGCGGCTCCGGCTCCCAGGCGCGCACGGTCATCGACGGGGTGGACGCCGACGTGGTGACGCTCGGCATCCCCTCGGACATCGACGCCATCGCCAAGCTGACCAAGAAGATCCCCGCCGACTGGCGCCAGAGGCAGCCGAACGAGGGCCTGCCCTACACCTCGACCGTGGTGTTCCTCGTCCGCAAGGGCAACCCGAAGGGCATCAAGGACTGGGACGACCTCGCCAAGCCCGACATCAAGGTCATCACCCCGAACCCGAAGACCTCCGCTGGCGGGCGCTGGAACTTCCTCGCCGCCTGGGGCTACGCCTACACCAAGGACAAGGACGCGGAGAAGGCCAACGCCTTCGTCGGGCAGCTCTACAAGAACGTGCCCGTCCTCGACACCGGCGCCCGCGGCTCGACCGTGACCTTCGCCCAGCGCGGCCTCGGCGACGTGCTGCCGGCCTGGGAGAACGAGGCCTTCCTCGTGTTCGACGAGTTCGGACGGGACAAGTTCGACATCGTGGTGCCGCCGACCTCGATCTACGCGGAGCCGCCGGTGGCCCTCGTCGATGCCAACGTCGACCGCAAGGGCACCCGCAAGCAGGCCGAGGGCTACCTCGCCTTCCTCTACACGGACCAGGCGCAGGCGATCTTCGCCAAGCACCACTACCGGCCGAGCAAGCGCGAGGCCGCCAAGAAGGAGGATCTCGCCCTCCTGCCCGAGATCAAGCTCTTCAAGATCGAGGATCTCCAGGGCAACTGGGACGACATCCAGAAGAACTTCGACAATGGCGGCCTGTTCGACCAGCTGAGCAAGGCCGGCCGCTAGCCCTCTTCCGATCGCCGGCCGCCCCTTCCATGGGCGGCCGGCAACCTTCACCCGTCTCGCGCGCTGTCCTCGCGCGCCCGAACTCCAGCCCCCGGACTCCCATGGTCGAGACTCTCCGGCCGAGACGGCGCTTCCGGCAGCCGAGCGTGATCCCCGGCTTCGGCCTCACCTTCGGCTACGCGCTCACCTGCCTCGGCCTCGTCGTGCTGCTGCCGCTGGCCGCCCTCGTCGCCCGCGCCTCGGGGCTCGGCCTCTCCGGCATCCTCGAGGTGGCGAGCGACCCGCGGGTGGCGAGCGCCCTCAAGGTCAGCTTCGGGGTGTCGCTCGTCGCCGCCCTCGTCGCCTCGGTCTTCGGCTTCCTGGTGGCCTGGGTGCTGACCCGCTACCGCTTCCCCGGACGGCGCCTCGTCGACGCGGTCGTCGACCTGCCCTTCGCCCTGCCCACCGCGGTGGCCGGCATCGCGCTGGCCTCCCTCTACGCCCCCAACGGCCTCGTCGGTGAGCAGCTGGAAAAGATCGGCATCAAGGCCGCCTACACGCCGGTCGGTATCTTCATCGCCATGGTCTTCATCGGGCTGCCCTTCGCGGTGCGCACGGTGCAGCCGCTGATCGCGGAGATCGACAAGGAGATCGAGGAGGCCTCGGCGACGCTCGGCGCCACCCGCTGGCGGACCCTGACCCGCGTGGTGCTGCCGCCGCTGATCCCGGCGGTGCTCACCGGCTTCGCGCTCGCCTTCGCCCGGGGCGTCGGCGAGTACGGCTCGATCATCTTCATCGCCGGCAACCTGCCCTACGTGTCGGAGATCGCGCCGCTGCTCATCGTCATCAAGCTCTCCGAGTTCGACTACGGGGGCGCGGCGGCCATCGCCACGATCATGCTGGCGATCTCCTTCCTGACGCTCCTTCTCATCAACCTGATCCAGGCCTGGAGCCGGCGGAGGTTCGGCTATGTCTGAGACGCTCGTTCCCGCAAGCTTCGCGGCCGCGGACAGGGCGGCCGCGCCCCCGGCGAGCGTCGTCACCGAGGGCGGCTCGGTGCGCTGGCTGCTCACCGGCGTCGCGATCCTGTTCCTCGCCCTGTTCCTGGTGCTGCCGCTGGTCACGGTCTTCGCCCAGGCCTTCGCCAAGGGGTTCGACGCCTACCTCGCCGCCTTCCGCGAGCCCGACGCCTGGAGCGCGATCCGGCTGACGCTCACGGTCGCGGCGATCGCCGTGCCCTTCAACCTCGTCTTCGGGGTGGCCGCCTCCTGGGCGATCGCCAAGTTCGAGTTCGTGGGCAAGAGCCTGCTGATCACGCTCATCGACCTGCCCTTCTCGGTCTCGCCGGTGGTCTCGGGGCTGATCTACGTGCTGCTGTTCGGCTCGCAGGGGCTGTTCGGCGTCTTCCTCGCCGAGCACGGCATCCAGATCCTGTTCGCGCTGCCGGGCATCGTGCTCGCCACGATCTTCGTGACCTTCCCCTTCGTCGCCCGCGAGCTGATCCCGCTCATGCAGGAGCAGGGCACCGCCGAGGAGGAGGCCGCCCTGACGCTCGGCGCCTCCGGGTTCCACACCTTCCTCACGGTGACGCTGCCCAACATCCGCTGGGGCCTGCTCTACAGCGTGCTGCTCTGCAATGCCCGGGCGATGGGCGAGTTCGGGGCGGTGTCGGTGGTCTCCGGCCACATCCGCGGCCTCACCAACACGATCCCTCTCCACGTGGAGATCCTCTACAATGAGTACAACTTCGTCGCCGCTTTCGCCGTCGCCACCGTTCTCGCCGGCCTCGCCCTCGTCACGCTCGTCATCAAGTCCGTCCTCGAGTGGCGCTACGCGGACGAGCTCGCGTCAGGCCGGGCTCACTAGCGGCGTGCCCACCGCGATCCGCGTCGAGGGCCTCTCGAAGACCTTCGACACGGCGGCCGTCCTCCACGACCTCAGCCTCGATGTGCGGGCGGGCGAGCTCATCGGCCTGCTCGGCCCCTCGGGCTCGGGCAAGACGACGCTGCTGCGCATCATCGCCGGGCTCGACTTCCCCGACCGCGGGCGCATCCTGTTCGGGGGCGACGACGCCACGGGCCTCCCCGTGCAGAAGCGGGCGGTGGGCTTCGTGTTCCAGCACTACGCCCTGTTCAAGCACATGACCGTCGCCGACAACATCGCCTACGGGCTCAACGCGAGGGCGCGCTCCGAGCGGCCGCCGCAGGCGGAGATCCGGCGGCGCGTCGGCAACCTCCTCGACCTGATCCGGCTCTCGGGCTTCGCAGACCGCTACCCCTCGCAGCTCTCCGGCGGCCAGCGCCAGCGCATCGCGCTCGCCCGCGCGCTCGCCGTCGAGCCCCGCGTGCTGCTCCTCGACGAGCCCTTCGGGGCGCTCGACGCCCAGGTCCGCAAGGACCTGCGCCGCTGGCTGCGCGAGATCCACGACCGTACCGGCCAGACCACGATCTTCGTCACCCACGACCAGGACGAGGCGCTCGAGCTCTCCGACCGGGTCGCGGTGCTCGACAAGGGCCGGCTCGAGCAGGTCGGCACCCCGGACGAGGTCCAGGACACGCCGGTCTCGGCGACCGTGCTGCGCTTCCTCGGCGACTCGATCGAGGTCGAGGCGATCGCCGAGGGCGGGCGGGTGCTGGTGGCCGGCCACCCGACGCCGGTCGCCGCGCCGAGCGGCCTCATCGGCCCCGTGACGCTGCACGTGCGCCCCTGGCAGCTCCAGTTCGTGGAGCCGGCCCAGGCCCATCTCTCGGGCACCGTGCGCTCCTCCTACCGCAGCCAGGGCCGCCAGCGCATCGAGGTCGATCGCGGCGCGGAGAAGCCGCTCGTGGTCGAGGACACCGACGGCGAGCGCTACGAGGCCGGCCGCCCGGTGGGCCTGCGCATCAACGGCGGCTACGTCTTCGCCTGATCCCTCCGGAGCCGCGCTCGCCGAAACCCGGCGGGCCGTCTATGGAGCGGCGTCCCCCATCGAACGGCCAGGCCCGCGACCCATGACCGACGCCCCCCGCCCCGACGTGCTCGCCGCGATCGGCCGGACGCCGCTGATCCGGCTCGCTCGGGCCTCGCAGGAGACCGGCTGCACCATCCTCGGCAAGGCGGAGTTCCTGAACCCCGGTCTCTCCGTGAAGGACAGGGCGGCGCTGTTCATCGTGCGCGACGCCGAGGCCCGCGGCCTGCTGCGGCCCGGCGGCACCATCGTCGAGGGCACCGCCGGCAACACGGGCATCGGCCTGGCGCTGGTGGCGAGCGTGCTCGGCTACCGCACCCTCATCGTCATCCCCGAGACCCAGTCCGAGGAGAAGAAGCAGACCCTGCGGCTCGCGGGCGCGCAGCTCGTGGAGGTGCCGGCGGTGCCCTTCTCGAACCCCAACAACTACGCCCGCGTCGCCAGGCGGCTGGCCGAGCGCCTCGCCGAGACCGAGCCGAAGGGCGCCTTCTTCGCCGACCAGTTCGACAACACCGCCAACCGCCGGGCCCATGTCGAGGGCACCGGGCCGGAGATCTTCGAGGCGACGGACGGCGCAGTCGACGGCTTCATCTGCGCGGCGGGGACCGGCGGCACGCTCGCCGGCATCGCCGAGGCGCTGCGCGCCCGCAAGCCCGAGGTGAAGATCGCGCTCGCCGACCCCGAGGGCTCGGCGCTCCACGCCCACTACACGACGGGCACCCTCAAGGCCGAGGGCTCCTCGATCACCGAGGGCATCGGCCAGGGGCGCGTCACCGGCAACCTCGCGGGCTTCACGCCGGACCTGTCCTTCCGCGTGCCGGACACCGAGGCGCTGGGCCACGTCTTCCGGCTGATGCGCGAAGAAGGCCTGTCGCTCGGGGGCTCGTCGGGCATCAACGTCGCCGGCGCGGTGCGCCTCGCCCGGGAGCTCGGGCCCGGCCACACCATCGTGACGATCCTCTGCGACGGGGCGGCGCGCTACGCCTCGAAGCTCTTCAACCCAAGTTTCCTGCGCGAGCGCGGACTGCCCGTGCCGGAGTGGATCGAGGCGCCGCCGCGGCCGATTCCGGACTGGCGGGCCTGACGGCGAAGCTTATTACGTCGCCCCGTGAACGATCATCCCACCTGCGACGTTTGATCCCCCGAGCCGATGCAGCAAGCGCGGCCGAGCGAAAGGACCATCGATGTCGCTGACCACCATTCTCCTCATCATCCTGATCCTGATCGTGCTCGGCGGCGGCAACTTCCTGGGCGGGGGCGCCTATCGCGGTCCGAGCTTCGGCCTCGGCGGTCTGCTCGTCATCATCCTGATCGTGCTGCTCCTCACCGGGCGGATCTGAGGCGCGCTCCGCCGAACCGGGCGCCGGCTCGGCGGAGGAGAGCGCGGCGAGACAGAGACCTGGAGCCGCACCCGATCGGATACGGCTCTAGCGCCGGCAAACCACAGCCATGACGGCGCCGCCGAGGCGTCCGGCAACCGCGCCGAGGCTCGCCGTCTCGGCAGCCGGCGCGGGGGCGGCCGCGATCCCGTGAGCGGCCAGGAAGCCGGCGAGCGCGGAGGCCGGTAGCAGGGCGTGGCTCATCGGCGGCGCGATGCCCGCGACGAGCCGCACCTGCGCGGGAAACCGCGCCACGACCCCGACGAGCGCGCCGGAGCGGTCGAAGACCGGCGCGCCCGCCGATCCGGGCTGGAGCGGCGCCTGCAAGCGCCCGCCCTCGACGAGGGCGCCCGGCGCGGCCTGCACCTCCGTGCCGTCGGAAGCGAGCGTCACCAGCGCCTCGCCGACGGCCGGCGGAGCGCCGCGCGGCGCGGGCGCAACGGCCTTCGCCGCCGAGCCCACCTCCAGCAGGGCGAGGCCGGTGCCCGGATCGCTCGCCGCGATGCGGGCCGGCGCGGCGCCGACGAACGTCGCCGGGCAGTTCTCGACCGCCGCCGCCGCCGTCAGCACCCGCCCCGGCGCCACGACGAGCCCCGTGCCGGCCGGCGCCCTCGCGGGGCCGGGCATGAATCCCGGCGTCGGAGCCGGCACGCCGGGCCGGACGCCCGGCAGCGGCGCCGCCTGGGGTGATGCGCCCGCCTGCGAGGCCATGCCCGTGCGCGGCGCCGTCCCGATCTGCGCCGTCGCGGCGGTCTGTGACGCGGCCGGGCCCGGCACTGGCGCGACCGGCGTGCCGGCAGCCGGAAACGGCTCGAAGCTGTTGGCGATGGCGATGACGAGCCGGTCGGCCTCCCCCGCGAGCGCCTTGTCGTAGGCGACGACGAAGCCGCGCACGGTCTCCGGTCCCGCCGCGTGGCGGATGTAGAAGCGGCCCTCGGCGGTGTCCCCGGTGACGACGAAGAAGTCCGGCCGCTTGAGCTTGTAGGTGATCTTGCGCCCCGGCACCGGCGCGATCGTGCGCTCGAACAGGGCGTCGAGATCGGTCTCGCCGGGCGCGGCGGAGCGCGTCTCCAGGGTGATGCGCCCGTCCGCGCTCTGCCAGCGGGTGCCGCCGGGCAGGGCCGTACGCTTCGGCAGCCGCGCCTCGGGGACGCCGATCACCACGCCGCTCGCCGGATCGGTGCGGAGGCTGAACCGCGCGGCGCGGCGCGCGGCCTCCGCCGCGGCGAGGATGCCGGCGCGGGCCCGGGCGTCGAGGGTCTCGCCGGGCCGGTTCTCGCGGGTGCGCCAGGCGAGGATCGCGTCGTAGGTGCGCCGCCCGAAGGCGCCGTTGATGACGCTGTTGTAGTCGCCGGTCCAGACGAGGGCGTCCTGCAGCGCCCTGCGCTCGGCCTCGGGCAGGGCCTCGAAGGCGGATCTCGCCGCCTCGAAGGCCGGATCGGGGGCGGGCGCGGGCTTCGGCTTCGGCGGCGCCGGGGGACGGGCCTGCGGCGCCGCCGGGCCTGGAAGAGGCCACTGCGCGCATGCGGGTCCCGCGGCGAGACCGGCAACCGCCAGCACGCCGATCCCGAGGAGTGCGCCGCGCGCCGCTGCCGTCATCATCGAATCCTTTGCCATCCGGCCGAGCCTGTCAGGGTCGGCAGGCGAAGGCCAGGGCGTCGCTCCGGAGCCTCGCCCCTCTCGTGAGGCAGCGCACCCATCGCCGCGCTCACCTCGGGCGCCGCCGTTGCGGCGGGCGCGGCAGGTGATACCGTCCGCCGCCCTCGCGATGGGCCCCGCCGACTCGGGGCCTCCGTGAGATGGCCGTGCCGGGGACCGGCGGGCCGCGAGGGGAGCGGAGGGGATCATGCTGGCATCGTCACGGCTCGGCGGCCTCGTGTCGGGGCTCGCGCTGGCAATCTGCCTCGCCCTTCCCGCCTCGGCGCAGCTTCAGATGCCGACGCCGGCAGCCCCGGCGCCTCGGGCCGCACCGGCCGTCCCGGCCCGCCCGGCGCCGCCCCCGAAGAAGACCTTCCAGCGGGAGGGGCTCGCCAGTGACGCGGTGCGCCTCGAAGCGGCCCTCAAGGACGAGGCCGCAGCCTCCGGGCCGGTGCGCGCGGCGAAGCAGGCGCGCGACGCCGGCGAGGCGCTGCTCGCCAACGACAAGGCGGACGCCGCCCTCAAGCCCCTGACCGGGGCGGTCGCCGCCGATCCGGGCGATCCGCGAAACTGGCTCGCCTACGCCCGCGCCGCGAGCACCGCCGCGGCGAACGAGGAGAACAAGGACTACGCCGCCAAGAACCGGCTCGGCCGCCGGGCGCTGGCGGCCGCCTTCCGCGCCTACCAGCGGGCCGCAGCGGGACAGCCGGAGGGCGAGGCGCTCGCCCAGCTCGCGCGCCTCTACGCCGACCGCAGCGAGTACCGCGACGCCATGGAGACCTACCGGGCGAGCCTCGCGGCGAGCGACGATTCGGGCGTGCGCGAGGACTACGAGGCGCTGCGGGCCGAGCACGGCTTCCGCATCCTCGACTACAAGGTCGATTCCGACGCCGCCTCGCCGCGGGTCTGCTTCACCCTCTCCGAGCCGGTCGCGGCGAAGGCGGACCTCAGCCCCTACGTCGCGGTCTCCGGCGCGACGAACGCCGCCGTGATGGCCGAGGGCAGCCAGGTCTGCGTCGACGGGCTCAAGCACGGCAGCCGCTACGCCTTCGTCCTGCGCGAGGGCCTGCCCTCCAACGTACCGGGCGAAGGGCTGACGAAGGCCTCCGACTACGAGGTCTACGTTCGCGACCGCTCGCCCCAGGCGCGCTTCACCGGCCGCAACTACGTCCTGCCCCGCACCGGACAGGCGGGGGTGCCCCTCGTCTCGGTGAACGCGCCCAAGCTCGACGTCGAGGTGCTGCGCATCGGCGACCGCAACCTGCTGCCCTCGCTGCGTTCGGAGGAGTTCCTCAACCAGCTCTCGGGCTCGACCGCCCGGACCATCGCCGAGCAGAAGGGCGTGCGGGTCTGGAAGGGCAGCCTCGACACGGCCAAGGCCGAGCAGAACCAGGAGGCCGTCACCGCCTTCCCCGTGCTCCAGGCGGTCGGCAAGCTCGAGCCCGGCATCTACGTGATGCTGGCGCAACCGAGCGGCGCCGCCTCAGCCTCCGACGAGGAAGGGGGCGGCTACGAGCAACAGGCGACGCAGTGGTTCGTGGTCTCGGACCTCGGGCTCACCGCCTTCAAGGGCCCTGACGGGGTGCACGTCTTCCTGCGCTCGCTGGCCGGCGCGCAGGCCGTCTCCGGGGCCGAGGTGCGGCTCATCGCCCGCAACAACGAGGTGCTGGGTACGGCGAAGACCGACGGCAAGGGCCACGCCGCCTTCGCAGCCGGCTTGGCGCGGGGCGAGGGCGGCATCGCGCCGGGGCTCGTCGTGGCGCAGCTCGGCGACGATTACGGCTTCCTCGACCTGTCGCTCTCGGCCTTCGACCTCACCGACCGCGGCGTGAAGGGCCGCACCGCCACCGGCACGGTCGAGGCCTACGTCTTCCCCGAGCGGGGCGTCTACCGCTCCGGCGAGACCGTGCAGATCACTGCCCTCCTGCGGGACGCGCAGGGCGTCGCGGTGCCGAACCTGCCCCTGACCCTCGTCGTGAAGCGGCCGGACGGGGTCGAGTATCGACGCGCGCAGTTGGCCGACGAGGGGCTCGGCGGGCGCGCCTTCTCGTTGCCGCTGCTGTCGGGGGCGATGCACGGCACCTGGCGCATCCAGGCCTTCACCGACCCGAAGGCGCCGGCGATCGGCGAGGCGAGCTTCCTGCTGGAAGACTACGTGCCCGAGCGCCTGGAGGTGAACCTCACCCCGAAGACGCCGAGCCTCGCCAAGGGCGAGCCCGCCCGGATCGACGTCGCCGCCCGCTACCTCTACGGCGCGCCGGGCGCCGGGCTCGAGGTGTCCGGCAGCGTCACGCTCCAGGCGGCGGCCGCACCCGGCATCAAGGGGCTTGAGGGCTTCTCCATCGGCCTCGACGACGAGAGCGTCGAGGCGAGCGCGAAGGAGATCGAGTCCCGCGCCACGACCGACGCCAAGGGCAACGCCACGATCACCGTGCCCGTCGAGGCGTCGAGCGCGCCCCGCGCCATGGAGGCGAAGATCACGCTGGCGGTCGGCGAGCCCGGCGGGCGGGCGCTCTCGCGCAGCCTGACCCTGCCGATCCTGCCCGACGCGCCGGTGCTGGCGATCCGCAAGGGCTTTTCGGGCGACCTTCAGGAAGGGGGGCTCGCCAGCTTCGATCTCGTGATGGCCGCGCCGGACGGACGGCGCCTGGCCCAGGCCGGCGTCGTCTGGACGCTCTCGCGGATCGAGCAGAACTACCAGTGGTACCGCGCGGATGGGCGCTGGTCCTTCGAGCCGGTGAAGTCCGTGCGTCGGATCGCAGACGGCAAGGCCGACATCTCCGGCGACGCTCCCGCCCGTATCGGCGCGCCCGTGACCTTCGGCCAGTACCGCCTGGAGGCGAGCGTGCCCGGCAGGCCGGGGGCGGCGGCGAGCGTGACCTTCCAGGTCGGCTGGTCCGGCGGCCAGACGGCGGATGTGCCGGACCTCCTCGAGCTCACCCTCGACAAGCCGGCCTACGCGGCGGGCGACACGTTGCGCGCTCGCCTGGGCTCCAGGTTCAAGGGCACGGCGACGCTGGCGGTCGTCTCCGACCGGGTCCACGAGACCCTCGACGTGAGCGTGGCGGAGGGCGGCACCACCGTCACCCTTCCCGTCAAGGCGGAGTGGGGCGCGGGCGCCTACCTCGTCGCCACCGCCTACCGGCCCCTCGACCAGGCGGCCAAGCGCCAGCCCGGCCGCGCGCTCGGCCTCGCCTGGTTCTCCGTGGACCGGGATAAGCGCGGCCTCGGCGTCTCCGTGGCCGCCCCCGAGCGCACGCGGCCCCGGCGGGACCTGACGCTGCCCGTGAAGGTCGCCGGTCTGGCTTCAGGCGAGGAGGCGCGGGTGACGGTGGCGATGGTCGATGTCGGCATCCTCAACCTCACCCGCTACGAGGCGCCGAACCCCTTCGCCCATTTCTTCGGGCAGAAGGCACTCGGGCCTGAGATCCGCGACGTCTACGGCTACCTGATCGACGGCATGCAGGGCACGCTCGGCGCCATCCGCTCCGGCGGCGACGGCGGCGGGGGCGAGCTCGCCGACGCGCCTCCGAC
This sequence comes from Methylobacterium jeotgali, assembly GCF_022179345.1. Taxonomy (GTDB): domain Bacteria; phylum Pseudomonadota; class Alphaproteobacteria; order Rhizobiales; family Beijerinckiaceae; genus Methylobacterium; species Methylobacterium jeotgali. Next base: position 62,964 of record NZ_BPQR01000045.1, on the reverse strand, counting down.
CCAGGCGCCGCTCGCCCTCTATTCCGGTGTCGTGAAGGTCGGTCCGGACGGCACCGCGCAGGTGACCTTCCCGCTGCCCGCCTTCAACGGCACCGGCCGGGTGATGGTCACGGCCTGGAGCGGGAGCCGCGTGGGCCAGGCGCAGGCCGACGTGATCGTGCGCGACCCCGTGGTCGTCGCCGGCACCCTGCCGCGCTTCCTCAACACCGGCGACCGCTCGCGCTTCCTCGTCGCCCTCGACAACGTCGAGGGGCAGGCGGGCGAGTACACGATCGACCTCGACCTCTCGGGCCCGATGCTCGTCGGCGCCGGGGCCGCCCACCGCACCGTGCGGCTGGAGGCCAGCGGCAAGGCACAGGTGGCGATTCCCGTCACCGCCGCCGGGCCGGGGATCGCCCGCATCGACCTCGCCCTGTCGGGGCCGGGGCTGGAGGCCGGCGTCGGCCAGAGCTTCCGGGTCGCGGTCTCGCCGGGGACGGGGGCGCTGCTGCGCCGCTCCGTGCGCCCGCTGGAGCCCGGCGCGACGCTCAACCTCGGGCCCGATCTCCTCGCCGACGTGCTGCCCGGCACCGGCACGGTCTCCGTCTCGGCCTCGGCGCTGCCGGGGCTCGACGTGCCGGGCCTGCTCCAGGCGCTCGACCGCTACCCTTATGGCTGCTCCGAGCAGATCGTCAGCCGGGCGATGCCGCTCCTCTACGTCAACAAGCTCGCCGCGAACGACCGCCTCGCCCTCGACGAGAGCGCCGACATCCGCATCCGCGAGAGCATCGAGCGGGTGCTCGCCCGCCAGGATTCGAGCGGCGATTTCGGGCTGTGGTCTGCGTCCGGCGCCAACGACCTCTGGCTCGCCTCCTACGTCACCGACTTCCTCACCCGGGCCCGCGAGCGGGGCTTCGCGGTTCCGCAGAGCGCGATGGCGAGCGCGCTGGACCGCCTGCGCAACGCGGTCGCCAACACCACCGAGGTGCGGGACGGCGGCATGGACCTCGCCTACGCGGCCTACGTGCTCGCCCGGAACGGCCGGCCCGTGATGGGCGACCTGCGCTACCTCTCCGACACCAAGATCGGCGACTTCTCGACGCCCCTCGGGCGCGGGCAGATCGCGGCGGCCCTCGCCCTGCTCGGGGACCGGGGCCGGGCGGCCAAGACCTTCGAGTCAGCCCTGCAATCGCTTCGCAGCGGCGGGCGCGACAAGGGGAGCTACCGGGCCGATTACGGCTCCCGCCTGCGCGACGGGGCCGCGATCCTGGCGCTCGCCGCCGAGACCGGCTTCACCCGCGAGGCGCTCCAGCCCGTGGCCGCCGTGCTCGGCGAGGAGCAGGCGTCGGGCCGACCCTCCAGCACCCAGGAGAACGCCTGGATGGTGCTCGCCGCGCAGGGGCTGACGAAGGAATCGGAGACGCTCGCCTTCCGCGTCGACGGCGCCTCCGAGAAGGGCCAGCTCGCCCGCAGCTACCGCGGCCCGGCGCTCGATGCCAAGCCCGTGGCGATCGTCAACGAGGGCACCGCGCCCGCGCAGGTCTCGGTCAGCGTCGCCGGCAACCCGGTGGCGCCGGAGCCGGCGGAGTCGCGGGGCTACACGATCGAGCGCAGCTATCACCGCATCGACGGCAGCGCCGTCGACCTGACGCGGGGCGTGCGCCAGAACGAGCGCCTCGCGGTGGTGCTTAAGGTGACGGAGGCCAAGGCCAGCGCCGGGCGCCTCCTCCTCGTCGACCGCCTGCCGGCGGGACTCGAGATCGACAACCCGAAGCTCCTCGACGCTGACGCCCTCCAGGGCCTCGCCTTCGCAAAGAGCGACGTGCAGCCGGTCCACAGCGAGTTCCGGGACGACCGCTTCGTCGCCGCCTTCGAGCGGACGCCGGAGCAATCCGCCTTCTTCACGGCGGCCTACACGGTGCGGGCGGTCTCGCCGGGCACCTACGTGCACCCCGGCGCCTCGATCGAGGACATGTACCGCCCCGAGCGCTTCGGCCGCACCGGCTTCGGCACGCTCGAGGTGACGGACGCGAAGTGAGCGCGCACGGGAATCCCCCTCCCCCCCTTACGGGGGAGGGTGGCCCGCGAAGCGGGTCGGGAGAGGGGAGCGCCGCCTCCGGAGAGGTCGCTCCCCTCTCCCGACCCTCGCTGACGCGAGGGCCACCCTCCCGCGTAAGGGGGGGAGGGAGACGCGCTCTGACGGTCTGCGCCCTGATCATCGGGCTCGCGGTTTCCGCCTCCGGCCTCGCCCTTTGGCAGTTCTCCAAAAACCTCCCGCCCCTCGATCTCGGCCCGGCCTCGCTGCGCTCGACGGTGGTGCTCGACCGGAGCGGCGGCCTGCTGCGCCCCTTCGCCACCGCCGACGGGCGCTGGCGGCTGCCGCTTTCTGCCGGGAACGTCGACCCGCGCATGCTCGCCATGCTGACGGCCTACGAGGATCGGCGCTTCGACAGCCACTACGGCGTCGACCCCCGCGCGGTGGCCCGCGCCGCCTGGCAGTGGCTGCGCCACGGGCGCATCGTCTCGGGGGGCTCGACCCTCTCGATGCAGGTCGCCCGCCTCGTCGAGCCGCGGCCCGAGCGCTCGCTGGCCCAGAAGCTCCGCCAGGGGCTGCGGGCGATCGAGCTGGAGCGGCGCCTCGGCAAGCGCGGCGTGCTGGAGCTCTACCTCGCGCTCGCCCCCTATGGCGGCCCCGTCGAGGGGTTGCGGGCGGCGAGCTTCGCCTATTTCGGCCGCGAGCCCGCCCGGCTCTCCTCGGCCGAGGCGGCGCTTCTCGTGTCGTTGCCCCAGAGCCCGGAGGCCCGCCGGCCTGACCGCTTTCCCGCCGCTGCGAAGCGCGCCCGCGACCGGGTGCTCGATATCGCCGCTGCCAGCGGTGTCCTCACCCGCGAGGAGGCCCGCGCCGCCAAGGCCGAACCGGTCCCACACGGAAAAAAACCCTTTCCGATGATCGCGGCGCACGCCGCCGAGGAGGCGGTGGCGGCCGACCCGCAGGCGGGCTCGATCCGGCTCACCCTCGACGGCCGCCTGCAGGCGAGCCTGGAGACGCTGGCGACCGAACGGGCCGCGGCGGCCGGCCCCGGCCTCTCGGCGGCGATCCTGGTGATCGACAACGCGAGCGGCGCCGTCCTCACCCATGTCGGCAGCCCCGGCTATCTCGACGCCTCGCGGCGGGGCGCCATCGACATGACGCGGGCGCTGCGCTCGCCGGGCTCGGCGCTCAAACCCTTCATCTACGCACTCGCCTTCGAGTCCGGCATCGCCCACCCGGAGACGCTCCTGGAGGACCGTCCGGTCCGCTACGCGGCGAGCTACGCGCCGGAAAACTTCGATCTCACCTACCAGGGCACGGTGAGCGCCCGGCGCGCCCTCCAGCTCTCCCTCAACGTGCCCGCGGTGGAGCTGCTGGAGGCGGTCGGCCCCGCCCGACTCATCGCGCGGCTGCGGTCGGCCGGCGCCGGGATCGCCCTGCCGCGGGACGCCGCGCCGGGGCTCCCCGTGGCGCTGGGCGGGCTCGGCATCACGCTCACCGACGCCGCACGGCTCTTCTCAGGGCTGGCGCGGGGCGGCAGCGTGCCGGACCTCCTGCGCCGCGCCGATCTCCCGCCCCCGGTGCCAACGCTCCGGGCCGACATCGCCGAGTCGGTGGCCGCCTGGTACGTCGCCGACGCGCTGCGGGGCGCGCCGCCCCCCGAGAACGCCCTGCCGAACCGGATCGCCTACAAGACCGGCACCTCCTACGGCTACCGCGACGCCTGGGCGATCGGCTTCGACCGGCGCATCACTGTGGCCGTCTGGGTCGGGCGGGCGGACGGGGCGGCGGTGCCGGGCCTCGTCGGGCGGGTCACCGCCGCGCCGATCCTGTTCGACGCCTTCAGCCGCTACGGCGGCGAGCCTGAGCCGATCGCCCGCCCCCGCGACGCGCTGATCGCAGGTAACCTCGCCCTGCCGCCCCCCTTGCGCCACCTGCGCAAGGACGGGCTCGCGGCCTCGGGCGGGGCGACGCCGCTGCGCATCGCCTACCCGCCGGACGGGGCGCGCATCGATCTCGGCCTCGCCGGGACGCCGGCGGAGGCGGCCCATCTCGCCCTCAAGGCGCTCGGCGGCGTGCCGCCGCTGACCTGGCTCGTCGACAGCCGCCCCGTCGCCGAGAGCGCGCGGCGGCAGGCGGACTGGGCGCCGGAGGGGGCCGGCTTCGCGCGGATCTCGGTGATGGACGCGGCCGGGGCCAGCGACAGCGTGGTCGTGCGCCTCGAGTAGCGGGCGTCACGAAGCGTCAACCCTGCGGATTAGCTTGCCCGCAACCGGTCCCCGTGCACGATGATACGGTCGGCCCGAAGGGGGCCGGACCAACGCCACCACAGGACTTCTCTCCCATGCTCCGGCATCTCATCGCGGGCGCGGCTCTGCTCGCCCTCACCACGACCGCGCGCGCCGACATGGTCGCGGGCTGGGACGTCACCCCGAAGCCCGACGACGGCATCTGCTCCGTCCAGTACAACTACATCGACAAGGACGACGGCAACGCCCGCAACGCAGTCAACTTCACCTTCGCCAAGAAGGGCAAGGAGCTCGCCCTGATCATGGTGTTCGGCTACGGCAAGTGGGAGTGGACCAAGGGCGAGACGGCCAAGGCCGATCTCCTCGTCGACGACACCGTCGAGCAGCGCGCCGTGAAGTGGGAGGCCACCGACAAGACGGTGCTGCTCGGCACCTTCACGGACCCGGAGGGGCTCCTCAAGTCGATCGGCTCGGGCTCCGACATCGGCCTGCGCTTCGACGGCGACAAGGACAACGAGGCCTGGTTCAAGACCCCGAACGTCGGCCAGGCGCTCGGCGCCGTGCAGATCTGCCTCAATCAGGTGAAGTAGCCGCCTGCGCGTCCCGCGGCCGTATCAGGCCGCGGGCGCCGCTCGGCCGGGCCCGGCCTGCGCCGAGGATGCGGCGTTGAGGAGCAGCGCGATCTCGCGGCCGGCGCTCGCCACGCGCTCAGCGACGACCGAATCGACCACCTCTCCGGCGACGATCTCGTCGGCTCCGGCATAGACCGAGGTCGGCGCGATGTGGGCCGCGAAGAAGCCGAAGAGCGGGCGCAGCCCGTGCTCCACGACGAGCGCGTGGCGCAGGCCCCCGCCGGTGGCGGTGAGCGCCACGGGCTTTCCGGCGAGCGCCGTGGCGCCCACGAAATCGAAGACGTGCTTGAACAGGCCCGAATAGGAGCCCTGGTGGACGGGCGTGCCGACGATGAGCGCGTCGGCGCCCTCGATCGCCTCGATCATGCGCGCGGCCGGCAGCGGCAGAGCCGCCCGGCTCGACACCGCGAGGCCGGGACCGGCATCGAGCAGGTCGAAGACCTTGAGATGGACGCGGCGATGGCGTTCGACCTCGGCCGCCACCGCCTCGACGAGGCCACGGGTGCGGGAGGGACGGTTGGAGCTCGCCGAGAAGGCGACGAGGCGGGGCAGGGACAAGGCTCACTCCTCCCGTCGACGGGCCGGCGGAGACCGGCCTCAAGCGAGATACGGTGATTCCAGCCGTCTGCAAGACGCGGGCGCGGCATTCTCGTACCGAAACGAGACGCCGGGCCCCTCCGAAGACGCCTGAGCGCCAACAGGGTTTCCGGAAATCCCGATCCGGGAGGCGGGTCAGTCCCGAAAGCGCCAGACGGAGCTGCGCTTGATCTCGGCATCCTCCAGGGCGCGGGTCACGGGAACCTCGTAGGTGGCGAGCGGCTCCAGTCGGTCGCGGGGCAGGTAGGTGCGGCCCGGATCGCCGACGAGCACGGTGGCGCCCCCGGCATGGAGTCGCGCGAGCCAGTTGCCGACTCGCGCCGCGATATCGCGCTCGTAGAAGATGTCGGCGGCCAGGATCACCTCGGCTGCGACCGGCCGGTCGATCAGGTCCGCCTGCACGGCCTCGATCCGCTCCGCCACGCCGTTGGCGGCGGCGTTGATCGCGATAGCCCGGATCGCGAAGGGGTCGAGGTCGCTCGCCAGCACCCGCGCCGCGCCCGCCCGCGCGGCGGCGATGGCGACCAGCCCCGACCCCGAGGCGAAATCGAGAACGGTGCGGCCCGCGACCGTCTCGGGCCGGTCGAGGAGGTAGCGGGCGAGCGCCTGCCCGCCGGCCCAGGCGAAGGCCCAGAAGGGCGGCGGCAGGCCGATCTCCTCAAGGGCCTCCTCGGTGCGCTGCCACAGCTCCGTCGCCTCGTGGGCGAGGTGGAGGCGGATCTCGGGGGCATGCGGCACCGGCAGCAGCCGCGTCTCGGCCCGGATGAAGGCGTCCGGATCGGCGATCACCGCCCCGGGTGCCCGCCGCCGAGAAGCTCGCGGTAGAGGCCGGCGACCGTCTCCGCCACCGCCGCCTCCGTGTAGCCGCCGGCCAGGATGCGCTCCCGCGCGGCCGCCCCCATCCCTGCGACGAGGCCGGGCTCCCCGCAGAGCCGGGCGATGGCGTCCGTGAGCGCTGCCGCGTCGCCGGGCGGGACGATCAGTCCCTCGATCCCGTCGCGCACCAGGGCCCGGCAGCCCGGCACGTCGGTGGTGAGGATCGCCCGGCCGCAGGCCGCCGCCTCGAGCAGGCTGCGCGGCAGGCCCTCCCCGCCCCGGGAGGCGAGGCAGGCGACGTGGTGGCCGGCCCAGACTCTAGCGGGATCGGAGGTCGACCCGTGCCAGGCCACGCCGTCCCGCGACCACTCGCGCAGGGTCGCCTCGGGGATCGCCCGGCGGTTCGAGGGATCGGGCGCGCCGTAGAGGTCGAGGGTGAGGGGCAGGCCCTTCGCCTGCGCGCGGCGGACCGCCTCGACCGCGGTGTCGATGCCCTTCGACCAGAGCATCCGCGAGACCACCGCGAGCCTGAGGGGCGGCGTCTCGGGCAGCGGGGTCGGCGCGAAGGCCTCCGGGTCGACCCCGGCGCCACCGACGATCGTCACGGCGGTGTCCGCCGGATCGAGCCCCAGCGCGCGGGCGTCGTCCGGGTTCTCGAACAGGAAGCGGGTGCGGGCCGTGGCGAGCGGCCCCCGGATCAGCCCCTTCAGGGCAAGACGCGCCATGCGGCCGGTGCGGTCCTCGCGGGCGCCGATCAGCCCGAGGCCCGTGAGTGCGAAGACGCGGGCCGGCACGCCGGCCATCGCCGCGGCGGTGCCGCCGACGAGGATGCCCCGGAGCGCGATGCAGTGGACGATGTCGGCCTTAAGCGCCTTCAGGATCGCCGCGAGCTGGCCCGCCGCGTAGCCCGCCGCCATCGGGTTGAGGCTGGAGCGCTCCGCCTCCAGCTCGACGACCCTGGCGCCGGTCGCCTCGATGGCGGCGCGATGCGCGCGCACCCGCGTCACCACCGCGACCTCGAGGCCCATGCCGACGGCGGCCCGCGCCATCGGCAGGAAGTGCGAGGCGAAGAACCAGTCCTCGGTGACGACGAAGACCAGGTTCTTCGGGACCTGCGTCGAGGGAGATGGGGGCGAGGCGGTCATCCCGGCCGCTCTATCAGGCCGCTCCCGCCCTGTCGCGCGGCGCGCTCACCTTGAGGAGATCAGACCGAGACGATGCAGAGGGAGCCGTTCACGGTCTCCAGGCTCTTCGAGAGGAGCCGCATCAGGGCGTAGACCGAGTCGATATGCGGGGTCGGCGTGCCGGTCAGGCGGCCGAGCTCGATCACCGAGCCGACGAGCGCTTCGAGCTCGATCGGGCGGCCGGCCTCGACGTCCTGGAGCATCGAGGTCTTGTGCTTGCCGACCTTCTCGGCGCCGGCGATGCGCCGGTCGATGTCGACGCGGAAGGTGACCCCGAGCTTGTTCGCGATCGCCTGCGCCTCCTCCATCATCGAGCGGGCGAGCGCCCGCGTGTCGGGGAACTGGCAGATGTCGACGAGGGTGGCGTGGGTCAGCGCCGAGATCGGGTTGAAGCTGAGGTTGCCCCAGAGCTTGAGCCAGATCTCGCCGCGGATGTCGCTCGTCACCGGCGCCTTGAAGCCGGCCTTGGTGAGCTGGGCCGCGAGGCGCTCGACGCGCCCGCTCGCCGTGCCGTCGAGCTCGCCGAGCGTGTAGCGGTTGCCCTCGACGACCTTGACGACGCCGGGCTCGGTGAGGATCGCGGCCGGGTAGACCACCGAGCCGATCACGCGGGAGCAGTCGAGGTGCTTGGCGATGAGCCCGCCCGGATCGGCGGCCTCGATATGGGTGCCGGCGTAGTCGCCGCCGTGGCCGCCGCAGAAGTACCACCACGGGATGCCGTTCTGCATCGTCACCACGACGGTCTCGGGGCCGACGAGGTGGCGCAGGTCGGCGGCGATGGGGCCGACCTGGTGGGCCTTCACGGTGAGCAGCACCACGTCATGGACGCCGGCCTCCGCCATGGAGCTGGTGGCGCGGACGTTGTTCACCTGGATCTCGGAGCCGTCCTCCTCGATCAGGCGCATGCCCTTGTCGCGGATCGCCTCCAGGTTGGCGCCGCGGGCGATGAAGGTGACGTCCTCGCCGGCATGGGCGAGCTTGATGCCGAGTTGGCCGCCGATGGCGCCGGCGCCGACGATCGCGATGCTCATGGCTTCCCGTCCCTGATCCCTGATGCCAGCCCGGTGCCCGGCGGTCGCCGAAAGTCGAGGACCGCATATCGCCGTGCGAGCAGCGCGTATTTTGAATTAGCGATGATTTAGCGGTTCCGGCAAACCCGGCCCAACGCAAAATTTTGGCGCTCGAACGCAGGTTTTTTTGAACGTCGAGGGTCTCGGCACCCTTGGATCACTCCGGAACCTTCGCCGGAGGTGGCCGTTCGGTCCCGGTGAGCGGGCAGGCTTGAGCTTGGCCCGCACCGAAATCGAGCGAAGGAGTTCTTCCGTGAGCAGCACCACCGACAAGATCAAGGGTCTCGCCAACGAGGCCGCCGGCAACGTCAAGCAGGGCATCGGCAAGGTCACCGGCAACGAGAAGCTGCAGGCAGAGGGCAAGGCGCAGGAGCTGAAGGGCGAGGCCCAGCAGACCGTCGGCAAGGCCAAGGACGGCATCAAGGGCGCCGCCCAGAAGGCCTCCGACGCCGTCAACCGGATCTGACGCGGCCCTCGGGGCGTCGAATGCCCCGCGACCATCGGGGCGGCGTGGAAGCGCGCCGCCCCTTCGACAGGAGGTCGAGACCATGAACCGAGACCGCATCGAAGGCGGCTTCCGCAACCTGCGCGGCCGCGGCAAGACGGCCCTCGGCGCGCTGGCCGGCCGCCCGCGCCCGCAGATCGAGGGCGCCATCGACCAAGCCGCCGGCGCCCTGCGCCACGAGTACGGCCGCGCCCGCGAGCACAGCGAGGCCCTCTACCGCGACGGCGAGCATCTCTATCGCGAGACCCGCGAGCGCGGGGAGGCCCTGATCGGCGAAGCGCGGGAGCGGGGCCGCCACATCCGTCACGAGGCCGGGAAGCGCGGGCGCCACTACCGCCACGAGGCCGAGGCACGCGGACGCGCTCTTGTGCAGCGGGCCGACGACAACCGCGGGACGACCCTTCTCCTCGTCGCGGCCGCCGCCTTCGGGCTCGGGCTGATCGTGCGCGGGCGGCGCTGAGGCCCGTTCTCACGCACCTTTCCATGACGTAAGCCTGTCCCGGAGCCCCGAGAGGGGTCCGGGAGGTTTCTGCCATGCCCCTGCGCCCCTGGAGCCACCTGACCACCGCCGACTGCGCGGGCGGGGCGCTCTCCCGCTCCGTGGCGGTCTTGCCGGTCGCGGCGGTGGAGCAGCACGGGCCGCATCTCCCGCTCGGCACGGACGTGATGATCGCGGAGGGCTATCTCGCCCGACTCGGCGCCCACCTCTCTCCAGAGGTCGACGCCCTCGTCCTGCCGGTCCAGAGCATCGGCAAGTCCGACGAGCACGACGCCTTCCCCGGCACCCTCACTCTCGACACGGCCACCGCGCTGAACGCCTGGACCGCGATCGGCGCCGGCGTCGCCCGCGCCGGCTGCGAGCGGCTGGTGATCGTCACCTCCCACGGCGGCAACAGCGCCCTCATCGACCTCGTGGCCGGGGAGCTGCGGGCCCGCCACGGCATGGTCGCGGTGACGACCTCCTGGAGCCGGCTCGGCCTGCCCGAAGGCTTGTTTCCCGAGGCCGAGATCGCCCACGGAATCCATGCCGGCGGCCTCGAGACGGCGCTGATGCTGGCGCTCCACCCGGAGCTGGTGCGCCGAGAGGCGATCGATGACTTCGAACCCGCGACCGCCGCCATGGCCCGCGACTACGCGCTGCTGCGGGCCGGCCGCCCCGCCGCCTTCGCCTGGAAGGCGGGGGACCTGCACCCGTCCGGCGCCATTGGGAACGCGGGACTCGGCACGGCCGCGGCCGGCGAGGCCGCCTTGGAGCACGGCGCAAAGCGCTTCGCAGCCCTCCTTGCGGAGGTCGCGCGCTTCTCCCTGCCGGGCGACGGCCGATAGCGCGCCGGGCCGAAACCCTGTTGTAACAATGTAACGTCCCGCGTCGATGCCATCGCATCCTCGTTTTCGCGGTTGCGGCGCGGCATGCGGTCGGTGCCTATGAAACGATATAACAGTCTCAACGGCCCGGTCGCATGTCCCGTCCCCTCTCCCCGCGCCGGAAGCGCATCGTTCGCCTCGCCGCGCTGCCGCTGCTCGGCCTCGCTCCGGGAAGCGCCGTCGCGCAGGCCCAGCAGGCGGTGAGCCTCGACGAGCTCAGCGTGACCTCGCCGAGCCCGATCCAGCCGGCGCCCCGCGCGGCGGCGCCGGCCGCGTCCCCGAACGGGATCCTGCCAGTCGTCGCGAGCACCTTCTCGCCGGTGACCGTTGTGACAAGCGACCAGATTGCCCGCGACCAGCCACGCACACTGGGCGACGCGCTCTCCGACCGGCCGGGCATCTCGTCCTCGACCTACGCGCCGGGCGCCGCCTCCCGGCCGATCATCCGCGGCCTCGACAACGCCCGCGTGCGCATCCAGGAGAACGGGATCGTCTCCGGCGACGTGTCCGAGCTCGGCGAGGACCACGCGGTGCCGATCAACCCGCTGGTCTCGGACCGGATCGAGGTGATCCGCGGACCCGCCACCCTCCGCTACGGCTCGGGCGCCATCGGCGGCGTGGTCTCGGCGGAGAACAACCGCATCCCGACCTTCATCCCCGCCCGCGGCGTCTCGGGGCAGGTGATGACGGGCTTCTCCAGCGTCGACAACGGGCGGCTCGGGGCCGCGAGCGTCGATGCCGGCGGCGACGGCATCGCGGTCCACGCCGACGGCTTCAGGACGGCCACCGACAGCTACGCGATCCCTGGCGGCATCCAGCGCAACTCGGCCACCGAATCGCAGGGCGGCGCGGTCGGCATCTCGGCGATCGGCGACCGGGGCTTCCTCGGAATCTCCTACAGCCGCTATGAGGGGCTCTACCAGATCCCCGGCGGCGAGGCCGAGGAGGCGCGCACCCGCCTGACGCCGCGCCAGGACAAGCTCGCGGCGCGGGGCGAGATTCGGCCGCTCGAAGGTCCCTTCGAGGTGCTGCGCTTCTGGGCCGGCGGCTCGGTGTACCGGCACGACGAGGTCGGCATCGGCGAGAGCGGGATCGACGGCATCCAGGCGATCTTCAAGAACCGCGAGGTCGAGGCGCGGATCGAGGCGCAGCATGTGCCGGTGTTCACGGCGCTCGGCACGCTGACCGGAGCCGTCGGCGTCCAGGCGGGCCGGCGGGTGATCAACACGCAGCTCGAAGGCTTCCTGCCGGCCACCGAGTCGCGCTCGAACGCGGTCTACCTGTTCGAGCAGCTCGATGTCGGCCACGGCCTGCGCTTCCAGGCGGCCGGGCGCATCGAGGGCGACCGGCTGAACTCCACCGCGACCCAGTTCCCGACGGATTATCTGCCGGTGCCCGGCGAGGACCCGGCTCGTTACGCCTTGACCCGGCGCTTCGCCCCGAAGAGCCTCAGCCTCGGCGCGCTGCAAGATCTGCCCTACGGGTTCGTGGCGAGCCTCAACGGCTCCTACGTGGAGCGGGCACCGACGGGTTACGAGCTGTTCTCGCAGGGGCCGCACGACGCCACCGCCACCTTCGAGATCGGCGACCCGCGCCTGCGGCTCGAGCGGGCGCGGACCATCGAGGCCAGCATCCGCCGCTCGGAAGGGCCGCTTCGCCTCGACGCCACCGGCTACTTCACCCGCTACACGGGCTTCATCTACAAGCGCGACACCGGCACCCGCTGCGACGACGACTTCGCCTCCTGCGGCAGCGGCGACGAGCTGCGCCAGATCGTCTACTCCCAGGCCAACGCCACCTTCTACGGCGCCGAGATCGGGGCTCAATACGATGCGATTCCGGTCGGCAACGGCTGGTTCGGCGTCGAGGCGCAGTACGATTTCGTGCGCGCCCAGTTCGACGACGGCTCGAACGTGCCGCGCATCCCGCCCCACCGGCTCGGCGGCGGCGTGTTCGTGCGGGCGGACGGCTGGTTCGCACGGGTGAACCTGCTCCACGCCTTCGCGCACACGGCGATCGCGCCCTTCGAGACGACGACGCCCGGCTGGAACGACCTGCGCGCGGAGGTGAGCTACACGGCGAGCCTCGACCCGGCGCTCTACGGCGCCAGCGAGGTCACGCTCGGCCTGCAAGGCCGCAACCTCCTCGACGACGACATCCGCAACTCGGCCTCCTTCAAGAAGGACGAGATCCTGCTACCGGGCCGCAACCTGCGCCTGTTCCTGACGGCGCGGTTCTAGGGACCGGACCCGATCCGCTCGACCATTCGGAGGACCGTCGGAGGGTGGGTTTCTGCCAGTCCGCTTCCGGTCGGCAACTTGTGAAAGCGGATGTCGGTGCTGCACCGGCTTCCGACCCGACACAGACATCAACGAGATCTACTCGGCACCCCAGCGCACTCGCTCACGCTCTCTTTCAAAGCCGCAGTACCGACCATGATTGGATCTTCTGCCTATAAACGAGGCAGAAGCAATCGAAACGGAAATTTGATGATTAATGCGGAAGATGGCAGAGTTTTCATAGGGCCTTCCGCCGTGAGCCTGAAGATCAAGCAAACCCTCATCGGCCTCCTATGGGGCTTGACGCTTGCCATCTTGACGCAAGGCGTCATCAGCGTTCTGCAGTTACGGGCCGTCAACGACAACGCGCTCGACTTGTCCGGAAACTGGATGCCGAGCGTACGAGAACTTGGTGATCTCAAGTACAAGATCACCCGACTGCGCCTCGTTGATGCACGTTATGTCGCCGCGCTCGAACCCGTCCGCGAGTTGGATCAAGTCGCCGAACAAAGGCTCGCAGACGTCGAGGTCGTGGCGAAGCGCTACCAGTCCCTTGTCAGCAGCCCGGAGGAGCGCGGCCTTTGGGAGTCTTACGGCCAGCGGTGGGCCGCGTATCTCGGCGAGCGCGTCAGGCTCATGGCCGCGGCTCGGGCCGGTGATCAGAAGCTGCTCTTCGACGCTTTTTCGGCCTCTCGCACGCCGTTCGATGATGCCGTCAAGATCCTTGACCAAGACTCGGCGCTCAACGCGAAGGCTGGCGACGAGGCTGCGGCGCAGGCGGCCGGCACCTACCGGCAGGCGCTTTGGCTGACGAGTTCGCTCTGCTGTCTCGCCCTCATGATCGGGCTGGCCGGCTTCGGCTTCGTCGTCGGCGGGCTCACGCGTCCCCTCGACCGGCTGATAGAGCGGATGCGCGGCCTCTCGGCCGACGACTTGGCAACCGAGGTCCCCTACCTCGCGCGGACCAACGAGATCGGTGCGATCGCGTCGGCCGTCGAGGCATCCCGAGATAACCTGATCCGCACCCGTGCGCTGGAAGCCGAGACAGCCCAGGCGCGCTTGGCCGCGGAGGAGCAGCGCAAGGCCGGTATGCGACAGATGGCCGACAGCTTCGAGCAGGCCGTTGGCGGGATTGTCGACATGGTCTCGTCGTCCGCCACCGAGCTGCAGGCGACCGCCCAGACCATGACTTCGGCCGCCACCGAGACGGCGAGCCAGTCGACCACCGTCGCGGTTGCAGCAGAGGAAGCAGCCGCCAATGTCAATACCGTGGCCGCGGCCGCTGAGGAACTGGGCTCGTCGGTTCAGGAGATCGGCCGGCAGGTTCTAGGGTCGGCCGATCTGGCGCAGCGGGCGGTCAGCGAGGCGGATCAGGCCGGATCCCTCGTGCAGGAGCTGAGCGGGGCTGTGGCCAGGATCGGAGAGGTGGTCGGCCTGATCTCGAACATCGCGAGCCAGACCAACCTCTTGGCCCTCAATGCGACGATCGAGGCGGCACGGGCGGGTGAGGCCGGCCGCGGCTTTGCGGTGGTCGCCGCCGAGGTGAAGGAGCTGGCTTCTCAAACCGCACGCGCGACCGAGGAGATCTCGGGTCAGATCGGTCATATCCAGACTGCAACGGGTCAGGCGGTCGGGGCCATCGGCTCCATCACCGCGCGCATCCGCGAGATCAACGTTGTGGCTTCCACGATCGCCGCCGCGGTGGAGGAGCAGGACGCGGCCACGCAGGAGATCGTGCGCAACGTGGCTCAGGCCTCGACTGGCACCGCAGAGGTGACGAGCAACATCGTCGGTGTGGCACGCGCGTCGGAGGACACAGGAGCGGCTGCCAGCCAGGTCCTTTCGTCGGCCTCTGAGCTGTCGCACCAGTCCGAGCATCTCAGCGCGGAAGTCGCACGCTTCTTGGCGACCGTTCGTGCCGCTTAAGATCGGCCGAACGGGCAATGATGACGAGGGTCGCCACTACGCCGGCCCCTTTTCATTGGAACCTACCCCGAGCCGAAACTGCCGAGTAGCCGACGAATGGCCGCTTTCGGGAAGTGCCGAAGGCTGTCCGGGCGACCGGGCTGGGTCGCGAGCCGAAGCCAACACGGCCGAGCCGATCGAGGTCGGTTGCTGGAAGCGCGGCGCGCCGGCCCAGGAAGGCCCGGCGCGCGAAAGTCCGAACAATCAGCCGTGGCAGGTGCAGCCGGCGTGGTCGCAGCCGGCATGATCCTTGTGGCCGTTGGCGCACTCGTCGCAGCAGAAGGCGCGGCCCTCGTGCTCGACCGCCTTGGCCACCGGCACCACGCAGACGCAGTCCGGGCAGGCGCACTTCACCATCTCGACATCGACGCTCGTCATCGCTCCGCTCCTTCGCTCTGATCCAGGTCCCCGTCATGCGGGGGGTGAGAGTGCCCGTGGTGGTCGTGCGCCTCGGTGAGGTGGGCGACCATGTTGGCGACCACGTCGCGGACGTGGTCGTCGTCCAGCGCGTAGGCCACGTGCCGACCCCGACGCTCCGCCCGCAAGATCCGCGCGGTGCGCAGCAGCCGCAGGTGGTGCGAGGTCAGCGACTGCGAGAGCCCGAGCCGCTCGACGATCTCCCCGACCTCATGCGCTCCGTCGAGACAGGCGAGCACGATCCGCAGGCGGTTCGGCTCCCCGAGGAGCCGGAACACCTCCGCAACATCCTCGACCTGACCCGCCGAGAGCGGCTGCACGTCCGACTCCAACACATGAGCACATGTTCATATGTAGAGATCTGGCCTCCCGCCGTCAATCGGGGGAGACGGTTCGTCCCTCAGACGAGGGCATCGAGGGAAGCGACGACCTGTGTGGGGGGCAGGTCCGGGTACTCGTCCGGCAGCCCGGTCCGGTTCACCCAGACGGCGGCGAAGCCGAAGGCGGCCGCACCGGCCACGTCCCAGCGGTTCGAGGAGCAGAACACCACGGCCTCGGGCGGCACGCCGAGGCGCTCTTCCACGAGGGCGTAGGCGCGCGGGTGCGTCTTGTAGGCGCCGGCCGCCGCGACGGAGAGGACCGCGTCGAGCTCGATTCCGGCGGAGGCGACGGCGCGCGCCAGCATGGCGGGATCGCCGTTGGAGAGGATCGCCGTGGAAAGCCCGCGCGCCTTCAGGGCGGCGAGGACGCGTTTCGCCTCCGGGTAGGCGTCGAGGTCGCGGTAGGCGTCGAGGAGTTGCTCCCGCAGCGCCCGGTCGATGCGTGGATGCCGGGCGAGGGCGAAATCGAGGGCGCGCTCGGTCAGGGTCCAGAACGGGGGGTGGCGGCCCGTGAGCGCGTAGACCCAGGTGTACTCGAGCTGCTTGCCCCGCCAGAGGTCGGAGAGCGCCCGCGCCTCGGGGCCGACCGCGCCGGCGTGGCGGGCGACCGCCGAGTGGACGTCGAACAGGGTGCCGTAGGCGTCGAAGACCACGGCGCGGGCGTGGGCGAGGATGTCGTGGCGCATCGGGGCCTCCTTTCCGGGGCGGAGGGCTACCGCCGGCGCAGCCTGATCCCGAAGGCTGCGAGCGTGCCGCCCAGCAGCGCGGCGTAGACGATCACGCCGGCGAGCCCCGTCAGGGCCAACGCGGGAAGGTCGCGCAGGTGCGGCAGCGGCGGCACGAACCCCTTCGCGAGCGGCCAGCCGTAGAGGGCGACGAGGGCGAGGCCGGCGCAGGCGAGCGCGACGCCGATCCCGGTGATCCCGAGCCCGCGGCTCGGCGCCGTCCAGCCCCGGCGGAGCGCCAGGATCACGAGGATCGCAAGGTTCACCCACTGCGAGGCGGCGGTGGCGAGCGCCAGCCCCGTGACGCCATAGGTACCGGTGAGCAGGATCTTCAGGCCGACATTGACCGCGATGGCGGTGAGCGAGGCGTAGAGAGGCGTCGTCGTGTCCTGCCGCGCGTAGAAGCTTGCCACCGCGCTGCGCACCAGCACCACGGCGGGCAGCGCCAGCCCGTAGGCGGCGAGCACCGAGGCCGCCCGCGCGGCGTCCTCGGCGGAGAAGGCGCCGCGCTCGAACAGGGTCGAGACGATCGGCCCCGACAGGGTCAGGAAGGCGATCGCGAAGGGCGCCGACAGCGCCAGCGAGAAGCCCGTCGCCCGGTTCTGGGCCGCGTGCGCTCCGGCCGCGTCCCCGGCGGCCAGCAGCCGGCTCATCTCCGGCAGCAGCACGGTGCCCGTGGCGATGGCGATGACGCCGAAGGGGAGCTGGTAGAGCCGGTCGGCGTAATAGAGCGCCGAGACGGCGCCCGTCGGCAGCAGGCTCGCGATGATCGTGTCGGCGAAGGTCGCGACCTGGAAGCCCGCCGAGCCGATCACCGCGGGGCCGAGCACCTTGAAGAAGCGCCGCATCGGCGCGTCGGAGAAGGCCGGGCGGGCGAGGCCGGGATCCGCCCCGATCCGCCGGCAGGCCCACCAGACGAGACCGAACTGAAGGAACCCTGAGACCGTCACGCCCCAGGCGGCGGCGTGCGCGGCGCTCGGGAACAGGAAGGCGACGGAGAGCGCCGCCAGCATCGTCAGGTTGAGGAGCACCGGCGCCCCGGCTGCGGCGGCGAAGCGGCGATGGGCGTTGAGGATGCCGGAGAGCAGCGTCACCCCGGTGATGAAGAGCAGGTAGGGGAAGGTGATGCGGGTGAGCGCCACGGCGAGGTCGAGCCGGGCGGGGTCCTCGGCGAAGCCCGGCGCCAGCGCCCGCACCACGAGGGGCATCAGCGGCAGGGCGATCGCCAGCAGCGCCACCTGCACGACCAGCATCAGGGTGAAGATGCGGTCGGAAAAGCGCGCCGCCTCCCCCGGCGCGCCGGCCTCGGAGAGCCTCGCGTAGGCGGGTACGAAGGCGGTGTTGAAGGCGCCCTCGCCGAAGATCGCGCGGAAGTGGTTCGGCAGGCGGTAGGCCACCACGAAGGCGTCGGCGACGGGTCCGGCGCCGAGCACCGCGGCCATCACCACGTCGCGGGCGAAGCCCGTGGCCCGCGACACGAGCGTCCAGCCGCCGACCGAGAGGATCGAGCGGATCACGCCGGAGGCCGCTGCGCGAGGACGGATGAGATCGACGCCACCTTGAGCTCCCGGAGCCGACGCGGTTCGCGGCGCGTGCGGGTTTGGCCGGTTTGCCGGCCGGGCTCAAGGCCGCGATGATGCACCCGAGCGGGCGGGAGGTTCGGGAAGGCTGTCGATGAGCGAGCGTCCCCTTCCCACACCCCCGGCGACGCTCGCCGACTTCCTCGGCCATCCGCTCTACGCCTGCGGGGCGCGGCGGGCGGTGCTCGTCGCCAACAACCCGCGTCTGACCGCGCGCCTCGAGCTGAACGCGGACGACCTCCTCGTGCAGTTCAACCGGCCGCTCTTCGCGCAGACGCTGCGGGCGGCCCCCTGCGCGCGGGCGCTCTGCTTCTTCGCCAACCACCACGAGTCCTACTGGGGCTTTGGCCCGGACCTGCGGCCGGGGTTCGACCTCGCGGCCGAGGCGGGCGGGGCGCTGCATCTCCTGTTCGCGCCGGTCTGGCGGCCGGGGCTCGAGGAGGGGTTGCGGGCGGCGCTCGGGGCGCGGCGGAGCGGGGTGACGGCCTCGGTCCTCGACGGGGCTCGCCTGCCCGGCCTGTCCTACCCGCAGGGGCGGATGCCTTCCCTCGGCTTCGCGGTGCTGGGTCTCCTGCGGCTCCTCAACCTGCTGCGGCGCCTGCACGGGCGTGAGGCGATGGCGCTCGCCACCGTCGGCTTCACGGGAGCGGCCGATCCCGGCGCCTGGGTGCGAGGCCGCTTCGAGGGCCACGACTTCGCCCACGAGCAGGCCGTGCTCGCCACCCTCCCGGAGGTGGAGCGGTTATAGCGGGTGCGGCCTCAGACATCGTTCCCACATGCGCGCCGGCTACGAGAGCCGCGAAGGTGGCTCGGGACGACCGGAGCAGGGATGGCGGACGCTTCGCTCCAGCGCATGGATGATCCCGCACGACCCGGCCGGTGGCCGATGGATGGTCCGGCCGCCCGCATCTGCGCCGCCCTCGTCGCGCTGGCGGCCTGGACCGGCCTCGCGGCGGGCTGCACGGCGGTGTTTGGCCGGACCGGATCGGTCGGGGCGACCGCCTGGGTGATGCTCGGCTACTTCACCAACACCACGGGGCTGCTCGCCGCCGTGCTGTTCACGGCCCTGGCAGCGAACCCGCGGGGGCTCGCGCGGCCCGCCACCCGCGCCCGCGCCGTCGCGGCGGCCGCGCTGATGACGCTCCTCGTCGGCATCGTGCAGCAAGCGCTGCTGCGGGGCCTGCGTCCGCTCGCCGGCCCCGACCTGCTCGCCGACGCGATGCTCCACCTCGTGCTGCCGGTGGCGGTGCCGCTGTTCTGGCTGGTCTTCGCCGGGAAGGGCCGCCTGCGGCGCGTCGATCCGCTGATCTGGACCGCCTATCCGCTCGCCTTCCTCGGCTACGCGCTGGTCCGGGGGGCGCTCGGCGGGCGCTACGCCTACCCGTTCATCGACGGGGCGCGGTTCGGCTGGGGAACGGTGGCCGTCACCTGCGCGGTGATCGCGGCGGGCTTCGTGGCGGTGGGAATGGCGCTCGTCGCCCTCGACCGGCTGCTCGCCGGAGCCCGGCCCGGCCGCCGAGGGGAGGAGCCGGACCGGTCCTGATCGGAGCCGGGACGCCGCGCGGGCGCCCCGGCCGTCACGCGGGGCCTGCGATCAGGCGCGCGCCTCGCCGTAGAGCTTCTCGACGTGCTCCCAGTTCACGAGGTTCTCGATGAAGGCCTTGAGGTAGTCGGGCCGGCGGTTGCGGTAGTCGATGTAGTAGGAGTGCTCCCACACGTCGACGCCAAGGATCGGCGTAGCGCCGTGCACGAGCGGGTTCTCGCCGTTCGGGGTCTTGAGGATGGCGAGCTTGCCGTCCTTGACCGCGAGCCAGGCCCAGCCGGAGCCGAACTGGCCGATGCCGGCGGCGATGAAGTCGGCCTTGAACTTCTCGAAGCCGCCGAGGTCCTCGTCGATCTTCTTGGCGAGCGCGCCGGGGGGGGTGCCGCCGCCGTTGGGCTTCATCCACTGCCAGAAGTGGATGTGGTTGTAGTGCTGGCCGGCGTTGTTGAAGAGCGCCTGGTTGGTGTTGTAGCTCGCCTTGACGATCTCCTCGACGCTCTTCCCCTGGAGGTCGGTGCCCTGGAGCAGCTCGTTGCCCTTGTCCACGTAGGCCTTGTGGTGCTTGTCGTGGTGGAACTCGAGGGTCTCCTTGGACATGTACGGCCCCAGCGCGTCGTAGGCGTAGGGCAGCTCGGGCAGCGTGAAGGTCATCGTCGGTCTCCGGTTCTCTCGTCGGGCGCGGGGCCGTCGGCCGGCCCTTGGGCGGGCATCCGCCGCCATCGCGCCGGGGCCCGTTGCGCGGACCGCCCGTGCGGCGGCCCTGCGGCGACGACGCTAAGGTAAGCCGCAGCGGCGGCCTGGCAACGGCGGTTTCGCGAAGAGGCGGGAAACATCCCCGTCCGGGGCGGCCTGGGGATGACGGCGTTCGAATTTTGCAAATGCCGGACAAGGCCTTACTGTCCGCGGCCGGACCACCGTCCCGTCTGTCGAGAGTATCCATGACCGTCGCGCTGTACGCGCTCGCCGCCGCCATGATGATCGGCGGCATCGCCTCGGTGATCCAGGGCTTCCCCTTCGTCCGGCTCGAGAGCGGGCTCGCCATGGTCACGGCCGGCGCCACCGTCGCCGCCGCGGGCGCGGTGCTGCTCGGGCTCGCCGCCGCCGTCTCGGCCCTGCGCCGGGTCGAGCAGGCGCTGAGCTTCCGCCGCCTCGCCGAGGAGGCGCGCCCGCCCGTGCCCGCGTCCCTGGTGCCACCCGCGGCCACGCTGCCCTTCCCCGCCCCGCCGGAGCCGCAGGGCCGGACGGCGGAGCCGGCGCTCGGGGCCGGCGCGCTCGGCGCGGGAGCCATCGGCGCGCTCGCCGGGGCAGGCGCCGCCGGGATCGGCCTGCGCCGGAGCGAGCCGAGCTTCGAGAGCGCGCTGCTCGCCGCCGCCGACAATGGGCCCGCCTCCGATCCGACGCCGGAGGACCGGGACGAGCCCGAGCGTCCGCTGCCGCCTCCCGCCCGGGACGAGACGCCGATCGACCTCGCGCCCGAGGACGAGCTGTTCGTGAGCCCGGAGCCGGCCCCGCCGGCGCGCCCCGAGGAGACGGCAACCGCCGAGCCCATCGCCGGACCGGGCCCGGAGGAGACCCTGCGCGACGAGGCCGCGGCCGAGGCGCCGGTCGCGCCGGCCGCCGAGGAGACGCCGCTGCGCCCGGCGCTCGCCACCGAAGAGCCCTTGCCCGCGCCGGAGGAGACGGCGCCCGAGCCGGAGGCGGCGCCCGCCGCCCGCGAGGTCGTCGGCACCTATGCGTCCGGCGGCAACACCTACGTCATGTTCTCGGACGGGGTGATCGAGGCGGAGACCCCGCGGGGCCGCTACACCTTCGGGTCGCTGGACGAGCTCAAGGCGTTCGTGGCCGCCGGCGGCGAGGCGGATCGCGGCGCCGCCTGACGGCGGCGGGCTCGAAGAGTCAGGCCAGCGGGTTCAGCGACTCGTCGCGGGCCGGCAGCGGCGCCCGCATGGTCAGGCTGAAGCCCTCCTTGGCGTAGTCCGTGACGACCTCGGCCTCGACCTGCGTGCTCAGCACCCGCTGGAGCAGGCGCGAGCCGAAGCCCTGCCGGCGCGGCGGTGCGACGGGCGGCCCCCCGCTCTCGCGCCAGGCGAAATGCAGCACGCCCTGCGGGCCGCCGGGCTCGACGCTCCAGCGCGCGTCGACATGGCCGGTGCGGTTCGAGAGGGCGCCGTACTTGGCGGCGTTGGTGGTGAGCTCGTGGATCGCCATGCCGATCGGCACCGCGATCTCGGAGGGCAGAGCCACGGTCGGCCCCTCGAGGGAGACGCGCCCGTCCAGGCCGCCCTGGGCATCGCCGGCATACGGGCGCAGCTCGTTGGCGAGGAGCGCCCGGAGATCGGCCGTCTGCCAGGTCGCCTCGGTGAGCACGGAATGGGTGTGGGCGAGCGACTTGATGCGCCCGACGAAGGCCTCGTAGAACGCCTCGATGCTGGACGCGGTCCGGGCCGTCGAGCCGACGATCGCCTGCACGGTGGCGAGCGTGTTCTTCACCCGGTGGTGCAGCTCGCGGATCAGGAGCGTGCGCCGCTCCTCGGCGTAGCGCCGGTCGGTGACGTCGGCGACGACGCCGATCAGGCGCCGGGGCAGCCGGTTCGGGGCGTCGCGCTCGAAGCGGCCGGCCATGTCGATGGTGCGCCAGGCGCCGTCGCCCCGGCGGATGCGCCCGCTCACCCGCAGGATCTCGTCCTCCTTGAGCGCCCGCGAGATCGCCGCGCGCACCTCCGCCCGGTCGTCGGGATGGAGGATCTCGTAGAGGAACTCGGTCTTGCCGAGCGTGCCCTCGGCCGGGTCCCGGCCGAAGATCTCGAACATCCGCTCGTTCTCCCAGGTCGCGGAATCCTCGAGCATGTGCCACTCGAAGATGCCGAGATCGGCGAGCGTCGTCGCCACCCGCAGGCGCTGCTCGCGGCCGAGCAGCGCGTCGCGCGCCTCGACGCGGGTGGTGACGTCCTGGAGCACGCCGACCGTGCCGGTCAGGGTGCCGTCGGGCGCGCGCACCGGCTCGCCGCGCACGCCGACGACGATCGAGCGCCCGTCCCCGCCCCGCGCCAGCCGGCACTCCAGCGTATAGTGCCGGCCGCGGGCGAAGGCGCGCCGCAGGACGCGCCGCACCCGCCGGGCCTCGCCCTCCGAGAACATGCCGCGCAGGTCCGGCCAGGTCAGCGAGCGGCCGGGCGGATGGCCGAGGATCTGCGCGGCCCGGCGCGACAGGCCGATGCGGCCGCTCCCCAGGTCCCAGCGCCATTCCCCGAGCCCGGCGGCGGTCAGCGCGTCCCGGTTCTGCTCGGCGCGCACCGCCTCGTCGGCGTCGACCGCCTCCACGGCGAGGACGCCGCCGTTGACGCGCACCCGCACGTCGAGGAGGGCACCGTCGCGACGCCGCCAGATCTCGATGCCCTCGGAAGCAGCCCCTTCGCGCAAGGTCGCGAGGCTCGTGCCCGCGAGCGCCTCGCGCGCGTAACCGAGGAGATCGGCGAGGCAGGCGTTGGCGTCGCGGATGGCGGCTCCGTCCGGGGTCAGGATCGCGAGCCCGACCGGCGCGTCCTCGAACGCGGCGCGATGGGGATCGCGCACCTCTTGCGGCACGTCCTGCCGCGGCTCATGCGCGCCTGCGCCCACTCGCATCCTCAGCCTTCGCCAAGTCCCTCGCACCGACGCCGTCCACGCCGGCAGGGATCGGTCCCCGCGCCCGCCCGATGGCGCGGAAGATGGCCGCTCCGGCCCCGGCGGGCAAGGCGGATCGGGCCCGCAAGGGGCCTTCGATCACAACATGTGCGTGTGTCGCCGCAGGGGGGCGCGGCAAGCGGCCTCAGGCCCGCTCGAATTCGAGATAGGTGGGGACGCGGCCGGCCGCCTCGGCCTTCGCCTCGTAGCGGGTGCCCGGCCAGCCGGGATAGGGGCGCCGCCAGTCGTCGGCCCGCTCGGCGGTCCAGCGGAGGGCGGGGCTGCGGGCGGCGCGTACCAGCACCCAGCCGGCGTAGTCGTCGATGTCGCTGGCGAAGCGGAAGCGGCCGCCGGGGTGGAGCGCGCGGGCGATGGCCGAAAGCGACGCGTCCGAGACGAAGCGCCGCTTGCGCTGGCGCCGCTTCGGCCAGGGGTCGGGATAGAGGAGGTCGACCCGGTCGAGGCTCTCCGGCGGCAGCGCCGCGAGGAGCGCGGTCACGTCCTCGTCGTGGACGCGCACGTTTCGCAGGCCCCGCTCCTCGACGAGGGCGAGGAGCTTGACGACGCCGTTGAGGAAGGGCTCGGCGCCGATGTAGCCGATGTCCGGGTTCGTTGCCGCCTCGTGGGCGAGGTGCTCGCCGCCGCCGAAGCCGATCTCCAGGCGGTAGAGGCGCTTGGGCTCCGGGAACAGGCTTGCCGGATCGAGGGCGCCCTCAGTTGGCAGGCCGATGCGCAGGCGCGGCAGCAGCCCGGCGAGGCGCTCCTCCTGGGCCACGCGCAGGCGCTTGCCCTTGCGCCGCCCGAAGAAGGCGCGATCGGCCCCGCCCGCGCCGGGAGGGGTCTCGTCCCCTCCCGCCGTCATGGACTTAGGAGAGGGCCGACTTGAGCTTCTCGGCGAGGTCGATGCGCTCCCAGGAGAAGCCCCCGTCCGCGTCCGGCGCCCGGCCGAAATGCCCGTAGGCGGAGGTGCGCGCGTAGATCGGCTTGTTGAGGCCGAGCGCCGTGCGGATGCCGCGGGGCGAGAGGTCGAGGGCGTCCATCAGCACGCCTTCCAGCTTCGCCTCGTCGACGGTGCCGGTGCCGTGCAGGTCGACGTAGATCGAGAGCGGCTTGGCGACGCCGATGGCGTAGGAGAGCTGGATGGTGGCCCGGCGGGCCAGCCCCGCGGCGACCACGTTCTTGGCGAGGTAGCGCGCGGCGTAGGCGGCCGAGCGGTCGACCTTGGTCGGGTCCTTGCCGGAGAAGGCGCCGCCGCCATGGGGCGCCGCGCCGCCGTAGGTGTCGACGATGATCTTGCGGCCGGTGAGGCCGGCATCGCCGTCGGGGCCGCCGATCACGAACTTGCCGGTCGGGTTGACGTGCCAGACGGTGCCCTCGTTGACCCAGCCCTGCGGCAGGGCCTTGAGGATGTAGGGCTCGACGATGGCGCGCACGTCGGCCGAGTCCAGGGACTCGTCGAGATGCTGCGTCGAGAGCACGATCTGCGTGACCTCGACCGGCTTGCCGTCGACGTAGCGCACCGTCACCTGGCTCTTGGCGTCGGGGCCGAGCTTGGCGGCGTCGCCCTCGCGCGCCTTGCGGGCGTCGGCGAGGTCCTTGAGGATCTTGTGGGCGTAGAAGATCGGGGCCGGCATCAGCTCCGGGGTCTCGTCGGCGGCGTAGCCGAACATGATGCCCTGGTCGCCCGCGCCCTCGTCCTTGTTGCCGGCGGCGTCGACGCCCTGCGCGATGTCGGCGGACTGGGCGTGCAGGTAGATGGCGACGTCGTTGTTCTTCCAGTGGAAGCCCGACTGCTCGTAGCCGATGTCGCGCACCGCCTCGCGGGTCAGCGCCTCGAGGTCCTTGAAGGTGACGCTCTCGGGGCCGCGGACCTCGCCGGCGATGACGACGCGGTTCGTCGTGGTCAGCGTCTCGACGCCGAGGCGGGCCTCGGGCATCGCCGCGAGGTAAGCGTCGACGACGGTGTCGGAGATGCGGTCGCTGACCTTGTCGGGATGCCCCTCGGACACGGACTCGCTGGTGAAGAGATAGTCGGACCGCGGCATCGGGCACCCCCAGCGGCCGGCGCAACCGTCGGATGCGGTGCTTGCGCGGCCTCTCTGTAAAGACGGCAGGCCTTCTCGCATCGCCGCTTGGCGAAGGTCAAGCCGGAATTCCGAACGTGTCCGCTAAAAAGTACAGAACGTTCGTCACGGCAGACTACTCGCCCTTGAGCTTCTCGTTCAGGGCCGCGACCGCCGCGGCGAAGTCCCGGCGCGCGTCCTCGGGGAAGTTCTCGGCGACGTAGCGGGCGACGGTCTCGGCGAGGCCGGCCCAAGGGTTGTCCGGCGCCTGGTAGCCCTCCTGCTTCTCCTCGCCGAAGCCGGTCTCGGCGACGGGATCGAGGCGCGGCATGCCGCGCAGGAAGAAGTCGAGCGGCTTGCCCGTCATGCGGGCGATGATGTCGAGGTGCACCGCGCTGATGCGGTTGGTGCCCTTCTCATATTTCTGGAGCTGTGCGGCCGAAAGCCCGAAGTTCCGGGCGACGCTGCGCTGCGTCAGCGACGCCTTGCGCCGCTGGTCGGCCATGCGCTGTCCAATATACGCATCCCGCGCGTCAGGCTTCTGGCCGGCCATGACTCTCGAATTCCCGCCCGCTCTCCTGTGCCATTCAGCGGAGCCTTAGGCGCAAGCGAAGCCTTTGTCACGGGCCGGCGGGACCATGTCGGTACTACGCGTCGGTTTCATCTTTCGCGACGTGTCGATTGGTGTCCCCGGCAGGGCTCGAACCTGCGACCCCAGGTTTCATCCCACTTCGGCTTTCGCCGCCGCCCCGCCGTGACGGGCGCGTTCGTGGTCTGGACTATCCCTTCACCCTGGGCCGCCCTCGCGAGAGCGCCTTTAGGTGCCGCCCGTCTAGTCTCTACACCTTCCCGTCCGTGTGCGGGGCGGGCTTGGCTCGGGATCGGCAGGGCGCCGGTGAGGCGCCGGGAGCGTTCCCCGAATTTGAGCGGATCCACCGCGCGGTTTCCCGGATCGCGGCGCCCAATTGACGTGGTTTAGGAAACCTGTGCTCTGTCCAGCTGAGCTACGGAGACGACCGGCAGCGTGCTTAGCACCAACGCCCCGCGCCGCCAACTCGCGGGCGCGCCACGGACGCCGGGGTCGCGGGCCGGGCGGACGGTCGCCCTCGCGGCCGCCGGGATCGCGAGCCTCGCTCCTCTCCCTTCTCAAGCCGCCCCGCGGTCCGGGCCGGCGGAGTGCCGGGCCGCGGCGGCGACGCGCGACACGATCGCCGGGCTCGGGCCGCGCGGGGAGCTGCGCCTCGGCTCCGGCGGCCAGGCGGTGCTCGGGTCGCTGCGCTGGCCGGAGGAGCCGGAGGACGCGCGGGCGGCGGAAGCCTGGCTCCAGGCGCGCGTCGGGCAGCCTCTCACCCTCGTCGCCCGGGGCGAGGCGGACCGGTGGGGCCGCATCCGCGTCGACGCGCAGACGGAGGGCGCGGACGCGACCGATCTCGCCGGCGGTCTGATCGGCGCGGGCCTCGCGCCTGCGGATGCCGGCGAGGGCGAGACGCTCTGCCGCCCGGCCCTCCTCGCCCTGGAGGAGGCACCCCGCGCCGCCGGCCGGGGAATCTGGGCGCGCCCCCGCCCCGCCGCCACGGACGGCACCGCCCTGCGGGCGCGCGCCGGGCGCTTCGCCATCGTCGAGGGGCGGGTCCGGCGGGTCGGGGAGCGGGCAGCGCGCACCTATCTCGATTTCGGACCTTCGGGGGAGGACGCTCTCACAGTCACCGTGTCGAAACGCACTTGGCGACGCTTGCTCGAACGTGGTTTGAGTGCCGCCGGATTGCGGGGGCGCCGGGTGCGCGCTCGTGGCATCCTGGAGATCTGGCGTGGACCGACCCTCGACGTCGCGAGCGCCGAGGCCATCGAGGTGCTGCCGGAGGAGGCCCGCGACGACGGGCTCCGGCAGGACGCAAACGGGGAGCCGGCGCCGCGGCGCTGAACGGGATGGGCGGACCGCTTCTCAGCGACGGATCGATCCGGGCCGGATCCATGACCGGATTCTTGTCCGGATTCTTGCCCGGCCTGCGGCTGCCTGCGCGGGAGCGCGGCGGGCTCGCGGGCGCGGCGCTCCTCGCCGCCCTGCTGGCCGGCTGCGCGGGCGAGCAGGCGGTGGTGATGCCGGCGGCGGTCACGGTGCCGGCGGAAGCGCCCCGGACCACCGGCGCCCGCGAGCGGCCGGCGGATGGCGACCACGCCAAGCTCGTCGCCGCCTTCGGGGGCGAGGTCCAGGCACCGGCGACGCAGCGCTTCCTCACCGAGATCACCGAGCGGCTCGTCAAGGCCGGCGACCGGCCGGACCGGAGCTACGCGGTGACGATCCTCGATTCCGGGGTCGTCAACGCGTTCGCCCTGCCGAACGGACGCCTCTACGTCACCCGCGGCCTCGTGGCGCTCGCTTCCGACACCTCGGAGGTCGCCGCCGTCCTCGCCCACGAGATCGCCCACGTCACCCTGAGCCACGCCAACGCCCGCACGGAGCTGGAGCTGCGCGCCCAGCTCGTCAGCCGGGTCGTCACCGACGTGCTGAACGACCCGACGACCGGCAGCCAGCTCCGGAACCAGTCCCGCTTCGCGTTGGCGAAGTTCTCCCGCGAGCAGGAGTTCGAGGCGGACGAGGCCGGGGTGAGGACCCTGGCGCGGGCGGGCTACGATGCCTTCGGCGCCGCCCGCTTCCTCACCGCGCTCAACCGCACCACGGCGCTCAAATCCTCCGGTGCCTCCGAGCCCGACATGCTCGCGACCCATCCCGGCACCCCTGAGCGCATCGCGCTGGTGACGCGGGCCGCCCGCCGCATCGGCGCGCCGGGCCTCGGCGCCGACGACCGCGCCCGCTATCTCGCCGCCGTCGACGGGCTCGCCTACGGCGACAACCCGGCCGAGGGCGCGGTGCGCGGGCGCCGCTTCATCCATCCCGGCCTCGGCATCGCCTTCGAGGTGCCCGACGGCTTCTCCATCGAGAACACCCGCAACGCCGTGCTCGGCACCACCCAGGAAGGCAGCCGCCGGCTGCTCTTCGACCAGGTCGACAGCCGCGAGGGGCAGCCCCTCGCCGAGGTGCTGAAGGCCACCTGGAACGACAGCATCGACGAGGGCTCGATCGAGAGCCGCACCGTCGCCGGCCACGAGGCGGCCGTCGCCCTCTCGAAGGGCAAGGACTGGACCTTCCGCCTCGCCGCGATCCGCCTCGGCGGCTCGACCTACCGGATGATCATGGCCGCCAAGGGCGCCACCGATCCGGACCCGGCCTTCCGCCGCTGGATCGGCAGCCTCGCCCCGGTGCGCCCGGAGGAGGCACGGAGCCTGCGCCCCCTCCACGTCGAGGTCACGGCGGCGGCCACCGAAGACCCGGCCGAGCTCGCCGGCCGCATGGCGGTGCCAGACAAGCCGCTCGAGCGCTTCCTCGTCCTCAACGGGCTGGAGCGCGGCGCACGGCTGAAGCCCGGCGAGCGCTACAAGATCGTGGTGGAGTAGGTTTTCGGCGGCGGTCGTCCGTCCGGATCCGCTCCGGCCGGAACGCGCGGCAGGGCCGCCGCCATCGGTGCCGGACGGCGGGCGCCGTTCCCCGGCCTCGTCCGCGAAGGGACGGCAAGCCCCTTGATCGGTCCCTGTCGCCTGCCTAACCAGATGTCATGACTGCCGACCCCTCGCTCAAGCGCCGCGGCCGCCCGCTGAAGGTCTTGGCCGGCGACGGCAACGCGCGCGAGGCGCTGATCCGAACCGGCGTCGCGGCTCTCACCGCGAAGGGTTTCACGGCGACGGGTCTGGACGAGATTTTGCGGACGGCCGGCGTTCCGAAAGGATCGTTCTACCATTATTTCGACAGCAAGGACGCCTTCGGTGCCGAGCTGATACGGCGCTACGCCGAATATTTCGCGAGTCGGCTCGAACGGTTCTTCGCGGACAGGACGTTGTCGCCGTTGGCGCAACTGGACGCCTTCACGCGCGATGCCGAGGCTTCGATGCAGCGCCACGGCTTCTCGCGCGGGTGCCTCGTCGGCAATCTCGGCCAGGAGATGGGAGCGCTGCCGGAATCCTACCGCACGCTCATCAACGGCGTCTTCGCCGACTGGCAACGGCGCACCAGCGCCTGTCTGCGGCGCGCGCAGGGGATCGGCGAGATCGCGACCCATCACGACGCCGACAGGCTGGCGGCGTTCTTCTGGATCGGGTGGGAGGGCGCGGTGCTGCGCGCGAAGCTCGAGCGAAGCGGCGAGGCGCTTCGCACCTTCGCGGACGGCTTCTTCGCGATGATCCGCATCGAGGGCCGAGACCGGGCCTGAGGGCGCGTGAGATCGATCCGCGAAAGCGGCAGGCCACGATCACGTGCGCGGACGCTCACGGCTCCGCCGGGATGCGGAAGCGCCTGCGCCTTGCGCGATCTGCCGAGACATCGCGCCTCCTGAAGGCATCCCGCCTAAAATCTGGTCGTAATCTGGCAAAAATCTCGGCTTTCCGCTTATAGGCGATCGGTCTAAAAATCGAATAGGCTTTTCCTGGGAGATCACCGGATCATCGATCCGGCATCTTTATCATGGGAAACTGATATGACCTTACGTCGTCCATCGCGTACCGATATCGAGGACATCTCGCGACGCTATCATCTGCGCCTGACCGAGTCCGAGGTCGACGACTACTTCGATATCGTCAAGGGCGTGATGGACGGCTACGACGCGCTGGACCAGTATCCCGATCCGATCCGAGAGGTCACGCCCGCCGTCCGCGTCCCGGGGGCCCGGCCGAGCCGCGAGGACGATCCGCTCAACGGCATCGTGCGCCATTGCAGCGTCCAGGCCGTCGATCCGAACGGGCCGCTCGCCGGCAAGCGCATCGGCATCAAGGACACGGTCTGCGTCGCCGGCATCCCGACGACCTGCGCGTCACGTCTCCTGTACGACTACGTGCCGGACGTGGACGCGACCATCGTCCGGCGCATCATCGAGGCCGGCGGCCACATCACCGCCATGCTGAACACCTGCGACTTCGCCTTCTCGGGCGGCGGCCACACCAGCACCTACGGGCCCGGCCTCAACCCGAGGAACCCGGAGCACGTCGCCGGCGGCTCCTCCTGCGGCTCGGCCATCGCGCCGGCGACGGGTCTCGTCGACATCGCCATCGGCGGCGATCAGGGCGGCTCGATCCGCATGCCGGCGTCCTGGTCCGGCATCGTCGGCCTCAAGCCGACCCACGGGCTGGTGCCCTACACGGGCATCGTCGGCTTCGACCAGACCATCGACCATATCGGCCCCATGGCGACGACGGTCGAGGATTGCGCGCTGATGCTCCAGGTGATCGCCGGCAAGGACGACACGGCCATCGACCCGCGCCAGCCCTCGACGATCGAGGTTCCGGACTATCGCGGAGGCTTCGGCGACGGCCTGAAGGGCCTCAGGATCGCGGTAGTGCGCGAAGGCTTCGAGACGCCCGAGTCGATGGCCGAGGTGGACGACGCCGTTCGGGACGCGGCCCGGCACCTGGCGAGCCTGGGCGCGGAGGTCTCCGAGGTGTCCGTTCCCGAGCATCGCCAGACGGTGCCGATCTGGAACGCCATCGCCATCGAGGGCGGGGTCGACAGCTTCTACCACGGCCACGCCGCCTACCAGACCAAGGGCTACTTCAACACGCGTCTGATGTCGGCCATGTCCCGCGCCATCGTGACGAACGGCGGCGACTTCTCCGCGACGGCCAAGATGGGTGTGCTCGTCGCCCACTACATGCGCGAGCGCTACCAGGGCGTGATGTACGGGCGGGCGCAGAACCTCTCCCGCGTCCTGACGGCCGCCTACGACCGCGTGCTGCGCGATGCGGACCTCGTGCTGATGCCGACGACGCCGCAGACGGCCCACGCGCTCCCGGAGCCGGTCGAGACCGACCGCAAGACCTTCGTGGGGCAGGCCCTGAACATGATCCGCAACACGGCGGCCTTCGACCTGACCGGGCACCCCTCGATCTCGGTGCCCGTGCACGGGGTCAAGGGGCTGCCGGTCGGGCTCATGCTCACCGGGCGTCACTTCGACGAGAGCACCGTGCTGCGCGCGGCCCACGCCTATCACACCGCTGCCGAATAGCGGCCGAGGCCGGTCGAGTCACAGAGGCTCGCACGGCCTCGTGACGTCGCCGTGTCCTTCCGACCCGTCGGAAGGACACGCGGGATCGCCGCTCCGATCTCCGGCCGGGCGGCGGAAGGGCACGCGCCCTCAGCCGCCCCTCACCCCGTGTGCTCGGCGATGTAGCGCCCGAGCGCCCCGGCGGCGTTGAGCATGTGGGCGCGCATGCGCCGGGCCGCGGCCTCGCCGTCGCCCTCGGCCATGGCGGCCAGGATCTCGCCGTGCTCCACGCGCGAGCGGGGAAGCCGCGCCTCGTCGCGCAGCTGCGTGCGCCGGAAGGCGGAGAGGCGGGTGCGCAGCGCCAGCGTCTGCTCGGCCATGAAGGCGTTGTGGGTCGCCGCGTAGATCGTCTCGTGGAAGGCGCGGTTGAGGGCGTCGTAGGCGTCGTAGTCGCCCGCCGCGACGTGCGGCTCGGACGCGGCGTGGAGCTCGATGAGCCGGCTGCGCTCCAGCGGCGTCATCCGGTAGGTGGCGAGCCGCGCGCAGGTCGCCTCGATCTCGGCGGTGGTCTCGAACATGTCCATGATCCGCTCGCGGGTCAGCCGGGCGACGACCGCGCCCCGGCGGGGCCGCAGCTCCACGAGGCCGCCATGGGCGAGCTGGCGCAGGGCCTCGCGCACAGGCGTGCGGGAGGCGCCGTAACGGTCGGCGATCTCCTGCTCGTCGAGCGCCGTGCCGGAGGCGAGATGGCCGGCGGCGATCGCGTCGGTCAGCGCATTGCGGATGCGGTCGGAGAGGAGACCGCCCTCGGGCGCCTCGGCCTCAACCTCGTATGCAGGAACGACTCGGAGGGACATTTGCGTATCCTTCAGCGCCATCACACCGCCTGTCATATACAGAACGTTGACAGATCGGTCATTCGGAATACGAAAGCGGTCCGGATCGTTTCGGGCGGCAGGGAGGAGCGCCGGTGTCGGCTTGGGGCAGGGAGCGCGAGGCCCGCGACGCCCGCATCACGGCGGGCCGATCCCTCGCGGACGGCAAGCACGTCGCGGCCGCCGATGCGGTCGCCCTTCTGGAGGCGGTGCTGCGCCCCGGCGACCGGGTCTGCCTGGAGGGCGACAACCAGAAGCAGGCGGATTGCCTCGCCCGCGCGCTCGCCGCCTGCGATCCGGCCCGCGTCCACGACCTGCACATGGTCCAGTCGGGCATCGTGCTGCCCGAGCATCTCGACGTGTTCGAGACCGGCGTCGCCAGCCGCCTCGATTATTCCTACTCGGGGCCCCAGGGGGCGCGGGTGGCGCGGATGCTCTCGGAGGGGCGCATCCGGCTCGGGGCGGTGCACACCTACCTGGAGCTCTTCGCCCGCTACTTCGTCGACCTGACCCCGAACGTCGCGCTCATCGCCGCGGTCTCGGCGGACCGTGAGGGCAACCTCTACACGGGCCCGAACACCGAGGACACGCCGACCGTCGTGGAGGCCACCGCCTTCAAGAACGGCCTCGTCATCGCCCAGGTCAACGCGATCGTGGAGCGGGTGCCCCGCGTCGACATCCCCGCCGACCGGGTGGATTTCGTCGTCGCCGCCGACCGGCCCTTCTACGTCGAGCCGCTGTTCACCCGCGATCCCGCCGCGATGACGGAGACGCAGGTGCTGATGGCGATGATGGCCCTCAAGGGCATCTACGCCGAGTACGCGATCACCCGGCTCAACCACGGCATCGGCTTCGGCACGGCGGCGATCGAGCTCTTGCTGCCGACCTACGGCGAGCGGCTGGGCCTCAAGGGGAAGATCGCCACCCACTGGGCGCTCAACCCGCACCCGACTCTGATCCCGGCGATCGAGTCCGGCTGGGTGAAACAGGTCCACTGCTTCGGCTCGGAAGTGGGCATGGACCGCTACATCCGCGAGCGGCCGGACGTGTTCTTCACCGGCGCCGACGGCTCGCTCCGCTCGAACCGCGCCTTCTGCCAGACAGCCGGGCTCTACGCCTGCGACCTCTTCATCGGCTCGACGCTCCAGATCGACCTCGCCGGCCACTCCTCGACCATCACCCGCTCGCGGGCGGCGGGGTTCGGGGGGGCGCCGAACATGGGTTCGGACCCGCACGGGCGCCGCCACCCGTCGGAGACCTGGCTCAAGGCGGGCCGCGAGGCCGGGGGCAACGGTGACCCGGCGCTCCGGCGGGGCCGCAAGCTCGTGGTGCAGATCGTCGAGACCTTCGGCGAGGGGCTCGCCCCGGCCTTCGTGGAGCGGCTCGACGCCCTCGCCTTCGCGGAGACGCTCGGGCTCGAGCTGGCGCCGGTGATGGTCTACGGCGACGACGTCACCCACATCGTCACCGAGGAGGGCATCGCCAACCTCCTCCTCTGCCGGGACGCCGACGAGCGCGAGCAGGCGATCCGCGGGGTCGCCGGCTACACCGAGGTCGGCCGCGGCCGCGACCGGGCCATGGTCGAGCGTCTTCGCGAACGCGGCATCGTGCGCCGCCCGGAGGATCTCGGCATCGAGCCCCTCGACGCCGACCGCTCCTTGCTCGCCGCGCGCTCGATCAAGGACCTCGTGCACTGGTCGGGAGGCCTCTACGACCCGCCCGCCCGCTTCCGGAACTGGTGAGGCATCGATGGACAGGCTGAGCTTCCGCCACGCCACCCGGCGGCCCCATCCGGGCACCCGGGCCGAGGCCATCGCCGGCGTCGTCGCCTCGGGCAATCTCGAAATCCTGCTGGAGCGGGTGCTGGCCCCGGACCTCTGCACCGTCGAGATCGAGACGCCGGTCACCGGCTACGGCGATGTCTGGGAGGCGGTGGTGGCCGACTTCGTCGCCCGCGCCCAGCCCGGCGGCCTGCGCATCAGCATCAACGACGGCGGCGCCCGGCCCGACACCGTGTCCCTGCGCCTGCTCCAAGGCGCCCGGCTGATGGAGGAGGCCCCGTGAGCGCGCCCGGTGCCTTGAGCTGGTACGAGGCCGGCGCCCGCCAGCGGATCGCCGTGCTTCTCGACCAAAGCTCCTTCGCGGAGATCCTGGGGCCTGCCGAGCGGCGGATGAGCCCGCATCTGCCGCTCTTCGGCCTGCCCCGCGCCTTCGACGACGGCATCGTCGTCGGCCGCGGCCGCCTCGACGGGCGGCCGGTGCTCGTGGCCGCGCAGGAGGGCCGCTTCATGGGCGGCGCCTTCGGGGAGGTGCATGGCGCCAAGCTCGTCGGGCTCCTGCGCCTCGGGCTCACCGAGCGCCCGGCCGCCCTCCTCATCCTGTTCGACACCGGCGGCGTGCGCCTGCAGGAGGCCAATGCCGGCGAGACCGCCATCGCCGAGGCGATGCGGGCCATCGCCGACCTGCGGGCGGCCGGCGTGCCGGTGATCGGCCTCGTCGGCGGCCGGGCCGGCGCCTATGGCGGCGGCGGGCTCGTCGCGGGCACCTGCTCGGGGCTGGCGGTCTCGGAGGCCGGGCGCATCTCGGTCTCGGGGCCGGAGGTGATCGAGACCAACCGGGGCGCGGAGGAGTTCGACGCCCGCGACCGGGCGCTGGTCTGGCGGACGATGGGCGGCAAGCACCGCTACCTGATCGGCGGCGCCGACGCCTTCGCGGAGGATACCCCCGAGAGCTTCCGCAAGGCGGCCCTCGGCTTGATCGACGCAGCCGCGCCCTTCGACCTCGCGACGCTGGAAGCCGAGCAGGCCCGGCTGGAGCGGCGCCTCGACCGCTTCGGCGAGACGCTCGACGGGCGCGACGTCTGGGCCCGGCTCGGCGTCAACGATCCGGAGGGCATCCCCGCCGCGACGGACGACGCCTTCCGGGCCAGCGCCGAGGGATGCCGGGAGAGTGCCCGTGACGCTCGCTGAGATCTTCTCGTCGCTCTTTCCCGAGGGCCATTCCGTCACCGTAGAGGACGGGCTCGTCGGCGGACACGGGCCGCTCGGGGCCAAGCGGCTCCACGTCGTCGGCCTCGACGGCAATACGGCGCTCGGGGTCGACGGCGCGATCCGGCTCGCGGCAAAAGTGCTCGCGGTGATCCGCGAGGCGCCGGGCGCGCCGATCCTCGTCGCGGTCGATTCCGACAGCCAGCGCATGAGCCGGCGCGACGAGCTGCTCGGCCTCAACGAATACCTCGCCCATCTCGCCAAGGCGCTGCTGCTCGCCGACCGCCTCGGGCACCCGACGGTCGGGCTCCTCTACGGGCACTCGGCGGCGGGCGCCTTCATCGCGACCGCGCTCGCCACGCGGGTGCTGGCGGCGCTCCCCGGCGCTCACCCGAGCGTGATGGACCTGCCCTCCGTCGCCCGCGTCACCAAGCTGCCGCTCGACACGCTGCGGGAGATGGCGAAATCGACGCCCGTCTTCGCGCCGGGCCTCGACAACATGGTCGCGACGGGTGCCGTGCACGCGGTGCTCGACCCTGCGGCGCCGCTCGGTCCCCAGATCGAGGCGCTGATCGCGGCCCTCCCCGAGGGTGACATCCGCGACCGGCTCGGCGCCGAGCGCGGCGGCCGGCCGGTGGCGCAGGCGATCGCGGCTCGGATCGCCGGTGGCTGAGGGCCGCGCGTGACGCGTCCGGCACGCCGCAGCGGGGACGCCCGATGATGGCACGCATCGCGGGCGACCCCGCCTTCGCCCGGCACGACCTCGTCGATGCGGACCCGGACGCCTGGGCCGCGCTGCTCGCCGCCCGCTCGGACCTCGCGGGTATCCCTCACCTCCCCGGCTGGGCCTGCGCCGGGCACCCCTTCGTGGTGCGCCGCTTCCATCCGGGAGAGCCCCGCGACGCGGTGCCCCTCGGCCTGCCCCTGCCGCCCGCGGACGGCAAGCGCCGCATCGGTCTGAGCCTTCCCCCCTCCGTCCTGACCCGGCGCCGGAGCCCCTCGCTCGCCGAGACCCGCGCCGCGGCGCCTCCGGCCTGGCGACCGATCCTCGACGCCCTCGTGCGGTTGTCGGACGAGAGCGGCGTGCCCTGCCGGCCCTTCGGCTCGCTGCTCTGGCAGGCGCTGACCGGCCTGCCCTACCTCGCGCCGGGCTCCGACCTCGACCTCCTCTGGACGCTCCCGGCGGACGCCGCCGCAGGGCCGCTCCTCGACGGCCTCGCCCGGATTGAGGAGCAGGCGCCGATGCGCCTCGACGGCGAGGTGCTGCTGCCGGACGGCTCGGGGCTCCACTGGCGCGAGTGGCACGTCGCACCTCCGGACGGCAGCGTCCTCGCCAAGCGGATCGACGGCCTCGCGATGCAGCCCGTCGCCTCGCTCCCAAGCCTCTGACGTCTCAGGGCTGGGCGGCGGGGGGCCGGATGTCGAGGGGGCGGCTCTCCGGAGGCGGGGCCTCTTCCAGAGCGCGGCGGGCGGCCTGCTCCGCCTCCCGCTGGCGGGCCTGGCGGGCGTCCTCCGCCGCTTTGTCTGCCGCGGCCTTCTCGGCCCTGAGGCGGGCCTGCCGGGCGGCTTCCTCGGCCGCCTTCTCGGCCAGCGCGCGGGCCCGGTCCATCTCCAGGCGGGAGCGGCGGCGCTGGCGCTCCGCCTGGTCGATCTCAAGGATCTCGATCTTGTCGAGCTCGCGCTGGAGCAGGAGGGCGGCGAGCCCCGTGGTGAGCGGCGCCGTGTCGAGGACGCGCTCGGGCGCGGCGAGGGGCCCGGTCAGCCCGAGCTGGATCGCCGGCGGCGCCCCCGTCCAGCCCTTCGGCGCGGCGCCCCCCGAGAACAGGCCGCGGGCGTCGAGCCGGCCCTCGCGCAGGTCGTAGGCGAGCGTCCCGGTCCAGCGGCCACGGCCGAGATCGAGGCTGAGCGGCCCCGCCCGCAGCACGCCGCCGACGAGGGTCGCGGGCGCCGTCACCTCGGCCTCGGCGCCCGCGGCGGCGCGCCCGAACTCCTCCGCCGCCAGCGCCTGGAGGCGGCCCTCGCGGAGCGGATCGTCCTCGGTGACGATCCTCGCCAGCGTCCGCTCCAGGCCGCCGGGGTCGGCGCCGGGCACACTCAGCGCCTTGAGCGCGATCTCGCCGCTGCCCGAGAGCCCGGCGACGAGCGCGGCCGGGCTCTCCCCGCTGGCGCCGAAGCGCAGACGCGCGCCGATCCGGCCGGAGAGCGGACCGCCCCCCGCGAGCGCCCGGAGCGAGGCGTCGTCGAGGGAGACCTCCCCCGACAGGCTCGCGGCGGGGCCGGATCGCGACAGGGCCGCGGAGGCGGTGAGACGGCCCTCGGCGAGGCGGCCGGAGAGATCGCGCAGCGACAGGGTGCCGTCGGCGAGGCCGAGCTGTGCACTCGCACCGGTCACCGTGAGACCGCGTCCGAGGTCGAGGGCCGGCGTCGTCAGGCCGATGGCGAGGCGGGGGGCGCCTGCCGGCGCCGGGCCGAAGCGGGCCGTCGCCCAGCCGTTCCTCGGTGCAGCACTGGAAGACTGGTTGCCGAGGGGCGCGACGAGCGCGGCGGCGAGCGCGGGGAGCGAGAGGCGCTCGACGGTGGCGGTGCCGGAGAGCGCGCCCGCCTCGTCGCGGCGCAGGCGGGCCTCGACGCCGACCCCGGCGACCCGGCCCGAGAGGGCGCCGGCCGGCAGGCCGGACTCGCGGGAGAGTGCGAGGGCGAGCTCCGCCGGCAGGGTGCCCGCTGCGGGGTTGCCGACTCCCGCGAGGGGCAGGAACGGCGCGAGATCGGGCCCGGCGAGGCGCACGCTTCCGGAGAGCGGGCCGAGATCCTCGGCATCGAGCCGCACGGGCTCGGGGGTCGAGAGCGCCGCCCCGGCGAGCGTGCCCGCCGCGGTCAGCTCCAGCGGCTCGGTCCGGGCGGGGCCGGAGGGCCGCTTCACCTGAAGGCGCAGGTCCGAGGGGCGGTCGAGGCCAGCGAGGTCGTCGCGGCCGAACCAGCGGCCGGTGCGCGGGGTCGCGGCGCGGATGTCGGCACTCTCCAGATGCCCGGCGCGGGTGACGAGGGTGGCTTCCAGCGTGCCGCCCCCGGCGCCGCCCTTGGCGGTACTGCGTAGCGCGCCCTCGCCGCCGGCGCTCCGCTCGGCGGTGACGGCGAGGTCGAGGGCGCCGGCGCGGAAGGCCTCGGGCAGGAGGCGCGCTTCCGCGATCCAGACGCGGTCGAGAAGGGCGGCGAGCGGCGCGGCGGCCGGCGCGGTGAGGCGCCCGCTGATCCGGCCCGCCCCGTCCGGCTCGATGCGTCCCGACAGGCTGGCCTGGGCCCCGGCGACGCCCGACACGTCGAGGCTGTCGACGGAAAGGGCCGCCCCGTCCGTCTGGATGCGGGCGGTGACGGTACCGGCCCCCGAGCGCAGCCCCGCCGGGCCGTAGCGCACGTCGCGCGCCTCGATGGTCAGGCCGAGATCGTGCCCGTCGAGGCTGCCGAGGGCGCCGGTGAAGGAGGGCAGCGCCGCGACGTCGATGCCCTGCGCGGAAAGCTGCGCGTCGAAGCGCCCGCGCCGGTCCGCCCCGGCCCGGACGTAGCGGGCGTTGCCGGCGACCCGCGCGTCGCCGAGCGAGAGGCGCAGCGCGCGTAAGGAGAGGTCGCCCGCGCCCGCTGCGATCTCGGCACTGGCGGAGAGGGGGCGCCCGTCGAGAAGCCGCGTCCAGGCGCCGTCGCGGCCGAGCCGGCGCAGGGCGCGGGCGAGCCCATCCGAGGCGGGGGCGTCGAGGGAGACGCGGCCGGTGAAGCCCGGCGCCGGCACGGTGTCGATCTCGCCGGAGGCGGTGAGCGCCGTCGCGCCGGGCGCCGTCACGGCGAGCCGGCGCAGCAGCAGCCCTCCCGAGCGGTCGATCGTGCCCGAGGCGGAGAGGCCCTTCCACTCGTCGAAGCCGAGCGCCAGGCTCTCGACCGACAGGTCGAGGTCGAGCATCACCGGCAGGGCGAGGTCCCGCGGACCGGAGGGCAGGCCGCGCTCGATCAGCGCCTGGCCGGCGCCCGAGAGCAGGAAGGCGTCGAGGTCGAGCCGGCGCGCCTCCAGCGACAGGCCCGCCCGCCAGGCGCGAAGGTCGATCTGCCCGGTGCCGGCGAGCCGCAGGGCCTGCCCGCCGGGATCGATCTCGGCGCTGACGCTCTCGAAGCGCACGAGCGGCCCCCGCGCCTTGAACTTCCCCGAGAGGGCGAAGGGCAGGTAGGCGCCCGCCATCTGCGTCGGTGGCCCGACGACGAGGCGCGCCGTGCCCTCGCCCTCCGGGATGCGGATCTCCGGATCGGCCTCGGGGCCGGGACCGAGCGAGAGGCGCAGGTCCGCCTCGAAGCGGGGATGGGTGTCGCCCCCGCCGGAGAGCTTCACGGGAAGGCTGCCGTCCGCGGCGGGCTCGCCGGTGGCGATGCGGAACGGGGCCGCGCCGCTCAGGCCCTCGATCCGCCAGGGCCCGAGGAGCGTCGGCGCCTGAAGATGCAGCGCCGTGGCCTGGACCTGATCCGTGCGGCCCGTCGCCGGAACCTGGGTGGTCAGCAGGAACTGCTCGATGCGCAGCTCCTCGACGGCGAGGTCGCTCCGGCGCAGGGCCTCGCCGAGGTTCTGCGGCACCCGCACGGCGTCGCCCTCGGTGACGGGCAGGCGCAGCTCGGCACGGCCGATGCGGGCTTGCGTGAAGCGCAGCTCGCCCTTGAGGAGCGGCGCCAGGGCGATCTCGGCCCTGAGGAAGCGGATGTCGAGGCCCGGCAGGCCCGCGCCCTCGCCGATCCGCAGCCGGTCCATGCGCAGGCGGGGGGAAGGCAGGAGCCGGACGGCGATGCGGCCCTCGCTCCGGGCCGGCACGCCGAGCGAACGCGCGATCACGCCGTCCAGGAACGCCCGATGCCCCTCCCAGCCGACGAAGGGCGGCACGGCGAGCGCCGCGAGCAGGATGAGGATGACGGCCCCGGCGAGGGCGGTCAGGATATGGCGCACCGTCGGCTTTTGCCCCCGCGCCGGCCTTCGTGGCGACGCCCCAGGGCTTCATGCCGGGCCGGGCGGCGCTTCACAAGGGCGGCCGACGACGGAGGTGCGATCAGCGGACCGGGTAGCCGGCGCCCGGCCCGGTGCGGACCGGCTGATCCTGGATCTGCCGCTGGTTCTGCATCCGGCTCAGGTTGCTGTCGCCGATCTGCTGCTGCTGGATCGTGCGGTTCTCCTGCTGGCGGATCAGCGAATCGTTGATGCGGTTGAGGTCCGAGGTCGGCGACTGGGCGAGCGCCGGCAGGGCCGCGCAACAGAGGCCGAGGGCGGAAAGCGGGAGGGCGAGCGGACGCATCGGCGGGCTCCTGTCGAGGAATTGGCGTGTGACCGGAACGACGCGGCCGGAAGGGTGCGGGTTCCCGCAGGACCCTGCGTCCCCTCGACGCCGTTCGCGTTTTGGTCCAGGGAAGGGCCATGCAGAACGATCCCGACGCGGGCGGTCCGCCTTTTCCGGGCGAGACCTCGAACGGCGCTTTCCAAGGATCCGCCCAAGGGTCGGCCCAAGGGTCGGCCGGCGGCTCCATCACCGCCCGCGCCATGGCCGGACTGCGCCGGGGGCAGGCGGACTATCTCGAAGGGCTGAACCCCGAGCAGCGCCGCGCCGTCGAGACCACCGAGGGGCCGGTGCTGGTGCTGGCCGGCGCCGGCACGGGCAAGACCCGGGTGCTGACGACGCGCATCGCCCACCTCGTCGCCACGGGTCGCGCCCGGCCCTACGACATCCTGGCGGTGACCTTCACCAACAAGGCCGCCCGGGAGATGAAGGCCCGCATCGGCACCCTGATCGGGGCCGAGGGCGAGGGCATGCCCTGGCTCGGCACCTTCCACGCCATCGGCACCAAGATCCTGCGCCGGCACGCGGAGCTCGTCGGGCTGAAGTCCGACTTCACCATCCTCGGCACCGACGACCAGCTCCGCCTGATGAAGCAGGTCATCCTCGACCAGAACGTCGACGAGAAGCGCTGGCCGGCCCGCGCCCTCTCGCATGCCATCGACGGCTGGAAGAACCGCGGCCTCCTGCCGGACCAGGTGCCGGCGGGCGAGGCGCAGGCCTTCGCCTTCGGCAAGGGCGGCGCCCTCTACACCGCCTACCAGGCCAGGCTCGCGACCCTCAACGCCGTCGATTTCGGGGACCTGCTGCTGCTCTGCCTGCGGCTGTGGCGCACGCATGCCGACATCCTGGAGGGCTACCAGCGGCGCTTCCGCTACATCCTCGTCGACGAGTACCAGGACACCAACGTCGCCCAGTACCTCTGGCTGCGGCTGCTCGCCCAGGGCCACCGCAACGTCGCCTGCGTCGGCGACGACGACCAGTCGATCTACGGCTGGCGCGGCGCCGAGGTCGACAACATCCTGCGCTTCGAGCACGACTTCCCCGGCGCCGCCGTGGTGCGGCTGGAGCGCAACTACCGCTCGACCGGCCACATCCTCGCCGCAGCCTCGGGGCTGATCGCCAAGAACGAGAGCCGGCTCGGCAAGACCCTGCGCACGGAGGACGAGCCGGGCGAGCGCGTCACCGTCTCCGGCGCCTGGGACTCGGAGGAGGAGGCGCGCCAGCTCGCCGGGGAGATCGAGACGCTCCACACGAAGAAGCACCCCCTCTCCGAGGTGGCCGTGCTGGTGCGCATCTCCGCGCAGATGCGCGAGATCGAGGACCGCTTCGTGCAGCTCGGCCTGCCCTACCGGGTGATCGGCGGCCCACGCTTCTACGAGCGCGCCGAGATCCGCGACGCGCTCGCCTACCTGCGCATCACCGCCAACTCCGCCGACGACCTCGCCTTCGAGCGCATCGTGAATACCCCGAAGCGGGGCTTGGGCGACGCGACGCTCCAGGCGCTGCACGCGCATGCCCGCGCCGAGCGGGTGCCCCTGCTGCTCGCCGCCCGCCGCATGGTCGAGACCGACGAGCTGAAGCCCAAGGTGCGCTCGACGCTGCGCGCCTTCGTCGAGGCGGTCGGGCGCTGGACGAAGGCGGTCGAGACGATGCCGCACACGGAGCTCGCCCGCACCATCCTCGAGGAGTCCGGCTACACCGACATGTGGCAGAAGGACCGCTCGGCGGACGCCGCCGGGCGGCTCGAGAACCTCAAGGAGTTCGTGCGCTCCATGGAGGAGTTCCCGGACCTCGCGGGCTTCCTGGAGCACGTCTCCCTCGTCATGGAGGCCACCGAGGCGGAGGGCGCCGACAAGGTCTCCCTGATGACGCTCCACGCCGCCAAGGGGCTCGAGTTCGACACCGTGTTCCTGCCGGGCTGGGAGGACGGGCTGTTCCCCAACCAGCGGGCGCTCGACGAGAGCGGCCGGGCGGGCCTGGAGGAAGAGCGCCGCCTCGCCCATGTCGGGCTGACGAGGGCGCGGAAGCGCGCGCGGCTCTCCTTCGCGGTCAACCGGCGCATCCACGGCCTCTGGTCCTCGACCATCCCGAGCCGCTTCCTCGACGAGCTGCCGCCGGGCAGCGTCGAGGTGATCGAGGCGCCGGCCCACTTCTCCGCGGGCGCCTCCCGCTTCGACCGCAACCCGGCGCCCTTCGGCTCCTCCTACGGGACACCGGGCTGGCAGCGGGCGCAGGCCAACACCGGCGGCGGCTTCGGGCGGGACCGCGCGCCGGGCGGCCGCAGCGGCGGCCCGCGGGAGATCGAGGGCGAGCTCGTCGCCCGCTCCAGCGGCCCGGCCTCGTCCTTCGCGGACGGGATGCGGGTCTTCCACACCAAGTTCGGCCCCGGAACGGTTGCCGGCATCGACGGCAACAAGCTCACCGTTGACTTCGACAAGGCCGGCCGGAAGATGGTCCTCGACAGCTTCGTCCAGCCGGGCTGAAGCCGTCCCGCCGGCCGTGAGCCCATCTCTTTCCGGGGCGTGAGGCCGGCCGGCATCGCCCTTGCGGGCGGGACAGGAAAGAGGCTCGTGCGGGATGCGCCGTCATCCAGCCTGACCGAAACGCCCCGGCGGGGCCTGCGCCTCCTTCGTCCCCATCGTGACCGTTGCATGAAAGACTCACGCGGCGCCTTTCGGCGGCGGCCGGCGCGCGGCTTGCCTGCCGTCACCCGGCGGTCGCCGACCGGGCCGCATGAACTGTCAACAGGCCTGATTCGCGGCTCAGGAACCCGGACGGGCCCTCAGGATTTTCTTCGCAACCGGAGGAGCAGGACATTTAACCAGAGGTTTCGAGACAGATCGCATTCGTGAACGGCACAGACAGGTTGGCAAGTCTCAAGATTGGCAAGTCCAAGTGGAGTGTTGATCGATGAAAAGACGACGCGCACGACTTGAACTCGTTGAGGATCGTCCTCTCCGGCCCCACAAGACCCGTTTCGACGAAGAACGCCACCTCGCTCCGATCCAGCCCCTCACCGAGGCCCAGGGGCGCTACCTCGAAGCCCTCGCCTCGAACGCCCAGGTCATCGTCCTGGGGCCGGCCGGCACCGGCAAGACCTTCATCGCCGGCACCCGCGCCGCGGACCTGCTCCGCCAACGCCGCATCTCCAAGGTCGTCATCACCCGCCCGAACGTGCCCTCCGGCCGCTCGCTCGGCTTCTTCCCCGGCACGCTGGAGGAGAAGATCGCCCCCTGGGTGGCGCCGCTCACCGAGGCGATGAAGGAGCGCATGGGCCCGGCCGCCTTCGAGATCGCGCTGAAGACCGGTGACATCGAGATCGTGCCCTTCGAGGTGATGCGCGGGCGCACCTTCAAGGACTGCCTCGTGATCCTCGACGAGGCGCAGAACACGACCACGGCCGAGATCAAGATGTTCCTCACCCGCATCGGCGACGACTGCCAGGTGATCATCAACGGCGACGTCAGCCAGACCGACCTCCGGGAGGTCTCGGGCCTGCGCACGGTGATCCACCTCATCAAGAGCCGCATGATGCCGATCCCGGTGGTCGAGTTCACCTGCGACGACATCGTCCGCTCCGGCATCTGCGCGGAGTGGGTCAGGGCCTTCGAGGAAACGAATCTCTGAGTTGCAGGTTATCGGCGGCGGA
This sequence comes from Methylobacterium jeotgali, assembly GCF_022179345.1. GTDB lineage: Bacteria > Pseudomonadota > Alphaproteobacteria > Rhizobiales > Beijerinckiaceae > Methylobacterium > Methylobacterium jeotgali. The sequence continues at coordinate 19,029 of NZ_BPQR01000045.1, read as the reverse complement.
CCCGTCCGGGTCCGCCGCGCCCTGTGAAGGGAGCGACATCCTTCCCCGGCCGCAGACGCCGGGAGATTCCGGGCCTCTCCGGGGGCGGAATCAGAGAACGGGAGTTCCCGACACGTGAGGAAACTGACCTTCGCCGCGGCGCTGTTCGCCGCCACCCTGGGTGTCGCCGGCCTCGCCGGCCAGGCCTCCGCGGCGCCGGCCGTGCCCTCGGGCATCGCCGCTCCCGAGACCGGCGTCGACACCGTGCAGTACATGCACCGCCACCGGCACATGCATCACCATCGGATGCACCAGCGCCGCATGCATCACCGCCGGATGATGCACCACAAGCGGATGATGCATCACCGCCGCATGCACCGCATGTGATCGCCGCGACGGCATCCACGCATGGAAAAGGGGCCCTGGGGGCCCCTTTTTCGTGTCGGCCCTGACGCCGCTACGGCTTCGGCGCGGCCTTGGTGTCCACCGTCCTGTCCCCGGCCTTGGCGGCCACGGTCTTGGCATCCGCGGCCTTGCCCGCGTGATGCGCGGGCTTCGCCTCGGCGAGTTTCCGCATCGCCGGAGCAGGCGCTGGCGCGGCGGCCGCGGCGAGCGCCGTGTCGGCGGCGGGCGTCGCCGGGGCAGGCGCCTCCTTGCCGAACACGCGGCCGAGGAGCTTCTGGTAGGCAGAGGGGTCGCCCTCGGCGTCGGCCACCGCGATCCGCTCGGATCGAGGCCTCTCGGTGGGAAGGGCGGAGGTCTCCTTCGGGTCGGGGATCGGCTTCGCGGCCATCAGCGTCGCCGGCGCGGCGGCGGGCTTCGGCGCCTCGTGCCCGCCCTTGCGGGCGGCGGCGGCCTTGGTCGGGATCGGCGCAGCCGCATCGGCCATCAGCGTCGCCGGCCTGCCCTTCCCATCGATCTCGAACTCGCGGGGGCCGGCGGCCAGCGACTCCGGACGGCTGACGTCGCCGAGCGCGTGGCGGGCGTAGTCCTTCTGCGAGTAGGCGGGCTCCTCCGCCGGGGTGCCGAGGCTCGCGAAGGCGCTCGCCGAGGCCGGCGGTCCCCTGAACACCGGGTTCTGGCCGCCGTCGTCGTAGACGACCCGCGTCGCCGCCGTGCCCTTGGCGATCAGCTCCGCGACCTCCTGCTCGTCGCGCTGGCGCTTCTCGGCGACGAGCGGCTCGACCCGCGGGCTGCAGGAGCCGGCCGCCGCGTCGGCCCCGCCGAACACGTACTTCGTGCCGCACAGGCCCACGCGGGGCTCCTCGCGCAGGGCCTCGAAGTAGTCCGAGCCCTCCTTGAGGTTCCGCCAGAACGGCGCGTTCGGATCGTTGCGGAACTTGGCGACGTTCGCCGCCGTCATCCGGAACGGATAGGACTGGAACTGGAAGGAGCGCTGCCCGCCGGCGAAGGCCTCGCGGGCGATGGCGTAGATCTCCGCCATCGACTCGTCGGTCATCGCGAAGCAGCCCGACGACGAGCAGGTGCCGTGCACCATGAGGTAGTTGCCGGTGCGGCCGTTCGCCCGGTCGAAGGCGTTCGGGTAGCCGGTGTCGAAGGACAGGTAGTAGGACGAGTTCGGGTTCATCTGGCCCGGCGTGATCGTGTAGAAGCCCTCGGGCGCCTGGCGGTCGCCCTCCTTCTTCTTGGGGCCGAGCTGGCCCGACCAGCGGCAGATCGGGAAGGTTTTCAGGAGCGCGTACTGGCCGTTGCCGCCGCGCTTCCACACCTCCATCTCCGCCTCCTTCTTGTAGGCGCGGATCAGGATGGGATCGCCCTGGGACAGGCCCTTGGCCTGCATGAGCGCCAGGGTCTTGGCCGGAATCGGCGTGAGGTGGCGGGTCGAGCCGCCGCCGCCGAAGGTGCCGTCCTGACAGGCACCGAGTGTGAGCGCGAGCGCGAGGAGGCTCGCCGCCGCGAGCGGACGCACAGCCATGGGGACTCAGGTCCTCGATCCGCGCCCTGGACGTTCTCGTCCTTGCGGGCGCCACTCCCCAACCCTGTAGCGTCGTTAAACTTACCCCGCTCTTACCGCAACGATCGCTCGGGCCAGCCTTTGGCCGGCTGTGAATTTTGGTCGTGGGCGTGGCGTGCGTGCCGCACCGCCCTGCCTTCGCCCGATTCACCGAGACGCGATCGCGGCCTCCTCCGCCACCAGCCGGGCCAGGAAGGCGTCGGCGGCGGGGTCCGAGAAGCGCAGGCCGATGGACTCCGAGGGCGTCTCGAGGTCGATCCAGCGCACCCACGGGCGCAGCGCCGGCCCCTCCGCCGCGCGTAAAGCGGCGTGGCCGGGGCGAACCTGGATGAAGGTCAGTCGGCTCGCCGGCCCCGAGCGCGCCAGCAGGTCCCCGATCTCGGTCACGACCTCGGGGGGCGTGCCGAGCGCCGTCATCATCCAGAAGTGATTGCGGGCGCCCGGCAGCGTCAGCGCCGTCCGGAAGCGCCGCACGCCCTCGGCGAGGAAGCGGTAGTCGGCCTCGCTGGTGGCCGGATCGTGGTGGTTGAACACCGCCGGCAGGTCGTGGCGCACCCGGTAGGTGCGGTGCCGGCAGCGGCCGATCTCGGGGCCCGGCCGCTCGGCGAGCGGCACGCTCTCGAGCTCCGACCTGTCGAGGAGCGAGGCGAAGTCGTCGGCGAGGCAGTCGCGGACCATGCCCGGCGTCGAGAAGATCCAGTCGAAGGGGCCGGACCAGCCGCGCAGTCCCTGCGTCTTGAGCACCTGCGCCATGTGGCAGTGGCAGCCGAGCGAGACGTGGTTGACGGGGCCGGGCTCCCGCGGGGGACGCCCGCCGAGAAGCGCCCGGCGCAGGCCCATGAGCAGACCCACGGGCGGGCCCTCGGGGCCGGGCGTGCTCAGAGGCGGCGCCCGATCTCGAGGAACTTCGCCGCCCGGCGGTCGCGGATCTCCGCGGCGGGAAGCCCCTGGAACTCGGCGAGCGCTCCGGCGATGGCGCTGCCGGCGGCCGCGATCGCCGCCGCCTTGTCCCGGTGCGCGCCGCCCGTCGCCTCGGGCACGACGCCGTCGACGATGCCGAGCTTCACGAGGTCCTGGGCCGTCAGCTTCATGGCGGTGGCGGCGTCGTGCGCCCGGCCCTGGTCGCGCCACAGGATCGAGGCAGCGCCCTCCGGCGAGATCACGCTGTAGATGGAATGCTCCATCATCAGCACCTTGTTGGCGGTGGCGATGGCGATGGCCCCGCCCGAGCCGCCCTCGCCGATGACGAGCGCCACGTTCGGCACGCCGAGAGCGAGGCAGGCCTCGGTGGAGCGGGCGATCGCCTCCGCCTGGCCCCGCTCCTCGGCCTCGATGCCGGGATAGGCGCCGGCGGTGTCGACGAAGGCCAGAACCGGCAGGCCGAAACGGTCGGCAAGCTCCATCAGGCGCACCGCCTTGCGGTAGCCCTCGGGCCGGGCCATCCCGAAATTGTGCCGCAGGCGGGCCTCGGTCGTCGCGCCCTTCTCCTGGCCGAGCACGCAGACCGGCCGGCCCCGGAAGCGCCCGAAGCCGCCAACGATAGCCTCGTCCTCGCCGAAGGATCGGTCGCCGGCCAGCGGCGTGAACTCCTCGATGAGCCCAGCGCAATAGTCCACGAAGTGCGGGCGCTGCGGGTGGCGGGCGACCTGCGTCTTCTGCCAGGGCGTGAGGCCGGCATAGATCTCGGCGAGCGCCTGGGCGGCCTTGGCCTCCAGCCGGCCGACCTCCTCGCTGATCGAGACGGCGCCGTTCTTGGCGCCCATGGCCTTAAGCTCCTCGACCTTCGCCTCGAGCTCGGCCACGGGCTTCTCGAAGTCGAGATAGGAGCGCATCGCCGTCATTCGGGGGTCGGTCCTCTAGCGCGGGTCCGGCGCCGGAGCCTCCGCGGGGGCGTGGTGTGGAAGCAGGCGGGCCCGGGTGTCAACCGGCACGGGAGCTCGGCCGCCGGAGCGCGGCACGGCCCGTGCCTGTCATCGGGCCGCCACGGGCCCCGATCTAGGTCGTCCACGGGGCATCCTGAGGATTCGCGAGACCTTGAACTCGAAGCTCTATCCCTCGGGGGAAACCTCCGTGCTCGTGCTTCAGGGAGGCGGAGCCCTCGGCTCCTATCAGGCGGGCATCTTCGAGGCGCTCGCGGAGAGCCGCATCGAGGTCGACTGGATCGCGGGCATCTCGATCGGGGCGATCAACGCCGCCATCGTCGCCGGCAACCCGCCCGAGCGCCGGATCGAGCGGCTGCGCGGCTTCTGGGAGCTGGTCTCCTCCGGGTTCACGGCGATGCCCGCCTTCCCCGGCGAGCAGGCGCGGGCCACCTTCAACGAGGTCGCGGCCGGCTGGGTGGCGAGCGTCGGCGTGCCGGGCTTCTTCGCCCCGCGGATGCCGCCGGCCTTCCTCTACCCGCCCGGCGCACCGCAGGCCCTGAGCCTCTACGACACCGGCGCGCTGAAGGGCACGCTGGAGCGATTCGTCGACTTCGACCGGATCAACGGGGGCGAGACCCGCCTGAGCATCGGCGCGGTGAACCTGCGCTCGGGCAACTTCGTCTATTTCGACAACCGCCACGAGCGGATCGGCCCCGAGCACGTCATGGCCTCGGGCGCCCTGCCGCCGGGCTTCCCGCCGGTGGAGATCGACGGCGAGCTCTACTGGGACGGCGGCCTCGTCTCGAACACGCCCCTCGACTACGTGCTCGACACCGAGCGCCAGCGCGACCTCGTGATCTTCCAGGTGGATCTCTTCGCCGCCCATGGGCCGGTGCCGCGCACCCTCACCGAGGCGGCCGAGCGCGAGAAGGACATCCGCTACTCGAGCCGGACCCGCCTCAACACCGACAAGAACGTCGAGATGCGCAAGGCCCGCCGCGCCGTGCGCAGGCTCATCGAGAAGCTGCCCGCGGAGATGCTCGCGGACGAGGATGTCGGCTTCCTGCGCCGGATCAGCCACGCCAACTTCATCACGCTGATGCAGCTCATCTACCGGCGCAAGCCCTACGAGGGGAACTCGAAGGACTACGAGTTCTCCCGCGCCACCATGCTCGAGCACTGGCAGGCGGGCCGCAACGACGTCGTGCGCTCCCTGCGCCACCCCGCCTGGCGGGAGCGGGCCCACAACGAGGCGGGCGTCGCCGTCTTCGACCTCACCCGCGACGCCCGCGACTGACCCTTTCCCGAGACGCCGCCCGCGGGCCGCCCCGGCCCTCCGGGCCGACAGCGGAGACCTATCGGACATGACCCGCGACGACATCCTCTCGATGCCCTCGATGCCCGCCTTCAGCCCGAGCTACCCGCGCGGGCCCTACCGGTTCGTCCACCGGGAGTACCTGATCGTCACCTACGAGACCGATGCCGAGGCCCTGCGCCGGGCGCTGCCCGAGCCGCTGGAGCCGCACCCTGAGAACCTCGTCTTCTACGAGTGGATGAAGATGCCCGACTCCTCGGGCTTCGGCGACTACCAGGAGAGCGGCTCGGGGGCCTACGCCTTCTACGACGGCGAGCCCTGCAACTTCTCGATCCAGATGTATCTCGACGACGAGCCGCCGATCACCGCCGGCCGCGAGATCTGGGGCTTCCCGAAGAAGTGGGGCCAGCCGCGCCTCGACCTGCGCAAGGATACTCTCACCGGCACGCTCCTCTACGACGAGGAGCGGGTCGCGATGGGCACCATGACCTACAAGCACAAGAGCCTGAACGGCGACCTGCCCAAGGTGAAGGAGGGCCTGGGCAAGCTCAACGTCAACCTGAAGCTCCTGCCCGACGTCGACGGCTCGCCCAAGGTGGCGCAGCTCGTCGGCTACCGGCTCGAGGACATCACCGTTCACGGCGCCTGGGACGGGGAGGCGCGGCTCGACCTCATCCCCCACGTCAACTGCCGGGTCGCCGACCTTCCGGTGAGACGCATCGTCGGCGGCCGGCATATGATCGTCGACTTCACCCTGCCCTTCGGCCGGGTGCTGCACGACTACCTCGCCTGACCCCCCGTTCCGCTCAGGAGACCAGCATGATCCTCAAGGACAAGACCGCCGTCGTCACCGGATCGACCAGCGGGATCGGGCTCGCCATCGCCCGCGCCTTCGCGGCGGAGGGCGCCAACGTCGTCATCAACGGCTTCGGCAAGCCCGAGGACATCGAGCGCGAGCGCGACGGCATCGAGGGCGACTACGGCGTGAGGGCGATCCACTCCGCCGCCGACATGTCGAAGCCTGCCGAGATCGCGGGCATGATCGGGCTCGCCGAGGAGACGTTCGGCGCGGTCGACGTGCTCGTCAACAACGCCGGCATCCAGTTCGTCTCGCCGATCGAGGAGTTCCCGCCGGAGAAGTGGGAGCAGATCATCGCGATCAACCTGTCCTCGGCCTTCCACGCGCTGCACGCGGCGCTGCCGGGCATGAAGGCGCGGGGCTGGGGACGGGTGATCAGCACGGCCTCGGCGCACTCGCTCGTGGCCTCGCCGTTCAAGTCGGCCTACGTGGCGGCCAAGCACGGCATCGTCGGGCTCACGAAGACGGCGGCCCTCGAGGTCGCGACCCACGGCATCACCGTGAACTGCATCTCGCCGGGCTACGTCTGGACGCCGCTCGTCGAAGGCCAGATCCCCGACACGATGAAGGCGCGCGGCCTGACGCGGGAGCAGGTCATCAACGACGTGCTGCTGCACGCGCAGCCCACGAAGGAGTTCGTGACGGTCGATCAGGTGGCGGCGCTCGCAGTGTTCCTGTGCTCGGATGCGGCGAGCCAGATCACCGGCACCAACATCTCCATGGACGGGGGCTGGACCGCGCAGTAGCGCGGTCCGCCCGGTCACGGGGAGGGGGGCTCAGCGGCGCCCATGCAGGAGCAGGGCGAGGCCGTAGCCGACGGCACCGGCGATGAGGAGGGCCACCAGCGGGTTCTCCTCGACGCGGGCCGAGACCGCCCGGCTTCCGTCGCGGACATAGGAGCCGCCGCGCTCGTAGGCCTCGCCGGCATAGTCGCTGACCTCGTCGGCGACGTCGCGCAGGGTGTCCTTGGCCTGCCCGTAGGCGTCCTGGGCGCGCCCGTGCGCCTCCCGGAAGCGGCCCTCGACCGATTCGCGGGTCGAGCCGACGATGTCGCCCGCAGCCGCCTGGGCCTTGCCGCCGAGCTCGCGGGCGGTGCCGGCGATGCGATCCGTATCAACCATGTCCGTCTCCTTGTGCGGGACGCCCCCAAGCGGGGGGGGGGGCGGGTGTCCGTCGTGCTCCCAACGTGCGAGACGGCGATTGTGCACCGCCCCGGTGCCGATTTTTGCGCGCCGGAGGGCGCGGGTCGGCGAACCGGCGGTTACCGGTCCCTTAACCCCGCGGCCGTAGCCTTGTCCGCGAAGGTCCCTTCCAGGAGCGAATCGAGGCCATGGCCGATCTGCCGGACATCGGCACCGTACGCCTGTGCAGCCTCCTCGCGGCCAGTGCCTATCTCGGCGTGTTCCTCGCCCTCTGGCGGGGCCGCCGGGAGGAGGAGTACTTCCTGCACTGGGCGCTGAGCATGGCGATCTACGCCGCCGCGCTCGTCGTGTTCGGCCGCTACGCCGACGCCCCGCCCGTCGTCGTCGGCGGCCTCCTGCATGCCGCGCTGGCGCTCTCGAACATGGTCACGCTCTCCGGCGTGCGACGCTTCGACGGGCGCCCGCCCTTCGCCGCCTGGATGCTCGTGCCGATCGCCCTGAGCTTCCTCGCCTACGCCCTGCCGGCGCTGGCGACGGACGCCGGCCTGATCGCGGAGGACCGGCAGGCGGCGCGCATCGGCGGCACCCTGGCCCTCATCGCCGTCGTGATCCTCACCGGCTGCTCGCTCCTGCGCACCCGAGCCGGCCGGCTGCCCGCCGCGGTCAAGGGCCGGCGCCTCGTCGGGCTGTCGATGTTCGCCTACGTGCCGGGCTATCTTGCGGCGCTGGCGCTGCCGCTGCTCTCCGGCCTGCCCGGCGCGGTGAACGCGACGGCCCTCGTCGCGATGCTCTCCGACCAGATCCTGCTCGTGGTCCTGAACCTCGGGCTCCTCGCCATGCCCGGCGAGCGGGCCCAGGCGATGCTGCGCGAGGGCGCCCTGCGCGATCCGCTCACCGGCGCCTGGAACCGGGCGGGGCTCGAGGCCCGCGCCGCCGGCATGATGCGTCCCGGCACGGCGGTGGTCGTGCTCGACGTCGACCACTTCAAGGGGATCAACGACGGCCACGGCCACGCGGCGGGCGACGCGGTGCTGGCGGCGCTCGCCGCCCGCGCGACCGCGCTCCTGCCCCGCGACGGCGACGTCCTGGCGCGGCTCGGCGGCGACGAGTTCGTCATCCTCCTCGGCCGCACCACGCGGGAGGCGGCGCTCGCCGTCGCCGACGCCCTGCGGCATCCGAGCGGGCCGGAGCCGGCCGCCCCACCCTGGACGCTCAGCCTCGGGCTGGCGATGGTCGAGCCCGGCGAGACCGGGCTCGCGGGCGTGATCGCGCGGGCCGACGCCTCGCTCTACCGGGCCAAGACCCTCGGCCGGAACCGCGTCGCGGCCTGAGGGCTCAGGCGCGCCCGAGCCGGGCCAGCAGCAGGACGAGATCGGCCAGCGCCCGCTCCTCGCGAGACGCATCCGGACGCCGCCCCGGCCTGACGGGCCGCTTCGTTCGCGGAGGCGGCACGTGCACGAACAGGACCGGGCAGGGCTCGGCCAGCGCCCGGTAGTAGCCCGCGTTGCAGAGATAGCGCCCGGCATCCCGCGAGACCGCGACGGGCACGCCCCGGCGGCGCAGGAGCGCGACGGCGGCGGCGGCGGCGCGGCTGCGACGCTCCGCCGGGCCGGCCGGATCGAGGGTGAGCCGCCCGGAGACGCGACCCGACGCGTCCGGGAACAGCCGGCTCGCCCGGTTGCGGGCCCGCACCTCCACCCGCAGCCGCAGGGCGCGGGCGGCGACGCCGAACATCAGGACCGCGGCCGGCCCCTCGGCGAGCGCCGGGGCGAGCCGGCGTGGCAGCGCGTCGTAGGCGGTCGGTAGTACCAGCCCCACGGGCGCGCGACCGAGCGCCCGTCGCAGCCGGGGCAATGCGGCGAGGCGGCGGGCGAGCGCTCCGCTCGGGTTGCGGGGCATCCTCGGGAACGGGCCGAAGCCCGTGACCAGCACCGGCCCGGCCGCTCTCACAGGCCGATCAGCTCGGCGATGGCCGCCGCGCCCGCCGCAGGCGAGCGCTCGCCCCGGCCGACGGCGCCCTCGGCCTCCGCCGTCTGTCGGCGGACCTCCGCCGAGCCCACGAGACGCTGGTGGAGCCGCTCGTGGACCAGCGCCCACATCCACTTCACGTCCTGGGCGCGGCGCTTGCGCGCGATCTCGCCGGTGGCAGTGAGCTTTTCGCGATGGGCGACGACCTTCTCCCAGAGAGCGTCGAGGCGCAGGTTGTGGAACCCCGAGATCGTCACCACCGGCGGCGTCCAGCTCGCCGAGACGGGGGTGAGGATGTGCAGCGCCGCCCGGTACTCGGAGGCCGCCGCGTTCGCCCGCCGCTCGCCCTCGCCCTCGTCGGCCTTGTTGACCGCGATCATGTCGGCGAGCTCGAGGATGCCCTTCTTGATGCCCTGGAGCTCGTCGCCGGCCCCGGGCAGCATCAGCACGAGGAAGAAGTCGGTGAGGTCGGCCACCGCCGTCTCCGACTGGCCGACGCCGACCGTCTCAACGAGGATCACGTCGAAGCCCGCCGCCTCGCAGAGCAGCATGGTCTCGCGGGTCTTGGCGGCCACGCCCCCCAGCGTGCCCGAGGAGGGCGAGGGGCGGATGAAGGCGTTCGGGTCGGTGGCGAGCCGGGCCATGCGGGTCTTGTCGCCGAGGATCGAGCCGCCGGTGCGGGTCGAGGACGGGTCGACGGCGAGCACCGCGACGCGATGCCCGGCCGCGGTCAGGTTGGCGCCGAGCGCGTCGATGGTCGTCGACTTGCCGACGCCGGGCACCCCGGTGATGCCGACGCGGATGGCGTTGCCGGTCTGCGGAAGGACCGCGTCGATGAGATCGCGGGCGGCGGCGCGGTGGTCGGCCCGCTTCGATTCGGCGAGCGTGATGGCGCGGGCGAGCGCCGCCCGGTCCCCGGCGAGGAGCCGCCCGCGGAGCGCGTCGATGTCGAGGGCGGGGGGGCGGGCGGCGCTGGGCGCCGTGACCGGGGAAGCCATGGCCCCTTCATGCCGGGCCGCGGCGGCGGCGTCGAGAGGGCTCAGGCGTCCTCCTCGATCGCGGTCTGGGCGATCTGCCGGGCGCCGCCGTTGAGATGCGCGGCGATGGCGTGGCCCGCGGCGGTCGCCGCCACGCAGAGCGCCACCGAGGCGGCGATGTTGACGCCCGCCCGCACCATGGCGCCGTTGCGCATCAGGTCGAGGGTCTGGAGGCTGAAGGAGGAGAAGGTGGTGTAGCCCCCGCATAGCCCGATCATCACGAAGAGCCGCAGGGTCTCCGAGGCCGGGTAGCGGCCCTGCGCCAGCGTCAGCGTGCCGAACAGGCCAATGGCGAAGGAGCCGGTGACGTTGATGAGGATCGTGCCCCAGGGCAGGTCCCGGCTGATCGGCAGCGCCAGCACCGAGACGACGTAGCGGGCGAGCGTCCCGAGGGCGCCCCCGAGCATCACGACGAGGCAGGTGGTGAAGGACATGCGCGCTCCTCGTTCCGGGCGGGCATGGACAGACCCGCCCTCGCGGCGGGTCGGGATGGGCATACCCCGACCGCATCGTGGCTGCGGTCGGGGTCATCAGCCCTCGCGGGCGGGTTCGGGGAACCCCATCCCCATCGCCGGCCCGACATAGCGGGCCGCCGGGAGCGAGGCAATTCGGAGCGGGGCGCCGGGCTCCTCGGACCGGCCGTCGGCGGAGCGGCGACGTTCGCAGGCGTCGCACGAAGGTGCCGCCCCTCTACACGCGGGGCGTGTAAGACGAGATGAGGTTCGATGTATATCGACCGCTTCCCGAATGATTAGTCGTACCATTTTCTCCAGCACGCAGCGTTGTCATCAAAGAGACATATCCAAGTTCTGCAGGCATTTTTACGAAAACGAAACGTGCCAGGCTATAGACGACGCCGGCGCGAGGTCGAACATCTTCGCGTCGAGGTTCTCGGGTGGATCCGTTGCGCCCTCAGCCTGCCTTGTCACCCGACGCGTTGTGGCGCGCTGCGGCGCGCACGCAGAGCGGCTTGCCCTCCTACGAGAGCGTCGTGCTCGGTCAGCTCGGCCGCTACGCCGACGGCGCGGCCATCGCGCGGACCGGCACCGACGGCGGCATCGTGATCAGCTGGAGCGGCCGGCGCTTCGAGAGCTGGCTCGGCTGCGAGATCCGCGACCTCGCCGTCGCAAGCCTCGCCGACGACCTGGCCCAGCCGATCCGCCGGGCGATGGAGCTCGCCCTCCGGACGCGGGCGCCGGCGAGCGCGCAGCGCAACCTCATCCGGGCCGGGGCGCTCGAGGCGAGCCAGCTCCTCGCCTTTCCCCTGGACGTCCGCGGCGGCGGCGCGGTGGTGCTGCTCTTCACGACCGGCGAGACCGTCCGCACCAGCCTCATCGACGCCGTGTTCCAGGCGACGCAGCACGGCGTGCTCGTCCTGTCCTCGACCCGGCGGCACGACGGCACCCTCGTCGATTTCGAGATCGTCACCGCGAACGAGAGCGCCGCCCGGATGATGGGCCGAGCCCTGGTCGAGCTGCCCGGCCGGTCCCTGAACGACCTCGTCCCTCGGCTCCGGGAGACGGACGCGCTGGACCATCTCCTCCACGTCGTGCGGACGGGCGAGCGCCGGACCTTCGACCTGGACTATCCCGGATCGTCCGGCCGGCGCGATCTCCACCTCCAGGTCGAGGCCGGCGCGATCGGCGACCTCCTGGCGATGACCCTGACCGACGTGGGCCCGGTCCGCGAGCGCGAGGCCTCCTACCGCCTGCTGTTCGAGAGCAATCCGGTCCCGATGTGGGTGTTCGAGCCGGGGAGCCTGCGCTTCCTCGCGGTGAACGACGCCGCGATCGAGCACTACGGCTACGCCCGCGACGCCCTCCTCCGGATGACGCTCGCCGACATCACGGCGGAGGGCGTGCCGCCGGAGGGAGAGCCGCCGCGGCGGGAGCCGGGCCCCCGCAACGAGGCGCTCCGCCGGCATGCCAAGGCGGACGGCACGCCGATCGACGTGATCACCTACACCCGCGATCTCCGCTACGGCGAGGCGCCGGCCGTGCTCCTGGCGGCGACCGACGTCACGGAGCGGCGCCGGGCCGAGGCCCGCGTGGCCTATCTCGCGCATCACGACACGCTCACCGGCCTGCCGAACCGCCGGATGTTCCGGGAGCGGCTGGCCGAGGCGCTCGCCGCCCCGGAACCGGGCCGGCGCGTGGAGGACGCGGGCGGCTTCGGCCTGTTCTGCATCGATCTCGACGGCTTCAAGGGCGTGAACGACACCCTCGGCCACGCCGTCGGCGACATGCTGCTCGCCGAGGTCGGCGCCCGCCTCAAGGGCTGCCTGCGGGCGGACCGGGACTGCGTCGCCCGGCTCGGCGGCGACGAGTTCGCCGTGCTCGCGGCGCATCTCGACCCGGCGCGGGCGGCGGAGCTGGCGCGCCGGATCGTCGAGACCGTCGGCCGCCCCTACGCCGTACAGGGGCAGGACATCGTGGTCGGCGCCAGCGTCGGGATCGCCCTCGCGCCGGAGGACGGGGCCGACCCGGAGACCTTCCTGCGCCACGCCGACATGGCGCTCTACCGGGCCAAGGCGGAGGGGCGGCGCCGGTTCCGCTTCTTCGAGTACGACATGGATGCGAGCCTCCAGGCGCGGCGCCATCTCGAGCACGACCTGCGCCAGGCGGTCTGCACGGACGCCCTCGCGATCCACTACCAGCCGCTCGTCGGCATCGATGGCGGGACCGTCACGGTCTGCGAAGCCCTGCTGCGCTGGCCGCATCCGCAGCGGGGCTGGATCTCGCCCGCCGAGTTCGTTCCGCTCGCCGAGGAGATCGGGCTCATCGGCGCCCTCGGGGAATGGGTGCTCGAACGAGCCTGCCGGGAAGCCGCGCTCTGGCCCGACGGCGTCAAGGTCGCCGTGAACCTCTCGCCGATGCAGTTCCGCGATCCCGAAGCCCTGCTGCGGACCGTGACGGAGGCGCTGGACCGCTCGGGCCTGGCGCCGGGGCGCCTCGAGCTGGAGATCACGGAATCGGTGCTCCTCGCCGACAGCGAGGCGAACGTGGCGGCGCTGCGGCGGCTCAAGGCGCTCGGCCTGCGCATCGCCATGGACGATTTCGGCACGGGCTACTCGTCGCTGAGCTACCTGCACCGCTTCCCCTTCGACAAGATCAAGATCGACCAGAGCTTCGTGCGCGAGCTGGGCGTCAGCCGGCACTGCTCCGCGATCATCCAGGCGGTGACCAGCCTCGGCCGGAGCCTCGGCATCACTACCGTCGCGGAAGGCGTGGAAACCGCCGAGCAGTTCGACCTCCTGCGCCAGGCCGGCTGCGACGAGGCGCAGGGCTACCTCTTCGCCCAGCCGATGCCCGCCGGAGAGCTGCAAGCCTTCCTCGGGCGCAAGGCCGGCTCCGGGTCGATCCCGCGGGCGGCCTGATCCCGTCGTGGCCCGCAAGCCACGCCGGGGCCTCTCCCCAGCCGCCCACAGGCGGTCGCCGCTGGCCCGCCCTGCCATGGTCACGATCGTGGTCAAGGTCGCCTCCCGGACGGGCCCGCGAGCCCGGTCTTCGAGGACGACACGCCGACCATGACGCGCTTCCCGCCGCGCCCGCCCGAACGGCCCTCCCGACGCTCCCTCCTGCGGATCGGCGCCGTCCTCGGCGCCGCCGGGCTCGCGCCCTCCCTCGGGGGCTGCATCACGGACGGTCTCGCCACCGGTACCGCCGCCGTTCCCGAGCGCCAGTCGGCCCTCGACGTGAGCCCGGTGCTCCTCGTCGCCACCACCCGCAAGCCCGTCGGAAATCCGCCGAAGGCTCCCTGGTTCAGTTCCGAGCGGGGCCGGGGCCTGAGCTTCGCCGAGGCCCGGCTGAAGGCCCCGGACCGCTCGCTGATCGGCAAGGTCTCCGCGGTCATCACCGGGGACTGGACGGTCGGCGCCATCCCCAAGGTCGAGACCGGGGCCGGCGCGGCCGAGGCCTTCGCCCAGGCCGCCTTCGGGCGGGACGTGCTGATCTACGTCCACGGCTACCGGGAGAGCTTCGAGTCGGCGGCGGTCTCGGCGGCGATGCTCTCCGACGGCATCCGCTTCCGCGGCGTCTCGGGCCTCTTCACCTGGCCCTCGGCGGGGGCCACCTTCGACTACGGCTACGACCGCGAAAGCGCGCTCTGGTCGCGGGACGCCTTCGAGGACCTGCTCAAGGCGCTGGCGGGCTCGCCGAGCGGCGGGCGCATCAACATCGTCGCCCACTCCATGGGCACGCTGCTGACGCTCGAGACCCTGCGGATGCTGCGCGCCGAGGCCGGCGAGGCGGCGATGGCCCGCATCGGCGCGGTGGTGCTCGCCGCCCCCGACATCGACATCGACCTCTTCGCCAAGGGCGTCGAGCGCCTCGGCCCCGACGTCTCGAAGATTACCGTGATCTCCTCCACCAACGACCGGGCGCTGGAACTGTCGAGCACCATCGCCGGCGGCATCGTCCGGGCAGGCGCCGCCGACCGCGGGCGCCTCGAGGCGCTCGGCGTGCGCGTCGCCGACGCCTCCGATTACGGCGGCGGCCTCATCAACCACGACCTGTTCCTCTCGAACCCGGAAGTGCAGGGCGTAATCAAGCGCGCAGTGGCGCGGGCGGCGGGCGCCTGAGGCCCCGCCGATGCGCCCGACGCCATGGCGGGCGGGCGCGTCTTCCCTTACAGCTTCCCGAATGGACGGCGCGACGACGGCCCGAACCGTCACGCCGTCGAGACCCGACTCAGGCTTGATCCCCGCCGCACCGGCCCTCGGTGCCGGCGGACGCAGCGTTAGGAATCGCGAAGCATGTTCACCCTCGAGATCGACGGCACGGCGGTGGCGGTCATCAACGGTACCGAGGAGGTCGCCCGCGACCTCTTCACCTGCGACGGCTTCAAGCAGGACATTCGCACCATGACGAGCGAGGGCACGCCGCTCTGGAACGGCACCTCGGCGCTCACCGTGCGCGCCGCCACCGAGGACGAGATCGAGATCTTCGAGGACGCCATCGCCGACGACGATTCGGACGCGGATTTCGAGTCCGATCCGGCCCATGCCGGGGAGAAGTCCGACGACGACGAGGAGGCCGACATCGTCTTCCTCGTCGACATCGACGGCGATGAGGACGAAGACGAGGACGAGGCCCCCCGGCACGACGCCTGAGACCTCCGGGCCGGCCAGGCGGGCGCGGCGGACCTCGCACGCAAGGGACGGAGCGGATGCGCATCCCGGTCGGGTGGGTGGCGGCCCTCGGCGGCGGGATCGCGCTTCTCGGAACCGCGATCATCGTCCTCGCCGATGGGCCGGCCGCGCCACCGCGGCCGCCCTCGGCCCGGCTCTCCGCGCAGGAGCATTCGGAGACCGTGGCCGCGCTGCGGCGCCCGGTCGTGGCGGTCGTCGGCGACAACGACGGGACGGAGACGACCGACTTCATCGTGCGCTACGGCATCCTGAAACGCTCCGACGTCGCCGACGTCGTCGCGCTCGGCGTGACGCCGGAGCCGATCGCGATGATGCCAACGATCGAGAGCCGGCAGCCGGCGGGATCATTCGACCGCGCGCTGTCCGGAATCGCGGAGCGCTACGGGGCCGGCACCGCCGCCTTCGTGGCGCTCCAGCTCGAGTATCCCGCAGCTCGCTGACGTGCCGCGCGGTCCAGAGCCTCGACCGGACGAACGGGAGCGGCCTTCGCCTCCAGGGGCGAACGGGCGTCGCGAGGCGGAGCCCGCCGGCCGGATCGGCCGCTAATCCTCCGCCTCCCGCAGCCAGGCCGCCGCGCCCTCCAGGGTGCGGAAGTCGGCGAGGCTGCGGCAGTCGCGCTCGGGCAGCAGGCCGCCCATCATCCGCGCGAGCGAGGCGCCCGGCCCGAGCTCGAAGGCGCGGGTCGCTCCGGCTGCCCGGCAGGCCTCTAGGCAGGCCGCCCAGTCGACGGTCTCGGCGACCGCGCGGGCGAGCTTCTGAAGGCCGGCGCGGGGATCGAACACCGCCGCCCCGTCGATGCCGCTGAGCAGCCGGGCGGCGGGCCGGCGCACGTCCTCCCGCACCCGGAGCCGCCCGGCGAAGGCCTCCGCCGCAGCCTTCAGCAGCGGCGTGTGGGAGGGGACCGCGACGGGGATCGCCGTGACCTTCGCCGCGCCCGCAGCCTCGGCGGCGGCCAGCGCCCGCGCCATGGCGTCGCGCGATCCGGCGAGCACCGCCTGGTCCGGCCCGTTGCGGATCGCGACATGGACGCCGGCCTCGCCGCGGACCCGCTCCAGGTTAGCCGGCGAGAGCCCCCGCACGGCGGCCATGGCGGAGGGGCCGGGGGTCGCCGCGTCCATGAGGTCGGCGCGCTCGGCGGTGACGGCGAGCGCCGCGTCGAAGGTCATCGCCCCGGCGACGCTCCAGGCCGGCACCTCGCCGACGCTGTAGCCGGCGACGACGCGGCGCGGCGCGGCGCGCGGCCCGAGGCAGGCCCAGGCGGCGAGCGCCGCCGTGCAGCACAAGATCTGCGCGGTCCGGTTGGCATGGAGCGCCCCCGGCTCCGCGGATGCGACGAGGGCCCGCGGGTCCGCACCGAGGAGCGCGGCGGCGGCGCGGAAGACCGGCTCGGCCGCCGCCTCGCCCTCGGTCAGGGCGAACATGCCGGGGCCCTGCCCGCCCTGCCCCGAGCAGAGGATCGCCAGCGTGCTCACCGACCGGCCTCCAACGCGTCGAGGAACAGGGCCGCGGCGAGCAGGTCGGCGCAGCCGCCGGGGCTGAGGCGGCGGGCGACGAAGGCGCGATGGATGCGCACGCCCTCCGCCCGCCAGTCCGGCGCCGCGACGCCGCCCCGCGCCAGGAAGCCCGCCGCCATGGCGCGGGCCTCGGCCAGACCCTCCGCGCCGCCCCGGTGGAGGAGATTGGTGTCGTCGAGGGCGGCGAGCAGCGCGAAGAAGGCCTGCACCCGCGCCGCCTCCCCATCACCGGGGGCGAGGCGGCGCCCCTCGCGGAGCGCTGGCAGCGCCAGCACCCTCAGGGTCGGGAAGCCCGCCGCCGCCTCGCCGCTCGCGCCGCCGACCCGGTAGCGGCGCACCGCGCGGCCGCCATGCGTCTCGGGCGAGGGCGGCCGCGCGGCGATCGCCGCGCCCCAGCGGGCGGCGACGGCCAGCGCCCGCGCCTCCGCGCTCGGCAGTCTCCCACCCGTGGCGCCCTCGGCGGCGCAGAGCAGGCCAAGGGAGAAGATCGCGCCGCGATGGGCGTTGACGCCTCCCGTCGCCGCCATCATCGCCGCCTCCGCCCGGAGCCCGATCGCCCGCAGCTCGGCGAGAGGCGCGTTCCGCGCGCCGGCTGCCGCGAGCAGCACGAAGAAGGGGCGGATCGCCCCGGCGCTCCGGCGCAGGGTGCCGGCGTCCATGTCGCGGTGGCTGCCGGCATCGACGGGGCTGACGAGGCCCGGCTTCGGATAGGTCTCAAGCTCGTCGATTAGCGCCCGGTGCGCGGCCTGCGCGATGCGCTCGCAGAGCGGCGCGAGATCGGGCATCCGCGCCGGCGCGCCGTCCGGACTCAGCATGGCAGGATTCCCGGCAAGACCCCGTTCGGGCGCCGGTATCGCACGAAAGCACGGCCGGCGGAGGCCTCCCGTGACAGAGCCACGATGATGTCATTTCGCGGCCAAGCTCGTGCGGCGGCCGCATGAGCGGCAGCTAAGCCGCTCCGGCCGCTCGCCTTTCCTGGACAACCCTTCGCCGGTCCGAGGGTCCGGTTGGCCCGAACGCTGCTTGGGGCCCCGGCCGCTCGGGTTGAAGCACAGGGTCTTTTCGGCCACACAGCGGCGCATTCGGAAGGGTCGACGGCATCTGCGCCGCGACGACGCGCAAGGCGCTCTGGCCGGCCCTGTCCGAGACGGTTCGGCACGACAGCGGAGGTCCCCTTCATGGCACGCAGCAAGATCGCGCTCATCGGCGCCGGGCAGATCGGTGGCACCCTCGCGCATCTGGCGGGCCTGAAGGAGCTCGGCGACGTCGTCCTCTTCGACATCGCCGACGGCATTCCCCAGGGCAAGGGTCTCGACATCGCCGAGTCGGCCCCGGTCAACGGCTTCGACGCCAAGTTCTCCGGCGCCAGCGACTACGCGGCGATCGAGGGCGCCGACGTGGTGATCGTCACCGCCGGCGTGCCGAGGAAGCCCGGCATGAGCCGCGACGACCTCATCGGCATCAACCTCAAGGTGATGGAGGCGGTGGGCCAGGGCATCAAGCAGTACGCCCCGGACGCCTTCGTGATCTGCATCACGAACCCCCTCGACGCCATGGTCTGGGCGCTGCAGAAGTTCTCCGGCCTGCCGCCGCAGAAGATCGTCGGCATGGCGGGCGTCCTCGATTCCGCCCGCTTCCGCCACTTCCTCGCCGACGAGTTCGGCGTCTCCGTCGAGGACGTGACCGCCTTCGTGCTCGGCGGCCACGGCGACGACATGGTGCCGCTCGTGCGCTACTCGACGGTAGCCGGCGTGCCGCTGCCGGACCTCGTGAAGCTCGGCTGGACTACCCAGGAGAAGCTCGACGCCATGGTCGAGCGGACCCGCAAGGGGGGCGGCGAGATCGTCAACCTTCTCAAGACCGGCTCGGCCTTCTACGCGCCGGCAGCCTCGGCCATCGCCATGGCCGAGAGCTACCTGCGCGACAAGAAGCGGGTGCTGCCCTGCGCCGCCCATCTCTCGGGCGAGTACGGCATCGACGGCCTATTCATCGGCGTGCCGATCGTGATCGGCGCGGGCGGCGTCGAGCGGGTGCTCGAGGTCACGTTCAACGCCGACGAGAAGGCGATGTTCGACAAGTCGATCGCCTCGGTGAAGGGCCTGATCGAGGCCTGCAAGGGCATCAATTCGGCGCTCGCCTAAGGCTTGAGACCAAGCCGGGCGGCCCGCGCCGCCCGGCTCCCGCGACACTCGTCCCCGATCTGCGAGGCGGCCATGAACGTACACGAGT
>NZ_BPQR01000044.1 GCF_022179345.1 Methylobacterium jeotgali | reverse complement strand
CCAGCGCGTCGCTCGCGCGACGCTCGTCCGCGCGAGCGACGCGCTGGCCTTCCTGCGTCATCCGACGCGCCGTGCGGACCACGTCTCGCCACTCCGCCAGGGAGGTCCCGTCGGCCAACCCGTCCTCGCAAGGGACCTTGATCCAACCGGCCTCCTCGTCCACCAGGACGAGGAGGTGGCCGAGATCGGACGCGTCGGCCTTGACGAGGAATTCGTCGCCGAAGTGGAAGCCCTTCCTGCGACGGACGCCCTTCAGTTCGTCGGACTGGTAGGTGAGGCCGAGGAAGGTGATCCCGTTCCGCTGAATGGTCCGCGGGACCACCAGGGCGATGAGCGGGTCGAGGTCGTCGGCCGACGGCGGCAGGCGCGTGCCGTAGCCCGCCAGGTCCTGCCAGCGCAGCAGGGGCGTTCGTCCGAGCAGCCCGCCATGCTTGCGGTTGTGGTAGATGTCGACGACCCAGATCGTGAAGAACTCGACGAGTTGGGCCAGGGTCAGGGCGGCCTGCCCGACGCTGTCGTAGTCGCCGCGCTCGCGCACGTCGCGGAAGGTCCGGCCGGGAAGGTAGGCGCAGAAGTCGCGCGCGATGGTGCCGAGGGCGCGCTCGACCTTGCCCTTCAGGTGGGGCTTGCGCCGGGGCATGTAGCGGAGCTCGAACCGCAGCTGTCCGGCGGCCGCCTTCATCGACCGGGAGTGGAATTCCTTCCCGTTATCGAGCTTGACGACCTCCGGCACGCCGAACACGGGCCACGCCGTGTCGACCCGGATGCCGGTCAGGTCCTTCGGCAGCACCGCCATGCGCAGGCAGTGCATCACCGAAGTCCAGGAGGGACGCTCGTCACTGAGGTGGAATCCCACGATCATGCGGGTCGCGGCGCAGATCGCGACCGTGAGCCAGACCCGCCTCGTGCGCTTGTCCTTGCGGCGCCGGTCCCGCGCCGGCGTGCCGTCGCCCTCCAGGACCAGCACGTCGAGCGGCGTGTGGTCGACCTCGACGATTTCGAGCGGCCGCGTCGCCTGGGGGGCCTTCTTGACGTGCCGGAAGGCCTGCTCCGCCGCCGCGGGGCCCTCGCGATGGTAGATCACGTCGAACTGGCTGACGTTCGCCTTCACCCAACGCCGGATCGTCATGCCATCGGGCACGTCGAAGGGCACGGTGCGCGTCTTGTTCTCGCGCTCGATCCTGCCCTGGATGAAGACGATGACATGGCTCAGCGGCGGTCCGTTCCGGGTGAGCCAGTCCTCGCGCACGCGCTCCGCGATGATCATCTCGACCTCGGGATCGAGGCGGAAACCCGCCCGTCCCTTCAGGTCGTCCAGCGGGATCAGCGCCACGATGGACTTGCCGCCCTTGCGCCAACGCCCGTACCAACCCTTCAGCGAGGAGCCGCTCACCCGTTCGAGCGGCACGTCGTCGGGATGGGAGCCCTCGTTCTCGATGGCCCGCTGCCGGCGCTCGGCCGCGACGAGCCTCGCGATATCGGCGTAGCCCTTCGGGACCTTCCTATGGGTCCGCTCGGCGAAGCACCGGTCGCAGGCCTGCACGTAGTCGAGGCGCATCAGCGCCGCGTCCTGCTGGCGAACGTCGAAGGTGTCGATGTTGCGAAGGAGGTTGTCCCTGACGCCTTGGGGGAGCCCGGCGGCGGTGTCCTCCACCAGTTGGAGCCGCCTGGGCTCGCCGAAGTAGAGGTCGGCCAACTCGGCATGGGTCTTCGTGACCGTGACCGGCCTCGCCCCGAGCGTGCGCAGCGTGACGCCGGCCTCGTCGCGCGAGAGCACCTTGTGGTAGACGCCCTCGACGATGACGAGCGCGTCCGCTTGGAGACGGATCTGGCACGCGCCCATGGTCAGCGCAGCCCCCCGCATGCGCCGGGTCCCGCCATGCGCACCCTCCCGCCGCGGTGGAGGTCCACCAGGACGGCGTCGCTCAGCAAGACGGTCTCGGAACCGCCCGCGAGCCTGCGCAGGGCGAGGCCCGCCCGCTCGCGG
This sequence comes from Methylobacterium jeotgali, assembly GCF_022179345.1. Taxonomy (GTDB): domain Bacteria; phylum Pseudomonadota; class Alphaproteobacteria; order Rhizobiales; family Beijerinckiaceae; genus Methylobacterium; species Methylobacterium jeotgali. The sequence continues at coordinate 45,560 of NZ_BPQR01000044.1, read as the reverse complement.
GCGACGGAGGCGTAGGGGACGCCGTCGACGACGACGACCGCGCCGATGGGAAGGCGGAACTGCTGGTCGAGCCTGTTCAAGGTGCACTCCTGAGGTTCGCGGGGCGGCGGATCATGGCGTGGTCGTCGAAGGGTCGGCCGGGGTCGGCCAGCTCGGCCTCGCCGCGCGCGACCAGGGCCACGACGGCCCGGAAGGCGCGGGCCTGGAGCCCCGACGCCGCCCGGAGTTCCCGGACGAGACCCCGGCCGCCGAAGCGGTCGAGGACCACGCGCATGGTGTGCTGCTCCGCCTCGTCGACCATGAAGGTGCGCTCGCTCGCGACGAGCGCGGCGTTCGCGACGCGGAGCGCGTCGATCTCGACCTCGGTCCAGAGCTCGAAGCCGTCGTAGCCGGCGGCCCTGGCGCCGGCCTCGATGCGGTGCCGGATCCCGTCCCAGCCCAGCCTGATCACCCTCTTCCGCGGCTTGACCTCGACGGCGAGGCGCCGCCCGTCGTCGATCTCGACGCCGAAGTCGGCCGTGTAGCTGCGCCACCGGACGCCGTCGTGCCAACGGAAGGGTGCGGGCTCCTCCTGGTAGCGCAGGACGGCATCGTCCTGCTCCAGGATCAGGATGAAGTCCCGCGCGAGGAGGCCCTCGTAGGCCACCATGCGGTAGCCCATCCCCGCCTTGCCGGATGGGACCTCGCCCGTGATGCAGTCCCGTCGGCCGGTGACGATCGGGCGCGACGGGCTCGGCTTGCCGACATGGCGGCTTCGCAGGGTCGCCGGCATCAGGACCTCCGCCGGGCGTCAGGGCCGTCAGGTCCCTCGGCCGCGTCGGCGCCACCCGATTCCTCGCCGGTCGGGATCGCGGGGGTGGCCCCGGGCGACAGCCGGATCGGATAGCGCGCGACCCCCTCCTGCCAGCGGTCCAGCGGGGTCGACCGGTCCGGTCCGGAGCGGCGGACGTCGAGATCGGCGAGCCAGGCGTGCGCGGCCGCCATCAAGCCTCCTGCGTCCTCGACCACCTCCCCCCGGGCCGTCAGCCAGCGCTGCAGGCCCGCCACCCGGCAGGGAGCGCCCGGATCGTCGACCGCGGCGAAGTGCAGCCGGATGCCGAGCGCCGCCGCGGAATGCCGGAACGTGGCGCCGAGGAAGGCGGGATCCCGGTCCAGCACGATCACCTCCGGCAGCCCCATGCACAGGCGGGCGGCGCCGAGCGGCTCCGGGGCCGCCGTCGCGGTTTGCGCCCCGAACAGGCCGAGCAGGTCCTCCCCGTCCGGCGGCGCGGTGCCGAGCGCCGCCGCCACGATCACGCCGCTGTAGCTGTCGCGTGCGGTGACCAGGTGAACGCGGTCGGCGCCGAGTTCCGGGACGGCGACCCGCAGGGCTTCCCGGGCGACGACGACCTCGGCGAGAGGACGCCCGCACGAGAGGTGCCGGAACCGGTACGCCTGCTGCAGGGGACGCAGACGGTCGCCCACCATCCGCACGAGGGTGCGGAAAGCGGGAACGTCAGCGGCCGCGCCTCCCCGCGCATGCGACGCTTCCAGGCACCTCGCCTGTGCGAGGCGGGCCATGGCCGTCAGAGTGACGCCCCGGCGCGGGTCGGCCTCGGCCACGACCTGGTCGACAAGCTCGCCGATCCACGGGGCCCAGTGGGTCTGCTGCCGGGGCGACCGCGCCATCCGCCGGTGGGCGAGGCCGGCCGGGTTGCCGTCGGCCTCCCGGAGCCGCGCTTCCCATGCCCTGACCTGGCGCGGCGTGGGCGGATCGACGTCGTCGCTCAGCTCGCAGACGGCGCGGATCGCGACCCGCAGGTGGCGGTCGCCCCGCCGTCCTGGCGGGAGGTCCTCGACCGCCCGCACGTAACGGTGGCGGCGCAGCGCGGCGGCGCGCTCGCGCTCCGTCATCTCGTTGAGGGCCTGGATCTCGGCCCGGAGCCGGTCGGTGTCGGCGGTCGTCGCGGGAAAGAGTTCTAGCTGCTTCATGATCGCGCGGGTCCTCGAAAGGCGGACGGAGCCAGCCTTGGTGGTGGGATGGGCGGTGACCCCGGCCCGGAGGCCGGGGCTTCGGCGGCGGCTCAGAACTCGGTGGGCTCGCTGGCCTCGGTCTCCGGCTCGAACGTCCCCCGCGGGACGCCGAGCAGCGCGGCGACGTCCCCGTCCCAGGCATCGAAGGCCCGGTCGATCAGGGGGGCGAGGGGCGGCTGGAAGTCGGCCGTGAGGGTCTCGACGCGGTACGGCTCGTTCATGGTGCTCTCCTCGGATGGGGTCGCGCGGGGCCGGTCCGGATCCGTCGCGGGGACGGTCCGGGCGCGGCCGGCTTGGGCCGGCGGATCCCGAGGAGGCGGAGCGCAGCCCGCTTGCTTTCGCAGGCGAGAGCTGGCATACGTCATCGGTCTCGAATGTCGGCCTTGTCCCGGTGGTTGGCCGGTTTGGTATGCGGCGGTCGTGATCACGAGGTCCGGCGGTGACGTGGTCGAGAGGGCTCAAGCTCTCGTCCGGCGTGCCGGACCTTACCCGCTACAGCCTTTCGGCTGCGTAGCGGGCAAGCTCAAAGCGTGCGGCCCGGATCGGGCCGTGCGCTTTTATTTTGCCTCGACGATCACTGCCTGGCCCGGAGGGTCGCGGGAGCGCGCGCGGAGGGCTGCGCGATATCGGTTGCGCATCGAAATTCTCCTCGATAATTGATGAGTTGTTGGATCTAGACTGATCTTATGACGCTCAGGCCTTCGTTGGATCTTTCAGATACCAATGTTGTGCCTTCCGATCATGGTAAACGAGGTTTTTATTCTTAAGACGGGTCTTATTTTTCTCCGAGGCATCGAGCGTGTAGCCGGCGTCCCGGACCGCGTCGTTGACTTCAGTCCCCGACAACCCCTTGGCGCCAGCCTTCGCGAGAGCGTCGACGATGACCTGGGCGACCAGGCCGGAGACTTTCGGCGCCGGCATCCGTTCGGCCTCGTCCGGTACCGGCTCGTCGTCCGGCGCCGGCCGGGCCTCCGCTTTCGTCTCGGCCTGGTCGGCCGCCTGGGCCGGTTCCGGGGCGTATGCCGCCCCTTGCTGCAGGGTCGCGATCATCTGGTCGAGGCGGGCCGCCTTGGCGGTCTCCGCCGCGATGGCGCTCACGTGTTCCAACATGAGCTCCTGAAGCTGCCGCGTCCTGTCCGCGGCGGCTTGCCGGGCCCGGTCGCGCTCCTGGCACATCTGGGTGATCACATCCATTCGGCACCCCCGACCAGGTCCAGGTCCGCATCCAGGTCCGGAGGAGCTCCGCGACCTGATGATCGGACCATAGACCGGGTGCCCGCCCAGCCGCAAGTTCTTTCGCCCAGGTCCACCGGACGTGGTAAACGGAAGCTGACCCGGTCGACCCGGTTGAGTGGCTGAATAAAACCGGGTCGCGCCCCCGGCCAACCTTGTCCGTCCCGTCCCCGGGTCATCCTCCGGCCGAGTGTCGCTTGTCTCCAACGGCGGGCGGCCGTCGACGTACCCTAGGACACCCGCAAACGCGACGTCCGCGTTCGTGGATCTTCAAATCGACGAAGCATTCATTCGAGCACAGGCCGCCGTAACAAATGTCGGTCTCCGTATTCTGATCAGCATCGGCGCCGAGACGAAGGCGTATGCCGCATTTCATCGAGCTGGCCCCCGCGGGTCGGCGGGTAGCGCGACCCTCGCATTGGCCGAGCGGCATTGCCGTCGACAGGGCCCCCGATCCGGCCGGCGACCCGGCCGTCCCGGACCTGGTCGTCACGGGCCTGGCCGACCGGTGGGTTGGGCCGGGGCGCGGATCAGGCACCGACCGGCCGGCCCGTCGTGCCACTCGAAGCCGATCTCGACCAGGCCGGACGCCAGCACGAGGTCGCGGACCGGGTCGAACCTCACGGCGCTTCCCTCCTCGTCGGCGGTGCGGACAAGCTCCTCCAGCAACCCGGCATCCTGCGTCCGAACCGCCTCAGGAGCGACCTGGAGCTCGCCGGTCCCGTTGACATGCATGGGGAGGAGTGATGCGCCGTCCAGCCGCGAGAGGCGACGCATCGCGCGATGTGCGGGCGTGTTGAGCTCGTCGGGGATGGACGCATCGAGGAGCGCATCGGCGTCTTCGGGCGCGAGCGTCGTCGGCGCGCCGTCCGACGAGACGACCGCGGATGATTGCTCGAACCGCCCGGCGGCGACGTCGAAGCGGACCGCCAGGAGCAGCCTGACGCCGGCGCGGGACAGGGCGAGGTCCAGCCGGCCTCCGTGTCTCTCGCCCCGGGCATAGCGGGCGTCCCCGATCTCCAGGCCGGCATGCCGGCGCAGCAGTCGTACTGCGGCCGGCGCGAGCGCCTCGTCGATCAGGTCGCGGGAGAGCGCGCCGGCGAGGCTCCGGCGCCATTGCGGACCGCCCCAGTCCGATGTCCGTGTGCCGCGCGCGGGCGGCGCGAGGAGCGCGGCGGCCGTCCAGCGCAGCGCGGGGACGTCGGCCGCGGCCGCGGGGCCGCGGTGAACCAGGTCGGCCAGGTCGCCGATCAAGGATGGAAGGCCCGGCGACAGCGCCGCCTTGAGCCGGCGCTGGACCAGTGCGGCGGCGTCGGCGAGGGCCGACGAACCGGGTCCGGATGCGGGGCGGCCCGTTCGTGTGGCGCCCGGCGCGAGGCCTTCGAGATCGGCGAGGGCCTGTAGGATGAGCGGCAGCATCCGCAGGTACTCGAAGGCCCGCCCGAGGTGCGCCCGCGTGCCGTCGGCATCCTCGGGGACCCAACGGGCGATCCGTTCCAGGGCGGCCAGCACCTCGGCGTGGGCCCTCAGGGCGAAATCCTTCGGGATCGCGTCGAGCACGGCGCGGTCGGCCGGATGGCGCGACCGGGCTAGGGGGGCGACGATGCCGTCCATCCAGGCCTGCCTGACGTGTTTGCGGATGGCGCTCTGCAGCCCGGGGATCTTGGAGACCTGGAGACCGCCCCCGGAAAGCGCCGCATGCAGGGTGCCCATGGCCGTGTCGACGATGGGCCGCGTGTCGGGATGGGCAAGGGCGGAGATGGCCTGCCGCGCCCGCGCGAGTTCGTGCACGTCCGCCCGCATCGGGCGGACGTCGGCGGGGGAAAGCGGGAAGTCGGGGTCGGGATGCATGGCCGGACGGTGCCCCAGGCGCGCGGGCGTCCGGTCGAGGCGCACGGCACGGCCTCGCACCGGGATTGTGCGCGGAGGCCGGGCCGGGTCGGTCCTGTCCTTGGACGGCGCCCGGGAATCGGGCGCACAGCCCATTGTGCGAGGCGCGCGGCAAGGCACAAACGCCCTCCCCGACCCTGCCGGGACGTGCCGCCGCGCCGCCGTCGGCCGCGACGTTCCCGACGGCAAGCCCGGTGAAGTTCCGCTCGCGCGTTCCGCCATGTCCCGCCTCGACATCCAGGGGTTCTCGGGGACCGGGCCGCCTCAGGCGGCCCGGCGCGAATGCACGGGGCGCCGGACCGCGGCGCGCCGCTTCGGCATCCGTCGCACGACGGCGCTCGCGGTGGGCGTCACCGGTCCGGGCGCGGGCGCCGCCGGCCGGTCCGTTGTGCCGGCGACGCCGCGCGGCCCGGGCCCGAGACGCGGCGATTCGGACCGGGGCCCCGAGCCCGATCCGGGTGCCGCGCCCCGCGCCCTCGGGAGACGGGGCCGGGACCCGAGGGCGAGGGTCATCCGCCCCGGCGGTCCCTGTCGACGACGAACGCCGGCCGCGTGTCGGACAGGCGTCGCCAGGCGTCGAGGTAGGCGCCGAGATGCGGTCTGCGGGTCCGCTCCAGCTCCAGGTAATCCTGGAGGCCCGCGATCGCCCTGTCGTGGGCCGCGGCGTCGGTCCGCCCGGCGAGATACGCATGGCGGACGTAGATGCCGAAGGTCGTCATCGTGTCGGTCTCGCAATACGCCCGGACGCGCTCGATCTGTCCGGCTGCGACCATGTCGGCCACCAGCGACCCGTGCTCGCCGAGTTTGCCCGGCATGCCGACCAGCGCGGCGGCCTCCTCCAGGGTGAGCCGGCTGGCGCACCCGAACCCGGACATCTCGTCCATGACGTCGACGTGGGCGCCGCCGTACCGGTTGCCGTAGCTTGACCAGCGCGTGCCGCGCCGGAACCAGGCTTCCGCCGAGATGCCGTGGAGCATCGTGCGGTGGAGCAGCGTCGGCATGTCGAAGCCGCGGCCGTTCCAGGTGACGAGCCGGAACCTGCCGGAGGCGAAATGCCGCCAGAAGCCGCGCAGGATGCGGGCCTCGTCCCAGCCCGCCTCGCCGCCGCTCCTGCAGGCGGTGACCCGATATTCCTCCAGTCCCGTATCGCCGTCGCGCAGGATCTCCGCCTGCACGAAGCTGACGGCGACCACGGCGTGCCACGCGCATTTCGGAAACCTGTCCCTGGCCCACACCTCGGGCGGCGGCATCAGGGTTTCGTCCGGCACGGTCTCGATATCGACGACGAGGAGCGCGTCCGCATCGACGCCGGTTTCCGCCGCCGGCCGACGGTCGTGGCGGACGGCGGAGCGCGCGCCGGCCGCGGGTGCGCTCGCGTCGGACATGGAGGGGAGCCGAAGCCGGGGCGACGGGGAGCGGGTCTGGTGCATGGGGCGGTTCTCCGGGGCGGCTGTCAGACCAGGATCGTGCGGCTGGCGTCGAACCCGTTCGTCGGGTCGTCCGGGTCGTAGGGGTTGCTCACGACGCGCGTGCGCCCGAGCCGCAGGTCGCAGGCCTGCGGCACGTTCCCGTGGATCCAGACGGCCGGGGCGCCCCACCCCTCCATCACGGGGTCCAGGGCGGAGGCGTGCCAGCAGACCCGCCACGGGTCGAGCACGGGCCTCGCCAGGGCTGGCGGCAGGCAGGACCGGGACGGGGCGAAGGCGGTGACGACCGCGGCGCGGTCGCCCGGGCCGATGTCACGCAGGACCGGGTTCGGCATATGGCCATACAGGCCGGCACCGACGGCGACGGCGTTGAGCCCATCCTCGATGAACGCCCGCGAGCGTGCATGCGCGCCGGCCGCGTCGTGCGGGAAGAAGGGCACCCCGGGTGCGCTCGCCGCCTTGTCAGACACCGTCCAGCGGCTGCGGGCGTGCGCGCGGGCGGTCCGGGCGTTCTCGACGCCGTCCAGGGCGAAGTCGGTCCAGAGCGTCGCCCCCAGGATGATCAGGCCGGGCCGGAGCGGATCGCCGAGGCGAACGGCGCCGTCGTGGAGCACGGTGATGCCCAGCGCCGCCCCAAGCGGCACGGCCTCGGCGAGCGCCTCGCCCACGGGTTCGCCGTCGAGGTACTCCGCCGGTCCCGGGACGAGGACGACCGGCCGCCGACCCTGGCGGCCGCCGAGCGCGTCCGCAAGCCAGCGCACGGACCGGCACAGGCCGGGCGCGATCCCGCCCGGGACGAGCAAGGCGTCGAAGTCCGGCAGCGGGTCCGGCAGCACGTGCGGCGCCCGGTCAATCCTCAGGTCGGACAGGGTCCATAGACGGAACGGGACGGGCTTCGGCGGGGCGGACCGCGCCCCGGGGGCGGCCGGCACGGCGGACGGGCCTTCCGTCGGTGCCGGTGCATGCACCTCGGCCCGGGCCACCGGATCGGGAACGTGGAGCGTCACGGCTGTCCTCCGTCCTGCGCGGCGCGGTGTTGGTCCGCCTCGGCGATCAGCGCCCGGAGCGCGTCGCCCGAGACCAGGCGCCGCGCGATCAGCAGCTCGGCGACGGCCGCCACGGCGGTGCGGTTCGCCTCCATGACGGCCAAGGCCTCGCCGCTCAGCCGGTCGAGGTCGCGCTCGACCGCCCCGAGAAGGGTGGGGTCGAGCGACAGCGCGACCGCCACTTCGTGGGGGGCGCCGCGATACGCCAACCGGTCGCCGAGGCCGAGCGAGGCGTGGTTGCCGGCGAGCAGGGTCGTCACGCGCGCGAGGTCCGAGCGGCTATCGCCGCCCGCCCCGGCGCTCGGCTCCCCGAGGAACAGGATCTCGGCGGCCCGTCCGCACAGGAGCGCGACCGCGAGGCCCTCGATCTCCGCGCGGGTCGGGGACTGGCCGAGGCGGGTCGCCACGGAGGTCGCGCCGAGCGAATCCCGGCGCGGGACCAGGTCGACCTGGGCGACGCGGGCGCCGATCCGCTCGAACGCCACGGCGTGCCCCGCCTCGTGGTACGCGCTCCGACGTCGGTCCGCCGGGCTCCCTTGATCCGGCGGCGCGACGCGGCCGAGCAGGTCCTCCGGGCGCATCGGCCGTCCGGCGGCGCGCGCGGCGGCACGGGCCTCGGACACCCACCCGGCGACCTGGGCGCCGCTGGCGCCGAGCGCAAGCGCGCCGAGCGGCGCGAGGTCCATGTCGGGCACCTCGCCGTCGTCGAGGTGTTGCCGGAAGATGACCGCCAGGTCGGCGGCCGAGGGCGGCTTGATCTCGATCACCCGGCCCAGCCGTCCGGGCCTGATCAAGGCGGGATCGAGCCTATCGCCGTGGTTCGTCGCCGCGATGATGCACACCTCGGGGGCGCCGGGCGCGTTGAGCGCATCGAAACCGAGCAAAATGCTCGTGCACAAGGGGGTCCACCACTCGCGTGCGTGGTTGTCCATCGTGGCCCTATTAGGAATACTGTCAGCTTCATCTAGGAATAAAATACTCGGCGCCAGAGCGCACGCGTGCGTGTACGCGGCATCCCATGCGCGGAGCACGCCACCCAGATGTCCGTCGGATCCGGTGAACCAGGCGCCGACCGAGGTCGCGACCAGCGGCAGGCCCGCGGCCTTCGCGAGCGAGCGGACGAAAGATGATTTTCCTAGTCCCGGGGCGGAGCTGAGGGCGACGTGCCTGTCGAGCCGCTGGAACGCGGGCGCGCCGCCGGAGGCGCGCCAGGTCGCGATCTCGTCGATGAGGCGCGTGCCCCAGGCGTGGGCATCGCCGAAGCCGACCAGGGTCGCGAAATCGGGCGCCGACCCGACGGCGGGATCCGCGGTGGCCTTCGAGCGCGCCGCCGCGGCGAGGCGCGCGACGCAGGCCCGCGCCGTCGTCCCGCGCACCGCGGCGGCGATCTCGAAGAAGTCCAGCCCGCGCGCGATCCCGGGCGGCAGGGTCGGACGCCGCCCCGTGGCGGCCCGGACGACCCGCGCGATCACGGCGTCGGTCGCGCCCGGGAGCCGCACGTGCAGGTCCGCCGCGGCGACGAGGGCCGAAGGCAGGTAGCGCGCGGGCGATTGCGAGACGCCGAGCACCCGGTCGCCGCGGGCGAGCCGGTCCGCCACCCGGTCGTTTCCGCGGTCCGCACGGTCCTCGCTTCTCGAAGCGCCGGTGCGCGCCGCCACGTAACCCCACGCCGCCAGGCGCCCGCACGCCTCGCGGACCGGCTCGACCCAGTCTGCGGCCGGAACCTGGACGACGAGGGCGAAGGCGGGGTCGGCGGCGATGCGGCGGCGCTGGGCGGGCGAGAGCGCCGCTTCGAGCGCGAAGGCCGCGAGCGTCTCGGTCGCGGGACGGCGCTCGTCGGCGGCGACGTCCCCGGTCTCCGCCTCGTTCAGGTCGTCGCGCAGGAATGTCAGGTGGGGCATGGTCGCCTTGCTCCGAGGGTGGGTCGAGGTCCGGGGCCGGGTTACGGCGGGCCCGGGTCGCGGCACGCATCCGCCGGCGACGGCCTACGACGGCACCTCGACGACGCAGGCCGGGTCGAAGGCGGGGTTCTCGCCGTCGTAGCCGAGGGGGTTGCACAGGATCCGGGTCGGACCGATCCGGTGGTCGCGGCGGGCGTGGACGTGGCCGTGAAGCCAGAGGTCCGGGCGGCCGGCGGCGATGAGGCTGCCGAGGTCGCTCGCGAAGGCCGGGTTCAGCACGCTGCCGGCGAAGCCCGGGTCGAGCGAGGCACGGGCGGGGGCGTGGTGCGTGACCACGACGTGCGGTCGCGCCCGCGTGCCCGGCGGGTCGACCTCCAGCAGCGCGCGCTCCAGGAAGGCGCGGCTGGCGGCGTGCAGGGCCGCCGCGTCCCCCGGCCGGAATGTGCGCCAGCCCGGGTTGCGGGTCGTCGCGATGCAACGGTGATCGTTGAGGCCGGCCTGCGCGGCCGCCATGGCCCGCCGGCGGTTGCCCGCGCCGTCGATGCCGTAGTCGGTCCAGAGCGTGCCGCCGGAGAAGGCGACGCCGCCGATCTCGACGGTGTCGTCGTCGAGCAGGGTTACGCCGTGCCGTTCCGCGGCCCGGCGTCCGAGCGCGCGCTCCTCGTCAACGGCCGAGCCGTAGAATTCATGGTTTCCCGGCACGACTACGACCGGCATGATCGGTCGGATGGCCTGGCCCAGCCAGAGGATGGTGTCCGCCAGACCCTGGCCGACGTCGCCCGCGACGACGGCGACGTCGGCTTCGGGGATGTGCCCGGGCGTCCACGGCGCCCCCGACAGGTCGCGATGCAAGTCGCTGAAGATCCAGATCCGCACGTGATCGACTCCGGGGTTCTCGGGAACTTCTCGCTCTTCGGGATGCGGCGGCGGTCACCGCCGAGGCGGGGGGCGGCGCCCGGCCCGCCGCCTTCCGGGTCGGCCCGGACGCCCGCCGCGCACGTCCGGCGGTAGGCCGGCGAGGACGTGGGCGAGGACGGTGCGGGCCGCCGCATCGCCCCGCCAGGCGGCGACGAGCACCGTCGAGAGCGCGAGGTCCACGACGGCGGGGTCCGGTTCGGCGCGCCGCGTGAGGTCGAGCGTGACGGCGATGGCGGCCGCGGCCTCACCCCTCCGGGCCGCGGGCCAGGACCGATGATGCAGGCAGACGCCGCCGGCGAGGGCTCGGCGGACCTCCCGGATCGCGGAGGCCTCGATGTCCGGAAGCCGTGCCGTGCGCCAGAGCGCGAGCGGATGGCTTCCCGCGGGCGGCTCGCGGCGCGGGAGGGTCCGGTCGCGGGGATGGGAATCGTCGCTCGCGCGCATGCGTCCTCCGGGCTCGTGACGGGCAAGACGGACCCGCTCCCGCGCGCCGAGGCGCGCGGGCGGGGTTCGTTCGGACGGGATGGCGGTGGCTAGTGCCGGTCGAGGCGCTCGGCGCCCGTGTCGGGTTGGCCCAGGACGAAGTACCTCGACAGGGTGCGCGCCCAGCGCCGGCCATCGGAGGCGTACAGATCGCTGGTGGTGATGCGGCGGCCGTCGGGGAAGTTCGGATGCCCGTGGACCTCGCCGGTGAGCACCCTCACGGACCGGGTGGAGGCCCGCCACCGCTCAAGGCGCGGGGCGCCGTGCAGGTCCTCCCGCGTCGGCTTGACCTGGTCGCGGATCCCCTGGAGCTCGTCGGCGAGGTCGCGCAGCCGGTCGCCGGCCTCGCGCTCGTCCGGCGCCCGAGCCTGTTCGACGTCGACACCGAGGTTCGCGGCGAACGCGGCGGGGTCGACCTCGGCGGCGTGCGGGTTCGCGGCGGCGGCGCGCAGGGCGGCGAGCAGCGTGACGGAGGCCCCGAGGCTGCGGCTCGTGCGATCCCCTTCGGCGATGCGCTGTGCCTCCCCGCGGCCGAACGCCGGCACGACCGTCGGCAGGGTCCGGACACGGCCTCGACCCGGCACGAGCGCCTCGTGCCCACGCATGACGCGGCCGAACGCGTCGGCAGCGGCGGCTCCGCCGCTGCGCCCGCACCCGAGGAGCCAGGGCGGCGAGACCACGTCCAGACCGAAATCCTCCGACGGGTTCATGCCCGCGAGCGCCGACGCCGCGGCATGCTCCTCGAAGGGGGTCGGGCCCACCGGCAGCACCGGCGCGTCGATGCGCGCCCTCAGCCCGAGGTTCCCCAGGCACGCCGCCGGCAGGTCGAGGACGAGATCGTCGTCCCGCCCCACGGCCTCGGCCGCGATCTCTCCCGCCTCCCGTGCGTCGCGCGCCTCGCGCTCGCTGACGGTGAGGCCCTCCTCCGTGACCGTCCGGCCCGGCAACGGGGCCTCCTCGGGGAACCTGACGCGCAGGAGCGTGACGGGGCGGCCGAGAACGCCATAGGCGTCGGCGAGGAGGAGCGCGGCGTAGGCGGCATGGGTCCGGCCAGCGGAACCGAAGAAGGCAGAGATCAAGGGCAATCTCCATGACGGAATCCGGACGCCGGCGCGCCCGGTGGAATGGCCACCGGGCGCGCGACGTCGGACACGTTGTGATTGATCCGTGAATCTTAAGGCAAAAGAGCGGAAATGAACAGCATAATCTGACTATTATCAAGAGCCATATTTTCGGGATGGTTAACGGCGTCGTGGCATATAGTCTTGGGCGCTTCGGATTACTTACGCATACGCGCGAGGTGGACCGGCGTGACGGTGCCGGAGGTACGCTTCCTGCGACCGGCACGGGGCCCCGTGTGACACGTCCGGACCGCGCCCGGCGACCCGAGCGGCGACCTGCGGTCGAAGCCGGCCGGTGCTTGGATCCCCACGCCCCATGCCGTCGTCGCGCAGATGACCCGCTGCGCCCCTGAGAGCCGGGCTTGACCGACCGCCGTGACCGCCGGTTCGGCGCGACGGTCGCCCGGTCAGCACCGATGCCGGGACGAGCCGGCGGCCGGGTCGCAAGGGGGGACCACGCCTCAGGCAGTTCAGGAATTGACGGGTGCGGATCTCGCGGGCGCTGACGGACGCGACAAGGGGCCGTGCCCGCGGCCCGGCCCCGAGGAGGGCGGGACGCCGACGGCGGTCGGCACGAGCGCGGGACCGCGCGACGCGCGATAGACAGTGCGCCGGGAGCGACCAGGGATCCGATAACCAGTAATTTCTGTATTTCTAGACTTACAGAAATACAGATGGCAAGATTCCCTCGATGCATCGGCCCAAAGGAGGACGCCGTGATCGCGACCATCCATTCCAACGACCGCACCGGCCTCCTGGCCGCAGCGTTGGTGGCCGGCGGCCTGACCGCCGCCGGCTCCCGTCCCACCGTCGTCGCCGTCGGCGCCAACGGCGCCCAGGCCTGTGGCCTGGCACGCCTCTCGGGTTCGTTCGACCTGCTCCGCCCCGATCCCGGCGACGCGGCGGCCGTCCTGTCGGGACTGGCGGCACGGTCGGAAGGCGACGTGATCGCCGTCCTGCCGACGGACCTGCTTCGCGAGGGCGGTCCGGGCGAACCCGGGCACCTTCGCGTCGTGGCCACGGCGTGCCGGCTGACCGCGGCCCAGGCCCTGCACGCGACCGCGTCGGGGGCGTGGCACCTTCGCTGCGACAGCGGGCTCGGCCAGCCGGCCTGGCGGATCGCCCCGCGCGTCCTGCCCCTCCGGCTGCCGAGGCTCTCGCCGCTGGAACAGATGCGGCTGCTCGCGGGAGATCTCGGCGGCGGCATGCGGTACGCGGCGGTCGCGCTCGCCGCCACCCTCCTCGCCGTCTCGGCGGATCCGGACGCCGAGCGCTTCGAGGCGGGTGACCTGGCCGCGCTCATGTCGCCGCTTTCCCCGGCCCGGGACCGTGCCCTGCACGAGCGGCTCCTCGACTGCGCTGCCGCCCTGGCCGACCCGGTTCTCCGAGACGCCCCCGTCGGCACCGCCGAGGCCGCGGGCGACCGAATCCGCAAAGCCCGCCCGACGCCGGTGGCGACCGCTCGCCTCCGCGCAACGCAACCCGCCCGCCTTCGCGCCTGACGGAAAGGACCAGAGCGATGATCAACCGCACGAAACCGAACCGCCTCTCGCCAGCGCCCCGGCCGCGCGTCGCCTCGCCCGGGACCGCTCGTCCCGGTCGCTCCGGAAGCGCCCGCCGGGCGCGCGCCGGGGCGGGCTTCTCCCGCGCCCGGATCGGACAGGGCGACCTCTCCCGCGACCGGGCGCCGACGGCGCCCCCGCACCGGGACGCGAACCCCTACGAGGCGTTCTACGCCTTGTCGGCGGACGGTGTCGGCCTGCTCGACCCCGGTTTCGACGACTGGGACTTGGACCCGTGCGTCCTCGTCGGGCTGTCGCCGTACCGCGGCGACGAGCCGGACGACGCGTGACCGCTTCCCGGGGCCCCACGGCGAGGGCGCCCGGGGGATGCGAGCCGGCACGGACCGGCTTCCGCGTCGCAGCGGGAGCCGGCGCACGGCGAAGGACCGGCTTTCGGAGCCTCAGAAATCGTCTCGGACGCGGCGTCTCGGCGAACGCGTAGCGGGTATCGTTATGCGTGACGCGTTACGGGCGTCGACCCTTCGGCTTGATCGGGAAGCCGGGACACGGGGTTGTGGCATGGTCGGGGAGCGGTCGGTCGAGCCGCCCAGGTTGTCTCCGGGAGGGACGAGGCGACGCCGCATCGAGGATGCCGCGCCGCGGCCGGACGCCCCGGCAGGCGGAGGCACCGGAGGTGGTTCGGGTCCGCCGGGCGTGCCGGAGGATGGAGCCGGTCACCGTTGTCACGCGCCTCGCGACCGGTCTCGGCGCCGGTGCCGATGCATCCGCTGCCCCACGGCACCGCGCCGCGCTGATGGGGCGGGACTGGCGAGCGTGCAGGGACGCAGCGGCCGGTCACGAGGGAGCGGAACCTCCGTGCGTCGGCGCGCGCGGTCGGACGCCCATGCCGCGGCCATAGTTCTAGATATACAGAAATAAGGGTTGCGCACCCCGTGCCGCGTCTCCATGGTGCTTCCATGGAGCTCGAACTCGCGGCACGACAGTTGGAGGCCCTCGGCAATCTGACCCGCCTGAGGGTGTACCGTACGCTCGCGCGGGCGGGCCGAGACGGCCTGCCGGTCGGTGCCCTCCAGCGGCGCGTCGATGTCCCGGCCTCGACGCTCTCCCATCATCTCCACCGTCTGATCCAGACCGGTCTGGTCGCCCAGGAACGCCAAGCCACGACACTGGTCTGCCGGGCGGTCGATCCGGCGATGAACGCCCTGATCGGCTTCCTCGATGAGGGTGGGCATCGGGAGCGGTCGGCCGGTCCCGCGTCGATGTCGGCCTGATCGACCGTTGTCCGCGACCGGGCATGCAACCTTCGCTCGACCGGCGCCGTTCCGACCGCCGCGACCCGTCCGGGCCCGCGCGGCCTTGCCCGGCGGAGGCGCGCCGCTGAGACTTGCCGACGACAGCGCCGATCGGGGCGGCGATGGTATGCTCCGGCCCGAATCCGGATTTTGGGAATGCCGCGCCGATGCGCCTGACGGAAGAGACCGGGACGGATCACCGCCCCTCGGACGAGGCCTGGATCGGCAACCTGATCCGGCATTGGCGCGAGGACCCCGGCGCCTCCTATCGGACCTGGTTCCTGTGGGAGGAGCGCATCAAGAACTTCCGCTCGATCCGGCGCGGCCTCCAGGCGGTGATAGACGAGATCCGGGCCGACGCGTTCGGCAACGCCTATCGCGGCTCGTCCTTGGAAACGGTGGTCCACTCCATCGCGGAGCAGCGCCAGGTCTTCAAGGGCGCCGACCACGCATTCCTCTGGAAGCCTAAGCTGCGCATCCCCGACATCTACGAAGACCGCGCCAACCAGGTTGCGTTCGGCCGGTTCCTCGACGCCTGCCTGTGCTGCAGTGCAGAGGACGGGGTGCTGGCCGCCATCCACGGCCTCGACCGGCAACGCATCAAGGGGCTGGGTCCGGCCGCGGCGAACCTGCTGTACTTCCTGCACCCCACACTTGTGCCCCCGTTCAACACGGCCATCGTGAAGGGCTACAACGCCATCGCCGGCGCCAATGTGAAGCTCGGCAAGTGGGACGAGTACCTCGCCATGCGCCGGGGCATCGTCGCCCTCAACGCCGCCCATCGCGGCCTGCTCTCCAACGATTACGGCGCCATCGCGGGCTTCCTGTTCGACGTCGGGTCCGGGCGATACCCGCTGCCGGAGCGCGACGGGGCCGCCGCGCTGGCGCGCTGGCGCGAGGATCTCGACCGAGTGCGGGCGGAGGCCGCGGCCACGGCCTCCAAGGCGGCGCTCGCCGCGCGTGAGGCGGACCACACCCACACCGAGGTCCAGGGCTGGCTGCGCGACCTCGGCCTCGCCCTCGGCTTCGACGTCTGGATCGCGTCGAACGACGGCAACCGCCCCTATGCCTCCGGCCGCCTGTCCGACGGCTGCCTCGACCGCCTGCCCGGGCGGCTGACGGCGAATGGGTCGGCCGAGATGGTCCGGCTCATCGACGTGATCTGGCTGGACAAGGCGGACGGCGACGTCGCGGCCGCCTTCGAGGTCGAGCACACGACGAGCATCTACTCGGGCATCGTGCGGATGCTCGACCTGGCGCTCGGGGTCGAGGGCGGGGCCGCGCGCAACTTCTTCCTGGTGGCGCCCGACAACCGCGAGGAGGACGTGCGCGCGCAGTTCGCCCGGCCCGCCTTCTCGCGGGTGGCCGAGCTCGACCTGCGCTACCTGCCCTACAGCGAGCTGCGCGGGCACCGGGAGACGATCGCCCGCTTCGGGAGCGGCCTGAAGGGCGTGCTCGCCATCGCTAAGCCCGTCGGGCGTCCGCGCTGACCCCGGTGACCGGCGCGACGAAGCCGGCCGGAGGGATTCGGTCGTCATTCCAGCGGCTGGCCGAGAGCGTCCGGAGGTCGCGCAACCGCATCGGCCACTATCGCGCCGTCCTCGACGAGGGACCGACCAACCACCACGCCGACGCCCTGGACCCGATCCGCTGGTGCCGTCCGACCATCGCGCGATGGGCGAGCACCGTGTCACGGGTGGCCGCCGTCGTCATCGGGCGTCCAGCCGCGGGCGCGGGTTCCGAGGGCGCCGGACCGCACGCGCGGATCCCGACGGTCACCGAAGACGTTCGCGGCGCGGCCGATGTTCCGCCGTCGGCCGGGATGCCGGTGGCCCCACGACAACGAACTCCGCCGGTGCGGCCGGACCCCGCGGCGTAGCCTTCGAGCGGGCGTCGGATAAGTCGGCTGTCGCGTCGCGGTGGCCCCGCTCGCCGCGGGCCTCGGCCGCGGGCGTCATCCGGCCCTCGCCGCCGGGGCCTCGGCCGGGCTCTCACCGTCCCAGGGAGCCTCGCCCACGAGGGCGGCGAAGCGCTCGTCCGGGAGTTCCTCGAACGGCCTCCGCTCCGCTATGCGCTGGCGCAGCTTCCACCGGAGCAGCCGGGGCGTGATCCTCTGGAAGCGCCCCGTCGCCGCGACCAACTCAGGATCCAGGCCGCCGAGGATGCCTTCCGCCGTCTGTGCCCCGCCTCTGGCGAGAAGGGCGTGGACCTCCCGCATGAACAAGCGCCAGAACGGCCGCTTTCCCATCGCCGCGACCGCCTCGGCGAGTGGCGGCTCGGGCGTCGCCGCGACGTCCGGCTCGGGCTCGGCCAGCCCGAACCGATGGCCGACGAGGGTCAGCCCGTTGCCGTCCTGCACCAGGCGCAGGAGGTGATAGCGCAGCCACGCCTCGGTGAGCGGGAAACCCGCCCGCTCGCCCTCCTGCTTGAGCCGGGTCGGGAGCGCTCTCAGGAGCGGGTGGACCGCCATGGGGCCGCGTTGGCGCACCGCCGCTTCGACCGCGTCCCGCACCTGCCCCCAGAAGTCGTTCGCCTCTCGCGCCAGCTTGAGCCCGTGCGCGGTATCGACAAACCCGGGCCCGGCGCGACCCTGCGCGAGGGAGTCCGCCTCTCCCGCGGCGGAAACGGGCGGCGCGGCCCCGCCGGCCTGAGTGCCGACGGCCCGCACCCGGTCGAGCTCGACCTGCAACGCCGCGACCCGCTCCTCCAAGAGATCGACCCGGTCCAGCGCCTCGTCGAGCAGATCCCTCGCCGCGGCCCTGCAATCCTCGGCTCCGACGAAGTCCGCCAGACCCGCCCGGGCCGCTTCGACCCGGGCCAACTCAAGCAGCTCCCGCCCGATCACCGTAAGCCGCCTCTCGAACGCCTCCGGCAGGTCCGCCCGTTCGATGGCCGGCCGGTAGTCCTCCCTGTCCTTCCACTTCCTGAGCTCGCGAGCGATGTCGCCGAACGACCCGCCGCCGAGCTCCCTCCGGACCGTGCGGACCGAGACCCGCTCCTTGGTGCCACCGGGCGGTGCCGGCCTGGCCCGTATCCGATCCGCGGCTGTCCAGACCCCGTTCTCCGTCACCATGCCCGCCATCCCAAGCCGTTACCGGTATCATCGCCGCGAGCGGTGAAGAAACGGTCGCGGTCCGCGTGGAGGCTCGGTGTGGGCGCGAGCGCGAGCCGGACCCGAAGGCGACCGGACAGATAGGCCGCGGGAGGCCTTCGGATTGAGGAACGCCCGGTCGGCGAACGCCCCCATCGTGTAACGCGTACGCATAACGTTACCCGTTATGCGTACGCCTCGGAGTCGCGTGCCAACCGCCGGCGGCAGCAGCCGCCATCCCGCCTTGAGCCGCCGGAAACCTCGCTACCACCGAAGACGTACTTCGTCGGCCTGCCTCGCCGCACTACGAAGCCATTCAGGACCGTCGCGGCCGACCAGAAGGTGATCCTGTCGGCCCGTACGCAGGGGCCTCACCGAGGTGCGGCGGCCCGCGAGATCTCGGCACGGGACGGCAGGGGCGCCCATGCTCTTATCCAAGTGCGGTTGCTGCGGGCGGACGGTTCGCACCGACGCGACGAGGTGCCCGAGCTGTCGCGCCGCAACCGGGGCGGGCATGCGCCCTTCCCCGAACGAGGCGGCATACCGGATCTGCATGCTCGCGGACGCGTGCGCCGTCCTCTTCTGGCTCCTCGTGATCCGCCGATAGGCGCGGACCGGCCTACATCCGCTCCTTGATGCCGGAGCCGACGAGCCACCAGTTCACCGGGTAGCTGGTCAGGAATCCCGCCACCATCGCGACCTGCATGGCGAACCAGAACTCGACCGAGTTCACCGGGGCGCGCTGGCCGGCCCAGTGCGGGAACAGGAAGAATTGGGCGAACGCCATGAAGCCGTACATGCCGACCTGCCAGGCGATCAGCGAGACGGTGTCCGCCTTCACGGCCGCCACCAGACCCTCGCCGGGGGATAGCCCGCGCATCGGCACGATGGCGTAATACTGGAACGCGATCCCGAGCGCGTACGCGAACACGAAATCCAGGACCCAGACCGCGTACATCTTCTCATCGAAGAGGGAGTGCCAGCCGAACCAGACGGCGACGGCCGGCACCACGAAGGCGAGCCACTCGGCGGCGACATCGCCCAGCAGGCAGCCGCTGCCGCAGTGGAGCGCACCCTTGCCGACCATCACCGGGAAGGGCATCCCCGTCGTGTTCGGCGGCTTCTCGCCCCGCTCCTTCGCGTCGTGGTGCGCCTCCATGGTCGCGAGCCGGCCGTAACTGAAATAGGCCCAGACCACGACCACCGTCCCGAACAGGGCGCTGATCGGCCAGACCACGTTCATCACGGTCATGTGCTGCGGGTGACGGATCACCTGCGCCGACAGCAGCAGCGAGCAGGCCGCCCCGAGCAGCAGCGCGGCGATCGAGATGGCATGGAGCCAGGTCGGGAACATGCGCGCTCCTAGCGGGCCGAGGAAGGGTCGAGGTTGGCCGCCCGCAGGCGCAGGGCATTGCCAATGACGCTCACCGAGGAGAGCGCCATGGCGGCCGCGGCGATGACCGGCGAGAGCAGGATGCCGAGGAACGGGTAGAGGATGCCCGCCGCCACGGGCACGCCCGCGGCGTTGTAGATGAAGGCGAAGAACAGGTTCTGGCGGATGTTGCCCATCACCGCCCGCGACAGCCGCCGTGCCCGCACGATGCCGAGGAGATCGCCCTTCAGCAGGGTCAACCCGGCGCTCTCGATGGCGACGTCCGTCCCGGTGCCCATGGCGATGCCGACATCCGCCGCCGCGAGCGCCGGGGCGTCGTTCACGCCGTCGCCGGCCATCGCGACCACCTGCCCGGCCGCCTTGTGGCGCTCGACCACCGCAGCCTTCTGGTCGGGCAACACCTCCGCCTCGACCTCTTCGATGCCGAGCCGGCGTGCCACCGCCTCGGCGGTGGTGCGGTTGTCACCGGTCAGCATCACCACCCGGATGCCCTCGGCCCGAAGCGCCGCCAGCGCCTCGGCCGTCGTGGCCTTGACCGGGTCGGCGATGGCGATGACGCCGGCCACCCGGCCATCGACGCCGGCGAAGATCGCCGTCGCGCCGTCACGCCGGAGTTCGTCGGCTTCGGTCGCATGGGTCGATACGTCGACCCCTTGCTCCTGCAGGAAGGCGGCGTTGCCCAGCGCCACGCGGCGGCCCTCAACGGTGCCGAGCGCGCCCTTCCCGGTCGGGCTGTCGAAATCCGCGACGGGGCCGGTCGCGATCCCGCGCTTCCCGGCGGCCGCCACGATGGCCAGGGCGAGCGGGTGCTCGCTCGCCCGCTCGACGCTCGCCGCGAGGCGCAGGAGCGTGTCCTCGTCGAACCCGGCCGCCGCCACGACCCGCGTCACGGCCGGCTTGCCTTCGGTCAGGGTGCCGGTCTTGTCGACCACAAGAGTCGTGACCCGCTCCATCCGCTCCAGTGCCTCCGCATTCTTGACGAGCACCCCGGCCCCGGCGCCGCGACCGACGCCGACCATGATCGACATCGGCGTCGCGAGACCGAGCGCGCACGGGCAGGCGATGATCAGCACCGCCACCGCGGCGAGGAGCGCGAAGGTGAAGCGCGGCTCCGGCCCGAACGCCATCCAGGCGGCGAAGGCCAGCGCCGCCACGCCAATGACCGCCGGCACGAACCAGCCCGCGACTTGATCGGCGAGGCGCTGGATCGGGGCCCGCGAACGCTGCGCCTCGGCCACCATCTGGACGATGCGCGCCAGCATGGTGTCGCGCCCGACCCTGGTCGCCTCGACCACGAGCGAGCCGGACTGGTTGAGGCTGCCGCCGATCACCGCGCCGCCGACCTCCTTGGTGACGGGCATCGATTCCCCCGTCACGAGGCTCTCGTCGACGGCGCTGCGGCCCTCCACCACCGCGCCGTCGACCGGGACCTTCTCGCCGGGGCGCACGCGCAGCCGGTCGCCGATGGCGATGGCATCGAGCTGCACCTCCTCGTCCTCGCCGTCGGGCCGGATGCGGCGGGCGGTTTTCGGCGCGAGGTCGAGGAGCGCCCGCAGCGCGCCGCCGGTGCTCTCGCGGGCGCGAAGCTCCAGGACCTGTCCGAGCAGCACGAGCACGGTGATCACCGCCGCCGCCTCGAAGTAGGCCGGCACCGCCCCGCCGTGCCCGCGTAGCGCTTCCGGGAACAGCCCCGGGGCAAGGGTCGCCACCACGCTGTAGAGGTAGGCCGTGCCCGTCCCGAGGGCGACCAGGGTGAACATGTTCAGGTTCCGAGACAGGACGGAGTGCCAGGCCCGAACGAAGAAGGGCCAGCCGGCCCAGAGCACCACCGGGGTGGCGAGCGCGAACTGGATCCAATTCGAGGTCTGCTGCCCGAGCCGTTCGGTCAGGCCGAAGAGGTGCCCGCCCATCTCCAGCACGAACACCGGCAGGGTCAGGACCAGCCCGACCCGGAACCGGCGGGTCATATCGACGAGCTCCTCGCTGGGGCCGTCGTCGGCGCCGACCATCGCCGGCTCAAGCCCCATGCCGCAGATCGGGCATGCCCCGGGGCCGACCTGCCTGATCTCCGGGTGCATCGGACAGGTGTAGATCGAGCCTTCCGGCACCGGGTCGGACTTGGCTGCGGACTGGCCGGGGTCGAGGTAGCGGACCGGCTCGGCCACGAACTTCGTCCGGCAGCCGTTCGAGCAGAAGTAGTAGGGATGCCCGTCGTGCTCGGCCCGGTGCTCGGTCGCGTGCGGGTCGACCATCATCCCGCAGACCGGGTCCTTCACGCGGGACGCACCCGCGTCATCCGCGGCCATGCCGGCATGGTCGTGCGCATGGGAAGCGACGGAGTGGTCATGCCCGTGTCCTTCGGAGCAGGCGCGGGCCGCCGGGGCGAGATGCGTTTTCGACGAATTGCTCATGACCGGTCCCTCCGCGCGACTTCGATCTCCGCGGCCCGCGAGAGCGGACGCGATTTGGGCCGCGGACAAGTGGTTCTCTCAGGCTTACTGCTTGCCTTCCTTACGGGCGTTCTTGTCGAGCCAGGCAGTGAGCTCCTTGATGCTCTTCTCCTGTTCCTGGATGCTCTTCTCGGCGATCTTCTTAGCCTCGGGATTGTCGCCGTTCCTCAGGCCGACCTGGGCCATGGCGATGGCGCCCATGTGATGCGGGATCATCGCGCAGATCCAGGCGACGTCGGGGTCGCCGGCCATCATGCCTTCCATCATCGGGCCGTTCATCTGCATCATGGCGTGCTGCAGGCCCTTCTGGGTGTCGGTCGCCTGACCGGACATGCCCTGCATCGCCATCGACATGTGGCCCTGCATGTCCTTCATCGAGGACTCCTTGCCGGCCGACGCCGCCTTGCAGGTTGCGGGCAGCTCGAACGACGGGGCCTGCATGGAGCCGTGGTCGTTGGAGCCATGGTCGTTATCCGCGGCGAGGGCCGCGCCGATGCCGGTCAGCGCCAGGGTCATCGCGAGTGTCAGGGTACGAACGTTCATGATCATCTCCTCCAATTGATCAATCGGGACGGCCGGCTCGGCCGCCCCGTCAGGGTTCAAGCGGTCATTTTCCGGCAGGTCTCGGCACACCGGCGGCACTGCGCGACGCAGTCCTGCATGTCGCCGACCGCCTCACAGCTCCGCGCGCAGGCCTCGCAGACCTCGGCGCAGGCTCGACAGGTGTGCGTGTGCTCGGGCAGGCCGATCAGCATGAAGTGCGCCGAGGTTCGGCATATTTCCGCGCAGGCCATCATCAGGCGAAAATGCTCCGGCTCGACGTGCTTGCCGCCGGCGGGGAGACAGTGGTTGGAGGCCATGCCAAGGCAGCTTTGATAGCAGCGCAGGCACTCGTCGATGCAAGATTGCATCTCGCCAGACATTTTGTGCATCCTTGTTCTCCTTAAGTTGATGGGTGCTGCCATAAGTTCAGCAAATACATAGACGTAATTTGCGTTTTTGCTGAATTGCGATCAGATCCATAACCATATTCGTCGGATTACGTTCAATTTATTGTCTATAATATTTCTGTATGTCTAGGCGCGGGTCTGCAATGAGGGCACGCGGCGGCGAGGCTCGTCGAGGCGTCGCCGACCTTGTGCTGAGCGTGGGCGAGCATCCCGCTGAGACAGCGGCAGAGGGACCCTACGTCAGCGGCGCCGGATCAACGCGAGATGAGAGATGGGCCTCGCCACGGGATAGTCGGTGCACGCCACGACTGCGGTCGCACCTCGGGCGTCGCGCGCCTCGGGCGCGCCTCATCTCACGCGAGGGTTCGTGGGGGCTTGCGCAGCGCCTCGGGAGCGATACCCGCGCGTCCGGCGACATTATCCGGGATTAACATGGCCGCCCGAAACATGGGCATGGCGGGTGATGCGGGTCCGGCAAAAACACCGAATGTGCCGCCCACCGTCGTCCCACAGCAGCGTCGCTTGCAGGGGCCGGGGCAGCAGCATCGGTCGGCATCGACCGCCCGAACGGATGCCGTCGACTTGCCGGTGGTCACGCGTAGGCGAGGCGCGGTCAACAGCGTCACCGCCAACTCGGCGATGCCCGACGCCTTGTCGAGACCCGGGTTCGCCGCGGGAAGGGACGCCGTGGCGGCATCCGAGACCATGCGACCGCGGTGGCCGCAGTGGACGTGCCCCTCGTGAGCCTGGACGGCGGACGGCGCGACATGGGCGATGATCGCGAGGATCATCGCCGCCATCAGACGCACGATATGCCGGTCGAAACCCATGCCGGTCGCCAACCTCGGCCCAAACGTAGGGACGGCGTCGTCCCTGGGACGTGAATGCGCGCATTCGGGTTTGGTTGCGGCTCGTCCCCCCGACTCACGCCGTCGGGCTCAGCGGCTCGGCGGGGAAGCCTGCGGCGACTATGGTCTCGGCAATGCGGTCCGCAGGGCCGGTCGCGCCGGACACGGTCACGAGCTTGGCCCCGAGGTCCACCTCGACCAGGGCGCCCGGCTCGATGCCGGCGATGGCCCGGGTCACGGACTTGGCGCAGCCTCCGCAACCCATCCTGTCGACCTTGTAGCGGTACATGACGCTCTCCCTGTGGTGGCGTCCCGCACAGATGGGGCTTCCCATGGTGGGAAGGTCAAGGGTCGCGGAATGCCTCCCGCCAGGTGGGAATGGCGTCGATTCGGGCGGGCGCCCAGGTCGGGGCCGACGTGTTAGGACACCGTGCGGATGATCGCGGCGAACTTGCCGACGGTCATTTGCGTGCGGTCGCCCTCGGTCACGTCCCGGAGAGGATGAGGGTATCCGATCAAGCTTCCGGGCTTGCGCCGCGTTCGAGGGCGGCGAACCGTTCGGCCTTCACCTCGGCGACGTGGCAGCCGCGTTGGATCGTCCGCCTGGCGTGACTGAACACCCATGGGCGTCTCCGGCTGCGTATCGCAGGCAGCGCGCAGGGCACCCAGCGGTATGTCGCTGGCGGCGGCCGGTGCCATCGTGTGCGGGCGTTCAAGGGTCAGCATCGGCATGCTCCTCGGGTTGTTTCCCGGGACTGGTCTCAGCGCTTCACAAAGCCAATGTCGGCGGCCACCGCGCTCAGCCGCTCCGGCGCGCGCTCCTTCCGCTCGCTGTAGCGGTCCACCAGGTAGTCGGCCCGCTCTCGGGTCAGGAGCGTGAACTTCACCAGCTCCTCGCACACGTCCACGACCCGCTCGTAGAGCGGCCCCGGCTTCATCCGGCCCGCGTCGTCAAACTCCTTGTAGGCCATCGGCACGGACGATTGATTCGGGATGGTGATCATCCGCATCCAGCGGCCGAGCACGCGCAAGGCGTTCACGGCGTTGAAGCTCTGCGAGCCGCCGGAGACCTGCATCACGGCAAGGGTGCGCCCCTGGGTCGGCCGCACGCTGCCCTCGCTCAAGGGCAGCCAGTCGATCTGACTTTTCATCACGCCGGTCAGGGTACCGTGCCGCTCCGGTGAGACCCACACCTGGCCCTCGGACCAGATCGAGAGATTGCGCAGCTCCTGCACCTTTAAGTGGTCGGCGGTCGCATCGTCCGGCAGGGGCAGGCCGTCCGCGTGGAAGATCCGCACCTCGCCGCCCATGGCTTCGAGGAGCCGGGCGGCCTCGTACGCGAGGCAGCGGCTGAACGAGCGCTCCCGCAGCGAGCCGTAGAGGATCAGGAAGCGGGGCGCATGGGTGAACGGCGCCGCCGCGTCTAGGCTGTCGCGGGTCGGCACCTCGAAATGCGCTTGGCTGAGGTTCGGCAGGCCATCTTTGAAGGGCTGGCTGAGCTTGTCCAAGGGACGTCTTTCTTGTACGTTCAAAATATCGTTTGAAGATTGTAACGAAAATGGATGAACCGCAAGCCCTCGCCGCCTTTGCGGCCCTGGCGCAGGAACACCGCCTGCGTCTGGTGCGGTCGCTCGTGACCGCCGGACCAGGCGGCCTCGCCTCCGGCGTTCTGGCCGAGGCGGTCGGCGTCTCTGCCGCGACCGTATCCCACCATCTCAAGGAGCTGAGCCATGCGGGCTTGGTCGCCTCGCGGCGCGAGGGCCGTTCGATCATCTACAGTGCTGCCTATCCGGCCCTGTCCGACCTGATCCAGTTCCTGATGCGCGACTGCTGTCAGGGCCACCCGGAGGTCTGCACCCCGGCCGTCGCCGCCCTCGCCGCCTGCAACTGCCCACCCGGAGACACCCTCTATGCCTGATCGCGTCTACAACGTCCTGTTTCTCTGCACCGGCAACTCGGCCCGCTCGATCCTGGCGGAAGCGATGCTGAACCAGGATGGGCAAGGCCGCTTCCGGTCCTACTCCGCCGGTAGCCAGCCCAAGGGCGAGCCGCATCCGCTGGCGTTGCAGACGCTACGGGAGAGCGACTACCCCGTGCACGGGCTGCGCTCGAAGTCCTGGGACGAGTTCGCCGCGCCCGGTGCTCCGGTGATGGATTTCGTGTTCACGGTCTGTGACAACGCAGCCGGCGAACCCTGCCCCTTCTGGACTGGTCAGCCCGTGACCGCTCATTGGGGCATCGAGGACCCTGCCGCTGCGGAAGGCTCGGAGATCGAGCGCAAGCGCGCCTTCGTGACAGCGCAGCGCTACCTGAAGAACCGCATCGCGGCCTTTATCGCCCTGCCGCTCGGCAGCCTCGACCAGGCGGCCCTGTCGGCCAAAGTCAGAGAGATCGGCCAACAAGCCGGTGCCACCGCGCTCCGGCCGGAGGTCGCTTGATGGACGTCATCATCTACCACAACCCGGACTGCGGCACGTCCCGCAACACCCTGGCGATGATCCGCAACGCCGGAATCGAGCCTCATGTGATCGAGTATCTGAAGACGCCGCCCGCCCGGGCGCTGCTGGTGCAGCTCCTCGCCCGGGCCGGCCTGCCCGTCCGCGACGCACTGCGGGAGAAGGGCGCGCCGTTCGCCGAGCTGGGCCTTGGCGATCCGGCATTGACCGATGCGCAGCTGCTCGATGCCATCGAGGCGCATCCGATCCTTCTCAACCGCCCGCTGGTGGTCAGCCCCAAGGGCGTGCGGCTGTGCCGGCCGTCCGAAGCCGTGCTGGACCTCCTGCCGGGGCAGCAAGGCGAGTTCGTCAAAGAGGATGGCGAGCGGGTCGTGGACGAGCACGGCCGCCGCGTCGGCACTGCCTGAACCCCAACCCCGACCCATAAGAAGAAAACGCCCGGATGCTCGCGCTCGCCATCTTCCTCGTCACCCTCGTCTTCGTCATCTGGCAGCCAAGGGGCCTCGGGATCGGATGGAGCGCGCTGGCAGGCGCGGCGGTCGCGCTCGCCACGGGGGTGATCCATCCGGGCGATATTCCGGTGGTCTGGCATATCGTCTGGGACGCCACCTTCACCTTCGTGGCGCTCATCATCATCTCGCTGCTGCTCGATGAGGCCGGTTTCTTCCATTGGGCGGCGCTGCACGTCGCCCGCTGGGGCAGTGGGTCCGGCCGGCGGCTCTTTCCGCTTGTCGTGTTGCTCGGCGCGGCCATCGCTGCGGTGTTCGCCAACGACGGCGCGGCGCTGCTGCTGACGCCGATTGTGCTGGCGATCCTGCTCCGGCTCGACTTCAAGCCGGCGGCGGCGCTGGCATTCATCGTCGCCTGCGGGTTCGTGGCCGACAGCACCTCCCTGCCGCTGGTGATCTCCAACCTGGTCAACATCGTCTCCGCCAACTTCTTCGACGTGACCTTCGGCAGGTATGCGGCCGTCATGGTGCCGGTGAACCTGGTGTCCCTGGCGGCGACCCTGGTGGTGCTTTGGGCTTTCTTCCGGCGCGACGTGCCGGCGGCCTACCCGGCGGCCGCCTTGGAGCGCCCGGTCGGGGCCATCCGCGATCCGCTGGTGTTCCGGGCGGCGTTCCCGCTGCTTGGCGTGCTCCTGCTCGCCTACTTCGTCACCGCGCCGTTCGGCGTGCCGGTGGCGGCCGTCACCTGTGCCGGTGCGGCCGTTCTTCTACTGCTTGCCGACCGGGGCAGGGTCATCCCGATCCGCAAGGTGCTGATCGGCGCCCCCTGGCAGATCGTGCTGTTCAGCCTCGGCATGTACCTCGTGGTCTACGGCCTGCGGAACGCCGGCCTGACCGACGAGCTGGCCACGGGCTTGGTCTGGCTCGCCGGCCATGGCCCGTGGGTCGCCACGGTCGGCACCGGCTTCGCGGCGGCGATCCTGTCGTCCGTGATGAACAACATGCCATCTGTGCTGATCGGGGCGCTCTCGATCCAGCAGGCGCCGGACCTGTCCCCGCTGACGCGCGAGCTAATGGTCTATGCCAACGTGATCGGTTGCGACCTCGGCCCGAAGTTCACGCCAATCGGCAGCCTCGCCACGCTGCTCTGGCTGCACGTCCTTGACAGCAAGGGCCAGAAAATCACCTGGGGCCAGTATATGAAGGTCGGGCTTGTCATCACCCCGCCCGTGCTGCTGGTCACGCTCGTGGCGCTGGCGGCTTGGCTGCCGCTTCTCGGCACCCGGTAGGCAGCCCGTGTCCGAGGCCCGCCGCTGGCCGGTGATCTCCGCCCTCGGCGTCGTGCAGATCCTCACCTGGGGCTCGTCGTTCTACCTGCCGGCGGTGCTTGCCGGCCCGGTCGCCGAAAGCACCGGCTGGCCGCTCGCCTGGGTCGTCGGCGGACTGTCACTCGGCCTGCTGGTCGCCGCGTTCGCCTCGCCGCATATCGGGACGGCGATCCACCGCCACGGCGGCCGGCCCATCCTGGCGCTGGCCGCGCTGCTGCTGGCTGCCGGGCTGACCATGCTGGCGCTGGCTCCGATCCTGCCGGTCTACCTCGCCGGCTGGCTGCTGCTCGGCCTCGGCATGGGTTGCGGCCTGTACGATCCGGCATTCGCGACCCTCGGCCGGCTCTACGGCGCGGCGGCGCGGCCGGCGATCACCACCCTGACCCTGTGGGGCGGGTTCGCCAGCACCGTTTGCTGGCCACTTTCCGCCTTCCTGGTCGCGCATTTCGGATGGCGCGGTGCCTGCCTGGCCTATGCCGGCCTGCACCTCGCGGTGACGCTACCGCTTGTCCTCCTTCTGATCCCCAAGGCCCCGGCACCGCCGTCGGCGGGGCATCACCAGGACCGAACCGGCCCGCTGTCCGCGAAGGAACGGCGGGCGTTCCGGCTGTTCGCCGGCGTGCTGATAATCGGCGGCGCGATCATGTCGCTTGTTTCGGTGCACCTGCTGACGCTCCTGCAGGCGCGGGGCGTGGCGCTCGCTTCGGCCGTCTCCTACGGGGCGCTGATCGGCCCGGCTCAGGTCGGCGCCCGCGTCGCGGAAATGTCGTTCAAGGGCCGGCACCATCCCCTGTGGACCCCGACCGCAGCCCTTGGCCTCGTCGCCCTCGGCCTGGTGCTGCTCGCCGGCGGCCTGCCCGGCGTCGGGGTCTGGCTGGTCCTCTACGGCGGCGGCAACGGCATCTATTCGATTGCGCGGGGCACGGTGCCCTTGGCCCTGTTCGGCCCCGTTCGCTATCCGCTGGTCGTCGGCCGCTTGGCACGGCCGGGGCTGATCGCGCAGGCGCTAGCGCCGCCGGCCGGCGCTTTCGTGCTGACCTA
The DNA here is from genome assembly GCF_022179345.1 of Methylobacterium jeotgali. GTDB lineage: Bacteria > Pseudomonadota > Alphaproteobacteria > Rhizobiales > Beijerinckiaceae > Methylobacterium > Methylobacterium jeotgali. The sequence continues at coordinate 16,707 of NZ_BPQR01000044.1, read as the reverse complement.
CGCCAGCCCGGATGCCCTTTGGTGGCTCCTGCTCATCCTCGGCCTCGCCAACCTCGGACTTGTCGGCGGGTTGTGGCGGACACGGTAATCGCTCCACCGCTTCGGCAGCTATGGGAACTCGGTCGCGCTTCAGCATCCTTGGCTTCGACTTCCCAGTCCCCGGGACAATCGCCCCCCACGCCGTCCGTCCGCTTCGGCCAGGGTGGGCGGACCGGCCGGCCGACCAAGCTCCGCGAGAAGCCGGGCATCGGCTCCTGGGGGGATGCCTCAACGTCGGTTCACCGCCCCGAACGAGTACGGTGACGGCGAGCGCCCGCGCGACGGCTGCGCTCAAGCCGGCGCGCCTCCACGATAACGGGCGAAGGCGCCGCGCCCCTCCGGCCCGAACAGGACCACCTCGTAGATGTCGGGCTCCCTGCCCTCGACCTCCATGCCGGGCGACCCTGCCGGCATGCCCGGAACGGCCAGTCCCGTCACCTTCGGCCGCTCCGCCAGCAGCCGCCTGATGGCGTCCGCCGGAACGTGTCCCTCGACCACGTAGCCGTCCACGAGAGCGGTGTGGCAGGAGGCGAGGTCCCTCGGCACGCCGAGACGCGCCTTGACCGGGTTCACGGGACCCTCGGTCACCGTCACCGTGAAGCCGGCCTGTCGCAGGTGGTCCACCCACTTCGCGCAGCAGCCGCAACTCGGGTCCTTCGTCACGGCGACGGTCGGCAGGCTCTCCCCCATCACGGGTCGTCCGAGCGACACTCCCGCCGCCAAGCCCGCGAGCACGGCACGCCGGGACGGCATCATGTCTGACTTCATCATTCGCTCCTGTTGATTCCTCATTCGGCCGCCAGAGGCATCCGTGCACCCTCCGCGGCGGCCTCCGGCAACCCGCGACCTTTCACCAACGCGTAGACGGCCGGAATCACGACGAGGGTCAGCACGGTCGAGGACACCATCCCGCCGATCATCGGCACGGCGATGCGCTGCATGACCTCGGAGCCCGAACCGGTGCTCCAGAGGATGGGCAGGAGACCCGCCATGATGGCGACCACCGTCATCATCTTGGGCCGCACCCGCTCGACGGCGCCGACCATGATGGCCTGCCGCAGGTCCTCGCGCGTGAGGGGGCGTCCCTCACGCCGGCACCCTGCCCGGACCTCGTCGAGGGCGTGGTCGAGGTAGACCAGCATGATCACGCCGGTCTCGGCTGCGACGCCGGCGAGCGCGATGAAGCCGACCGCCACCGCCACCGACATGTTGAAGCCCATCCACCACATCAGCCAGACGCCGCCGACGAGCGCGAACGGCAGCGAGAGCATGACGATGAGGGTCTCGGTCAGACGGCGGAAGTTCAGGTAGAGGAGCAGGAACACGACGAGCAGCGTCAGCGGCACAACGATCCTGAGGCGGGCTTCGGCGCGCTCCAGGTACTCGTACTGCCCGCTCCACTGCAGGGTCGTGCCCTGGGGCAACCTGACCTCCCTGTCGACCGCGGCCCGCGCGTCGGCCACGTAGCCGCCGAGGTCGCGCCCCGTGAGGTCGACGAAGATGTAGACCGCGAGCTGGCCGTTCTCGGTCCGGATCGAGGTCGGCCCCCGGGTGAGCTCGACCTTCGCGACCTCACCGAGCGGCACCGTCCCGCCGGCCGGCAGCGGCACCTGCACCTCGTCGGCGATGGCCCGCGGGTCGGAGCGGAAGGCGCGCGGGTAGCGCACGTTGACGGTGTAGCGCTCGCGGCCCTCGACCGTGTTGGTGACGCTCTGCCCGCCGAGAGCCGAGGCGACCACGTCCTGGACGTCGCCCACCATGAGCCCGTAGCGGCCGAGCGCCTCCCGGTCGGGCGTGATGTCGAGGAAGTACCCGCCGATGACCCGCTCCGCGTAGGCACTCGACGTGCCCGGCACGTCGCGCACCACCGCCTCGACCTGACGGGCGACCTTCTCCATGGCGCCGAGGTCGGTGCCGAGCACCTTGATGCCGACCGGGGTCCGGATGCCGGTCGAAAGCATGTCGATGCGGGCGCGGATCGGCTGCGTCCAAGCATTCGAGACGCCCGGGAACTGCAGCGCCCGGTCCATCTCCGCCTTGAGGCTCGCGAGCGTCACGCCCGGGCGCCACTCGGCCTTCGGCTTGAGGCTGATGATGGTCTCGGCCATCTCCATCGGCGCCGGGTCGGTCGCGGTGCTGGCGCGCCCGGCCTTGCCGTAGACCGAGGCGACCTCCGCGAAGGACTTGATGATCCGGTCCTGGGTCGCCAGCAACTCGCCCGCCTTCGTCACCGAGATGCCGGGCAGGGTCGTCGGCATGTACATCAGCGTCCCCTCGTCGAGTTCCGGCATGAACTCCGAGCCGAGCTGGCGCGCCGGCCAGACGGTGACCGCCAGGACGCCGAGGGCGAGCAGGATCGTGGGCAACCGCGCCCGCAGTACGCCCGCGATGACCGGGCGATAGAGCCAGATCAGGAGCCGGTTCACCGGGTTGCGATGCTCCGGGACGATCCGTCCGCGCACGAACAACACCATCAGCGCCGGCACCAGGGTCACCGACAGGAGCGCCGCCGCCGCCATGGCGAAGGTCTTGGTGAGCGCGAGCGGCCCGAACAGGCGCCCCTCCTCGCCCTCCAGGGTGAAGATGGGCAGGAAGCTCACGGTGATGATGAGGAGTGAGAAGAACAGCGAGGGGCCGACCTCGCCCGCCGCCTCGACCAAGATCTCGACCCGCGGCTTGTCCGGCGGCGCCCGCTCCAGGTGCTTGTGGGCGTTCTCGATCATCACGATGGCCGCGTCGATCATGGCGCCGACCGCGATGGCGATGCCGCCGAGCGACATGATGTTGGCGCCCAGCCCCAGCGCCTTCATCCCGGCGAATGCCATCAGGATGCCGACGGGCAGCATCAGGATGGCGACCAGCGCGCTTCGGACGTGTAGGAGGAACACGATGCATACGAGGGAGACGACGACGCTCTCCTCGACAAGCGTGTGCCGCAGCGTCTCGATGGCCGCGTCGATGAGTTGCGAGCGGTCGTAGACCGGCAGGATCTCGGTGCCGGCCGGCAGGCTTTTCGCCACCTCCGCGAGCTTCGCCTTCGCGTTCTCGATGACGGTCAGGGCGTTCGCGCCGAACCGCTGCAGGACGATGCCGCCGGCGACCTCGCCGTCACCATTCATCTCGGTGATGCCCCGCCGCTCGTCAGGCCCGAGTTCGACCCGGGCGACGTCCCGCACCCGCAGGGGAGCACCACCGGTGGTCTTCAGGACGATGTTGTCGATGTCGGCCACGCTCCGCAGGTAGCCGCGTCCGCGCACTATGAACTCGAACTCGGAGAGCTCGACCGTGCGGCCGCCGACGTCGGCGTTGCTCGCCCGGATCGCGTCCCGGAGCTTGTTGAGCGAGATCCCCTGCGCCCGTAGGCGGTTCGGGTCGACCACGACGTTGTACTGCTTGACGAAGCCGCCGACGCCCGCGACCTCGGCCACGCCCTCGGCCCGCGACGCCCCGAAACGGACCACCCAGTCCTGGAGGGAGCGCAATTCCGCGAGCGTGCGCTCCTTGGCCACGACCACGTACTGGTAGACCCAGCCGACGCCGGTGGCGTCCGGACCGAGGGTCGGGGTCACGCCCGCCGGCAAGCGGCTGGCGGCCGCGTTGAGGTACTCCAGCACTCGACTACGGCCCCAGTAGGGATCGGTGCCGTCCTCGAAGATCACGTAGACGAAGCTGACCCCGAAGAACGAGAAGCCGCGCACCACCTTCGCCTTCGGGACCGTCAGCATGGCGGTCGTGAGAGGATAGGTGACCTGATCCTCGACCACCTGCGGGGCCTGGCCCGGGTACTCGGTGTAGACGATGGCCTGCACGTCCGAGAGGTCGGGGATGGCGTCGAGCGGCAGCGTTCGCAGCGCCATGACGCCAGCGGCCACGGCGAACACGGTGCCGACCAGCACCAGGACGAGGTTGCGGGCCGACCAGCCGATGAGGCGCGCGATCATGGCTTGCCCTCAAGGTTCGAGGCCTGCCGGTCGCTCGCCTTCGGGGCGGACATGGACTGAAGCGCCGCCTTCAGGTTGCTCTCGGCGTCGATCAGGAAGTTCGCCGCCGTGACGACCCGGTCGCCGGCGTCGACGCCCTCGCGGACCTCGACGTAGCCCGTGCCGCGAACCCCGACCTTGACCTCGCGGGGCTCGAAGCGCCCCCCGCCCCTGTCGAGCAGCACCACCTGCCGTGCACCTGTGTCGATGACCGCGTCGTCGGGCACCGCCACGACGGGCTTGCCCGCCCCCGTGGCGATCTCGACCTCGGCGTACATGTCCGGCAGGAGCGCGCCGTCCGGGTTCGGCAGCTCGATGCGCACCCGCGTGGCCCGGGTGTCCGGGTTTACCTGCGGATAGATCACCCCGACCTTGCCGGAGAAGGTCCGGCCCGGGGCCGAACGCAGGCGCACGGTCACGGCCTGTCCGGCGCGAACCCCGGCCAGGTCGCGCTCGGGCACGTCGGCCAGCACCCACATGACCGAGATGTCGCCGATCCGGAACAGGGTGTCGCCGGCCGCGGCCTTCATGCCCTCGACGGCCGAGCGCTGCAGCACCAAGCCGTCCCGGGCCGACGACCAAGTGATGGCCATCGGCACCTTCCGGGTGCGCTCCATGTCGTCGATGACGGCCTCGGAGACGTTGAGGTTCTGCAGGCGTCGCCGAGCTCCGTCGAAGCCGGGGTTGGCGATGAGCTGCGCGGCGGCGGAATTGATGTCGGGGGAGTAGACGTGGACCAGCGGCTGGCCCTTGCGGACGCGGTCGCCGGTGGTGACGTCCTCGACATGGTCGACGTACGCGTCCGACCGGGTCGCGATGACCGTCACGCGCCGCTCGTCGAGGGCGACGGTACCGGGCACGCGCACCGGCTGCGCCACCACCCGCCGCTCCACGGTTTCGGTTCGGACGCCGGTCCGCTGGACCTTGCCGGGGGAGACCGTCACGACGTTGCCGCCCTCGTCCTCGCCCGCGTAGACGGGGATGTAGTCCATCCCCATCGAATCCTTTTTCGGGGTCGCCGAGGTGTCCGGCAGGCCCATCGGGTTGCGGTAGTAGAGCACCTTGCGCGTGCCCCGGTCGGGCTTTCCGGCCGCCGCCGTTCCAGGCGCCGCCATGCCGTGCCCGGTCACGTCGTGGCCGGCCATGTCGGGGGATGTCGTCTCGCTCCCTTGTGCCTGGTCGAAGCGCACGTCCTCGCTGGCCCGAACCGCCCGGAAGTCGTGCCCCTCCGCAGTCGTTCTCGGCGACGCGGAGTAGACCGGCTTCCCATCCGGATCCTGGTAGTAGACCACCGGACCCGTGACCTTCGGCGGCGCCGGTGCCTGCGGACCCGGCATGCCGGTCGGCAGCCAGTGGGCGAACTCGGTCCGTGCGCGCTCGACGAGGACCGGAACGGGGCTGCCATCGCGCCCCGCCCAGTACCCGGTGCCCCCCGCCGCCAACGCGGCGAGGATCCCGGCGAGCCATGCCGAGCGGCTCACTTGACCGCCTGGAAGACGAGCCTGTCCTCGACGGTGCCGGTTTCGCCCTGGACCTTCGCCCCCAGCGAGAGCCGCCAGCCCCCGGCCATCGTGAGCTTCGCCTTGAAGCGGTAGATGCCAGGCTCCGTCGACGGGACCTGCTCGATCGTCGAGGTCATCTCGTCCATGCTGTCGGGCGCCATGTCGATGCGCTTGGCGAAGATCACCGCGTCCGGAACGGGCTTGCCGGTGCGCTTGTCCATGAGGCGCACCGAGAGGATGGTCTCGCCGACCTTCGCCTCCGTCCGGGTCGGCTCGAAGGCGTAGTCCTTGATGCCGGCGAGCGCCGGCAGGGCCGGGACCGACAGCGCGGCGCCGAGCAGCGCGGCACCGAGGGCGCGCGCGAAGGGGTACGTGGTCACGGATTTCGTCTCCTGAACGCGATGGATGGCCACGCGCGGACGCGCGGCGTCGTGCCGGCGTTCACGCCGGCGGCATCGGGCTCAGGCTCGGGGGGGCTCAGGTAGGGGGCGGCCGGACAGGCTGGCGAAGGACGCCGCATCGGGCCACACCCGGCTCGTCCGCGTCGCCACCGGGGCCGGGACGGACGCCGCGGTCGGCAGGAGGGAGGCGACGCTGGCGAGGCAGAGCGCCAAAAGCGGACAGCCGGCCTTGGCGCAGTCGGGCTTCGCCACCTTCCCGGGCGGGCAGCACGGCATGTCGGCCATGTCCGCGTCGCCCACGTCCATCCCCTCCATCTCGGCATGGGCAATGGCCGAGGTCGCCTCAGGCGCGGCTTGCGCCATGATGAACGCGCGCATCCCCGCGGCGGCCGCGGGCGCGGCCACCGGCGTCAGGGCGAGGCTGAGTACCGCCAGGAGCGGCAACAGTCGCCGAAGGGCGATCAAGAACGTCACGCAGGTACGATGCCAGCTTTTCGATCCGGGCGGAAGGCCAGTGTCACGGGAGACGGCGCGTCTCAAGTCTTGAGGGTCAAGGTTTCGTTCCGTCGGGCGGTCGATCCGCCGACCGACCTCGCCGGGCGGGCGTCTCGGCGACCCGTTTCTCGTGAGCCCGCCGGACCGCGCCATGGCGCGTCCGGCCTGCCGTGCCATGGCCGTCCCCGAACGGCAGGCAGAGGCCGGATCGAGGCCGCTACCCATGGAAGCCGCATCGACACCGTCGGTCCCCTGGCAAGCCCGCGGACATGGGGTGGCCGTCTGCCGGGCGCGCAATCTGGAAGGCGGTCAACAGGGGAATGGTCGCGTGCATCGCAGGCGTGAGCCGGTCGTCGCCCTCGGGCTGTTGCGCTGGCCGCCCATCGCAAGGGCGCAGGTTCCGGGCTCCCGGCATCCGCGCGCGTGCTGTCCGGGCATCTGGGAAACCTACCGCACACTTGGCCCTCCGCGCGGTAGGCGGTGCAGGGCGGCGCGCCAAACCTCACCCCGTACAACCCCAATCGGCCGGTCCGGCGGTTCGGACCCCGCGGGAGGTTCAGAAGTGCTGGGCGGGGGGTGCCGACCGGGCGGCGGCAGGGCGACGGGGCACCGCGCTGATCGATCCGGTCGTCAGGCCGACGTCCGGAGCTTCGACCTGAGGCGTTTCGGTCCGTTGCGATTGATGCGTCTGGGGCAGAAAACGGGGTGGGACGTTGTCCATCCATCCCGCGAGCGCGTAACCCGGCAGTCCGGCGAGCATGGCGATTCCTGCAAAGGCGGGGATGATCTTGCTTTTCATGGCGGAACCCGTTGATCTGACGAGAAGCTTGCCGCTCCTTGTCTTTAAGTCCGGATGTCTTGGACGTACCGTTACAGCGCGCTGCGAACCTTTGTGGGGTTGGGCCGGGGTCGCCCGGCGCGGCGCCTCGCTCACCGGGGGGATGATCCTGCAAGCGATTGTGGGATGCGCGGCGGCCGCATTGCCTCGCGCGGCCGGGCGGGTGGGAGGGTCATGCCCGTCGTCGTGCCGGATCCCATCCGCGGCGATACCGCAGCGAGGCCCGTGACATGAAGCGTCGGCCGGCGACAGGCCCCCAAACCGTCGCGTCGCCCCTTGAACCCCGGCAGGCGATCCGGAGGATGTTCCGAACCGGCTCGCTACCAGCGAAGGAGGCGCGGTCCCAGGAGCGCTCCGACGAGCGTGCACATCGCGATCGTCCCCCCGTACCAGACGGCGACGAACGGTACGGTATCGTCCATGCAGTGCAGTGAATAGCCGAGCGCGCTCACGGCTCCCGCGGAGAGGCCGACCAGGGCACCCGCCCGCACGAGATCCGTCGGCGCTCCGAACCGTCGAACCGCCCAGGTGACGACGGCGAACGGCACGACGGCGATCACGGGGATCGAGATGAGGCATTCGAGCCAGGTGTGACCGGATACCATGCCGTGCCAATGTTCGGTCGGCGCCATCAAAAGGCTCACGCACGCCAGCGCCGCGACCACGAGGAACGGCAAGGCGGCGACCCCGAGATGGACGCGGCTCTCGCCGCCGGGCCTGACCGCCCTGACGAGATACCGGAGCGCGAGACTCCCGACCGCGGCCGCGAACGAGAACTTGAACGCGAGGAACAGGAGCGGCCGGACCTCGGTCAGGCCGGGACGCAGGCCCAGAAACGCCAGCGCCAGGCACAGCGCGGCCGTCGCGCCGACCGCGACCGCCAGCGCGAGCCGGCGGGTCATCCAGGGGGCCCCGACCGGTTCGCGCTCGAAGCTGGCGCCCAGCAGGCCGATGAGTTCGTCGGTCTTCATCTCGCCTTGCCTCCCACGAGATTGGCCAGGGTCTTCAGGCCGCGGTGGACGCTCACCTTGATCGCGGTCTCGGACATCCCGGCACGTTCGGCCGCCTCGGCGGCGCTCAGGCCCTCGACCTTCGTCGAGAGGATCGCGTTCCTCATCTTGGGCGGTAGGTGCGCCAGGAGGCGCTCGACGTCGAGCGAGCTCTCCGCCGCGACATGATCGTCGCGAGCCACCAGCACGCCGGCATCCTCGACCGGGACGTCGGCCGCGGCCGTACGCGTACGCCGAAAATGGTCGATGAGCTTGTAGCGGGCGATGGCGTGGATCCACGGCGTCACCGGTTGCGTGACGTCATAGGTGTGCCGCCGCACATGGATCACCATCAGCGTCTCCTGGACGAGATCCTCCGCCTCGGTGTCGGTACGGCCGGAGCGAGCCAGCTTGCCTTTGTAATACGCGCGTAGGTGCGACCCGAGCCGCCCCAGGAAGCGCCGGTAGTCGGCCGCGCTGCCCGCAAGGCTGGCGATGAGCAGCGCGCGCAGTTCCTCTTCCACCTGCAGCACCGGGACTAGGCGGGCCGGTTCGTAGCCGCTGAGCGGATGTCAGAGATACGTCGCATGTTCCGCCACCCCACCGTGTCCTCACGACCGCAGCACCATCCTGTAGGAGCGTGTCGTACGGCGATCTGCGCCCTGAGGCTCGTCGGCCGAAAGCGACGTATGATCGGCCGCGCCGCTCGGAGAACAATCCGCAAGCGGCCGCCGAAACGTTACAGCGCTCGCGGCATGCCCGGGAGCGTAGGCATGTGCCGCGCATAATTGCCAAGCCTATGCCCCGATCTTAGACCCAGCCGTACCCGACGCCACGGGCCGGGCGGGAAGCCTCCGGAGCCTCGCCGCCGGCGCTCTCCCTTCGCATGGACAGGCTTGCCGAGAGCGCCGCGGAGAGGGCGGTCTCCGATCCGGGGAAGACGGCGGGCTCGGCCCGGGGCCGGCGTTCGGCGCCATCGCTTTTCCCCTCACCGCGGGCGGTCCGGGCAAGAAGCCGGCCCGTCCCGCCATCGACGTTTTCCTAGGAGTACGATCATGATCGAGGTGATCCCGAACTGGCATCCGGTCGCGGTCCATTTCACGGTCGCCCTCCTCATCACGGCCAGCGTCCTCTTCGCCGCGGGGACCCTGTTCAGGAAAGCGGCATCGGGAGGCGCGCTCACGGCCGCCGCCCGATGGAACCTCGCGATCGGCGCGGCAGTCACGGTCGCGACCCTCGCCACGGGTTGGTCGGCGTACAACACGGTCGATCACGACGCGCCCTCGCACGCGAACATGACCGTCCACCTTCGCTGGGCCGTCGCCACCGCGCTCGTGTTCCTCGCCGCCGCCGGCGTCGCCTGGCTGGAGCGCCGGAAGGTCGCAGGCGCGGGCGTCCTGCTGCTGGTGCTCCTCGCCGGAGGTTCCGGGGCCCTCGTGGTCACGGGCTGGCTCGGCGGCGAGAACGTCTACCGTTACGGCCTGGGCGTCATGGCGCTCCCGAGATCGGGCGACCACGTCCACCCCGCAAGCGGCGGCCATCCCCATGAGCACGGCCACGACCACGAGACCGCGGACGCCCCAAAGACGCCCGATGCCGCCGCGGGCAAGGTAGTGACGCGCCCGGCGCCGGACGCCCCCTCCACACCGCACGAACACGCTCATTGACGGACGGGCCGCGGTGATACCCGTCCCGGGTACCCCCAAGCGCCCGTCGCATGAACGCGGCGGGGGTCCTGGCACCGGTGTGGCGGTCAATCCGCCGAGTGCGGCTTCGCCGTCGACACCGGCATGTGGCGAACTTCCAACACGCTGAGTTTGTGGGACATCGGTCGAGCACCACGGATTGCAGCTTCCACCCCGGCGTGAGAATGTCCGCGAAGATTAGGCAGGGGCCCTGATCAGTGAATGTCGTGCGCGCATTGCTGCTTGCCGTACTCGCCTTGGCCTTGGCCATCGCGCCGGCAGCGCCGTGCACCATGGGCCGGCAGTCGATGGCTCACCGCCACATAGCAGCCGCCGCGGCGACGCCTCTCGCGCACGCCGCCGGCGCCTTGGGCGGCCAGAACGAGCCGGACGAGGCTGGGATACGGGGGACTTCCCTCGCCGTGCCGGCGGCGGCCGCCGACGAAGGATGCCCCGGCCATCGGCATCGCCCCAAGCATCCTCCCTGCCCGGCGACCTGCTGCCCGCTCGCGTGCCAAGCCGCGCTTCCCACCCTGCCATGGGCGAGCATCACCCTGGAATTTCATCCGTCCGAGCGGGTCCTGATCGTCCAGGTGGACGGGGCCGTCGACGCGCATCCGCTACGGATCGAGCGGCCGCCGAGGCGCCAAGCGTGACGCGCGGGCGGATCTAGCGCCCGCCCCCGGCCGCTCCGAAGGGACGGCCTCGCACACCCACAACGAGCCGACGCCTTCGCTGGGCGCGACGCCGTCGCCGCTCGGCCCGCGGCCCGTGCAACGCCTGGGACTGCCTTCGGCCGTCCGCCTCAATTCGGGAAATCCAAGATGTTCAAGCTGCCGAGACCGGCCGCGCTCGCGGCGGTCCTGCCGCTCGCCGGCTGCTTGCCCGCCGCCGTTCCCGCCGGGCTCGTCCTGCCCTCGGAGCCGGACATCCCGGTCCGGCCGCCCCGCTACGCCAAGGTGACGCAGGGCGTGAAGGATTTCGGCGTCGTCGACCCTAAGGATTGGCGCGAGCTCAATCGTCAGGTCGCGCCGAAGGCCGGGTCCGGCGGGATGGGGGGCATGCCGGGCATGGACGGGATGCCCGGCATGGGCGGCAAGCGCGATTCGGGGGGGCGGTGATGGCCCGTCGCTGTAACCAAACGGGCGGCGGCGCCGGACTACCGGACATGAGTGGCACGACGACCGCGCCGGGACACGCCGGTACGACCGCGCGACCGCCGGACGAGGCCGTCCGGGGGCGGTTCGTGCGCGTGGCCGCGAGCGTTACCGGCCTCGGCCTCGCCTTGGGGGGCTGCGCGAGCTTCTCGCCGGACGCGGGCCTCTCCGTCGCAGGCGGCTACGCAGCGTTGGAACTGCGCAAGGACATCGTGAAGGCGGACGACCAGGGCGTCGCGCCGAGCGCGGACGCGCGCGTGGACGCGTTGCTGCGCCGTCCCCTGACCGCCGACGGCGCGGTGCAGGTCGCACTCCTGAGGAACCGGGGCTTGCAGGCCGCCTTCAACGACCTCGGCGTCTCCGAGGCGCAGTACGTGCAGGCCACGCTGCCGCCCTCGCCGCGCCTCTCGATCACGCAGTGGGGATTGGGGTTCAACACGGAGATCGAGCGCGCCGTCGCCGCCAGCGTGCTGGAGTTGGCGACGCTCCCGGTGCGCGCCGAGATCGCGCGGCAGCGGTTCACGGCCGACCAGTACAACGCGGCGGAGCAGGTCCTGCGGCTCGGGGGCGAGGCGCGCCGGCAATTCTACCGGACCGTGGCGGCCAACCAGGCGACCGCCTTCCTCGAACAGGCGCTGGCCGGCGCGGAATCCGCCTCGACGCTGGCCAAGCAGCTGGGCGAGACGGGCGCGCTGAACAAGCTGGAGCAGGCGCGCGAGCACGCCTTCTACAGCGAGTTGGGCGCGCAGCTCGCCAAGGCGCGGGTGCAGCAACGCGCCGAACGGGAGCGGCTCACCCGACTGCTCGGTCTCTGGGGGCGGGACATCGATTTCCGCCTGCCTAACGGCCTGCCGCCCCTGCCTGGGAGGCTCGTCGACGGGCACGCCATCGAGGCCGAGGCGATGAGCAAGCGGGCCGACGTGCAGGCCGCCCGCTTCGAGCTGCAATCGCTCGTGGGGCAGTTCGGGCTGAACCAGGCCAGCGGCTTCGTCAGCGTCTTCGATGCGGGCTTCGCGAACCGGTTCTCGCGGTCGAGGACCGCGGGGGGCGAGGGCGGTGCCCCGAAGGTCGACAAGGCCAGCCTGAACGGGTTCTCGGCGGATCTCGTCATCCCGATCTACGACTTCGGGGCCACCGCTGTCCGGGGGGCGCAGGAAAGCTACATCGCCAGCGCCAACCGCCTGGCGGAGCGCGCGGTCAACGCCCGCTCCGAGGTGCGCGAGGCGTACCAGCGCTATCGCGGCCAGTACGACATCACCCGGCATTACCAGACGAGCGTCCTGCCCCTGCGGCGGACGATCCAGGACCAGGCGCTGCTCCAGTACAGCGGCATGCTGCTGGACGTCACGACGCTGATCGTCGACGCCCGGGCCAGGATCCTCAGCAACATCCAGGCGATCGAGGCGCAGCGCGACTTCTGGATCGCGGCGACCGACCTCAAGGCGGCGACTGTCGGCGGCGGTTTCTCGGGGGGCAACTTCGGCGGCGAGGCCGCCGGGGGCACCCCGGGGACGAGCCTCGCCGTCGCGACGCCCGGCGGCTGAGATCCGGACCCCGGACCGCCCATGACATTCGGAGGGAAACCATGACAGACATTTCGCGCAGGGGGATCCTGGGTGCGGGCGGCCTCGTGCTCGCCGGCACCTCCATGATCAGCGGGCGCGTCCAGGCCGCCGGGCTTCCGGAAGCCCCGATCATGGACAAGGCGACCATGCAGCCCCCGCTCTATCCGACGAGCGGGCCGGACTACCAGCCGGTGGTGACGCTCAACGGCTGGACGCTGCCGTGGCGCATGCGCGGCGACTGGAAGGAGTTCCACCTCATCGCCGAGCCGGTCGTGCGCGAGATGGCGCCCGGCATGGACGCGCGGCTCTGGGGCTACAACGGCCAGTCGCCGGGACCGACCATCGAGGCGGTCGAGGGCGACAAGGTCCGCATCTTCGTCACCAACCGCCTGCCGGAGGCGACCGTCGTGCACTGGCACGGGCAGACGCTGCCCAACGGCATGGACGGGGTCGCCGGCCTGACCCAACCCGGCATCCCGCCGGGCAAGACGTTCGTCTACGAGTTCATCCTCCGGCGCTCCGGCACCTTCATGTACCACCCGCACTCGGACGAGATGGTCCAGATGGCGATGGGCATGATGGGCTTCTTCGTCGTGCATCCGCGCGATCCGGCCGAGCGGCGGGTCGACCGCGACTTCGTCTGGCTGCTGAACGCCTACGACATCGAGGCCGGGTCCTATGTGCCCAAGGTCAACACGATGCTCAACATGAACATGTGGTGCTTCAACAGCCGGGTGTGGCCGGGCATCGATCCGATGGTCGCGCGCCAGGGCGACAAGGTCCGGATGCGCTTCGGCAACCTGACCATGACCAACCACCCGATCCACGTCCACGGCGTCGACTTCAAGGTCACCGGCACGGACGGCGGCTGGATCAACGAAAACTATCAGTTGCCGGAGGTGTCGGTCGACGTCGCGGTCGGGCAGATGCGGGCCATCGAGTTCAACGCCGACAACCCGGGCGACTGGGCGATCCACTGCCACAAGTCGCACCACACCATGAACGCCATGGGCCACAACGTGCGGACCTACATCGGCGTGAACCTGAAGAGCACGGCCAAGCAGATCCAGAAGATCGCCCCAGGTTACATGCCGATGGGTTCGACGGGCGGTGGCATGATGTCCGAGATGGAGATGCCGCTGCCCGAGAACACGCTGCCCATGATGACCGGCGCGGGCCCGTTCGGGTCGGTCGAGATGGGCGGGATGTTCACGGTCCTGAAGGTCCGTCCGGGACTGGCGGCCGGCGATTACCGCGACCCCGGTTGGTACAGGCATCCGGAAGGCACCCTCGCATACGAGTGGACCGGCGAGCCGATGCCGGAGCCGGCCCGCGCCCCGGACACCCCGAAGGCCCGGCGCGCCCGGCAGACCGACCTGCGGGTCGTCGATCCGCGGACGCGCCGCACGGCCTCGAACGCGGGCGGCCACGAGCACTAGGCGGACGCCCACAACGCGCCAGACGGCCTGCCGGAATCGCCACGAGCGAGGCAGGCGAACCCGTTCGGAACGGGAGCGATCCCGTCCGAAGTCCGCCGCGCCGGTCGCCGATCCCCTCAACGGCGCCGGCGTGGCGGTTCAATCGACCTGAGGAGAAGAAACCATGAGAAGCAAGTTCCCGCTCGCCGTCCTTTCGGCGGCCTTCCTGGCGGTCGCGGCGCCTGCATGGGCGCAGTCCGTGAAGGGGACGGTGACGAAGGTAGACCCGGCCGCGGGCAAGGTCACGCTCGACCACGCGGCGATCCCGAAGCTCGACATGGATGCGATGACGATGGCGTACCCCGTCAAGGATCCCGCGATGCTCAAGGATCTGAAGGCCGGCGACAAGGTCGATTTCGACGTCGCGGAGGCCGGCGGCGCGTACACCGTCACGAAGATCCAGAAGACGAAGTAGCGCCCTGGAGGGAAGCCCCGTGCGGCTTCCGCCCGGTCCCGCGCGAGGGCTTCGGAGCCCTGAGATGGAGCAACCATGCGACGCCTGATCCTGTCCACCGCGCTCGCGGCCGCGCTCGTCGCCCCGATCCCGCAGCACGCCGGCGCGCAGCCCGCCAAGGGCGCGCCCGCAGCCCTGGAGCGGGCGCGCGAAACGATGTCGAACCGTTTCCGGGACACGAAGCTGACCGGCGACCCGGACCGGGACTTCGCGGAGCTGCTGATCGCCAGCTACGAGGAGACGTTGTTCCTGGCCAAGACGCAGCTCGACTACGGCGGTGACCGGCAGCTGCGCGAGCTCGCGCAGAAGATCCAGGACGAGCAGCAGGCCAAGATCGACGCCCTGAAGCAGTGGCAGGTCCGCAGCCGCGAGGCCGGCTACCGGCCGCAGCCGAACCAGACGCCGTCGGGCGAGGGACCGTTGGACCGTCGAGCGAAGGGCGACCCGGCCCAGGGTCAGCCGGAAACGCCCCCCGCGGAGAAGGCGGCCCCGCAGCCGGCTCCGCAGGCGACGCCGTCGAACGCCCCGCTCGTCGCCGGAACCGTCAAGAAGGTCGACGACGCCGCGGGCAAGGTGACCCTCGACCACGAGACCATCCCGAACATCGGGATGGACGCGATGACGATGGCCTACAAGGTCCAGGACCCGGCCATGCTCAAGGGCCTGAGGCCCGGCGAGCGGGTGCGGTTCTCGGCCGACCGCGTGAACGGTTCGATCGCCGTCACCCGCATCCAGAAAGCCAAGTAGTGGGATACGGCCGGAACGTCCCACGCCCGGCGGCACCTCGCGCCCTGGGCGTCCTCCTCGGCCTCGCCGCCGTTGCCGGCGCCGGGGCGGCCGCGGCGGAGGGCACCGCGGGACCATCCGCGACGGCCACGGCCCCCGGGAACGCCAAGGCCCGCGGTCGCACCGCCTATGGCGAACTCCTCATGCGGGAGGCGACGGCACGCGGGGTCCCGCCCGCGCTCGCCGAGGCGGTCGCGTTCGTCGAGAGCGGCTACGACGCCGGGGCGGTCGGAACGGTCGGCGAACTCGGGTTGATGCAGGTCCGGCCGGCCACGGCGGCGATGCTCGGTCATCGCGGGCCGGCCGCGGAACTTCTCGACCCTGCCACGAACATCCGCTTCGGCGTCGCCTACCTCGCACGGGCCTGGAGCCTCGCGGGCGGCGATGTCTGCCGTGCCCTGGCCAAGTATCGTGCCGGCCACGGCGAGGAGCGCATGACGCCGCACTCCGTCGATCACTGCCGGCGCGCCCACGACCGGCTGGCCGCCATGGGGTCGCCGCTCGCGGCGGTCGCGGCGACGGCCGGTCCCGGCATCCCGCGGACATCCGCATCGAAAACCCGCGCGGCGCCGACGGCCGTCATGTTCCTCGCGAACCGGTTCTGGGCCGCGCACGTCGCGCGCGTCCGGGCCGTCGAGATCCGGACCGCCCGGATCATGGAGGGCGGCTGATGCGGCCCGAATGGGCGGCGCTCCCGCCGCTCCCCTGGGTGCGCCGGAAGGCGCCGGTCACCCGTGCGCGTCGACGCATGGCCGCCCTGGTGCGCCGGCGGCGAATGGAGGGAGGCTCGGCATGACGTTCAAGCCTTACCCGCACGCGCGCGGCGACGGCTCCCTCGGCGATGGCTTGGCGATGCTGCGCGCCAGGGTGGCCCGGCGCATCGCCCTGGGCCCCTACTCCAGGCGGGTCTCGATAGGTTTTGGGCGGAACCTGTCGGTCGCCATCGAACCGCCGGTCGCCAAAATCCCGGTGCGATTGCGCGACTTCCGGCCGGACGACCTCGCGGCCCTCTTCCCCTCCGGCGGCGACGAGGCGGCGAAACGCGAACGCGATGACGTCGAGTGGCGATTGCGTGCCGCCGCGCACGGCGTCCTGCCGAGCCGCTGCTACGTGCTCGAAGAGGTCAGGTCGGGCCGCCCGTGCCACGTCCAGTGGCTCACCGACCCGGGTTACGGCGACGCGGTCCGTCGGTCCGGGGCCCTGCCGGTTCTGGCAGCCGACGAGGCCATGCTGGAGAACGCCTTCACGCCGAAGGGCTTCCGCGGCCTGGGCGCCATGGCCGCCGCCGTGTACCTGATCGCCGAACGCGCCCAGTGACCGGGCGCGTTCGGCGATCAG
>NZ_BPQR01000043.1 GCF_022179345.1 Methylobacterium jeotgali | reverse complement strand
GCGAGGAGCACAGGGCTCGCGGTCCGTCCGTCGAGCCCTGTGCTCCTCGCCGTCTCCGGCGGCCCCGATTCCACGGCGCTGATGCATGCTGCTGCGCGACTCGCGCCGGCCGGCTCGATCCATGTGGCAACCGTCGACCACCGCCTTCGTCCGGGCTCGGCCGCGGAGGCCGAAGCCGTCGCGGCGAAGGCGGCGCGGCTGGGGCTCGCCCATCATCTCCTCGTCCGCGAGGGGGAGGCGCCGGCGACGCGCCTCCAGGCCGAGGCCCGCCGCGCCCGCTACGCCTTGCTCGCGGCCTGCGCCGGGCGGATCGGCGCGGACCGGGTGCTCACCGGCCACAACCTGGACGATCAGGCGGAGACGGTGCTGCTGCGTCTCTGCGCCGGCTCCGGCCCCGCCGGGCTCGCGGGGATGCGCGGCGCGCGCGCTCTTGCGCGGGGCGTCACGCTCGGGCGGCCCTTCCTTGCCCTGGCGAAGGCGCAGTTGGCAGCCTGGTGCGAGGCGGGGGGAATCGCCTTCCTTCGCGATCCCTCCAACGCCGACGACCGCTTCGCCCGCGCGCGCCTGCGGCGGCTGTCTCCGATCCTCGCTCGGGAGGGCCTGGACCCGGCGCGGCTCGCCCGCCTCGCCGAGCGCCTCGCCCGCGACGACGCGGCGCTGTCGCGGACGGCGCGCGACGCCTTCGCCGGCCTGCGGATCGACGCGGAGCGCGGGGTCCGCCTCGGCTCCCCGGCCGCCCTGCCGGAGGCCGTCACGCTTCGCGTGATCGCGCTCGCCATGGCGGAAGCCGGTGCGGAGGGACCGGAGCGTCTCGAACGCCTCGAAGCCCTCGTGCTCGGCACGCTTCTTCCCGCCCTGCGCGAAGGCCGCGCGGTCTGCCGCACCCTGCGCGGGCTCACCGTGGAGACGACCCTCCGAGGCGAGGTCGTGCTCGCCCCCGCGCCCCCTCGGAAGGGCGGTAACGCCGTTCGGGGACGGGCGGACGGCTTACTTGGCAAGGGTTCGCCCGCTGCCTACATTGACGACGAGTAACGGCGCGGGCCGCCAGCACGGCTCAGAACGCCGACGCTCCCCAGGGATTGATCGATGAACCCGAATTTCCGCAACTTTGCCTTGTGGGTCGTCATCTTCCTGCTCGTCCTCGCGCTGGTGACCCTGTTCCAGAATCCGGGTCATCGCGGCGGCGGCAGCGAGATCGCCTACAGCCAGCTCCTGAACGACGCGGATGCGGGCAAGATCCAGTCGGTGGTGATCTCCGGACAGGACGTCAGCGGCACCTATGTCGGCGGCGGCAACTTCACCAGCTACGCGCCGAACGACCCGATGCTCGTCTCGAAGCTCCAGGGCAAGGGCGTGCAGATCACCGCCCGCCCGCCCTCCGACAACACGCCCTGGTTCATCCAGCTCCTCGTGAGCTGGCTGCCGATCCTCGTGTTCATCGGCGCCTGGATCTTCCTCTCGCGCCAGATGCAGTCGGGCGCGGGCCGCGCCATGGGCTTCGGCAAGTCGAAGGCCAAGCTCCTCAACGAAGCGCATGGGCGCGTCTCGTTCGACGATGTGGCCGGCGTCGAGGAGGCCAAGGAGGACCTGCAGGAGATCGTCGAGTTCTTGCGCGATCCGCAGAAGTTCCAGCGCCTCGGCGGCCGCATCCCCCGCGGCGTGCTGCTCGTCGGCCCCCCCGGCACGGGTAAGACGCTCATCGCCCGCGCGGTCGCCGGTGAGGCCAACGTGCCGTTCTTCACGATCTCCGGCTCGGATTTCGTCGAGATGTTCGTCGGCGTCGGCGCGAGCCGCGTCCGCGACATGTTCGAGCAAGCCAAGAAGAACGCCCCCTGCATCATCTTCATCGACGAGATCGACGCGGTCGGCCGCCATCGCGGCGCCGGCCTCGGCGGCGGCAACGACGAGCGCGAGCAGACCCTCAACCAGCTCCTCGTGGAGATGGACGGCTTCGAGGCCAACGAGGGCGTCATCATCATCGCGGCCACGAACCGCCCCGACGTGCTCGACCCCGCGCTGTTGCGTCCCGGCCGCTTCGACCGCCAGATCATGGTGCCGAACCCGGACGTGACCGGCCGCGAGCGCATCCTGCGCGTCCACGTCCGCAAGGTGCCGCTGGCGCCGGACGTCGACCTCAAGACCATTGCACGGGGCACCCCCGGCTTCTCCGGCGCCGACCTGATGAACCTCGTCAACGAGTCGGCGCTGCTCGCGGCGCGGCGCGGCAAGCGCATCGTCACGATGCACGAGTTCGAGGACGCCAAGGACAAGGTCATGATGGGCGCCGAGCGGCGCACCCTGGTCATGACCGAGGACGAGAAGCGGCTCACCGCCTACCACGAAGGTGGCCACGCCATCGTCGCGTTGAACGTCCCGGCGACCGATCCGGTCCACAAGGCGACGATCATCCCCCGCGGCCGGGCGCTCGGCATGGTCATGCAGCTGCCCGAGCGCGACAAGCTCTCGATGAGCTTCGAGCAGATGACCTCGCGGCTCGCGATCATGATGGGCGGCCGCATCGCCGAGGAGATGATCTTCGGCAAGGACAAGGTCACCTCCGGCGCCCAGTCCGACATCGAGCAGGCCACGCGGCTCGCCAAGATGATGGTCACCCGCTGGGGCTTCTCGCCCGAGCTCGGCACCGTGGCCTACGGCGACAACAACGACGAGGTCTTCCTCGGCATGTCGATGGGCCGTCAGCAGACGGTCTCGGAATCGACGGCCCAGAAGATCGACGCCGAGGTCCGCCGCCTCGTCGAGACGGGCCTCGAAGAGGCACGTCGCATCCTCGGCGAGCGGGCCGAGGACCTCGAGACCCTGGCCCAGGGACTGCTCGAGTACGAGACCCTCTCCGGCGAGGAGATCCGCAACCTCCTCAACGGCCGCCCGCCCGTGCGCGACGGCGGCGACGTGCCGCCGACGCTGGCTCGCGGCTCCTCCGTCCCCTCCGCCGGGCGCGGCCGCCCGCGGGAGAACGACGGGAGCCTAGAGCCGCAGCCGCAGGGCTGAGGCGGGCGAAGCGACAAGATGAGAAGGGGCGCCCCGCGAGGCGCCCCTTTCCGTTCCCGGCCGACCTTCGGAGCATCCGCCTTCCGGGCGCCGCATTCCGGATTCAACCGGCATCCCTCAATTCACCACGACGGCAGGCTTCCTCCCCGGAGAGGCCGGTCGGCGCTATGATCGCCGGAACGGTCGAGGCGTCAGCAGGCTCGGAGCCCACGTGCGCAAGTATTTCGGAACCGACGGCATCCGCGGCCGCGCCAACGGCCTCATCACGCCGGAGCTCGCCCTCAAGGTCGGGCAGGCGGCGGGCGTGGTGTTCCAGCGGGGCGACCATCGGCACCGGGTGGTGATCGGCAAGGACACCCGCCTCTCGGGCTACATGATCGAGACGGCGCTGGTGGCCGGCTTCACCGCCATGGGCATGGACGTGCTGCTGCTCGGGCCGATGCCCACGCCGGCGGTGGCGATGCTGACCCGCTCCATGCGCGCCGATCTCGGCGTGATGATCTCGGCCTCCCACAACCTCTACGAGGACAACGGCATCAAGCTGTTCGGCCCGGACGGGTTCAAGCTCAACGACGAGGTCGAGCGCTCCATCGAGGCGCTGATCGATTCCGAGCTGACGCCGCGACTCGCCTCCGCGAGCGATCTCGGCCGCGCCAAGCGCATCGAGAGCGTGCATGCCCGCTACATCGAGTTCGCCAAGCGCACCCTGCCGCGTCAGGTGACGCTGGACGGCCTGCGGGTCGTGGTCGACTGCGCCAACGGCGCCGCCTACCGGGTCGCGCCGGAGACCCTGTGGGAGCTCGGCGCCGAGGTCATCGCCATCGGCACGGAGCCGGACGGCTTCAACATCAATCGCGACGTCGGCTCGACGGCGCCCGGCGCCCTCGTCAGCAAGGTGCGGGAGCTGCGCGCCGATATCGGCATCGCGCTCGACGGCGACGCCGACCGGGTGCTCATCGTCGACGAGAAGGGCCAGATGGTCGACGGCGACCAGCTCATGGCCGTCGTCGCCCGCTCCTGGCAGGAGGACGAGCGTCTGACCCGGCCCGGCCTCGTCGCGACGGTGATGTCGAATCTCGGCCTGGAACGCTACCTCGGCGGCATCGGCCTGTCGCTCGCCCGCACGGCGGTCGGCGACCGCTACGTCCTCGAGCACATGCGCCAGAACGGCTACAATCTCGGCGGCGAGCAGTCCGGCCACATTATCATGTCGGATTACGTGACCACCGGCGATGGCCTCGTGGCGGCGCTCCAGCTGCTCGCGGTGGTGCAGCGCCTCGACAAGCCGGTGAGCGAGGTCTGTCACTGCTTCGATCCGCTGCCGCAGATCCTCAAGAACGTGCGCTACCGTTCCGGCGATCCGCTGCGGCAGCAGACGGTCGTCACCGCCATCGAGCAGGCCCGCGAGCGGTTGGGCGAGGGCGGGCGCCTTGTGATCCGCCCCTCGGGGACGGAGCCGGTGATCCGCGTCATGGCCGAGGGCGACGACCGCTCCCTCGTGGTCGAGGTGGTCGACGAGGTGGTCGACGCCGTGAGCCGCGCCGCCGCCTGAGCCTCAGAAGCTCGGAAAGCGCGGCGGCGGCTCGTTGTACATCGGCACCGCGAGGTTGCGCGGCAGGTAGGCCCGCACGACCGGCCCGCCCGGCGCCTGGACAACGGGCCTCGGACGGCAGCACGGGTGCGCGGCCGGCGGCGGCGCGAAGCGCGGAGCCGGGGCTGGCCCCAGCGGCAGGGGCTCGGCCCCTTGGGCGAATGCCGGCGCCGACATCAGCGCGAGGGCGAGGCCGAGGGCGCGGACGAGAGGGCGGCTGCCCGCGTCGGGAGAGGCGTGGACCATGGCGGGGCCTTCCGGGCGCGCGGTCAGAACTTCACCGCCGCGCCGCCGCGGACGGTGTTGACGTTGGCCTTGTGCCCGTCGAAGTCGTTGAAGAGCACGTACTGGTACTCGCCGCGCAGGAGGATGTTCTGCGTCAGCGCGAACTCCAGACCCGCACCGGCGGTGATGCCGCCCACGACCTTGGTCTTGGCACGCGCCAAGGTATCGGTCGCCGGCGTGCTTCCATCCGGACTGGACTGCAGGAAGGTCGTATAACCGTAGTTGTAGACGTAGGCGGGCTTGCCGGTCGTCAGCCCCTGGTTGGCATTGTACGTCGTCTGATTGAATCCGTAGGCCTGATAGGTCAACTTGTCGACAACGGTCGCGCGACCGATGGCGAGGCCGCCCGTGACGAAGGGCAGGAGGCTGCCCATCGCGTAACCGGCGCGGGCGCGGATGGTGCCGTAGTCCTGAATTCGGGTCGAGGAACTGCCGTTCAGGTAGACGGTCTCCAACAGGTCCCCGGTGACCTTGGAGCGGCCGGTGGTATCGAACGAGGTCCCCGTCTTGCCGAAGCGAGTGTAGTCGGCCTCGATGCCGAGCACGATATCATCGAACTGGAAGTTGTAGCCTGCGAAACCGCCGAAGCTCGAATGATCGACGCGGACGGACTGGGCCCGCAGAAGCGTCGAGGCGCCGAGATTGGTCTCGGTCGACGTGTCGTGCAGCGCGTTCCGGATCATATCGCCGAACACGTTCCGGAATCCGAGCGACGTCGAGGAGTAGCCGGCATGGGCACCGAAGTAGCCGCCATTCCAGTCGACCGCGGGAGCGACGGGCTCGTATTCGGGGCCGCGGAGCACGCCGTAGTCGAGATCGGCGGCGCGGGCGGTGGCTGTGCCGATCGCGAGCGAGGCGAGCAGGAGGAAGGGGAGGGTACGCATCGGATGAGTCCTCTGGGTGCCGGCACTGCGTCCAGCCGATCGGCCCATGGATCATTCGTAGCTCGGTAACCTTAATTCTCCGTTTCCATGCCGCCCGATGAGCCTATCTTCGAACGAGACAACGCCACTCGGAAGAGAAACGAGCGGTCCTCTTCGCTTTCATCTTGCGACTAGGCAAGTATTGCCGGGTGCAGCGCCCGCCCCGACGTACCCCTCGAACGCGTCAGGGCGGCGCGGATGGTCTCCGCGCCGCCCCGGCATCGAGGGTGAGGGATGCTGCGATCAGTACTTGCGCACGAGCGGGCCGGGGGCGGGCTCGTAGATCGGCGGCAGCGGCAGCACCGGGCCGCCGAGGAGGTAGCGCAGGCCGATCTTGATCTCGTGCGCCTCAAGGTTCTTCGCCTTGACGACGGCGCTGTCGCAGCCGCCGCCGGCGTCGAGGCAGGTGAGGCTGCCGGTCTTGGCCTGGCCGAGATTCACGTAGCGGTAGGCGAACTCGACCTTGAGGTTCTGGGCCACGTCGAAGGCGACACCCGCGTGGAGGGCCCAGGCGAGGCTCTCGGTGGTGCGGGCCTTGAAGTAGCCCGGCGAGGTCGGCTGGTTGTAGGCGTAGGGGGCGTAGAAGTTCGTCACGCCGCTATCGGTGAAGCCGGAGAAGTGGTTGAAGGCCACGCCGACACCGCCGCCGAAGAAGGGCGTCGCGCCGAACCAGGTGCCGAGCTCGAAATAGCCGTTCACCAGCACGAGGCCCGAGGTGTAGTGGCCCGAGGTCTGGTTGAAGTTGCGGCCGCTGGTGCAGCCGCAGTCGGAGCTGAAGTCGTTGTAGCTCGACAGGCGCAGCTCGTTGGAGCGGAACTCGCCGGTCACGTCGCCGCGGAAGTAGCTGTTGACCTGGTAGCCGACGCCGACGCCGGCGAAGAAGCCGCCCGACTGGCTCTCGTTGAAGAAGACCGTGTCCGGCGCCTTGGCGACCGAGTATTTCGGGCTGGTGTAGACGCTGGCGCCGACGTCGCCGCGCAGGTACCAGCCGCCGCCGACATCGACCGGCGGGGGCGGCGGCGGGGGGGGAGGGGGCGGCAGCAGGTCGGCGGCGTGGACGAGAGCAGGCGCGCAGACGCTCGCGAGGAACGTCAGGGAGCGCGCCAAGACGAAGAGCCTCGAGCGGGTCATAAGAATTCCTTCACTCATTCGCGGCCGAGAGCTTGCGCGCCGGCTCCGATGACGAAGGAGATCATTGCCCAGAGGTCTTAAACCCGACTTAACGTTAAATCTTACCCTTTCCGATCGGTGAGCGATCGGCCGATATTCGCCGTCATCCGCCTTACGAAGCGGCGGCGAACGGCGTTCGGCGGCCTTCGCGTGCAAGGCCGCGGCGGGTGATGGGTCGAGCGGGAGCGAGACGCAACGCCGCAGGCCCAGCGCTTGGTGCCGGCGCAGCCGGGACGCCGTCCGTGATGCCCCGGGCGTCAGCAAGAGGGCAGCGGCAGTCCCGGGCGGAGCTCAGCTCTCGAGCTCGCTGTCCCAGTAGAGGTAGTCGAGCCAGGTGTGGTGGTACTGCCGGTGGTCGAACTCCGGCTGGCGGTGGTGCAGCTCGTGGCGGGTCGGCCGGCGGGGCACGGCGGCGAGCGGCATCTCGGCCTCGTCGGGTGTGCGGTTCGCCTTGCGCAGGTTGCAGGGCGAGCAGGCCGCCACGACGTTCTCCCAGCTCGACAGGCCGCCGCGGGAGCGGGGGACGACGTGGTCGAAGGTCAGGCCGCCGGAGGGCAGCCGCAGGCCGCAATACTGGCAGGCGAAGCCGTCGCGCAGGTAGATGTTGTAGCGGGTGAAGGCGGGGCTGCGCGCCAGCGTGACGTAGTTCTTGAGCGCGACAACGCTCGGGACCTTCAGCGCCCGGCTCGGGGAGCGGGCCTCGACGTCGTAGCTCGCGACCAGCGTCACCCGGTCCAGGAACAACGCCGTGAAGGCGTCCTTCCACGACCAGAGCGAGAGCGGATTGTAGGACAGGGGCCGGTAGTCGGCGTTGAGAACGAGGGTCTGGAGGTCCATCACGACCGGCCTCCCCTGCAATGGAGGACGGGCCCGAACCGGAAACGGCGTCGCCGCCCCGGCGGAGCGCCGGGCCAGCGCCCGGCCGACTTCACCGGTCCGTTCCGGCGCCCGGACGATCCCGTCCGCAGCGCCTCCTCGACATGTCGAGACGAAAAGGCCCTGTCCATCGGGGCTTAGTCTAATATCACCATGACGGGCTTGTGAAGGTTCCTGGGCCTCCGCCCGGCGTCGCACCCACAAGACGGACGCGAAGGGTGGGCAGGGCCGGGCTTTCGCCGTATTCAGCGCGCGAGAAGCCCCCGAGAGCCGGCGACAGCCTTCAGGGGCCCGCGTGCCGGCGCCGATCAGAAGGATCTCGATGACGCTTCGCCTCCCGACCCGCCGTCTGCCATCGTTCCACGGCCTGCTTCTCGCCGCGGCGCTCGCCGTCGCCGCCCTGGCGCCGCAGGGCGCGACGGGGCAGGGGGAGCGGCCGCCGGCGCAAGGGGCGGCGCCCGCGGCGAACGGAGCCAAACCCGACGCGGCCAAGCCCGAGGCGAACAAGGCGCCGGAGAAGGCGCCCGAGGCGAAGCCCGCCCCTCCGAAGCCGGAGCTGTCGGAAAACATCAAGGCGGTCCGCGCCAAGCTCGACGCGGCGCGCGCCGACCTCGAGGGCCGCGAGAAGGAGCTGGCGCGCCCCAACCTCACCGCCGCCGACCTGACGCGCATCCGCGACGGGGTCGGGCCCGTCGCCGACGGCATCCGCACCGTCATCGACGAGCTCGACCTGCCGCTGGCCTCCGCCCGCGAGCGTCTCACCCAGCTCGGCCCGAAGCCGAAGGAGGGCGAGGAGAGCCCCGAGATCGCGAAGGAGCGCGTCGAGCGCGAGGCCGCGGTCGCCGGCATCGACGAGACGCAGCGGCTGGCCCGCTCCCTCCTCGTCCAGAGCGAGCAGATCGTCGACCGGGTCTCGAACCGGCGCCGGGACGCCTTCACCAAGGGCCTGTTCGAGCGTTCGCAGGGCCTCGTCGCCCCGTCCCTGTGGTCGCGGGTCGCCGAGGACGTGCCGCGGGACATGCGCGCCCTTCAGAGCGCGCTGTCCGACATCATGCTGCTGTTCTCGCGCAACGGCACGCTGGGCAACCTGCTGCTCCTCGGCATCGCCTTCGGCGTCTCCTTCGCCCTCTATTTCGGGCGGCGGAACATTGCGCCCCGCTTCGGGCACCGGGACGAGGGCGAGGGCGAGCCGGATCGGCGCAGCGTGCTGCTCGCCGCCTGGCGCGTGCTCCTGATCGGCACCGTGCCGGCGGTGCTCGGCAGCTACGCGATCTACTACGCGCTCGACGCCACCGACCTGCTGCCGTCGCGCCTCCTGCCGGTCGCGGCGGCGATCACCGGCGGCTTCGCCTTCGTCGCCTTCGTGCAGGCGCTCTGCGACGCGCTGCTCTCGCAGAACCGGCCGCGCTGGCGGCCGACGCCGGTGACGGACGAATCGGCGACCCGCATCACCCGGCTCGCCGTGAGCATCGCGGTGGTGATCTCGGTGGCCAAGGCCATCGAGGCGCTGAACTCCGGCATCTCGGCGGCGCTGCCCGTCTCGATCGCCACCCGCGGCATCGGCGCCGTCGTCACCGGCCTGATCCTGGCGATCGGCCTGCACCGCTTCGCCGACGATTCGACCCAGCAGGCGGAGGAGGCCTGCCTCGGCCCCTACGTCGCGCCGGAGCGCGCGAGCGCTCTCGGCGGCCCCGCGCGGATGCTCGGCTGGCTCGCGGTGATCGTGATCTGCGCGGCACCGCTCGTCGGCTACGTCGCCTTCGCCGCCTTCCTCGTCGACCAGCTCGTCTGGGCTGCGAGCCTGCTCGTGCTGCTCTACCTGCTGGTGCAGAGCGTCGAGGCCTTCATCGGCGGCGCGCTCCGGGAAGACACCCGCATCGCCACGACGCTCCAGGCCAACACCGGCCTGCGCAAGCGCTCCCTCAACCAGATCGGCGTGCTCGCCACCGGCCTTCTGCGGGTGCTGCTGATCGCGGTCGTCGCGCTCCTGATCCTGGCGCCCTGGGGCCTCGACTCGACGGACGTGACCGCGTCGCTGCGCACGGCCTTCTTCGGGTTCAAGGTCGGCGACGTCACCATCTCGCTGTCGAGCATCGCCTTCGGCATCGGCATCCTGATGGTCGGCGTCTTCGTGACGCGGGGCGTGCAGCGCTGGCTGGAGAACACCTACCTGCCGGCGACCGATCTCGATTCGGGCCTGCGCAACTCGATCTCGACGGTGGCCGGCTATTGCGGCTTCCTGCTCGCCCTGGCGCTGGCCTTCTCCTACCTGGGGCTGAGCCTCGAGAAGCTCACTATCGTCGCCGGCGCGCTCTCTGTCGGTATCGGTTTTGGCCTCCAGTCGATCGTCAACAACTTCGTCTCGGGCCTGCTGCTGCTCTGGGAGCGGCCGATCCGTGTCGGCGACCAGGTGGTGATCGGCGACAGCGAGGGCATCGTGAAGCGCATCTCCGTGCGCTCCACGGAGATCCAGACCTTCGACCGCTCGGCGGTGATCGTCCCGAACTCGAACCTGATCTCCGGCATCGTGAAGAACCGGGTGCGGGGCGACCGGGCGGGGCGGGTCAACCTCACGGTCAGCGTCGTGCGCAGCCAGGACCCGGTGCGCGCCGCAGAGCTGATCGAGCAATGCGCCCGGGCCCATGCCGACGTCATGAAGGAGCCGCCGCCGCGGGTCGTCTTCAAGAAGATTGGCGACCCCTATCTGGAGTTCGAGCTGTTCGCGACGATCGTCGACGTCGGCCTCGGGCTGAAGGTGCTCACCGATCTCAACTTCGCGGTGTTCAAGGCGCTGTCGGAGGAGGGGCTGATCCCGGCCATGGGGACGCCGTCGAGCATCGTCACCGTGCAGGGTCTCGAAGGGGTGCAGGGGGCGCTCGGCGCCATCGCGGGCGGCCTCGGCAAAAGCGGCGACGCGACGAGCGCCGAGCCTTCCGCCTTGGCGGAGCCGGACGCGGATGTGCGATCCGGAACATCCCGCGCGCCCAGCCGTCGTAAGCTGGAGCGGTCGGACGCCTGAGGCGTTCCGACCTCGTCCGGTACGGGAGCGTTGACGGTGAAGCGGCGTGCGGCGTTGGGGATTCTGGTCTCGGGAGGCGCGAGCCTGGCGCTCGCGGGCTGCGCGTCGGACCGCGCCGCCACCTCCGCGCTGCCCGCCCTCTACCAGCCGCTGACCACCGAGACCGCCCGGCTCGACGCGGCCGGCGCAGCCGACATGATCTCCGCCTACCGCCGCGGGAAGGGCGTGACGGCGCTCGCCGTCGATCCGGAGCTGCAGCGTCTCGCCGAGGCGGAGGCCGCCTCGATGGCGCTCGCCGACCGGCCGAGCCAGGCCCAGACCGTGCGGGTCGCCGTCACCCGCCTCGGCTACGCCTCCGCCGGCGCCAACCTCTCGGCCGGCTACCACACCCTGGCGGAAGCCTTCTCGGGCTGGCGCGACAGCCCGGCCCACAACGCGGTGATGCTCTCGCCGGACGCGACCCGGATGGGCATCGCCACCGCCTACGCACCGGGCTCGAAGTACAAGGTCTACTGGGCGCTGCTCGTCGCCAAGTAGTCGGTCAGGGCATCCCGTATCCGACCGGGGTCGGGGGCGCTTCCTTGAGGAGCGTGACCGTCACGCGCCGGTTCGCCGCGATATAGGGGTTGTCCGGGAACAGCGGCTCGGTATCCGCCTTTCCGGCGACGGAGGCGAAGCGGTCGTCGGGCACGCCCGCCCCGGCCAGCACCTCCCGCACGCTGATGGCGCGGTTCGCCGAGATCTCCCAGGGCGGCGCCGCCGGGCGCGTCCCCGGCCGCTCGCTCGCGGTGAATCCGGTGATGGCGATGCGGTTCGGCAACTGGCGGAGCGCCGGGGCGATCTTCTCCAGGAGGCGCCGCGTGCGGTCGTTGGGGCGGCTCGACCCTTCCGGGAACATCGAGCGCCCGTCCTGGTCGACGAGCGAGACGTCGAGCCCCTTCTGCGTGGGCGTGATGACGATGTTCTTCGACAGCTCCGCGATCTCGGGCATGTCCTGGAAGGCCTGCCGCAGGGAGGCGGCGGCGAGGCCGAAGTTCTCCGCCTCGCCCTTGTCGGTCAGGCCGATCTCGGCGCTCTGGTCGATGGAGGGGGGCGTCGTGCGGTCCGAGGCGCGCTCGGGCGGGATGTCGCGCAGGTACTTCACGTGCTCGGCGGTCGGCAGGCCGGTCGATTCGATGATGCCGGCGAACTTCGATTCCTTGTTGACGCCGAAGGCGTCGCGCATGGAGCCGGCCACCACCTGCATCTTCTTCTGATCCTGCGTGGAGTACGCGGCGATCATCACGAAGAAGCTCATCAGGAGCGCCATCAGGTCGGCGAAGGTGACGAACCAGCCATGGCCGCCATGCGCGCCGCCGCGCTTCTTCTTGGCCACCGCTCAGGCCCTCCCTCGATCGGGCGACGCGTCAGGCCGCTTCGGCCATCAGCTCCTCGCGGTGGTTGTGGGGCAGGTAGGCGACGAGCATCTCGCGCACGAGCGAGGAGCTCTTCTGGTCGCGGATCAGCAGGATGCCGTCGATGATGAGCGAGCGCGACACGTCCTCCTCCTCGAGCTTGACGTGCAGCTTGTCGGCGAGCGGCAGGGTGATCATGTTGGCGATGAGCGCGCCGTAGAGCGTCGCGAGCAGGGCGGTCGCCATGGCGGGGCCGAGCTTCGAGGGATCGGACATGTTGGCGAACATCGTCACCATGCCGAGGATGGTGCCGATCATGCCCCAGGCCGGCGCGCAGTCGCCGAAGGCGCGGTAGATCTTCGAACCCTCGTCGAGATGCATCAGGAAGTTGTCGCGGTCGCGCTCCATCGTGTCGCGGATGAAGTCGCGGTCGTAGCCGTCGGCGATGTAGCGCGCGCCCTGGGCCAGGAACGGGTCGGAGATCTCCATGTTCTCCAGCGCCATCGGGCCGGACTTCCGAACGAGGTCTGCGATCTTGGTGATCTCCTCGATGAGGTCGCGGGGCTTCACCGAGCGCATGGTGAAGGCGAATCGCAGGCCCATGGGCAGGCCGTGCATGATCGTCGAGAACGGGAAGCGCATCATCGTGGCGGCGGTGGCGCCGCCGAAGATCACGATCACCGCGTGCTTGTCGAAGTAGGCGGCGAAGTTGCCGCCGTCGATCATGATCAGCGTGAAGACCACGCCGAGGCCGCCGAGCAGGCCGATACCGGTAGCGAGATCCATGACGGCGGGCCCGAACGCTGTTGCACCGCCGGCATCCTCCACGGAGGCCGGCTCCCTGGGCGAGCGTTAGGCAATCATGCTGAAGGAAGCGTAAAGGGCGCGATCCGTCATGCGCCGTTCAGCCGGGCGTCGGCATAAGCCCATGCGTCCCGGAGGTTTAGGCCGCGTCGAGCGGCGGCCGGCTCCGGAGGCGAGGCGAAGGCTCCGGCACGGGGGCCGCGCCTGAGGGGTAGCTGGAGCTGGGCATGTCGTTCGTTCGTCTCTACTCGCGCGTCCTCGGCCTTCTCGGCAGCGAGAAGCGGCTGGCCATCGGCTTGGCGGCGACGAACATCGCGCTCGCCGGAGCGGCCTTCGTGGAGCCGCTGCTGATGGGCCGCATCATCGACGAGCTCACCCATCTCGCCCGCGGCGCCGACGCCTTCACGACCCTGGTGCCGCTGATCGCGGCCTGGATGGGCTTCGGCTTCTTCACCATCGCGGCCGGCGTCGCCATCGCGCTCCACGCCGACCGGCTCGCCCATCGCAGCCGGCTCGCCACCATGGCCGGCTACTTCGAGCACGTGCTCGACCTGCCGCTCGCCTTCCACTCCGCCAACCATTCCGGCCGCGTCCTCAAGGCGATGCTGGAGGGCACCAACGGCATGGCCTGGCTGTGGCTCGGCTTCTTCCGCGACCATCTCTCGGCGCTCGTCTCGCTCGGCGTGCTGCTCCCGCTGACGCTGTTCGTGAACTGGCAGCTCGGCTCGATCCTCGTCGTGCTGGTCGTGGTGTTCACCGCGCTCACGACCTTCGTCATGCGCCGCACCGAGACCCTGCAGGGCCGCGTCGAGGCATATCATTCGGGGCTGGCCGCCCACGCCTCCGACGCGCTCGGCAACGTCGCCGTCATCCAGTCCTTCACCCGCGCCAAGGCGGAGAAGGATGCCATGCACGACATGATCAGCCGGCTCCTCGCCGCGCAGATCCCGGTGCTGTCCTGGTGGGCGCTCGCCAACGTCGCCACCCGCGCCTCGGCGACGCTGACCATGACCGCGATCTTCGTGACCGGCATCTTCCTGTTCCAGCACGGCCAGACCACGGTCGGCGAGGTCGTCGCCTTCATGAGCCTCGCGACCATGCTCGTCGCCCGGCTCGACCACGTCGCCGCCTTCGTGAACGGCCTGTTCCAGCAGGCGCCGAAGATCGCCGAGTTCTTCGAGATCCTCGACACCGTGCCCGCCGTCCACGACCGGCCGCAGGCCAAGGCCGTCGGCCGCCTCGGCGGCGAGGTCGCCTTCGAGGACGTGTCCTTCTCCTACGACGGCCGCCGCCGGGCCCTCGATACGGTCTCGTTCTCCGCCCGCGCCGGCGAGACGGTGGCGCTCGTCGGCACCACGGGCTCGGGCAAGTCGACGACGCTCGGCCTCCTGCACCGCACCTTCGACCCGGCGCAGGGCCGCGTGACCATCGACGGCGCCGACATCCGCGACCTCGCCCTGTCGAGCCTGCGCCACAACATCGGCGTGGTCTTCCAGGAGCCGATGCTGTTCGCCCGCTCGATCCGCGAGAACCTGCAGGTCGGCCGCCCCGACGCCACGGATGCCGAGATGCTCGATGCCCTGGAGCGCGCCCAGGCCTCCGAGTTCATCGCCCGGCAGCCCGACGGCCTCGACACGGTGATCGGCGAGCGTGGCCGCTCGCTCTCCGGCGGCGAGCGCCAGCGCCTCTCGATCGCCCGCGCGCTCCTCAAGAACCCGCCGGTGCTGATCCTCGACGAGGCGACGAGCGCTCTCGACGCCGCCACCGAGCGCAAGCTCCAGGGTGCGCTCGAGGAGGTCATGAAGGGCCGGACCACCTTCGTGATCGCCCACCGCCTGGCCACCATCCGCGACGCCGACCGCATCCTCGTCTTCCACGAGGGCCGGATCGTCGAGGAGGGCACCTTCGAAAGCCTGGTGGCGCAGGGCGGCCGCTTCGCGGAGCTCGCCAAGGCCCAGTTCATGGCCGCCGAGGACGCTTCCGAGCCCGCAGCCCTCGCGGCCTGACACGACCCGAACGGATCGGGGGCCGGGCTTCATGCCCGGCCCCCGCTGCTTTCGCGAATGGGTTCCGAAGAGGGGTTGCCGCCGACCGCTCAGAACTCGCCCGCGAGACCGACGCGGGCGCCCTGGCGGCTCGCCTCGCTGTAGCTGAAGCCCGCCGTCACCGCGATCGGGATCGGCGCGTCGAGCCGGTGGGCCATGGCGATGCCGCCCGCCCACTCGCCCCGGAAGGTCGCCCCGTTCACCGTCCAGCTCGTGCGGCCAGGCATCGAGGGCATCGAGGCCGAGGTCATCGCCATCGCCGCCGCGATGCCCTGGCGGGCCTCCCGGTTCGAGCGGGCGACCGCCTGTCCGAGCGCGTTGCCCATGGCGTCGATGCGGTTGCCGAGCGCGTCGACCTGACCCTGCATGGCCCCGAGATTCGCCGGGCCGTAATCGGAGGCGGCGAGGTTGCCGGCGGCGTCGGCCGTGACGAAGCGGGTCGTGCCGGACTGCGCCGCACGGCTCTGGGCGGAGCCGAGCCCGGCCATCGTGTAGGTGCTGCCGGAGGTGCCGACCGCGACCTGACCCGCGCGGGTCGTCGTCGCGCCGGCGCCGATCGCCACCGCGTTGTCCTGTGCGGCGACCGCGCCGCGGCCGAGGGCCGTCGAATCCGTGCCGCCCGCGACCGCCGAGCGGCCGATGGCGGTCGCCCCGGCGCCCGTCGCCGCCGCGCCGGCGCCGTAGGCGGAAGCGTTCTCGCCGTCCGCCCGCGCGTCGGTGCCGACGCTCGTCGCGCCGGCCGCGCGGGCGAGCGCTCCGGTGCCGACCGCCAGGGCGCCGGCGCCGGTGGCCTGCGCCCCGTAGGCGCTGGCATAGGCGTCCCGGCCGCTCGCCACCGGCGCCCCGGCGCCGCGGCTGTTGTCCGCGCGCAGGGGAATGTCGGCGACGCGGGCTTCGAGCTGCTCGACGTTGACCGCATCCGTCGCCTGCGTGCCCTGCGCGACGCCGCTGATCCGCCGCGCACCCTGCGTTCCGGAGACGTCGACGCTGGTGCCGCCGGTGCGGGCGCCGACGCGGATCGTGCCGGTCGGAGAGTCCTGCGTCACCAGCGGGTCCGAGGCGGTGCCGCCACCCGTGCCGCCCCCGGTCCCGCCGCCGATGGTGAGGCGCAGGTCGGCGATGGTGCGGTTGACGAGGTCGAGGTCGACGGAGGTCCGCAGCAGCTCGCCGTCGATGGCCGAGACCGCCCCCGCCACGTCCGTGTGGATGGTGCCGCGGATGGTCAGGCTCGGCGCGATGACGACGCCCGTCGCCGCGTCGAGGACGGCGCCGCCGCCGATCGCTCCGGCGAGGCCGGCCCCGACCGAGGCGAGCTGACGGACGTTGACCGCGTCCGTCGCCTGGGTGCCGCCGGCGAGGTTGACGATCTGGCGCTCGGCGCCCGTCGCGCCGACCGAGAGGGCGCCCGCCACCGAGGCGACGACGCCCCGGCTGAAGCGCTCCTCGCCGCCGCCGAGACCGGCCCGATCGGCGACGGAGCCCTTGCCCAGCGCCACCGCCCCGGCGACGCGGGCTGCGGCATCGGTGCCGACCGCGACGCCGTCGAGGGCGTCGACCCGGCCCCGGAGGCCGAGCGCGAGGGCGCCGCCCGCGTTCGCGAGGGAGCCCGTTCCGAGGGCGAGGGCGTTGGCGCGGCCGAGCGCGGTGATCGCGCCGTCGCCGATGGCGATCGCGGTGACGTCGCCGGCGCTCGCCGGGGTGCCGGCCGCGCTGCCGAGGCCCGTGATGCCCGCGCCGCCGATGGTGATGCCCCGGCTCACGTCGAGGCCGAGGCTCGACACGCCCACGTTGCAGGCGCCGGCCGTCATCGGGCTCGTGACGTTGCCGAGACCGTCGAGCAGGCCGACCCGCAGGCTGGCGCCGGAGAGCGGCGTGACGATCTTCGCGTTCACGTCGCCGACGACGCCGTTCACGACCGTGTCGAGGCCCGGCAGGCCGAGGACGGAGCCGACCGTGCCGGTCGCGGCGAGGTTGGGCAGGCGGACGCCGAGCCCATTGCAGAGGCTCGCGAAGGACTGCGCCTGCGCCTGCCCGGCGGCGCCGAACCCCGCGAGCGCGAGCAAGGCGCAGGCGATGCGGGCCCCGGCGCGGCTGTCGCCGTCCCGGCGGCCCCGGCACTTGATGCTGATACGCGACATGAAACCAACCCTCGGTTGTAATCATGTCGATATGCAATCGATAAGGTTAACCCCGACCTAAAATACAATCTCAAATGGAATTTCGGTTGCATCTCTTCGTGGGCGACGCCTCAACCCGCGGAGACGGGTCCCGGTCCGGGGTCGCGCACGCCGGCTTGGCGGGCCTTCATCCGCGCCTGCAACCGGGCCCGTCGCGCGGCGATGACCGTGCCGTTGACCTCGCCGCCGAACAGGAACATCGCGGCGAGCCAGTAGAGGAACACCAGGAACACCATGGCGGTGGCTAGTCCCCCGTAGGTGGAGACGTAGGCGCCGGAGAAGCGGTCGAGGTAGAAGCCGAAGCCGAGACCTGCGAGGAACCAGAGCGCCAGCGTCGCGGCGATGCCGGGCATCACCGCGACGAGAGGCCGCCGGCCGGCGGCGACGAACTTGTGGGCGATGATGAGCACCGCCGCGATGAGGAAGGCCGTGATCCCGATGCGTCCGATGGCGACGGTGAGGCCCAGCGGCTCGAGGCCCGGCGCCACCACCAGGACCTTGCGCCAGATCAGCGGCCCGAGCACCACGAGCAGCGCGAAGGCCAGCATCGCGAAGGCGCCGCAGACGACGAAGCCGATGGATTCGAGCCGCGTCAGCCACCAGGGCCGCATCTCCCGCAGGCCGTAGGCGCGGTTGAGCCCGACCCGCAGGCTCTCGACCCCGGAAGAGGAGAAGTAGAGCGCCAGCACCGCGCCGAGGGTGAGCACGCCGCCCCGCTGCTCGGTGAGCACCCGGTGGATCTCGTTGACGATGGGAGCGGCCACCTCGCGGGGCCAGGCCTCGAAGATCAGCGTGCCCGCCTCGTCGGCGAGCGACTGCGTGCCGAACAGGCCGGCGAGCGCCGCGAGCAGGATCAGGAACGGGAACAGCGAGGTCAGGATCGAGAGGGCGATGTGGCTCGCGATCGCCCAGCCGTCATGGGCGACGAAGCGCTGCGCGGCGACGCCGAGCACCGTCAGGAGCGCGCGCAGGCGCCTCACGCGGCCGCCTGCCCGATGGGCGAGGTCGTCCGGCTCGGCGTCGAGGCCTCGGGCAGGGACATGCCTTCTCCATCGCGTTCCATCCCCTTTGTGGAAGGGCGCGGAGGCCCGGCGTCAACCGGGTCTTGCGTCGGAGACCCGGGAGAACAAGGGCGCTCACGGCTTCGCGATGACGCGATCCGGCATGACCGCCCTGCGGCGACGGCCTTAGCGCGGTTTGGCGCGGGGTGTATGGCAGCGGAGCCATGTCCCGCCCCACCGTCGCCAGCCTCGCCGGCCTGACCGCGCCGCTCTTCGTCTTCATCTGGGCGACGGGCTTCGTGGCGGCCCGCTACGTCGTGCCCTACGCCGATCCGCTGACCTTCGTGGCGCTGCGGGTGATCGCGGTGGCGGCGGTGCTCGGCGCGATCGCGATGGTGATGGGCGCGCGCTGGCCCGCCGACGCGCGGGGCTGGCGGGACGCGCTGATCTCCGGCGTGCTGATGCAGGGCCTCTATGTCGCAGGCGTGTTCTGGGCGGTGAACCGCGGGCTGCCGGCCGGGATCATGGCGCTGGTCGGAAGCCTCCAGCCGCTGCTCACCGCGGTGCTCGCCGGCCCGCTGCTCGGCGAGCGGGTGAGCCCCCGCCGCCGGCTCGGGATCGCGGCGGGCTTCGTCGGCGCCGGGCTGGTGCTGGCCCCGAAGCTCGGGGCGGCCGACGCCTCGGGCATCCCGCTAGGACCGCTCTGCGTCGGGCTCGCCGCGATGGTCGCGATGACGCTCGGCACGCTGTGGCAGAAGCGCACCGCGGCCGGCGCCGATCTCGTCACCAACGCCGCGATCCAGTTCGTCGGCGCCGCGCTGCTGACCGCGCCGCTGGCGCTGGCGCTCGAAGCCGGCCGCTTCGAGATCGGTCCGCCGCTGCTGCTCGGCATGGCGTGGTCGGTGCTGATCAACTCGGTGGCGGGCATCCTGCTGCTGCTCTGGCTGATCCGGCGCGGGGCGGTGGCGGGCGTCGCCTCGCTGCTGTTCCTGGTGCCGCCGGTGGCCGCGGGGATCGCCTACGTCCTGTTCGGCGAATCCCTGAGCCCCGTGCAGTTCGCCGGCATGGCCATCGCCGCGGCCGGCGTCGCCATCGCCAGCCGCGGATGAGCAGACGGCGGCAGGGATACTGAATACATTGAAGAAACCGGCCTGCCGCAGTGCAAAACCCCTACTCGGGGACCGGCGCGACCTATAAAGAAGGCACCAAGTGTAACGAACAGAGAAACGCCCATGTCCGCCACCGCCGCCGTTCAGACCACGCCGCAGGACCTGCTCACGCTCTCGCGGGAGGCGGCGGAAGCGGCCGGCGCCCTCGTCGCCGAGGCGACCCGCCGGGTGCGGACGCGGGTGGCCGGACCCGAGGGCAAGCTCTCCGCCGAGAAGCTCGAGACCGAGCAGCACGCCGCCCACGGCCTGTCCTGGCTCGCCACCTACGGCGAGGCCGTCCGCGAGCTTGCCGCCTACGCCGCCCGCCTCTCCGAGAGCGGCAGCCTCGGCGAGACCGAGACGCTGCTCGTGAAGATCGGCATCGGCGAGTATCTCGACCAGATGTTCGGCGGCATCCCCATGAGCCAGGGAGAGATCGTGCGGCCGACGACCTCGCTCGGCCTCTCGGCGCGGGAGCTTGCGAAGTTCCGCAGCGAAGCCGTCGAGGCGATGATCGCCGACGGCAACACCCCGGAGAACCGCGCGGCGCTGGTCGCCCGCATCCGCGACGGCGGCGGCTCGGCGACGGTCGGCAACTCCGGCCTCGACGAGGACATGGAGGCGATCCGCTCCGAGATGCGCCGCTTCGCCAAGGCCGAGGTGGTCGACAAGGCCCAGGAGTGGCACCGGGAGAACGCCTACATCCCGATGGAGATCATCGGGAAGATGGCCGAGCTCGGCGTGTTCGGGCTCACCATCCCCGAGGAGTACGGCGGCATGGGCATGCCCAAGGCCGCGATGTGCGTCGTCTCGGAGGAGCTGTCGCGGGCCTATATCGGCGTCGGCTCGCTCGGCACCCGCACGGAGATCGCCGCGGAGCTGATCCTCGGCGGCGGCACCGAGGAGCAGAAGCAGCGCTTCCTGCCCCGCCTCGCCTCTGGCGAGATCCTGCCAACGGCCGTCTTCACCGAGCCGAACACCGGCTCCGACCTCGCCAACCTTCGCACCCGCGCGGTGAAGGAGGGCGACGTCTGGAAGATCACCGGCAACAAGACCTGGATCACGCATCCGGTGCGCGCCGACATCATGACGGTGCTCGTGCGCACGAAGCCCGACGAGAAGGGCCATCGCGGCCTCTCGATGCTGATCGCCGAGAAGCCCCGCGGCGACGATGCCGAGCCCTTCCCGGTCCCCGGCCTCTCCGGCGGCGAGATCGAGGTGCTCGGCTACCGCGGCATGAAGGAGTACGAGCTCGCCTTCGAGGGCTTCGAGGTACCCGGCGCGAACCTGCTCGGCGACGTCGAGGGCAAGGGCTTCGCCCAGCTCATGCAGACCTTCGAGTCCGCCCGCATCCAGACGGCGGCCCGCGCCATCGGCGTCGCGCAGTGCGCTCTCGACCTGGGCCTCCGCTACGCCGAGGAGCGTGTGCAGTTCGGCAAGGCGCTGGTGAACTTCCCCCGCGTCGCCGACAAGCTCGCGATGATGGCGGTGGAGATCAACATCGCCCGCCAGCTCACCTACTTCTCGGCCCGCGAGAAGGACGAGGGCAAGCGCTGCGACCTCGAGGCGGGCATGGCGAAGCTGCTCGCCGCCCGCGTTGCCTGGGCAGCGGCCGACAACGCCCTCCAGATCCACGGCGGCAACGGCTTCGCGCTGGAGTACCCGGTGAGCCGGGTGCTCTGCGACGCCCGCATCCTGTCGATCTTCGAGGGCGCCGCCGAGATTCAGGCCCAGGTCATCGCCCGGCGCTTGCTGGAGCAGGCGTAGGCGTCACCGCCTACTTCGTCACCTTCACCGAGACGGGATCGCTGGAGGGAAAGGTCTCTTCGAGGGCGTCGTCCAGGCGCTCGTCGATCTTCTCCTTGGCGTTCTCCGGGTTCTTCCTGTCGTCGGGGCGCGGGGCCTGCCCCGATGGCTGATCCTCGGGCTTGGTCCTGTGCTCTTCGGCCATACGCGCGCTCCTTCGATCGGGTAATCCCGCTCGGACACCCTTGCGCATCAACGCGACGCGGGGGCCGGGTGTTTCAAGATCGCGGCGCGCCCGGGCTCGGGAGCGTGCGCAAGGCGGCACCGATTCGTTCCCCATGGCGCCGCTCCGGGCCAAGCATGCGCCGGGCCGCGGACGGAGGCGGCCCCTCTCTCGATCCGTGACGGCCATGCTGCGCTGCACGAGGCCGACCGACGCCGACAACTGAGCGTCGAAGGTTTCCGATCTGTAACCACAGTGCCGATACTGTCGTCGCATTGTCTGACGCTTGACATTCATGTTGCGTCGCAACATAAGGGCGGCGGTCGGGACCGGCCGCGGCCGCCCGATGCATCCCATTCGAGAGGATCCCATGACGCAGCCCTTCCAGGTTCCGAACGAGCTCCGGGACTTCGCCGAGAAGAGCGTCGACCAGGCCCGCACGGCGGTCGAGACGCTGTTCAGCAACGCCGCGAAGGCCGCCGAGCAGCTCCAGACCAGCGGTCACAGCTTCCAGTCCAACCTGCAGGGCGCGGTCGCCAAGGGCTTCGACTTCGCCCAGACCAACACGCACGCCACCTTCGACTTCGCCCAGAAGGTCGTCCGCTCGAAGGACCTCAAGGAGGCCTACGAGCTGCAGACGGAGTTCCTGCGCAGCCAGATCGCCACGTTCCAGGCCCAGGCCAAGGAGCTCGGCTCCTTCGCTCAGCCGGCGCGCTGAGCCTTTCGGACGGCGGGCTCCCTCCCGGAGCCCTGCCGCCCGCGCATCCGGCGCGCCGCTCGACAGCGGCCGCGCCGGGCTGCATCCTTGAGAGCGTGGAGACGCCCCGCCCCGCCCGGCGGGAGGCTGAAGGCTCCAGGGGCTCGAGATGGCGCGCCCGATCGCGCCCGGCCCGGACGACGAGGAGATCATCGCGATGGCGACGCGGAACCCCCCGCCCACCCCCGGCAAGACCTCCCCCGGCAAGGCGTCTCCCGGCAAGCCCGAGCCCGCCAAGACGACACCCGACACGAGCGCCCCCGCGCCGAAGGCCGCGGCATCGCCGAAGGGGCCGGTCGCCAAGCCCGCTCCCGCCGCCAAGCCGCCTGCGGCCAAGCCTGCCGCGGCCGCGCCGGCTCCTGCTCCGAAAGCCTCCCTGGTCGAATCGGTCGCCCCCGTCGCCGTCGCGAGCGCCGCGGTGAAGGTGGAGGCGCACAGCGACCTGCCGCTCGCCAAGAACCCGCCACCGGCCAAACCGGCGCCGTCGCCCCCGGTCGCGAAGCCCGCGCCTGCCGCCGCGAAGCCGGAGACCCCGAAGCCGGTTCCCGGCGACGCCGCCCCACCGAAAGCCGCCGAGACGCCGGCAGCAGCAGTCTCCGCCGCTCCGCCCGCGCCGAAGCCCGAACCCGTGCCCGTTGCTCCGGCCCCCGTCGAGCCGGTGGCCGGTCCGCGCCTCGTGTCCTCGAAGCCGCAGCCCGCACCGACGGCCGCCAACAGCGACGAGCCCGTCGCCCGCACGTCCCCCGCGGGGACGGCGAACGGGGGCGCTTCCGACCTCGCCGGGATCGGCGAGACCGTGGCGGAGTTCCTGCGCGGCGAGAGCGCTGCGGCTCTGGCTCACCTGAAGGCGCTCAGCGCCGCCCGCACGCCCGCCGAGGTGTTGCGGCTCCAGGTCGGCGAGTTCCAGCGCGCGGCCGACGCCTCGCTGACCGTCTGGAGCGACATCGCCCGCCGCACCAGCCGGCTGCTGACCACGCCCCGCGGCTAGGGTCCTCGCCCGGCGGCGGCCTCCGGGCCGTCACGGAGCCGACGCGGACTCTCGCCAGCCGCCATCGCGCGTTCTACATGCCCCGGAGCGCCGGGGCCCGGCGTCCCGGCCGCGCGACGGCGGCCGGTCGAGGCGGGCTCCCGGAGCGGGGGCGTCCCGGCTTGCGATTCGCAGGATCGCGGCGGGGCACGCCCTCCCTTTGGTGAGGCATCGTCCGAGGCCGGCCCGGCGGGCACCGGCGGGAGGATGCCGCGGTCCAGCCGGAGCCTTCGATGACGCGCCCGACCCTCCTCGCCGCCGCCGGCACAATCGGCCTGCTCCTCGCGCTGCCCGCGGGCGCGCAGATGGCCAAGACCCCGGACAAGACCCCCGAGAAGAGCGCCGAGATCACCAAGGCGGTCCCGCCCTCCCGCAGCGACGTGCAGCTCTCCTTCGCGCCGGTGGTGAAGCGGGCGGCGCCCTCCGTCGTCAACGTCTACGCCTCCCATGTCGAGAAGCGGGCCCGCACCAGCGCCATGGAGGAGTTCATGCGCCGGTTCTTCGGCGAGGACGGGCGCGGCCGGGGCATGCCCGGCGACCGGGCGCAGCGCTCGCTCGGCTCCGGCGTGATCCTCGACGAGACCGGGCTGATCATCACCAACAACCACGTCATCGAGAACATGAACGAGGTGAAGGTCGCGCTCGCGGACAAGCGCGAGTTCGAGGCCTCGATCGTGCTGCGCGATCCCCGCACCGACCTCGCCGTGGTGAAGATCAAGTCCCCGACGGGCGGCCTCACGCCGATGCCCTTCGGCGATTCGGACGGGCTCGAGGTCGGCGACTTCGTGATGGCGATCGGCAACCCGTTCGGCGTCGGGCAGACGGTGACGCAGGGCATCGTCTCGGCGCTCGCCCGCACCCAGGTCGGCCAGACCGACTACCAGTACTTCATCCAGACCGACGCGGCGATCAATCCGGGCAACTCCGGCGGCGCGCTGGTCGACCTCCAGGGCCGTCTCGTCGGCGTCAACACCGCGATCTACTCCCAGTCCGGCGGCAGCCACGGCATCGGCTTCGCGATCCCCGCGAGCATGGTCCGGGCGGTGGTCGAGTCGGCGAAGTCCGGCGCGAGCGTGGTGCGCCGGCCGTGGCTCGGGGCGCGGGTCCAGGGCGTGACGCCGGACATCGCCGAGAGCGTCGGCCTCGACCATCCGACCGGCGTCCTCGTGGCGAGCCTCCAGCCGAAGAGCCCCGCCGAGGAGGCCGGGCTGAAGCGCGGCGACGTGATCCTCACCGTCGACGGGCAGACCGTCGACGACCCGGAGGCCTTCGGCTACCGCTTCGCCCTCAAGGGCACCTCGGGCCAGACGAAGTTCGGGCTCCTGCGCGGCAGCAGCCGCACCACCGTTGCGGTGAAGCTCGGGCCGGCGCCGGAGACGCGGCCCCGCGACCTGCTTAAGGTGCGCACCCGCTCGCCCTTCATGGGCGCGACCCTCGTGAACACCTCGCCCGCGATCGCCGAGGAGATGCAGGCCGATTTCCCCGCCGACGGCGTCGCCGTGATGTCCGTGGAGGACAACTCCTTCGCCGCCCGGGCGGGCCTTCAGAAGGGCGACATGGTGCTCGCGGTCAACGGCGTGCCAGTGACGACCACCAAGGACCTCGAGCGCGTCACCCGCAACACGCTGGGCGCCTGGGAGGTCTCGATCAACCGCGGCGGAGAGGTGCTGACCTCGGTGTTCGGGGGATAGGTCGCACCCGGGCTTGCGCCGGCCGCCCGCCTCGGAGCTTGTGAGGCCATGTCCGATCTCTTCATCTCGGCCGGGCTCGGGGCCGATGCACCCCGGCCACTCGCCGACCGCCTCCGCCCGACGAGCCTCGATGAGGTCGTCGGCCAGGAGCATCTCACCGGACCGGACGGGGCGCTGACCCGTCTGCTGCGCTCGAAGTCGCTGGGCTCGCTGATCTTCTGGGGGCCGCCGGGCACCGGCAAGACCACGGTGGCGCGGCTGCTCGCCGGCGAGACGAGCCTGCATTTCGAGCAGATCTCGGCGATCTTCTCCGGACTCGCGGAGTTGCGGAAGGTGTTCGAGGCCGCGCGCAAGCGCCGGGCGACGGGGCAGGGGACGCTGCTCTTCGTCGACGAGATCCACCGCTTCAACCGCGCCCAGCTCGACGCCTTCCTCCCCGTGATGGAGGACGGCACCGTGACGCTCGTCGGCGCCACCACCGAGAACCCGTCCTTCGAGCTCAACCCGGCGCTGCTCTCGCGGGCCCGCGTGCTGCTGTTCCGGGCGCTCGACGAGGCGGCCATCGCCCGGCTTCTCGCCCGCGCCGAGGACGTGACCGGGCGGCCCCTGCCGCTCGACGAGGAGGCCCGCGGCGTCCTCGTGCGCATGGCCGACGGCGACGGGCGGGCCGCGCTGACCCTCGCGGAGGAGGTCTGGCGCTCCGCCGGTCCCGGCGAGACGCTCGATGCCGAGACGCTGCAGGAGATCATCCAGCGCCGCGCCCCGATCTACGACAAGGCGCAGGAGGGCCACTACAACCTCATCAGCGCCCTGCATAAGACCGTGCGCGGCTCCGATCCGGACGCGGCGCTCTACTATCTCTGCCGGATGCTCGATGCCGGCGAAGACCGGCTGTTCATCGCCCGCCGCCTCGTGCGCATGGCGGTGGAGGATATCGGGCTCGCCGACCCGCAGGCGCTCGTGATCGCTACCGCCGCCAAGGACGCCTTCGACTTCCTCGGCTCGCCGGAGGGCGAGCTGGCGCTCGCGCAGACGACCGTCTACCTCGCCTGCGCCCCGAAATCGAACGCGGTCTACGAGGCCTACAAGGCCGCGACGCGGGTCGCCAAGGCCCACGGCTCGCTGCCGCCGCCGCGCACCATCCTCAACGCGCCGACGAAGCTCATGAAACGCATCGGCTACGGCGAGGGCTACCGCTACGACCACGACGAGCCCGACGCCTTCTCCGGCCAGGATTATTGGCCCGAGGCGCTCGGCCGCCAGCATTTCTATGCGCCGACCGATCGCGGCATGGAGAGCCGCTACCGGGACCGACTCGACCACTGGGAGCGCCTGCGCCGGGAGCGGCGCGGCGAGGACTGATCGTGCCTCTCGACGTACTCTGGAAGGGCCTCGTCGGCGGCCTCGTCACAATGGCGATCGTGCTCGCCTCGAAGCGCGGCACCATTCTGCCGGGCATCCTGCCGCTGGCGCCAACCTTCGCGATCATCGCGCTGCTCGCCGTCGGCGCCAAGGGCGAAGCGGGCGCCTTCCGCGAGACCTGCCTCGCCGGCGTGAAGACCATCCCCGCCTATCTCACCTTCCTCGGCGTCGCCTGGTGGCTCGGCGGCGGGCTCGATTATCGGCTCGCCATCCTCGGCGCGCTCGCCGCGTGGCTCGCCGTCGCGCTGGCGATCTTCCTGCTGCCGGGCCGGCTCTGAGGCTGGACCCGGACCGCGCCGGGCGGTAGGGGAGCCGCCCCCCTATCCAGCCTTTCCCAAGGACCGACGCCCGATGGCGGCCTGCGGCCTCGATTTCGGCACCTCGAACACGACCCTCGGCCACCTGAGCGGCGGCCGGCCGGAGCTACTGCCCATGGAAGGCCGCCACCTCACGGTGCCGAGCGCGATCTTCTTCGCGCCGGGCCGCGAGCCGGTGATCGGCCGGGCGGCGATGGAGGCCTATGTCGAGGGCGTGGCAGGCCGGCTGATGCGCAGCCTCAAGTCGGTGCTGGGCACCTCGCTCATCGAGGAGACGACGCCGCTCGGCCACCAGCGCCTGCGCTTCCGCGACGTCATCGCCCGCTATCTCGCCGCGGTGAAGGCGCGGGCCGAGGCGGCGGCGGGGACCGAATTCGACACCGTCGTCCACGGCCGCCCGGTCCATTTCGTGGACGGCGACGGGGAGGGCGACCGCCGCGCGGAGGAGACGCTGCGCGAGATCGCCCGGAGCGTCGGCTTCCATCACGTCTCCTTCCAGTACGAGCCCATCGCCGCCGCCCTCGACTACGAGCGCAGCGTCACGGGGGAGGAGATCGCCCTGATCGCCGATATCGGCGGCGGCACCTCGGACTTCTCGATCGTGCGCCTCTCGCCCGAGCGCCACGCCCGCCCGGACCGGTCCGGCGACATCCTGGCCAACGACGGCGTGCGCATCGGCGGCACCGATTTCGACCGGATGCTGAGCCTCGGCACGGTGATGCCGCTGATGGGCCTCGGCAGCCCGATGAAACGTGGCGACCTCGCCGTGCCGAGCGCCTACTTCCACGACCTCGCCACGTGGTCGAGCATCAACCGGCTCTACAATCCGAAGACGCTCCGCGAGATCGAGGAAACACGCCGCGACGCCGCCCGGCCGGAGCTGATCGAGCGCCTCTACGGCGTGGTCGAAGGCGAGCGCGGCCATGGCCTCGCGCTCGCCGTCGAGGGCGCCAAGATCGCGGCTTCCGACACCGACACCGCCGGGATCGATCTCGCCTTCGTGGAGCCCGGCCTCAAGGCCGGCGTCGACCGCGCGAGCCTGGAGGCGCAGACCGGCATCCTGGCGCGCCGCGTCAGCGAGCGGGTCGGCCGCTGCCTGACCCAGGCCGGGCTCTCGCCGGAGCGGATCGACGCGCTCTTCCTCACCGGGGGCTCGACCGGGCTGCCGCATGTGCGCGCCGGCCTCACCGCCTGCCTGCCACGGGCGCGGGTGGTCGAGGGCGA
Organism: Methylobacterium jeotgali; assembly: GCF_022179345.1. Lineage (GTDB taxonomy): Bacteria > Pseudomonadota > Alphaproteobacteria > Rhizobiales > Beijerinckiaceae > Methylobacterium > Methylobacterium jeotgali. Next base: position 105,189 of record NZ_BPQR01000043.1, on the reverse strand, counting down.
CACCTTCGGCTCGGTCGGCCTAGGCCTCACCGTCGAGGCCGCGCGGCGGGCGGGGTAGGGCTGCGGCGTCGATCTATCGCCGTCCCAGGCCGTAGGCGACCGCCGCGAGGGCGACGAGGAACGGCGCCCAGAAGTGGACGAGCCCGAGTCGGCTCCAGACCGAGAAGGTCTCCCGGCAGCCCGTGGTGTTCATCGCGCATCCCAGCGGCACGAAGTAGAAGAACCACACCATCGTCGCGAAGCCCAAGACGACGCCGAGAAGCAGTGCGAAGGTCCTCAACGCCATCCCCTTCGTGCGCGTGGGTGCCGCCCGGACCCGCCGCTCGTGTTATCCTCGAGGACGCTGCCTTCGATCCACTGCGGCGCCGCGGCCCGGATACCGGATTTCGCCGCGGTACCGCAGCGCTCTTCCTTCGGGCACGCGTGGCCAGCGTGGAAGGGCAGGCCGATGCGACACCGCGCGCGGGAGCAGGCCCGACGGCACGCCGACCTCAATTGTCGCCGTCGTGCCCGGATGATAGCAGCGCGGAGATGACGACGAAGCCTCCTCATCGCGGCGGTCCCGGCAAGGGCGGCGGCTCCGGCCGGGGACCGGGCAAAGCTCCCGGCCGGGGCGCCGGCAAAGCCTTCGGAGCGCCGGGCGGGCGTGGCGCCGCCCGCGGTCCGAAGCCCGGCGGACGGCCGGAGCGCGCCCGCACCGGCCCTCGCACCAGCGCCCTCGACGCCGCCCAGCGCGCCGCCCGCATGCGCGGCGACGACGCCCTCGATCGCTCGCCCTGGGAGGATGTCTCCGGCGAGGAGGCCCGTCCCGCCCGTGCCGCGGCGACGCCCCGGAAGGCGCCGGCCCCTCGCACCCGCTCTCGCGACGAGAGCACGGCGTCGCGCCAGCCCGGCGGCCGCGCGCGGGGAACGCCCGTGGCGAAGCCGCGCGCCGAGGTGCCGGAGGGTCCGACCCGGCGCGAGCAGCGCGCCGCGGCCTCCGCGACGCTGGCGAGCGGCGTGCAGACGCTGACCGTCGAGGCGGACGAGGCGGGCATGCGCATCGACCGCTTCCTCACCGCCCGCTTTCCGCAGCTGCCCTTCACCCGCGTGCAGAGCATCGTCCGCAAGGGCGAGCTCCGGGTCGACGGCAAGCGCGCCAAGCCCAACGACCGGCTGGAGCCCGGCATGAGCGTGCGGGTACCCCCGCTGAAGCTCGCCGAGCCGGAGGAGCGTCCGCGCTCGCCGACCCGCGACGCGGGCGACGCCGCTTTCATCCGCTCGCTGATCCTCTACGAGGACGCGGAGATGATGGTGCTCAACAAGCCCTTCGGGCTCGCCGTCCAGGGCGGCTCGGGCACCGTGCGCCACGTCGACGGCCTGCTCGACGCCCTCACCGGCCCGGACGGGCAGAAGCCGCGCCTCGTCCACCGCCTCGACAAGGACACCGCCGGCTGCCTGATCGTCGCCAAGACGAGGCTCGCCGCCTCGACGCTCGCCAAGACGTTCCGGTCCAGAGCCGCCCGCAAGGTCTACTGGGCACTGACCGCCGGCGTCCCCCGGGTCCGCCAGGGCCGGGTCTCGACCTACCTCGCCAAGGACGAGCCGACCGACGCGGACGCGCGCATGCGGGTCGCCAAGCACGGCGACGAGGGCGCGAGCCACGCCCTGACCTACTACGCGCTCGTCGACAACGTCGCGCAGAAGCTCTCCTGGCTCTCGCTGAAGCCCGTCACCGGGCGCACCCATCAGCTGCGCGCCCACGCGGCCCATATCGGCCACCCGATCGTCGGTGATCCGAAGTACTTCGACATCGAGAACTGGGAGCTGCCCGGCGGCATCCAGAACCGCCTGCACCTGCTGGCGCGGCGGATCGTCATCCCCCATCCGCGCACGGGGCAGCCCGTCGACGTGTCGGCGCCGCTGCCGCCGCACATGGCCCAGAGCTGGAACCTGCTCGGCTTCGACGCCGCCCGCTACGACCCGATCGTCGAGGCTCCCGAAGCCTGAGGGTTCGACCTTCCGGCCCCTTCGAGATCCTCGACCTTCCGGTCCCTTGGCAATCCCAGGGCAGAGCTTATTCTTCCCGCGCGGCTCCCGTCGGCCGCGGCCGCGAAGCGAGATCCGACCCCCATGAACCGCGCGACGATGGCCTGCCTCGCCCTGCTGCTGATCCCCACCGCGGGGGCGGCGCGCGCCATCGACAAGCCTGCCCAGCCCGCCGCCGCGCAGGCCGCCCAGCCCGCCGCCCAGGCGGCGCCGGCGCAGGCCGCGCCCGCGAACCCGCCGCGCGGGGTCGAGCCCCGCCGCCGGCGCTCCGGCTACGCCCGCTGCAACCGGCTCTCCCACGAGCGCGGCCTGCGCGGCGGTGCCCGGCGGCGCTTTCTGATCCGCTGCCGGCTCGGCTACGTGCGCAACAAGCCGGGACAGGCCGCGACGCAGCCGCCCCAAGTGCAGCCGCAGGGCCAGCCTCAGCCGCAGCCGGCCGTTCCGCCCGCGGACACGCAGCCTCCGGTGCAGGGCACGCGACCGGCCGCCCCCGTACCCGCCAAGCGCCCCTGAGCCGGAAGGGAAGGCCGCCTTGCCCGACCCGGCCGTGAAACTCCTCGTCTTCGATGTGGACGGCACCCTCATCGACAGCCAGCACCTGATCGTCGCCGCCCAGGGCATCGCCTTCGCCGAACACGGGCTGGCGCCGCCGAGCCGGGCGACGGCGCTCTCGGTGGTGGGCCTGTCGCTCCCCCAGGCGTTCCGCCGCCTCGTCGGCGACGACGGCCCCATCGAGGGCCTCTCGGAGAGCTACAAGCGGGCCTTCAACACCCTGCGCCTCGACCCGGCCCACGAGGAGCCGCTGTTTCCCGGCATGGCAGAGCTGCTCGCGCGGCTGCACGAGCGGGACGACGTGCTGCTCGGCATCGCCACCGGCAAGTCGCGGCGCGGCGTCGACCGGCTGATCGAGTCGCAGGGCTGGCAGGGCTGGTTCGCAACCACCCAAAGTGCCGACGACGCTCCCTCCAAGCCCGACCCCGCGATGTTGCTCCAGGCCATGGCCGAGGCCGGCACGCGGCCGACCCACACGATGATGATCGGCGACACCACCTTCGACATGGGGATGGCCACGAGCGCGGGCGCGGCGGGGATCGGCGTCTCCTGGGGCTACCACAGCCCCGGCGCGCTGCGCTCGGCGGGCGCGGTGACGGTGGTCGACTCGGCCGAGGAGCTCTCCGCCCTGTTCCCGCGGGCCTCCGCCGCCTGACGCTCGCGCCGGCCGCGCCCGCGCCCTATATCGGCGCCCGGATCACGAGACCGCGATACAGATGGCCGACGAGAGAGACGACGTCACCCGCGACTGGCTCGGCGAGCCCGGCGCCGAGAGCCGGCCCGACCCGCTCGCCGCCGCCCGCGGCGCCAGCCGCCCGACGCGGCCGAGGAAGTTCTACGCGCAGGCCGGGCTCGCGGAGGGGGAGGGCGGCTTCCGCCTGACGCTCGACGGCAAGCCCGCCAACACCCCCGCCCGCCGCCCCCTCGCGGTGCCCGACCGGCGCGTGGCGGAGGCGCTCGCCGCGGAGTGGCAGGGCCAGGGCGAGACCATCGAGCCCGCCACCATGCCGCTCACGCGGCTCCTCAACTCAGCGATCGACGGCGTCGCCGAGCGCCGGGAGGCGGTGGCCGAGGACCTCTGCGCCTTCGCCCAAACCGATCTCGTCGCCTATCGCGCGGACTCGCCGGAGCGCCTCGTCGCCGCGCAGGCCGCAGCCTGGGACCCGGTGCTCGACTTCGCCCGCGAGGCGATCGGCGCCCGCCTGCTGCTCAGCGAGGGCGTGATGCATGTCGAGCAGGCCCCGGAGGCCGTGGAGGCGATCCGCCGGGCGGTCCTGGCGGTGGAGGACCCGTTCCGGCTTGCCGCGCTCCACACGATGACGACGCTGACCGGCTCGCTCCTCATCGCGCTGGCCGTGCTGAACGGGCGCCTCACGGCGGCGGAGGCCTGGGAGGCGGCCCATGTCGACGAGACCTATCAGGCGAGCGTCTGGGGCCGCGACGCGGAGGCCGAGGCGCGGCTCGCCGCCCGCAGGGCCGAGTTCGATGCGGCCGCCCTGGTCGCGGCGCCTGATTCCACGCCCTGAGTTCGGGGACATGGCTATGCCGTGGGAGAGTGGAGGCTCTCTCAGGGCGCCGACTGTAGGACAAGCCGGTGCGGGCTCGGACATCCGCGACCATCTATCGGTAAGCCGATCAGGGGTTGCTTGTACCCCTTCCGAGACTTAGCCAATGCCCCGCTCGGCCGGCATGGACCGAGCGGGCAGGAGAAGACCGGTGGAAAGCGGACGGGTCGTCGCGGTATCCAAGGACGCGGAGCATCGCTTCTCGAAACGGTCTACCCCCGAACTGAACGTGATCGCCGGGCTGGGTATCGAGGGCGACGCGCATCAGGGCACGACAGTCCAGCATCGCTCCCGCGTCGCGGTGAACCCGTCACAGCCCAATCTCCGTCAGGTTCACCTCATCCCGATCGAGACACTCGACGAGCTGCGCCGGAAGGGATTCGCGGTCGGCCCTGCCGATCTCGGCGAGAATGTCACGACCGAATCCATCGACCTCTCCGCGCTGCCGAGAGGCAGCCTCCTCAAGATCGGCGCGACCGTGGTTCTGGAGATCACGGGACTTCGCAATCCATGCGTCCAGATCGAGCAGTTCCTGCCGGGCCTTCTGAAAGCGGTCGTCGACAAGGGGTCGAACGGCGACGTGATCCTCAAGGCGGGGATCATGACCGTGGTGCGCGAAGGAGGCGCCATCAGGCCGGGCGATCCGATCAGTGTCGAACTGCCGCCGATGCCTCATCTTCCGCTGGAGCGTGTCTGAGGGTTCGTTCGACGAGAGCTCGCGAACGCCGGATCGCGCCTGCCCCATATCACAGCCGATCGCTTCCAGACGTTGGGTTCGGGACTGACGAAGAGTCGATTTCGTCATCCGGGCACTCGTGCTAAGGGCGATCCCAAGCCCCACCGCCAAGCCTCGCGATGCCTCGACAAGACGCGCGCCGGCACAGCGAGACAAGGGGCGCCCGTCTCAGGCACAGCGGAGGCCGCACGCCCTATGAAGGACATCCTCGAGAAGCTCGAACAGCGCCGCGCGCAGGCCCGCCTCGGCGGCGGCGAGAAGCGCGTCGAGGCCCAGCACAACCGCGGCAAGCTCACGGCGCGCGAGCGCATCGAACTGCTCCTCGACCACGGGTCGTTCGAGGAGTTCGACATGTTCGTGCAGCACCGCTCCACCGATTTCGGGATGGAGAAGCAGAAGATCCCCGGCGACGGCGTGGTGACCGGCTGGGGCACCATCAACGGCCGCACGGTGTTCCTGTTCTCGAAGGACTTCACGGTGTTCGGCGGCTCGCTCTCGGAGACGCATGCCGCCAAGATCGTCAAGGTCCAGGACATGGCGCTGAAGATGCGCGCGCCGATCATCGGCATCTTCGATGCCGGCGGCGCACGCATCCAAGAGGGCGTCGCGGCGCTCGGCGGCTACGGCGAGGTCTTCCGCCGCAACGTCGCGGCCTCGGGCGTGATCCCGCAGATCTCGGTCATCATGGGACCGTGCGCCGGCGGCGACGTCTACTCGCCGGCCATGACCGACTTCATCTTCATGGTCCGCGACACGAGCTACATGTTCGTGACCGGCCCCGACGTGGTGAAGACCGTCACCAACGAGGTCGTCACGGCCGAGGAGCTCGGCGGCGCCAAGGTCCACACCTCGAAGTCCTCCATCGCGGACGGCTCCTTCGAGAACGACGTCGAGGCGATCCTCCAGATCCGGCGCCTGCTCGACTTCCTGCCCGCCAACAACATCGACGGCGTGCCGGAGATCGAGAGCTTCGACAGCGTCGACCGGCTCGACAAGTCGCTCGACACCCTGATCCCCGACAACCCGAACAAGCCCTACGACATGGGCGAGCTGATCCGCCGCGTCGTCGACGAGGGCGATTTCTTCGAGATCCAGGCGGCCTACGCGCGGAACATCATCACCGGCTTCGGACGCATCGAGGGCCGCACCGTCGGCTTCGTGGCGAACCAGCCGCTGGTGCTGGCCGGCGTGCTCGACTCGGATGCCTCCAGGAAGGCCGCCCGCTTCGTGCGCTTCTGCGACGCCTTCTCGATCCCGATCGTCACCTTCGTGGACGTGCCCGGCTTCCTGCCGGGGACGGCGCAGGAATACGGCGGCCTCATCAAGCACGGCGCCAAGCTGCTCTTCGCCTACTCGCAGGCCACCGTGCCGCTCGTGACCATCATCACGCGAAAAGCCTTCGGCGGCGCCTACGACGTGATGGCGTCCAAGCACGTCGGCGCCGACCTCAACTACGCCTGGCCGACCGCGCAGATCGCGGTGATGGGCGCCAAGGGCGCCGTCGAGATCATCTTCCGCGCCGAGATGGGCGAGCCGGACAAGATCGCCGCGCGCACCGGCGAGTACGAGGAGCGCTTCCTGTCGCCCTTCGTGGCTGCCGAGCGGGGCTACATCGACGAGGTGATCATGCCACACTCGACCCGCAAGCGCATCGCGCGGGCGCTGGGCATGCTGCGCACCAAGGAGATGGAGCAGCCCTGGAAGAAGCACGACAACATCCCGCTCTGAGGATCTTTCGCGCTGGGGCAACAGCGTCCCGGCGCGAATGGCCCTCTCGGGAGCCGTGCTACTTGGAGGGGTCGGCGCCTTCGGCGGCCACGCAGAGCTTCACCGCGGCCTCGATCTCGATGTCGCGGGGATCGCCGACATTGGCAGTCTCCTCCAGGCAGCGCAGGAAGTACTCCTTGTCGAGGCCCGGCGAGAGGGCCGAGAAGGACTTGCCGAGCCGTGTCGCGAGGTCGAGCCTGTCCGCCGGCGGGGCCCGGCGATAGGTGCTGATCTTGTCGACCACCGAGAGCCGCGCCTCGGCCGCTCCGGTGAGGAAAACCATGAAACCTAAGACAAACGTAAGATCACGCGCGTGCATCGGCGACGATCCTCCCTGCTTTTTCCAAATCATAGAAGCAGAGAGGCGCGGCGAACAAGACGTTCTCAGGTTCTGTCGTCGCGCTGGATCGCCGCGCAGAGCGTGAGCGCGCCCCGCTCGGCCGAGTCCGTCACGGAGCAGACGATCCGCAGGCCCGGCAGGTCGACGCTGCTGTGGCGCAACCGCGAGGCGGCGTCGCGGGCCTGCCGGCCGGCGGCCTCGATCGCGGCGGGATCGGCGCCCGTCACCACGGCGCCGGCCTTGCCAAGCAGCGCGTAGAAGCGCTCCGGCGGCTCCTTGCCCTTGAACTGCACCCCGGTGGAGGTGAGCGGGCCGCAGGCCAGCGTCAGCCCGGTGTCGGGGCCGGCCTCGAGATTGGCGAAGTCGCTGCGGCCGGAGGTCACCGTCGCGCCGGTCGCCGCCGCGATCCTATCGGCAAGGGCGCCGCACTCGTCGGCGCAGGCGGGCAGAGCAGTGAACAGCAGCAGGGCGGGGACGAGAAGGCGCATGCCCACAGAGCTAGGGCGCTCCGGTTCGCGTGCGAGCTCAGCCAAAGTCGCCGCTGCGGGTGGCGGCAAGCCGCGGCGCCTCCGCGATTAACCGCCGCTTCAGACGCACGATGCCCTCCCGCTGCAGCTCGCTCGGGGCGGAATGGGCGCCCGCGACGCTCCCGAGCATGTCGACGAGGTCGCGGCGCTCGGCCTCCGTCAGGGCCTCGCGCAGGAGCGGCAACAGCGGATCGGCGGCGAGGGAGAAGGGCCGGCGCGGCTCGGTGTAGGACCAGGCCCGCTCGAAGGTGCCCTCGACGTCCTCGACGCCGAGATTGTCCTTCATCAGCGTCAGGATGCGGTTCTTCTCGCTCGCCGTGACGGGGCTGCCGGTGCGCACGAGCTGGATCATCAGGATTACCGCCGCGAGCCGCGGGTCGCGCACCCGCTGGAGCGGCGTGCCGATGATGCCCTCGATAGTCGAGCGGGCCCGCCGCTGAAAACCCTTGGTGTCGTGGTCGATCTCGCGGATCTGCTTCACGGTGCCGTGGGCGCGCAGCACCCAGAACAGGATCCCGGCGATGATCGCCGCGACCGCCAGGAGGAACGCCATCGACCCACTCCCCGTCATGCCCCCGGAAGGGCGGGAGTCGAACCATGGCCGGCCGCCCGCGTCAAACCGGAGCGTTCAGGAGCGCAGGGCGGCGACGGCGGGCGGATGCCCGAGATCGAGCAGCACGATCTCCGGCGGCACGCCGAAGCGGACCGGGATTCGGCTGACGCCGAAGCCCCCGGAGATGATCATGTGCCGGCCGCCGCGCACGATGTGGCCGTAGGCGTAGCCGTTCCCGTAGGAGGAGGGCACCACCGGCGAGAAGCCGAACAGCCGCACCTGCCCGCCATGGGTATGGCCGGCGAGCGTCAGGGAGACACGCTCGGGCACCTCGGTGAAGATGTCGGGCTCGTGCACCATCAGCAGAACCGGCGCCTCGTCGGTCACCTTGGCGAGGGTGCCGGGCAGGTCGTCGCGTCCCTGCGGGTCGCCCTGGATGACGAAGGGCTCCTGGTCGCCGATGCCGGCCACCCAGAAGGGCAGGCCGTTCTTGGCGAGGCGCACCGCCTGGTTCTCGAAGACGGGGATTCCTTCCGCCTCCAGCACCCGCTGCGCCTCGCAGGGGCCGCGGCGGGTCCTCTGCGCGGTGCGGTCGTCCCACCAGTCGTGGTTGCCGAGGATGGCGAAGGTGCCGAGCGGCGCCTTCAGCCCGGCGACGACGCGGGCGAACTCGACGAGCGGGATCGGCCGCCACATCACCCGGCCGCCCGGATAGTCGCCGAGCATCAGGATCAGGTCGGGCTTGAGGGCGTTCGTGGCGTCGACGATCTCGCTGATGCGGTCCAGCGGCATGAACGGCTCGCCGACGTGGAAGTCGGAGAGCACCGCGACGCGCAGCGACAGGCCCGGCGTCCAGCGCGGCAGGGCCGGCGCGTAGCGGGTGACGACGAGCCGGTGGAGCGGCTCGATGTCGAAGGCATAGGCCCCCGTGGAGAGGCCGACGGCGCCGGCCCCGGCCAGGAACTGCCGTCGACTCGGCAGGATGAGCATGCGCGCCTTCCCCTCGGACCTCGTCCGGAACTGCGATCCCTGACCCGTCAATGGGCCGGTTTCGCGGCGCGGAGGAGCCTAGCGGGAGAAGGCGCGCGAATCCTTAAGGAAGGCCCCGTCAGACGACGGGCGTGTCCTCGTGGACCATCGCCAGGATGCCGCGGCGGCCGGTCTTGGCGGCGTCGGTCCGCGCCTTGATCGGCTGGTTGCGGCAGGCAGCGGCGAGCGCCGGCAGGGCGACGGGCCGTACGCCGGCCTGGGCCCACTCCGCATCCGTCAGGCGGCGAGGCGCCACGCGATCTTCGAGCGGAATTTCCGACTTGGCGGACATGATTTCTTAACCTTCTCTGTCTCGTCACCCTCGGAGGCTGATCCGAGTAATGAATACGAACATGCCGCGATGCAGCGAACACCTCGGCAATGGACGCGAGCCCTCCCGTCAATGGAAAGCCGGCTCGTCACCATAGAGATGGTCTCAACCTGAATGGCGGCTTAAAAAAGGTCGCGAAAACGCCGTGTGTTGCTACGCACCTACCGTTGCGTTCGCGGGATTAGTGGCGCAGAACTGCTCGTGCCTCTCAAAGAGGCAGCGGCTCCAGCCCCTCGGCGGCGACCCACGCCGCCGTGCGGTCGAGGGCCCGGCCGAGCCGCTCGAACAGGGTGTCGATCTCGCCGGGCTGGATGACCAGGGGCGGGCAGACCGCGATGCGGTCGCCGGCGAGGAAGCGCACGATCAGCCCCTCGTCCTGCGCGAAGGCGACGCAGCGGGCGGCGACCCCGGCCTTCGGGTCGAACTGGGCCCGGCTCGCCTTGTCGGCGACAATCTCGAGGCCACCGATCAGCCCGATGCCCCGCGCCTCGCCGACGATCGGGTGCCCGGCCAGCGCCGACAACCGGGCCTGGAACTGCGGCGCCTTCTCCCGGACGCCCTCGACGATGCGGTCGCGCCGGTAGATCTCCAGGGTCTTGAGCGCCACGGCGCAGGCGACGGGGTGCCCGGAATAGGTGGTGCCGTGGCCGAAGGTGCCGAGCTTGGCGCTCTGCGCGACGAGCACGTCGTAGAGGGCCGGATCGACCGAGACGCCCCCGAGCGGCATGTAGCCGGACGTCACAGCCTTGGCGAAGGAGATGGTGTCCGGCCGCAGGCCCAGCGCCTGCGAGCCGAACCACTCGCCGGTGCGCCCGAAGCCGCAGATCACCTCGTCGGCGACGAGGCGGATGCCGTAGCGCTCGGTCACCGCCTGGATCGCCTCGAAGTAGCCCTCCGGCGGCACCACGGCCCCACCCGCCCCCAGCACCGGCTCGGTCACGAAGGCGGCGATGGTCTCGGGGTCCTCCCGCTGGATCAGGGCGTCGAGATCCGCGGCGAGCCGGGCGGAGAAGTCGCGCTCGCTCTCACCCGCCTGCGCGAAACGGTAGTGGTGCGGGCAGCCTGCATGCAGGAAGCCCGGCAGCGGCAGGTCCCAGTCGGCGTGGTTCGCCGGCAGACCCGTCATCGAGGCGGTCGCGACGGTGACGCCGTGATAGCCGCGCACGTGGCTGACGATCTTCTTGCGCCGCGGCTGACCGAGCGCGTTGTTGAGATACCAGAGCAGCTTGACCTGGGTGTCGTTCGCCTCCGACCCGGACGAGGTGAAGAACACCTTCGAGGTCGGGCAGGGCATCAGTTCCTTGAGCGCCTCGGCGAGCTCGATCGCCGGATCGTGGCTGCGGCCGGAGAAGAGATGCGTGAAGGGCAGCCGCGAGAGCTGCTCGCTGGCCGCCTCCACCAGCTCCTCGTTCGAGTAGCCGAGCGCCGTGCACCAGAGCCCGGCCATGCCCTCGAGATAGGGCCGCCCGTCCCCATCGTAGACCCAGACCCCGTGGCCGCGCTCCAGCACCAGCGGCCCGGTCTCGCGGAAGGTCGAGAGGTTGGTATACGGGTGGACGAGGGTCGCGACGTCGCGGGCGGCGCGGTTCGACAGCATCGGGCGCGTCCTGCTTGCTGCAAAGAAGGAGCGCCACACTACCGGCCCGATGGCCCCCTAGATAGGCGCGCCGCCCGAAGACACCCGAAGACATCTGCACGAACTCGCCGACCCGGACCCATGCTCGATCCCGCCCACATCGTCGCGCAGCCCGCTCCCGGCCGGGAATGCGGCACCTGCACGCTCTGCTGCAAGATCTACGACGTGCCCGCCGTCGAGAGCCTCGCCGGGCAGTGGTGCCGGCACGCCAAGGTCGGCAAGGGCTGCGGCATCCACGCGACGCGCCCCGACCATTGCCGCGCCTTCCACTGCCTCTGGATGACGGAAGCCTGGCTCGGCCCCGAGTGGAAGCCGGAGCGGGCCAAGATGGTGCTCGGCATCGACCCCGGCTCGCGCAATCTCAGCGTGCAGGTCGACCCCGGCCAGCCGAACGTCTGGCGGCGGGAGCCCTTCCTGAGCCAGCTCCGGCGCTGGGCGGCGGCCTCGATCCCGCAGGGCCGCCACGTCCTCGTCCACGTCAACCGCACGACCACGGTGGTGCTGCCGGACCGCGACGTTCCGCTCGGCACCTTCGCCCCCGGCGACCGCCTCGTCTCCCGCCCGCGGATGACCCCGCAGGGGCCGACCCTCGACGTGGAGCGCGTGGCCGGCGTCTAGGGTCCGAAGCCTTTCAGCTCGGCCGTCCTGGCTTCGGCCGACGAGACGGCACCGCCGGCCGCTGCCGACGGCGACGCGACCGAGCCTGCGTTCCGCCGGCCGGGCGGGTCCAGCCTGCCGCCATCGGCGAGCGCTCAAGGAGCCTGAAGGCACTTCGTCATGAGCACGTAGCGCCCGTCCGCGCCCGCAGGACGATAGCCGAGCTTCTCGTACAGATGTCGTGCCGGATTGTGGCTCACGAAGCCCAGCTCGGCCCTGGAGCACCCGGCTCGTCGGGCTTCCTCCTCGAACCGCTCCATCAAGAGCGACGCGATCCGCCTGCGTCGGTGCGACGGGTCGACGTTGACGGACGCGAGCACCGCCTTTTCACCGGCGGGCTCCCAGAACAGGTGGCCCACCCGGATGCCGTTCAGTCGCGCGATGGTGGTTCGAGGAAGGCCGACGACCCACTGCTCGAGAAGGCGCTCGAGGCCTTCGTACCAGCCGGCAAGCTGATCGCTCTCAAGCTCCTCCATGTACCGCCGCTCCGATCGATAGACGAAGGGGAGATCATTCGGCTCGCCGCGACGCAACTCCATCCGATCTTCCTCGGTGAGATCCATGAATTCCATTCGATTCTTCGGGACATCGGGTGCCCCGTCGCCAGGCTGGGCGGCTCCCCGAAGGATCACGCGGATCGGGCCCCGCTTGTACAGCGGCCGATCTTAACCCGCCGGCAACCATACCGGGCAATAAACGGGAACCGGCCTCACCAGCCCCGGATTCCGGCGGCAGCGTCGCCGGGCGTGACTTCCCTCGAGGCGGGTCGGTTCGGCGTGGGTATCAGGCGCGTACAGCGGCGGGACGGACTGCGCTGGGTCGGGGCGGCTGCGACCCCCTGGATCGCCGGGCTCGGCCTGCTGGTCTCCTTCACGGCCGATGCAGGCACGGAAAGCTCCATCGGCGCGAGCCCCGTCGCGCTCATCGACGCCCGCACGGTGCCGGCGCTTCCGCCCGGCACGACCCTGATCGGCGCCGAGCGGGCGGGCGACGGCGCCGCGACGCTGATCGCCTCGGTCCGGGGCGGGCGCATCCTCGCCGAGGAGCCCCTGCGGGACGAGTTGAAGCCCAACGCCCGCACGTTCCCCATCGTCCGGCGCGAGGGCAAGGGCGACGCCCTGGTGCCGCCCGCCGCGAGCTTCGCCCGCAGCGCCGAGCGCCTGCGCGAGGGCGGCGCCCCGACCTTCGCCAACCTCACCGGCTCCGTGAGCGGCGTGCTCACTCCCGGACCCGCCACCTGGACGCCGGACCTCGACTCGGAACAGGGCTTCCAGCCGGTGCCCGATCTCGGTCTCTCCCCGCACGGGCTCGTCACGGCCGAGGCGGAGATCGCGGAACCGGAGGATCTCGGCGACGGCGCGACGCCCGCCATCCCCCGCGCCGTGGCGCTCGGCTCGACGACGCCGGCCCCGGCCGACGCGATCCCCATCGAGGTCGCCGCCGCGAGCCTCGCGCTTCCCGGCTTCAGCGCGCGGGAGGCGCCGAGCGCCGCCGGCGTGCCGCTGGATTCGCGCCATCGCTACGCCGACCTCATCGAGCCGGATTCGATGGACCGGGAGCAGCGCTGCCTCGCCGAGGCCGTCTATTTCGAGGCCCGCAGCGAGCCCGAGGACGGCCAGGCCGCCGTGGCGCAGGTCGTGCTCAACCGCGTCAAGAGCGGGCTCTATCCGCAGAGCGTCTGCGGCGTCGTCTACCAGAACCGGCACCGCTACATGGCCTGCCAGTTCTCCTTCGCCTGCGAGGGCAAGTCCCTGCGCATCACCGACGCCGCCTCCTGGCAGAGCGCCACCCGCATCGCCAAGGCGGTGATCGAGGGCCGCACCTATCTGAGCGAGGTCGGCGGCGCGACCCACTACCACGCGGACTACGTGAAGCCCCGCTGGTCCCGGCGCCTGCTCAAGATGGACGTGATCGGCCGCCACATCTTCTATTCGCTGAAGCGTGGGCAGACCTGACGCGCGGCGAGCGGGTCCGCCATACGCGAGCAGCGCGATCGAAGGATCGCGCAAGAGCCGTCAGAGTCGAATAAAAATCAGAAGCTTAGACTGGTGCTGCGAGAGAGGATTGAACTCTCGACCTCCTCATTACCAATGAGGTGCTCTACCACTGAGCTACCGCAGCGAGGCGGGTGGCGCGTCCTGCGCCGACCGGCCGGTGGGCATTAGCGGATCGCATCGGGCTTTGCAATCGCGCTGCGACGACCGGCGCTCAGGCCGTCGGCTCGCGCTTGAAGGCGGAGCGGATGATCGCCGCGAGGCCGGGCTCCGTCACCGCGTCCGCCGCGTCCGAGGGCGTGAACCAGCGCAGGTCGCGCTGCTCCCGCTCCGGCCAGCGCTTGAGCTGCTTGCGGACCTCGAGAGGAAACACCTTCACCTGGCAGAGCACGGAGTCGCGGTTCTTGAGGCGCTTCTCGTAGAGGTAGAATCCGAGCGGGCGCCTGCCGATCTCGCCGACCAGCCCCGCCTCCTCGTAGGCCTCCTGGGCCGCGGCCTCGAAGGGCTTGCGGCCCTTCATCGTCCAGCCCTTCGGGATCACCCAGCGCCGGCTCTCGCGGGAGGTGACGAGCAGAACCTCGCAGCCTCCCTCCGCGTCCCGGCGGAAGGGGAGCGCCCCCACCTGTCGGCCAGGCTCGCGCGGCTCCTCTTGAGGCATCTTCGTCATGGCATGACAGTATGGAAACGCGGCGCATGTTCCCCGCCGCGCGGCGTGTTTATCGCCGGTCGATGACGACCGAGGCCATGCGGAACGTCATGCGCCGCGATTTCCCGGTCCTGGGACGCTGCCGTCATCCCGCCGCGCTCAGGGTCTCGATGAGGCGGTTGAGGTCCGAGCGCAGGGCGCGGATCTCCGGCTCCGAGAGGTCGAGCTGGCACATCACCGCCTGCCGCACCTGGAGCGCCCGGGCCCGCAGGGCCCGCCCCTCGTCGGTCAGGCTGATCTCGACCTCGCGCTCGTCGGACTGCCGGCGGCTGCGCAGCAGCAGGCCGGCGCTCTCGAGGCGCTTCAGAACGGGCGTCAGCGTGCCGGAGTCGAGCCGAAGGCGCCGGCCGATCTCCGAGACCGTGAGCCCCTCCGTCTCCCACAAGACGAGGAGGACGAGATACTGCGGGTAGGTCACGCCCAGGCCATCGAGCAGCGGCCGGTACGACTTGGTCATGCGGTGGGCCGCGGCGTAGAGCGCGTAGCAGAGCTGGTTGTCGAGCAGCAGCGGGTCGTTGGCCGGGACCGGCCTCTCGTCGATTGCGTTCGCCTTCACATCACACCGTCCGCCGCGGACGTATCCGCGCTCAACCTTTAATCCGCTCTGGCACCGACGTTAACCGACGGGGCGCGCTCTCGTATACGTTGAATTCAATCGCATCCCGCCGCGCACCCACGTTTTCGCCGCCGCGCCGATCCGGCGCCGGAAGCCGGCGACGATCCCGCCTCTGCGAGCCGCCGCGACGAGGTCCGCAGGCCCCGATCCGCCGAGGCGGAGACCATCCACGACGCTCCCTGCGAGCGTCCGCAGCCGGTGCCGCGACGACGGGGCGGCCGCAAGGTCCGGAAAACGCGCGGCGGGGCTTGCAAAGGCCAAACCGACCCTCTAGACCCCCGCTCCACGGCAGCGCTGACGCGCCGCCGGGCACGCGCCCGTAGCTCAGCTGGATAGAGCACCAGACTACGAATCTGGGGGTCAGAGGTTCGAATCCTTTCGGGCGCGCCATTTTCGCACGGCATTGCGAACGATCCGTCCGAGCGAGACCGCAACTGCGTCGCCCTCTTGCGTGCGACCTCCATGGCGGATCGGCGTCCTCTGCGCCTTCGAGCGGCGCGTTCGGCGGCGCCTGGCATCCGCGCGCCGGCGCCTCACGGAAGCGTTGCCGGTGGGAACGCCGAGTAGCCGGCGGCCGGCGCTTCTCAGGCTTGTCATGGAAGCCTGCTTCTAGTCACTCCTCAGCCTGACGCCCTCCGGGTTAGCGACCATGACGCACGACGACCGCACGCCTCGCGACATCGACATCGAGGCGATCCGTCGAGAGATCGCCGACAGCTACGACGAGGAGCTGGAGCTCGAGCTCGAGGACGAGCGCCTGGAGCATCTCGAGCCGCATCCGGGCGAGGACCACCCGGACGGTCCGAGCCGTCGGGAATACTTCCGCGAACTGCTGCGCCTCCAGCACGAGCTGGTGCGGCTTCAGGACTGGGTGCAGGACCAGAGGCTGCGGGTCGTGATCCTGTTCGAGGGGCGCGACTCGGCCGGCAAGGGCGGCGTCATCAAGCGGATCACCCAGCGCCTCAACCCGCGCGTCTGCCGCGTCGCGGCGCTGCCGGCCCCGAACGAGCGCGAGCGCACCCAGTGGTACTTCCAGCGCTACGTCGCCCACCTGCCGGCCGCCGGCGAGATCGTGCTGTTCGACCGCTCCTGGTACAACCGCGCGGGCGTCGAGCGCGTGATGGGCTTCTGCTCGG
This sequence comes from Methylobacterium jeotgali, assembly GCF_022179345.1. Taxonomy (GTDB): domain Bacteria; phylum Pseudomonadota; class Alphaproteobacteria; order Rhizobiales; family Beijerinckiaceae; genus Methylobacterium; species Methylobacterium jeotgali. Next base: position 89,016 of record NZ_BPQR01000043.1, on the reverse strand, counting down.
AGGCCGAGGTGGAGGAGTTCTTCCGCTCGGTCCCCGAGTTCGAGCGCATGCTCGTGCGCTCCGGCATCGTCCTGCTGAAATACTGGTTCTCGATCACCGACGTCGAGCAGGAGCTTCGCTTCCGCATGCGGATCGAGGATCCGCTGAAGCAGTGGAAGCTGTCGCCGATGGACGTGGAGTCCCGCCGTCGCTGGGAGGACTACACCCGCGCCAAGGAGGACATGCTGGCCCGCACCCACATCCCCGAGGCGCCCTGGTGGGTCGTCGAGGCGGTCAACAAGAAGCGCGCGCGCCTCAACTGCATCAGCCACCTCCTGGAGCAGATCCCCTACGGCGAGGTCGCCCATCCGGCGGTCCACCTGCCACCCCGGGAGCGCCACGCGGACTACGTGCGCGGGCCGGTTCCGGCGCAGATGTACGTCCCGTCCCGCTACTGAGCGGCCCTCGACGCGAGGCGACGCGGATGGCGGCGACATGAGGCGCCGGGCGAGCGCCACGCCGCGGGGCCTTCGCGCGCGGCGGTTGCGGTGCCCGGGGTTGGCAGCCCTGCTGCTGCTGTCGGCCTCCACCGCCACGGCGCAACCGGCCCGCGAGGGTGCCGCCGAGCCCCCCGCGATCAGGTTCGACGGGGGCGCCGGCGGCGATCCGCAGACCTCCGTCGCGCAGCCGATGTTCTCGGCGCAGCGCTCGGCGGACGTGACGACCTCGATCCAGGATCTGCTTGGGGAGGCCGGAGACCCGGGCGGATACCGGGCCTACCTGCGCGCGCGGGGCATCGCCTACGACATCATCTACTTCGCCGAGGCCCTTCACACGGCCCGCGGCGGGCTGCGCCGCGGCACGGCGACGCTCGGGATGGTGGACATCGACGTCGACGTCGACCTCGACAGGCTGGCGGGCTGGACGGGCGGCTCGCTCCACACGACCTTCTACCAGATCCACGGCAGTGGCGCGTCCCGCTCCTATGTCGGCAACCTCCTGACGGTCAGCGACATCGAGGCCCTGGGCGCCTCGCGCCTCAACGAATTGTGGGTCGAGCAGAGCCTGTTCGACGGGCGGCTGGCGATCCGGCTGGGGCAGCTCGCCACCGACACCGAGTACATGGTGAGCCAGACCGGCATCCTGTTCACCAACGGCTCCTTCGGCTGGCCGGCGATCCTCGCGAGCAACATCCGGGGCGGCGGCCCGTCCTACCCGCTCGCGGTGCCGGGCATCCGGGTGAAGTTCGTGCCGAACGCCAACCTCTCGTTCCAGGCCGGGCTCTACGACGGCGATCCGGGCGGCCCCGACCGCTTCGGCCGCGAGCCCGAGGCGCAGCGACGCAACCCCACCGGCACCCGCTTCCCGCTGTCGGACCCGGGGCTGGCCATCGCCGAGGTCTCCTACGCCTACAACATCGCGCCCGGCGCGACGGGCGAGCCCGGCACGGTGACGCTCGGCGGCTGGTATCATTTCGGGCGCTTCGATGCGCTCGCCCGCGATGCCGGCGGCCGCGTCCTCGCCGATCCGGCGAGCTCCGGGACCGGCCGCCGGCTGCGGGGCGATTCCGGCGTCTACGGGCTCATCGACCAGACGGTGTACCGTGAGCCGGACGACCCGAACGACGGCGCCAGCGTCTTCCTGCGCGCCTCGGGCTCGCCCGGAGACCGCAACCTGCTCGATCTCTACGTCGACGGCGGCATCGCCTATCGCGGGCTGCTGCCCGGCCGCTCGGACGACACCGTGGGGCTCGCCGTCGGCTACGCCCGGATCGCGCGGGCCGCCCACCGGCTGGACGTGGCGGCGGCCGCGCTCGGCGACGGGCCGCGCCCCCGGCGCAGCCTGGAGGCCGTGGTCGAGGCGACCTACCAAGCCGTGCTCGGGCCGGGCGTCGCCCTCCAGCCGAGCGTCCAGTACGTGTTCAAGCCCGGCGGCGGCATCGCCAACCCCCGCGATCCGGACGGCGCGCGGGTCCGCAACGCCGCGATCTTCAGCCTGCGGGCGATCGTGCGCTATTGAGAGAGGCTCTCAGTCGCGCGGCGGGCGGATGCCGAGGACGCGGATCAGCGCGAAGACCGCGACCGCCGAGACGAGCGCGACCATGATGGCGACCGACGAGCCGCTCTCGTTGTCGGCGAGCGGCAGGCCCTTCGTGTTCATGCCGAACAGGCCGGTCACCAGGGTCGGCGGCAGGAACAGGGCGGTGAGCACCGACAGGGTGTAGAGCTGGCGGTTCGAGGCCTGGGCGAGGTAGGAGGCCAGCTCGTCCTGCATCAGCCGGCTGCGGTCGGCGAGCATCACCATGTCCCGGTCGAGGGCGTCGAGGCGCTGGGCGATGCGGGCCGCCGCGGCGACCGCCACCGCCGGAACCTGCTCGTCGGCGGCCGCCGTCTCGAGGCGGTGGAACACGGCCCGCAACCCGAGAAGCTGCCGGTGGAGGCGGACCGCATCGCGGCGGATCGGCCCAAGACGGCGCCGCTCGCCGCGGACCCGCTCGTCGAGGATGTGGTCCTCGATCTCGTCGAGCTCGTCGGCGAGCCGGCCGCCCATCCGGGCCATCGCGCCGACGACCTGCTCGACGATGATCTCGAGAAGCTGGAAGGGCGCGAGGATGCAGCGCCCCTCGGTCGTCGCGTCGCGCGCCAGGTCTGGTCCGGCGACGGGGTGGCGCCGGCCGCTCGCGAGGAGGCGCGGCCCCATCACGAAGTGCAGGCGCCCGCCGGCATCGGCCTCGCCGGGCTCGGCCCTCTCGCCCGTCCCGTGGACGAGGTCGGCCACGACCCCGCCGATATGGCCGTCCTCGACCATCAGGCGCTGATGCGGATCGCTTCCGAAGGAGGCCGCCGTCAGGTGGCGCGGGCCGAGCCGCCCCTCGGCGACGAGGGTCGCCAGCCGCGCGTCGTTCAGGTTGAAGTGCAGCCAGGTGAAGCCCTCGCCGAAGCCTCCAGGCTCGGGCAGCACCTCGTCTTCGCCGACGAGGCGGCCGCGGCCGGCCGCGTCGAAGCGCATGGCCCAGAGCAGGCCGGGAAGGTCCGGCTCGTCGCAGAGAAGACGGGCCGGAGCGGCCGGTGCCGTGCTCATCCCGGCTCAGAACAGGCGCGAGAAGATCACGTAGAGCGTTCCCGACAGCAGCATCGCCACCGGCAGAGTGAGGATCCAGGCCATCGCCAGGTTGCGCAGGGTCGCGAGCTGGAGACCCGAGCGGTTGGCCGCCATGGTGCCCGCGACGCCGGACGAGAGCACGTGGGTGGTCGAGACCGGCAGACCGAACATGTCGGCGGCGCCGATGGTGCCCGCCGCCACCAGCTCCGCCGAGGCGCCCTGCGCGTAGGTGAGGTGGGTCTTGCCGATCTTCTCGCCGACCGTGATCACGATGCGCTTCCAGCCCACCATGGTGCCGAGGCCGAGCGCGATCGCCACCGCGACCTTGACCCAGGTCGGGATGAAGCGCGTCGCCTCGTCGAGGCCCTTCTTGTAGGCGTTGAGCGTGCCGACCTCGGCCGGCGACAGCTCGTTCTCCTTGTCCTTCATCAGGAAGCGGATGGCCTCGGAGGCGAGGTACATGTCGTTGCGGGTGTTGCCCACGGCCTCGGCCGGCACCTTGGCGAGCGTGCCGTAGCGGTCGACCTGCTCGCCGATCTGCCGGATCAGGACCGAGAGGGACGGGTAGGTGCCGCCCTCGATCTTCCGGGCGGCGACGTAGGCCGTCACCGCCGGGCGCGGATCGCCGATGACGCTGTAGCCGGCGGCCTTCTGGGCCACCACCTCGGACGCGGCCTGCGAGGCCTGCCGGAACTGCGCCACCGAGGAGTCGGGCAGGGCCCGGTTGAGGGCGTAGGCGGTCGGCACGGTGCCGATCAGGATGAGCATGATCAGGCCCATGCCCTTCTGTCCGTCGTTGGAGCCGTGCGCGAAGGAGACGCCAGTGCAGGTCGCGATCAGGAGACCGCGGATCCACAGCGGCGGCGGCTCCTTGCCCTTCGGCTCGGCGTAGAGGGCCGGGTTGCGCACCAGGAAGCGCAGGACGAGGAGCAGGGCGCCGGCCGCCATGAAGCCGAAGACCGGCGAGAGCAGGAGCGACCATCCGATCTCGGTGGCCTTCGACCAGTCGACGCCCGAGGTTCCCGAGCGGCCGTGCAGGAGCGCGTTGGCGACGCCGACGCCGATGATCGAGCCGATCAGGGTGTGCGAGGACGAGGCCGGCAGGCCGAAGTACCAGGTCCCGAGATTCCAGATGATCGCGGCGATGAGCAGCGCGAACACCATCGCGAAGCCGGCGCCCGACCCGACCTGGAGGATCAGCTCCACCGGCAGCAGGCTGACGATGCCGAAGGCGACCGCGCCCGAGGAGAGCAGCACGCCGAGGAAGTTGAAGAAGCCGGACCAGACCACGGCCACGTTCGCCGGCAGCGAGTGCGTGTAGATCACGGTCGCGACGGCGTTGGCCGTGTCGTGGAAGCCGTTCACGAACTCGAAGCCGAGGGCGATGACGAGCGCCACGAAGAGCAGGATGTAGGGCAGGTAGGTGGTGACGTGGACGCCCGTGGCGTCGACGTCGAGGTAGATGCTGTAGGCGACGTAGGCGAGCGCCGCGGCGATGGCGCCGGTCAGCAGGACGGCCGTGAGGATCGAGCGATGGCCGTCGAGATTAGGGCGGCCGTGATGCGGTTCGGGCCCGGCATGGTCCCGATTTGGCGCGTAGCTGCCGGCTGCCGACCCTGCCATGCCCGGATCTCCGATGGTCACCCAACGGCTTCGCGCCGCCTGAAGGCTCCCTGAGCACGGGGCCGGCGAAATATTTGTGACAGGTCCGGGATTAAAGCCGGAATTCGCACGACCGCCTGTTGAGCGCTGCGTGCGCGCGGCCGTCGCCGCGAGCGTGCCGACCTTCCGGCTCCACCGCACGCCTCTCCCGACAGCACCTGTGCGACAGGACCGTTTTTGTCCTATCTTTGGATCGGTCCGAGCGGGCGTGGGAGTCGCCGAGATGAACCGGCAGCTGATCCTGTCGACGGCGGGGGGCGTCGCGATGTTCACGGCGGTGGTCGCCGTGGGCGCCTTCGCGATCGTCAGCGTGTCGCCGCCGGAGCGGCCGCCGCCGGTCGCCCGGGGAACGCTGCTGATGGAGGCCGCCCCGGCCCCGCAGCGCCTCGACGAGCCGCCGAAATCCGCCCCCGCTCCCCTCGAACCGCTCCTTCCGCCGCTCGCGGAGCCGCCGCGGGTCGACGCCGAGGCGTCACCTCCGGCCCGCGCCGCCGACCCCGTCGCGCCCGGTCCGGCCGCGGCACCGGAGCCGCGGCGCCCGCCGCGCGCGGTGGCGGCCCTGCCGCCGGGTGTGGGGCCGGCGGCGCCCGGCCCGCTGGCGACGCACCCTCCCGCCGCCGCGCCGATCCCGGCTCCGGCTCCGGCCCTTCGCCCGGCGCCCCGCCCGGAGCGACGCGCCGACGGGGTGCTGACGGCCGCCGAGATCCGCCGCTTCCGCCTCGGGCTTCGCCTGACCCGCGAGCAGGAGCCGTACTGGCCGGCGGTGGAGCAGGCGCTCCTCGATCTCGGCGCGCAGCAGGCCGCCCTGATCCGGGCGGGGCAGGACCCCAAGGACGCCTTCGGCATCGGCGCGGCGATGCGCATGCAGGCGGCCGCGCGGCCCCTCCTCGACGTGCTCCGGGAGGACCAGAAGGCGAGGGTCCGCGAGCAGGCCCGCGCCATGGGCTTCGGCGCGATCGCCTCGGCGATCTGAGGGCTCAGCGCGGCGCGGAGGCGGCGGGCTCGGGCACGCTCACGCCCTTGACGCTGCGGTAGCGGTCGAGGCGTAGCGAGATCATCGATTCGAACTTGCCCGTCACCTCGGCCACCGACAGGCTCTTCGAGCCGGTCCCGTAGAAGATCGGCTTGTTCGCGGCGGCCGGCTTCGGCAGCAGCTCGGCCGCCACCGTCTCCGGCCGGCGCGAGACCGCGTCGATCATCTGCTCGGCCCCGGCCGGACCGAGGAAGTGCACGAGGTAGACCTCGCCGCCGGTAAGGTTGCGGCCGACCCGCCGGGCGATGCGCAGGCTGTCGCGCTTGAGCATCTCCGCGGCGAACACCGCGGAGAGATACGGGTCGCGGCGCATCTCCAGGATCGCGACGCGCTGCGCCCGGCTCGGCTCGCCGCTGGCAAGGAGCGCCGCCTCCTTCTCCAGGCCGTAGCGGGGGCCGAAATCGCGCACGACGCCGAGCCAGGTCTTCTCGATGAACTGGTAGAGGCCGGTGGCCGAGGAGGTCTGCGCCTGGACCTCGGTCTTGAAGCTCGATTCCTTGTCGGCGATCGCCATGAGTAGCACGGGATCGACGCTCGTCGCCCGGGAGGCGCGCACGATCTTCTCGACAAGGTAGCGGCGGACCTTGATCGGGCCGAAGATGAGGAGCTCGTCCGGGTTGCGCGGCCCCTTGGCCTCGAGCTCTGTGGCGAGCGCCGAGTAGGCCGCGAGTTCCGGCCGGTTGCGGGCGCTCGCCCGCACGGCGTCGGTGTCGCCGTCGACGAGGGACTTGCCGACCCCGGCGGAGAGCTTCACCGAGGGCGGGGCCGCCGGCCCCGCGCCGGGCACGACCGTGGGCGCGCCGCTCTTGTCGAGCTTCGGGTCGACCCGGATCGAGGAGGCGAGCGGCGAGTCCGGGTCGGCGTCGACGTCGGTGACGTCGTAGAGCTGGGCGGCGACCTCGGGCGAGACCAGGATGACGGGGGTGCGCTCCCCGAGGCTGAGCATGGCGGTGGCCTGCTCGACCTCGCCGTCGGATTCGGAGGCCGGCGGCACGATGAGCCAGCCGATCCCGGCCCCGGCCAGCATGAACAGGATGATGGCGGCGATGCCGAGCAGCGGACGCTGCTCGACCCGGCCGAGCCCCTGGGGAAGCGCCACGAGGGAGCGCAGGGTCTGCCAGAGCGTCTCCCGGCCGGGATCGGCCGCCATCGGCGCGGCGCCCCCCGGAGAGGTCGCGGCGGGCTCCGGTGCGGGCGCGGCGGCCCCGGTCCGGTGCGCGGCAACGAAGGACGCGATCGCGGGAAACCAGCCGGCCTGCGTGCCGGGATCGGCCGCCGCCCGCAGTCGCCGCAGGCCCGCCTCGATCTCCGCCGCGGTCCGGCCGTCGACGCCGAGCCGCCGGCGCAGGGTGCGCTGGGAGCCCTCGCCGCGGGCGGCGAGATCGACGGCGAGGAACCACTGCGCCAGCGACGGGCGCGGCCTCGCGAAGGGCGTGTCCTGGCAGGGGAACACCTTCATGCCGCAGGCCCGGCAGGAGAAGGCCCGGTTGCGGCTCTCGCGCCGGAAGCCCTCCCGGCCGCCGCAGGCCTTGCAGGGTGCGTCCGCGAAGCGCAGGCGCATCACGAGGTCGAGACAGGCGCCCTCGTCGAGCTCGGCCTCGGGACGGCCCGCCACCGCTCAGCCTCCGACCTTGAGGTAGCGCACGGCGACGCCGACCGCGCCTCCGGGGCTCGCGGCCTGCCGCGCGAGCGCCGGGAACAGGGCCTCGGTCTGGCGCCCCGAGCCCTGCCGGGCGGCGGCCTCTCCACCCGACACCGCGACGAGAAGCTGCGGCCGCCACGGGTCTCCCGCCGGCCTCTCGAGGCGGACGGCGAAGCCGGCCCGGCCCTCTCCCCGCTTCAGGGATCCGGTGAGGTCGTGCAGGGTGCCGTCGCCCTCGACCAGCCACAGCCTCAGGCTGCGAGGATCGCCCCACTCGACGCGGCCCTTCAGCTCGTCCCCGCCGCGTATCCTGTCCGCGTCGATCTGCAGGATCGGGACGCCGGCCGGCTTCGCCTGCGCCTGCGCGGCGAGAAGCTCGATCACAGGGCACTGGCCGCTCTCGATCTGCCGAAGCTGGATACGAGCTTCGAAGCCGAAGGCGGCGCGGAAGGCGGCGTCGAAGGCCCGGGCGGGTGCCGGGTCGGTGCCGTAGGCCTCGACCGTGGCGCTCGCGGCCCCCACCGCCGTCGGGTTGAGGAAGAAGCAGGGGCCGCCGCGGTAATCGCGGATGAAGGCCGCGACCCGCTCGATCGGCGTGGGCGAGGGCGCGGTCGGAGGCGTGACCGGGGGAGCGACGGGCGCGGTCGCAGGCTTCGGCCGGTTCTCCGGGGCCGCCGCGCCCTGGCTCGGCGACTCCGAGACCGTCGGGGTGTTGCGGCCGCGCCCGCCATCCGCCTGATCCGGGCCGGGCTCGCTGCCGGGCGTCTGCAACGGGGCGGTGGCGGCCTTGCCTTCGGGGGTCTCCGAGGCGGGGGGGAGGGCGGGCCCGCTCGGCGCGGTCCGGCCGCCGGGCGCCGCCTGCTCGGCGGGCGCCGTATCGAGTCTCGGCGCCTCTGCCGGGACAGGACGCTCCGAGAGAGCCGGGCCACCGGCCTGCGGCGGCGCCGTCGTCTCCGGCCGGGAGAGCAGGAGCGCGGCGACGACGGCCGCCGCGAGGGCGAGGGTGCCGAGCACGAGGGCGACGACGCGGCCCCTGCGGGCCGGCGGGATCGCCCGCGGCACGTCGCGGGCCACCGGACGCCAGGATTCCACCGCCGCCATGCTCTCGGGGCGCCGGGACGGGTCGGGCTGGAGCATCGCCTCGATCAGGGGGCGCAGGCGCGCGTCGAGGCCGGCGAGGTCGGGCAGCGCCGAGCGGCGGGCGACGAACTCCGCGGGGCTGCCCCCCATGTCGACCCGCCGGCCCCGGCTCGCCTCGGCGAGGACCAGGCCAAGGCTGTAGATGTCGGAGCGGGCGGTGACGTCGCCCCCCTGGAGACCGAGCTGCTCGGGGGAGACGTAGTCGTACTTACCGGCGAAGCCGTCGCCGATCACCGTCTGGCCGGTGGCCGAGCGGGCGATGCCGAAATCGATGATCTTGGCCCGCGCCGGGTCGCCCCCGGGCAGGATCACGTTGTCGGGCGAGATGTCCCGGTGGACGATCCCGGCCTCGTGGGCCGCCTGGAGGCCGCCGGCGAGGCGCCGGCGCAGGATCTCGACCTCCTCGAAGGAGAGGGGGCCGCTCCGCAGGCGCTCGGCCAGGGATTCGCCGGTGACGAACTCCATGGCGAGGTAGGGGAGGTCGAGCCGGCGGTCGATCGAGAACACGTAGTAGCGCACCACCGCGCCGTGGTGGACGTCGCGCAGCGCCGCCGCCTCCTTGCGGAAGAGGGCGAGCGCCTGGGCGTTGCCGGCGAAGTCCGGGCGGATGGTCTTGATCGCGACCGCGTCGCCGGTCTCGATGGCGTGGCCGCGGAAGACCTCGCCCATGCCGCCGGCCGCCAGCAGGGCGTCGATCTCGTAGAGGTCGTTGAGCCGCGTTCCCGGCCCGGCCCGCGCGGGCGGGCGCGGCTCGACCACGGTGCGCTCGCTCATGACGGCCTCCCGTCGCCGCGCGCGCCGAGCATCGCCACGGTCTCTCCCGGCGCGGATGCGGCCGAGCGGCGGCCGGGCGAGGGCGCCCCGAAGCGGACGATGACGGCGCTGACATTGTCCGGCGCGCCCCGGTCGAGGGCGAGGGCGAGGAGGGCGTCGCAGGCCCATTGCGGGGCGGACGTGCCGGCGGAGAGCAGGATGTCGCGGTCGGAGAGCGGACCGGTGAGCCCGTCCGAGCAGATCACGAACACGTCGCCGGGCTCCAGCGTGCCCTGCTCCAGGTCGACCTCGGGCCGCTCGCGCACGCCCACCGCGCGGGTGATGACGTGCCGGCGCGGCCAGGCCGCCATCTCGCTCGCGCTGAGCAGGCCGCGCTCGAACAGGTCGCGGCCCTCGGTGTGGTCGCGGGTGAGCTGCTCGATGGCGCCGCCGCGGATGCGGTAGATGCGGCTGTCGCCCGACCAGACGCAGGCGAAGTCGCGGCCGTAGATCAGCAGCACCGCCACCGTCGAGCCGACGATCCCGCCGCGGGCCTGGCCCGACGCCCACAGGGTGGCGTTGGCCCGCAGGATGCGGTCCTCCAGGCGCGCCATCAGGTCGGCGGCGGAGACGGCCGCGCCGATCGAGGCCAGCGCCTCGACGACGGTGGCGCTGGCGAGCGCCCCGTCCGCGTGGCCGCCCATGCCGTCGGCGACGGCGAAGACCCCGAGATCGGGCGCGGCGAGGCAGCGGTCCTCGTTCTCGGCCCGGACCATGCCCGGATGCGTGACGGAGCCGGCCTCGACCCGCAGCGGCGCCTCCGGCGAGGCCCAGGCGGCAGGCCCGGGTACCGCCCCGGGATCATGCGGCGAGGTCATCGAAATCCCCCGTCAGCATGCCGGTGACGAAGGCCGGGTCCGGCATCCCGCGGCAGGATGCGACCCGCGGCGCGAAGCCCTCGCCGCCGGGCGTCCACCAGTAGGTCATACCGGCATGCAGGCGCGCGGCGCCGGGCGTCCTCAAGGCCCCGAGCGCCTCGCCGAGACCCGCGGCCGCCGGAGCGACGAGCGCTCCGCCGCGCAGCCGGACGACGCCTCCTCCCGATAGGGGCTCGGGAGGCGCCGGCGGGTCCGGGCAGGCCGCCAGCGCGGCCGCCACCGCCTCGAAGCCGGTCTCGTCGGTCAGGACGGACAGGAGCAGGCTCTCCGCCCCCTCGAACCAGCCGTCGCAGGGGTCGAGCTCCGGGGGGCGCGGCACGCCGCCGGAGCCGGCCTGGCCGACGAGGGTCAGGGGGAAGTAGCGGCCGATCCCGTCGACGGAGGGCATGATCGCCCCGAGCGAGCCGGCGCCGGCCACCTCCGTGCCGAGCCAGAAGCGCCAGATCGGCGCACGGAGATAGGCGGGCTGCCAAGCCTCGCGGAGCGCGAGGCGGCTCGCCGCCAGACCCGCCTGGAGCCAGGGCTCGAAGACCCGCAGGAAGGCGCCGGGCACGGAAAGGGCGATGAAGTCGCGCTTGGCCGGCAGCTTGCCGTAGAGGCCGCAGGGCATCCTAGATCCCCGTCGGGCAGCGGAACTCCCGCAGCGCCGGCAGCACCAGGGGGTTCTGAACGGTGCTGGTGGTGAAGCGCAGCGCGAGCTGGCGCGACCCGGCGGTGAGGGTGGCCACCACAGCGTCGCCCTGCTTGAGGACCGAGCCGCCGTCGAGGAGCCGGAACAGCGACCAGGTGCCGAGCTTCTCGACGGCGGCGGTCCCGCCGCCCGAGGTGCCGAAGAAGCTCGGCGTACCCTCGATCTGGAGGGCGGTGCGCGCCGGGCTCGCCGGACCCGGCCACTGCACGGTGACGGGGGCGCCGACGCCGCCCTGCGCGACGACCGCCGTGCCGTTGATGTCGAGGGTGGCGCGGCCGGCATCCCCCGTCATCGAGAGCGGCGTGACCGAGAAGGCGACCGCCGGCATCGAGCCCCCGGTCGAGAAGAAGGCGTCCCGGATCTCGGCCGCCCGCTGGAACTCCCGGAGCGTCGCCGCCGAGAGCCCGCGGGCGACCTGATCGTCGATCCGCCAGGCCCATTGCGGACGCGAGCGGTCGGCCCGGCTCGCGAGATTCTGGGCGAAGAAGCGGTCGAAGACGCCGTTCGGGGCGAACAGGCGGGCGAAGTCGGCGAGCGGGACCTCGCGGTCGCTGTTGCGGGCGAAGGGGTAGCGGTTGGCGGCGATCTGCTGGCACTCCCGCAGAACCTCGTCGGCGAGCGCCTTGCCGAGATGGCCCAGCGCGGCGCCCGTCGCGCTGCCCTCGAACTCGCCGGCGATCTGGCGGATCATCGCCTCGAAGGGCTGGGGGAAGCGCGCCGCCAGCGAGCGCAGCGCCGCGGTCTGCGTCACCAGCGCGTTGTTCGCGGCGGGAGCCTGCCCGGGGTTCGTCGCCTCGATCGCCGCGTTCTTGATCTCGTTGAGGTTGGCGAGCAGCACATCGGTCGCGCGGCGGCCGGGCTCGCCCTCCGTGAGCACGTGGAACGGCCGGAAGCCCGCCTCGATGGCGGCGCCGGGCGCCTGGTTCGCTCCTTGAGCGAAGCGCTCGCCGGGGGCGGTCGCCGCCGGGCGCCCCTCGGCGGCGAGGCGACCGAGGGCGGCGGCGGTCTCGGCGGCACCGGAGGGCAGGACGGCGCCGACGCGGCTCTCCGCCTCGCGGCCGGCCGCGGCGCCAAGCACCGCCTTCGCCCGCCCCGCCCGGGTGTCGGCGGCCGGCGCGCCGGGCTTGGCCGGACGCTCGCGGGTGAGCCGCGTCTCCTCGCCGATCGACTCGATCACGAGCTTGAGGGGCGAGGTCGGCGCAGCGATCGCCTGGAGGGCGAGGTAGCGCGGCTTGTCGGCGGTGAGGGGGCGGACCTTGAGCCGCTTGAGCGCCTGCGACCAGGCCTGCTGGAACTCGCGGGCATGGATCCGCAGGAGGTCGGGGAAGAGCGAGCCGTACTGGCTCCGGTAGGCCTGCTGCTCGCCAGCCGGCCCCAGCACCCAGCGGTCGCGCTCGGCGATGTCGGCCGCCTCGCCGAAGCGGTCGATGAAGGCCTCGAAGAACCCGTCATAGGTGAAGAAGAAGGGCACGCGCACCGCGTCGAGGTCGCCGCCGCCCGCGACCTCGAAGACGAGGCCTGCATCGGCGCCGCCGGCCCGCTGCACGGTCCAGTCGCGCGCGGTCGCGCCGCGGGCCTCGGACTTCAGAAGCTCGTAGGTGCGCTCGGCGATGCTGAGCCGGGCGAGCGTGCGCTGCCCGTCCTCGATGAGCGCCTGGTTCAGGGTGACGAGGGGTGCGCTGCCGTCGTCGAGGTCGAGGGTCGCGAGGAGGTGGTCCTCCAGAAGCTGGCGCCCGCGGGCGAAGCCAGCGCCGGGGTAGAGGTTCTCCGCCCAGTCCCGCCGGAACCAGCCGACCACGAGGTCCCGGTCGAGGGGGACCTCGGCCCGGCCGCCGAGCATCAGGTAGACCTTGAGCGCCTCGTAGACGAAGCCCGGATTGGCGCGGTTCGCCTCCAGCTGCTCCTCGAGGCGGAAGATCAGCCGCGGCCGGAACAGGCGCTCGAGCCCGGCCCGGTAGCTCGTCTCGGCGGCCGAGCGCAGGCGGGGACGCTGGCTCAGGCCGAAGGTCGCGAGCACCGGCTCGCCCTCGTCGCGGGTGGCGTAGCCGGTGGGCAGGTAGCGGAGCGAGTTGAGGAGCGGCAGCACCTTGGAGAAGTTGCGGTCGGCGATCACAGGCTCGCGCAGGGTCTCGGCGGCGTCGGCGCGGTACTTGCCCGTCAGCGCGTTCGTGAGCGCCACGAGCTGCCCGTTGCGCAGGAAGCTCGTCCACCAGAGGCCGACGAGCACGGCCGAGGCCAGCGCCAGGCCCGCATAGGCCCCGAGCCGCAGGAGGTTCGTGCGGCGGATGGCTGCGCGGTTGGTGGAGACCCAGCCCGCCTCGCCGATGACGACCTTCCGAAGGAGATCGGTGAGGAAGTAGCTCCGGCCCCGCCCCGAGTAGGCGGCGGCACCGACATCCTCCGAGCCGAAGCTGCGGGAGAGGGCGCCGATGAGCTGGTCGATCGGCGTGCCCTCCTGGGTGCCGGAGGTGAAGTAGAAGCCCCGGAGGGTCGCGTTGACGTGGAAGCGGCTCGGCTCGAACACCCGGCCGAGGAAGTCGACGACCTTGGCGCGGGCTGCGGCCACCTGGCTCGGAAAGCCGAACAGCACCACCCGCGAGGTCGGGGCGACCTCGTCCTGCAGGCGGTCGGGCATCCACTCGTTGAGGCGCTCGACGAGGGCGTCGAACTCGGGCGCGACCTCGCCGATCATGTTGCGGGTCTTGTCGGTGGTCTGGAAGGTGTGGCCCCAGACCATCTGGCGGTCGGCCTCGGAGAGTTGCCCGAAGAACTCGGTGAAGCCGGCGACGAGGTCGGCCTTCGTGAAGACCGCGTAGACGGGGAAGTCGACCTTCAGGTGCTCGTGCAGCTCGAGGAGCCGCTTGCGGATCGCGCTCGCGTGGGCCTCGATCGCGGCCTCGTCGCCGGTGAGCAGGTCCTCCAGGCTGATGGCGATGAGCACGCCGTTGATCGGCTGCTTCGGCCGCGACCGGTGGAGGAGGTCGAGGAAGGCGAGCCAGCTCGCCCGGTCGCCCTTGGGATCGGAATCCTGCGTCGTGTAGCGGCCGGCCGTGTCGATGAGCACGGCCTCCTCGGTGAACCACCAGTCGCAGTAGCGGGTGCCCCCGAGGCCGGCCACGGCCTCGGGGGTCTTGCCCTTGGCGAGCGGAAACTTCAGGCCCGAGCGCACCAGCGCCGTGGTCTTGCCGGCACCCGGCGGGCCGATGATCACGTACCAGGGCAGGTCGTAGAGGTGGTTGCCCTTGCCGCCGCGGGACTTCGCCAGCGTCGCCAGCGCGTCGGCCATGCGCTCCTTGAGAACGTCGCCGTCGCCCGCCGGCTCGGCGTCACCGCCGGCCAGCTCGGCCTGGAGCGCCCGCATCGCCTTGCGCCGGCGCCAGGCCTCCCAGCCGATGAAGCCCCCGACCCCGAGGAGGATCAGCGCGCAGAGCGGGGCCCGGACCCAGACCGGATCGAGCGGACGCACATCCGCCACCGCGACGAGCGGGCCGGCCCACCAGACGAGCGCCGCGAGCGCCAGCGCGCCGAGGACGAGCGCCGCGAGGCGTGCCCAAGCCCGAAGCGTCATCGCCGCCCCTCCCGCAAGGCTCTCATCCGCTCCCTCCCTAGCGCGCGCGGGGCACGACGATGTCGACGCGCCGGTTGCGCGCCCGGCCTTCCGGCGTCGCGTTCGAGGCGATCGGCACGTCGGCGCCCTTGCCCTCGGTCTCGATCCGGTCGGGCTTGGCGAGGCCGCCCTTGACGATCTCGGCGACGGCCTGCGCGCGGGCCTGCGAGAGCTCGAAGTTCGAGGGGAAGCGCACCGTCTTGATCGGGAAGATGTCGGTGTGCCCGACGATGCGGATCGGCCCGGCGCCCTTGTCGAGGAGCCCGGCGAGGCGTTGCAGCAGGCCGGCGAAGGCGGGCTTCACCCGCGCGTCGGCGGGCGGGAACAGCGCCGCGGCGATGCGCAGCACGATCTGGTTGCCGTTCTCGACGACGGCGATCGAGCCGTCCGCGATCTCGGCCTTCAGGATGTCCTGGTAGCGGGCGGCCTGGCTCTCCGGCGGGGGAGGGGGCGGCGGCGGGGGAGGCGGGGCGTAGACCCGGCGCTGGAGGCCGATCTCCGTCGTCGGATGCAGGGAGACGAGATCGGTGGCCGCGGCCTCGGCGTTGCCGGTCAGCATCGTGCGCAGGGCCAGGAACAGGCCGAGCAGCACCACGCCCACGACGGCCGCCGTCGCCCAGAGCGGGATCTGCACCCGGAACGCCTCGGCGGCGATGGGCTGGCCCTGCCAGCGGGGCGAGACCTCGCGGATGAGGGGCCGCGTCCGGCGCAGCAGCTCGTAGAGGTTGCGCTGGATGGTCTGGAGCGCGGCCGCGCCGCCGCCGCCGCTGCGGTGCATGCCCTGGAAGCCGATGCCGAGGCAGGCGTGGATGAGCTCGAGCAGGTGGTAGTTGCCGCTCGGGTCGACCTTCGCCTTCTCCAGCTCCTCGAAGAAGCGCACCCCGCCGACGCGCTCGCCGAAGAAGCGGCTCAGCATGCTGTACTGGGTCCAGACGTGGCGCTCGTCGGTGGGGATGTTCTGGACGATGTCGTCGGCGGTGGCGCAGACGATGTACTTCGCCGCCCGCACCTGCTCGGGAGAGGCGCCGGAGCCGCGGGTGTCCTTCTCGAAATCGTCGATGCTCGCCGCGACCTGCTCCATGAGGTTCGAGAAGGAGGCGGTCGAGAGCTGCACCCGCAGGCGGCCGAGCAGCAGCAGCAGCGGGGCCGCCGCCCGCAGGAATGGGTTGGCGTTGGGCGCGCTCACCACGTCCCGCTTCAGCACCAGCGCCCGGCGGCGCTCGTTGGGCTCCGCGGCGGGGGGAGGGGCGCGGTTGCGGGCGGCGGTGTCCGAGAGCGCCCAGTCGTCCGGGTCGGCCGCGCCGGAGGCGGGCGTCGCCGCGGGCGCCGTCGGCCAGGAAGGAGGCGCCTGCGGCCGGGATGCCGGCTGCGGAGCCGGGGCCGACGGGCGGGGATCGGGGGCCGCCGGCCGCCGGCCGCCGGGGTCCGGCAGGATGATGGTGCGGTCGCCGCGGCCGAACGGGTCGTTCACGGCGCGCCTCCGTGGGCGATGCGGGCGCTCACCGGCGCCCCTCCAGCACGGCCCACAGCTCCAGCTCCAGCTCCGGCCAGTCGCCGGAGAAGTGCATGCCGATGGAGCTGGCGACCGAGAACTCCGGCCAGAGCGGCGACTGCCGGTCGAGCAGGAAGTAAACGTGGTCGGTGATCGCCCGGATCTGCGGGGGCGGCGTCGGCAGGTGGACGAGGGGCACGCCGGGCAGGTGGGCGTGGACGATCTCGTTCATCTTCGTGTTCGGCCCGACCTTGAACAGGTGCGGGAACTGGCTCTGGATCTCGGTGAGCGGCCGGCGCACGGCGACCTCGAGGACGAGGCTCGCGTTGCGGAACAGGTTGCGGTCGCGGATCGTGGAGACGAAGGCGTTCGGCGCCCGCTCGATGATCTCCAGCCGGATCGCGCGGCGGCCGAGCTGCGCGGAGAGGAAGTCCTGGATGTCGCGCACCACCGGGGCGAAGGTGGTCTCCAGGTCGTCGTGGTCGTACGCTGGATAGGTCCGCGCCCGTCGCTCGCTCGTCGTGAAGGTGGCGAGCTCGCCCGCGATGCGCAGGAACTCCTCGTAGAGCCGCTCCGGATGGACGTAGCGGGACTGCTCGAAGTGGCGCAGCACCGGGATGTGCCGGTTGAGCAGTTGCAGGATGAAGTAGTCGGCGCTCTGGAGGCCGCCGCCGGCGGTCGGGTCGGCGGCGTAGCGGGCGAGCTCCTCAAGCTTGTTCTCGATCCAGCCGATGACCCGCTCGATCCAGCCGTGGACGACGGGGTGGCTCGCGCAGGTCAGCACCGGCGGCGCGAAGGTCTCGTCGAAGACGATGGCCCGGTCGCGGACCTCGACGACCCGGGCGATCGGCAGGGCGACGTAGCCGGGCTTGGCGGTCTTGCGCAGCGCGTAGGCGAGGCGGGGCTGGGCGACCTCGATCTCCTCCTCGACCCGCAGCGCCGAGGCGGTGTCGATGAGGCGCACGTTCGCGGGCACGAAGCGGCTCGCGCCCTCGGTGCCCTCCGGCTCGATCTCGCGGGTGTTCGGCGAGCCGAGCGGCAGGGTCAGCCACAGCACCTGCCGCCCGGCCCCCTCGGGCACGTCGATCGGCGGGGGCGGGGGCGATTCGGCGGGGATGTCGAAGGGCGTCCCGTCGGGCATCACGCCGACGGCGCGACGCAGCCCGAACCGGCTCTGCTGGGCGAGGTCCCGGTCGATCTCGACGGCCGAGAATCCCCACGGATAGGGCGTGACGTGGCGGGTGCGGCTCTCGACCAGACCCTCGACGTAGCGGTCGCTCTGCTGGAGGTGGTGCGGCCGCAGGAACAGGCCCTCGGACCAGACCACCTTGCTCTTCCACGACATCGCCGCCCGCTCTCCCGGCCCCGGGACGGAAGAAGTCCCGCGGGGCCGCCCCGATGCCGGCCGTCGCCCGGCCAGGGTCGATGCATAGCGGCTTTTTTTGGTCTGTCCAATGCCGGCGCGAGGGCCTAGCGGTTGCGGTCGTAGCAGTCGGCGAAGAAGACCATGAAGGCGTCGACCATGCCGTCGTCGTGGGGGGAGGCCAGCGCGTCCCAGCGGGTGGCGTAGAGGTCCCAGAGCCGGGCCTTGCGCGAGCCCAGCAGCCCCCCGAGGCCCCGGTCGCCCTCGTCGGAGGCCTCGACACCCTCGGGGCTCAGCTGGTCGAGAAGCAGCCGCGCGGCGTTCTGCATGGCGGCGTAGGTCTTGACCTGATGCGCCTTCAGGTCGCGAAACCCGGTCTCCATGGCCCGGCGCGCCTCCAGGTAGCCGCTCGACGGGGGCCCGAGCATGATGCGGAGCGCATCGTCCACGGTCGGCGCGAACTTGAGGGGGTTGTTGTCGAGCGCCTGGATCGTGGTCTGGCTCGACGCCTTGGCCGTGCGCTTCGATTCGGCGCGGGCGGCGAGCAGCTGCTTGAGGCTCTCCGCGGAGAGGCGGAGCAGGGCGCCGGCCTCCTCGGCCAGCGCCTCCGGGTCCTGCCAGGACAGAACCTCCGGCGAGACCCCGAGCCCGGCCGCGAACCGCCTGACGAAGGCATCTCCGCCGATGCCGGCCGGGCGCGGAACGGGCGGTGCAGGGTCCGGCATTCGCGGCTGCGGCGGCTCCCGCGGGACACGGTCCTCGACTGCTGGCCGCGGCGGGGCCGGCGCGGCGATCTGGAGATCGGCGGTGCCCCAGGGGTCGCCCTCGCCGGGACCGGGCGTCGGCCGCGCCGGAGACGCCCAGGCGGCGGGTCCCGCCGGGTCGTCCTCGACGGGCGGGGCGGCGCGGCGGGGAGAGGGTATCGGCGGCGGCGGAGGGGGAGGTGGCTCGGGGGTCGCCCGCGCCCAGTCCATGCCGTCACCGGCCGCGCCCCCGGCAGGTGCGACCGCCGGCCGGCCGGGATCGGTCGGCAGGTCGACGGCCCAGTCGATGAAGTCCGGACGCACGGGCTTCAGCGCGGCGGGCGGCCTCAGGTCGCGGCTCGGGATCGGCGGGGCCGATTCGCCTTGGCCGTCCCAGAAGTCGCCCGGCGCGGGCCGCTCCGCCGCGGGGGCCGGCGGGGCCGCCTCGGCCTCGCCCTCGATGGCGACGCGGATCACGTAGCGGCCGATCTCGATGCGGTCGCCTTCTCGCAGCCGGCAGGCTTCCTGGAGACGCTGGCCGCTGCGGTTGAGGAACGTGCCGTTGCGCGACACGTCCTGCAACCAGTAGCCGCCGTCGCGGTGGCGGATCTCGGCGTGCTTACCGGAGATCACCCGGTCGGGGTCGGGCAGGGTCCAATCGAGATACTGGTCGCGTCCGATGTCGATGCCGCGCCGACCCGACAGGCTGACGCTGAGCGGACCGCCATCCGGCAGCCGGTCGAGATTCTCGATCGTCAGGACGAGCGTCATCGTCAAGCCCTTCCCCGGTGGGAGTTCCTCCGCCGGCGCACGCTCACGATACCCCTCGCTTAAGCTGCATCAGGGGCACCCCGAGGTCGATGCAGGCCTGGAGCCGGCTCGCGCGGTCGCGGGCGGTTACGGTGGCGAGCGCCACCAGGATCGCGGTGCGCACCGCCTTCGGCGTCATCTCGGGGCTCGCCGGCACGACGGCGTGGCTCGGGCCGACATTGCCGCCGGACCAGCCGGCGGCGAGCGCCACCCAGGGCGTCGCGAGGCGCTGGTTGCCCCCCATGCCGAGCCGGAGCGCGTTCCGGCGCAGGAGATCGTCGGGATCGCGCACCCAGGCCTCGGCGGCCTGGAGCGGCGCATCCTCCTGCCCCGCCGCGATCCCGCAGAGGAGGCGCACACTCTGGATCGCCCACCACACCGCCTCCCGGCGGCCGAGCGCGTAGGCGAGCAGGCTCACCGCGTCCTCCGGGGTCTCCCCCCGCCGCAGCCGGTCGAGGAAGGCGAGCGGCGGCTCGTCGGAAGGCGCGGCGCTGATGTCGCGCTCCGCGTCGGGGAAGGCGGCGAAGAGGTCGCGGGTGCTGCTGAAGCGGGAGCCGGTCACGGAGGGCGCCGTCAGTTGAGGGTGATGAGAGGCGCCTTCTCCTCGATCAGCGCCGTGCCCTGCAGCGTGATCTTGCCCGCCTCGATGGTGATCGAGGCCGGGTCCATGGTGATCTTGCTTGCGCCGACCTCGAGGACGAGCCGCGTGCCGGCCTTGATGTGCACCTCCTGGGCGACCTCGGCCTTCCAGTTGCCGCTCTCGACCTTGAGCTTCTCGTCGCCGTTCTTGAGGGTCGTCGAGCGCGACGGCTTGCCGGAGGGCGTGTCGAAGGCGACGCCGACCTCGCGGGTCTCCGAATTGCGCACCACCGATTCGAGGTCCTTCTCGGCCCGGAACACCACCTTCTCGGAGGATTTCTTGTCGTCGAAGGTGAGCTGGTTGAAGCCGCCGTGGCCCTTGGTCGAATCGGACTTCATGCCCGAGACGGTCTTCTCGTCGGGCAGCTTGTAGGGATAGGGGTAATCCTTGTTGTAGACGGTCCCGACGACCAGCGGCTGGTCCGGGTCGCCCTCCAGGAACTGCACGACGACCTCCTGGCCGACCCGCGGGATGACCTGGAACCCCCAGGACTTGCCGGACCACATCTGCGCGACGCGCACGGGGCGGGAGATCTTGTCCCGGTCGCGGTTCCAGTGGAACTGGACGAAGATCCGCCCCTCCTCGTCGACGTCGATCTCCTCGCTCTCCCGGCCCTTGCGCGTGGTGACCACGGCCGTCTGCGGGCCCTGCACCAGGGGCCGGGGCGTGACGGGCGGCGCCCGGAACGGCCGGTCGACGGGCTGAATCTCGTAGACGCCGCTGTAGAGCTCGCCCTCGGCCGCCTCGCCGCTGCGATAGGCCTCCGCCTGGATGGTGTGGCGGGCGGAGACGACGAGGTACTGGCCGTCGTCGGTCGGGTGCTGGCGCATGGTGACGAGGCCGCCGGGATAGAGGCTCGCGGCGTCCCCGGAGGCGGAGCGGCGGTGGTCGAGGGCCTGCTCGGCCTCGAGGCGCACCTTCACCCGCTTGCGGCCGAGGTCGTTCTCCGTGTAGCGGCCGGGATAGTCGTAGCGCTCCAGGGAGGCCTTCTCGTAGCGCTCGGCGCCCTGCGCGTCGGCCTTCAGGTCGGCCGTCGGCTTCATGTAGTCGTAGTCGAGGCTCGTGAACCGTCCGCTGCGGAAGCGGCGCTCCGAGCGCCAGGTCGAGACGTGCTCGCGCTCGCGCCGGTCCTGGCCGCCGAGCGCGATGAAGGGGATCGCGCCGCCGCCCGCCTTGACCGGCCGGTGGCAGGAGCGCGAATCGGCCAGCACGAGCTTGTGCCCGCCCTCGCTATGCTCGAAGAAGGTGTAGACCCCCCACTCTTCCATCAGCCGGGAGACGAAGCCGAGATCGGTCTCGCGGTACTGCACGCAGTACTCGATCTTGTCGTACTCGCCCCGCGCCGCCCGGATCTCGTAGTCGGAGAAGCCGGCCTTGCGGAACACGTCCTCGATGATGTCGAGGACGTTCTTGTCCTTGAAGATCCGGCAGTCGGAGCGGCGGCCGAGCAGCCAGAGCCAGGGGCGCAGCGTCAGCCGGTAGGCGTTGGCGGCCTGCCGCACGCCGGTCCATTCCGTGTCCACGACGAGGCCGCTGAAGTAGCGGTCGACGCCCTCGTAGGAGCGAAAGCGGACATGGGCCTTCTTGCCGAGCAGCGCGTCGAAATCGAAGTTCCGGTCCCGGCACAGGGCCTCGATCCGGTATTCGAACAGCCGGCTCAAGCCTTCCTCACCCTCGAAGCGAAGAAGAACGAACTTGTCCTTGCCAGCCGAAGTCACCAGCTCGGCGACACGGCTACCTTGCGAGAAGTCTTGTAGATCCGTCGAGTCCACCGTTCGATCCGCGCTGGATTTCGGCACTTTTTGGCGCTAGATCACACCTGATTGGTCAGGTGACCATCCCAAAAATGCTCTCATCGATCGGATCCGTGCCATGACATCTGCGATTCGATACTGCGCACAGCTCGTGACCCCCGCGATCCTCGGTGCGGCCTCCGGCGCGTTGCTGCTCGCCGGCGCCGCCCTGGCGGACCCGGCCTACAGAGCGGCGGACATCGTGGCCCACTTCACCCCCGGCGCCGCGCCTCCGAAGAGCCTGGGCCGCCCGCGGGCGCTCTGCATCGGAACCGAGACCGAATGCGCCAAAGACGTACCAGAACCGGCCAGGACTGTCGACGGCTTCGATCTGCGGGTGAACTTCGACTACAACTCCGCCCGGCTCACCCCGGCGGCGCGGACCAATCTCGACGAGTTCGCCCGCGCCCTGCGGGACCCGGCGCTGGCGGGCGCCCGCTTCCTCGTCGAGGGCCACACCGACGGCGCCGGCAGCGATTCGTTCAACCTCGACCTCTCCATGCGCCGCGCCGGGGCGGTGGTCGACTACCTCACCCATAGCGGTGTGCCCGGCGCCCGCCTCGAGGCGATGGGCTACGGCAAGCAGAAGCCGCTGGTGCCCGATCCGATGGCGAGCGAGAACCGGCGGGTCGAGACCCGGCTGCGGGCCCCGTAGCGGCCCCGGCGCTCCATGGCCCTCGATCTCGATCCCGCGCGCCTCGTCGCGCCGCTCTCCGACGACGCGCCCTGCGGGGAGGACCTCGACGCGGCCGGCGACATCGATTTCCTCAACCGGGTCTCGCATGTCGAGAGCCTGCTGCCGGCGAGCTTCTTCACCCGCGACGACGAGGGCCGGCCGCAGCCCTTCGACCGGGCGAGCATCGACTTCCGCCGGGAGGAGGCGGCGCTCCTCGCCCTCCTCGACCGCAGCCGCGACCTCCGGGTCCTGACGCTGCTCGCGCGCCTGACGATGCTCGACCGAGACCTTCCGGGGTTCGCGGCGGCGCTCTCGGCCATCGCCGGGCTGCTCGAAGGTCAGTGGGAGGCGGTGCATCCCCGCGGCGAGGGCGGCGGCTACGAGCTGCGCGGTGCGGTCCTCCAGACGATCGACGACGTGCCGACGGTGATCCTGCCGCTCCAGCACGTCCCGCTCGCCCAGAGCCGCCGCCACGGACCGATCAGCTTCCGCAGCGTGATGACCGCCGACGGCGAGGTCCCCGCCCGGGAGGACGAGCCCGCCCCGGACCGGGAGGCGATCGGCCGTGCGCTCGACGAGGCGGACCCGGAGCTCCTGCGCGGGCAGCACGACACCCTGGCCGCTGCGGCCGCCGCGCTGGCGCGGATCACGGCGGCGACCGTCGAGCACGGGGGCTATGCCAGCGCCGTCGGCTTCGAGCGCCTGAGCCTCCTCGTCGGACGCATGCAGGCGCTTCTCGACCGCGCCGCGGCCGCGGCGACGGACGATACCGAGCAGGTGCCGGCGGACGAGCCGGCGCGGCCGGAGGGCCGGGCGACGCCCGCGCGGACCCCCGGCGGCATCGAGCGCCTCGCCGACGCCTCCGCGGCGCTGGCCGCGGCGGCGGAGTACCTGCGCCGACAGGAGCCGTCGAGCCCGGCCGAGGTGCTGACGCGCCAGGCGCAGATGCTGATCGGCAAGTCCTTCGTCGAGGTGATGCGGATCCTGGTGCCGGACAGGGCCGGCGAGGCGGTCCTGTCGGTGGGCAGCAACCGGGGCCTGCGCCTGACCTTCGATCAGCTCGCGGCCGTGCCGGAAGAAGCCGGCGCCGAGGACGGCTGGGGCGAGGAGCAGGCCGAGACGCCCGACGCGGCGCCGGCCGCGGCCTTCAAGGCGTCGAGCCGAGGGGAGGCGACGGGGCTGCTGCGGGAGGTGGCGGCCTTCTTCCGCCGCCACGAGCCGTCGAGCCCGATTCCCCTGCTGCTCGACAAGGCGGTCGGCATCGCGGACCGCGATTTCCTGGCGATCCTGCGGGACGTGCTGCCGGAGACGGCCACCGAGTGAGCCCGGCCCGCACCGGGCGGCCTCGTCCCGCATCGGGGCCGGTCTCCGCCCACAGGCATTCCCCGGAGCGGACACATCGGCGCCCCCTCGCGGCAGCCCGAGACGCAAGCGGGACCGCTTGCGTCGGCATCAGAAATCTGCTGGACTGCTTTTGGTCTGAAAAAGAGCGGCGCCCGAAGCAGAATCGGCCGCACGGTATCTTTGGTCGGTCCAATCCTGCCCCGTGGGGGCGGCAGCCTTGGAAGGACGCGCCATGTCCGATTCGAGCCATAAGTTCATCAAGCGCAACCGGCCGCCTCGGGTGCACATCACCTACGAGGATCCCTACGACGCCGAGCGCAAGGTCGAGCTGCCCTTCGTGATGGGGGTGATGTCGGACCTGTCCGGGAACGCCTCCTCCGTCGAGAAGCCGGACATGGCCGAGCGCAAGTTCGTCGACATCGACATGGACAACTTCGATCAGCGCATGGCCGCGATCGATCCGGGCGTGCGCTTCAACGTGCAGGACAAGCTCTCCGACAGCGATTCGAAGCTCTCGGTCGAGCTGCACTTCAAGAAGATCGACGATTTCGGCCCCGCCGCCGTGGCGCGGCAGGTGCCGCCGCTGGCCAAGCTGCTGGAGGCGCGCGAGCAGCTCGCCAACCTCCTGCGCTACATGGACGGCAAGGCCGCCGCGAGCGACCAGATCAAGGCGCTCCTCAAGGACCCGGCGCTGATGGAGGCGCTGAAGGAGCGCCTCGCCACGCCGGCCGGGGAGGCGGAGACGTCGCCCTCCGCCTGACCCTCCGCGACACCTTCGCCCGGCTCCCGCCGGCCTCCCGCTCCGTTTCCGTTCGCGAGTCGTCCCGATGGCTGCCGATTCCACACAGCTTGCCACCCACCCCGCCGCCGGCACCGAGACGCAGGAGGCCGGCGAGTTCGCAGACCTCCTGCGCCAGAGCTTCAAGCCCCGCACCGAGCGGGCGGCGACCGAGGTCGAGAACGCCGTCGGGACCCTGATCCGCGAGGCGCTCTCCGACTCCAGCCTGATCAAGGACGACGTCCTCGACACGATCGAGGAGATGATCGCCCGCATCGACCAGAAGCTGACCGCGCAGGTCAACGCGATCCTTCACGCGCCCGAGTTCCAGAAGATCGAGAGCGCCTGGCGGGGTCTGAACTACCTCGTCTTCAATTCGGAGACGGACACGACCCTGAAGATCAAGGTCATGAACGTCTCCAAGGAGGAGATTCACAAGAACCTCCGCCTCTTCCCCGGCGCCCGCTGGGACCAGAGCCCCCTCTTCAAGAAGGTCTACGAGGCCGAGTTCGGCCAGCTCGGCGGCGAGCCCTACGGCTGCCTGATCGCCGACTACTACTTCAGCCACCTCTCGCAGGACGTGCAGCTGCTGCGCGAACTCTCGAAGGTCGCGAGCGCCGCGCACGCTCCCTTCTTCGCGGCGGCCGATCCGACGCTCCTCGGCATGGACAGCTTCACCGAGCTCGCCAACCCGCGCGACCTCTCGAAGATCTTCGACACGCCCGACTACGTGCAGTGGAAGGGCCTGCGCGACGCGGCCGACTCCCGCTACGTCGGCCTCTGCATGCCGCGCGTCCTCGCCCGGCTCCCCTACGGCGCCAAGACCGAGCCGGTGGAGGAGTTCGCCTTCGAGGAGGAAACGGACGGCCACACCGGCGACCAGTACGCCTGGATGAACGCGGCTTACGCCATGGCGGTCAACATCAACCGCGCCTACAAGGATTGCGGCTGGACTGTGCGCATCCGCGGTGTCCAGTCGGGCGGCGAGGTGGTCAACCTGCCGAGCCACACCTTCCCCACCGACGACGGCGGCGTCGACCTCAAGTGCCCGACCGAGATCGCGATCAGCGACCGGCGCGAGGCGGAGCTGGCCAAGTCGGGGCTGATCCCGATTATCCACCGCAAGAACACCGACAAGGCCGCCTTCATCGGCGCGCAGTCGGTCTACAAGCCGAAGCAGTTCTACGGGGAGAAGGGCGTCGAGGCGACCGCCTCCGACAATCTCTCGGCGCGTCTTCCCTACATGTTCGCCGTATCCCGCTTCGCGCATTACCTGAAATGCATGGTGCGCGACAAGATCGGAGCCACCAAGGAGAAGGACCAGCTCACGCGCTGGCTCCAGGAGTGGATCAACGAGTACGTCGACGGCGATCCGATCAACTCGAGCGAGCAGACGAAGGCACGCAAGCCTCTCGCGGCGGCCCGGGTCGACATCTTCGAGAACGAAGAGAACCCCGGATACTACTCGGCGAAGTTCTATCTGCGCCCGCACTATCAGCTCGAGGGCATGGATATCGGCATGAGCCTCGTCTCGCGCCTGCCGGCCCCCAAGCAGTAGCCGGCGCGCCGATCACGTCCCTTCCACCCGCGGCCCCCGGCCGAGGGCCTCTCCGGTCGCGTCCGGCCGCGAGCCGTTCCGTCCGCACGTTCAACGACACGTCAGGGGAAGCATCATGGCACTCGACATCTTTCTGAAGCTCGATGGGATCAAGGGCGAGGCGCAGGATCACAAGTACAAGGACGAGATCGACGTGCTCTCCTGGTCCTGGGGGGCGAGCCAGTCCGGCACCACGCATGGCGGCTCGGGCTCCGGCGCCGGAAAGGTCAGCATCCAGGACCTGAGCATCACCAAGTATCTCGACAAGTCGAGCCCGACGCTGTTCCAGCACTGCGCCAATGGCAAGCACATCAAGAAGGGCACGCTCATCCTGCGCAAGGCCGGCGAGAAGCCGCTCGAATACCTGACCATCGAGTTCGAGGACATCATCGTCACGCACGTCTCGATGGGCGGCTCCGGCAGCGAGGACCGGCTGACCGAGAACGTCACCCTGAACTTCGGCACCTATCACATGAAGTACGCGGTGCAGACCGCGACCGGCTCGAAGGGC
This sequence comes from Methylobacterium jeotgali, assembly GCF_022179345.1. Taxonomy (GTDB): domain Bacteria; phylum Pseudomonadota; class Alphaproteobacteria; order Rhizobiales; family Beijerinckiaceae; genus Methylobacterium; species Methylobacterium jeotgali. Next base: position 62,722 of record NZ_BPQR01000043.1, on the reverse strand, counting down.
GCCGAAGTCGAGCACAAGTGGCACATCTCCAAGAACATCGCCGGCTGAGCGCGTCTCAGGGCATCGCGGCCGGCGCGCGCCGTCCTGCGCGCCGGCCGTCTCGGGACCGTCCGCGCGGGCGCCGCGCCGGGCGCAGGAGGGACAGCATGGCCGTCCGCGCCGACGTGAAGCGCGTCCGTATCCCGCTCATGGACGCCTTCCGCACCGCCCATGCCGACCGCGACGCGCGGCGCCACCTCGACGTCCGCGACGAGAGCGGCGAGCGCGTCCTGGCCGGGCGGCGGGTGGGCGCGCGCTCGGCGGTGACGGCGGGCGATCTCCAGCGCAGCGTGGCGGGGGACCTCGAACGGCTCATGAACGCCGTCCACCTCGCGGCCGACATCGACCTCGATGCCTTCCCCGAGGTCCGGCGCTCCATCCTCAACCACGGCTTCGTCGACATCGCCCGGCTGTCGATCGACGACGGCCGCGTCGAGGAGATCGGCCGCGAGATCGCGGAGGTGCTCCGCGCCTTCGAGCCCCGGCTCGCGCCGGACTCGGTGGCCGCGCGGCGCGACACGAGCGTCGATCCGGCGGAGTTGAAGCTGCGCTTCCTGGTCCGGGCCGAGATCGAGGCCGATCCGCTCAACGTGCCCGTGGAGTTCGTGGCCGAGCTGGAGCGGGACACCGGCCGCATCAAGGTGGCGCAGCGATGAGCGGCCCGCCCACCGCGGGGGACGCCCCGTGAACCGCGAGTTCCTCGACCTCTACAACCGCGAGCTCGGCTTCCTGCGCGGCCACGCGCGGGAGTTCGCACAGGAGTATCCGGGCATCGCCGAGCGGCTCGGCGGCCTCGTGGAGGAACAGGCCGACCCGATGATCGCCGGCCTCCTCGAAGGGGCCGCCTTCCTCGCCGCGCGGGTCCAGCTCAAGCTCAAGCACGAGTTCCCCGAGTTCACGCAGAACCTCATCGAGCAACTCGTCCCGAACTACCTCGCGCCGACGCCCTCCGTTCTGCTTGCCCGCGTCGACCCGCCCTTCGGCGATCCCTCCCTGCGGGAGGGGCCGCGGATCGGGCGCGGGGCGCGGCTCGACGCGACCTACCGCGAGCGCGAGCGGCAGATCTCCTGCCGCTTCCGCACCACGGCGCCGCTGCGCCTCTGGCCCTTCGACGTCGCCGGCGCCGAGTACTTCTCCCATCCCGCACCCCTCCAGGCGCTTGGCGTCGGGGGCAGCGAGACCGTCGCGGGCATGCGCCTGACGCTGCGGCACCGCACCACCCCGCGGGTCGAGGACGAGCCGGAAGGGTCGGGGGCCACCGATCCCCAGACCATGCTCTCGGGCTGCGCCGTCGATGCCCTGCCGATCCATCTCGTGGGGCCCGAGGCCGACGCGGTGGCGATCTACGAGCAGGTCTTCGCCGACTGCACCGGCGTGTTCCTGCGCTACCCCGACGCCTTCGGCGACCCGGTCGTGGTGCCCCTCGGGCGGGAGCGGATCGAGCCGGTCGGCTTCTCCGCGGACGAGGCCCTGATCCCGAAGGACGAGCGCCTCTTCGACGGCTTCGACCTGCTGCGGGAGTACTTCACCTTCCCGCGCAAGTTCCTCGGCTTCCGCCTCACGGGTCTCGGGCCGCTGCTCGCCCCCGTGCGCGGCCGGACGCTCGACATCCTGCTCACCTTCGACGAGGCGAGCCCCCGCCTCGGCGCGGCGGTGCGCACCGACGCCTTCGCCCTCTACGCGGTGCCCGCCGTCAACCTGTTCGAGATGAGCCTCGACCGGGTCGCCGTCGAGACGAGCCGTCACGAGTACCATCTCGTGCCGGACCGCAGCCGGCCGCTCGACTTCGAGCCCCACCGCATCCTCCAGGTCTTCGCCCATCGCCCCGGACAGGCGGGCAAGGTGCCCGTGGCGCCGCTCTACACGCCGGGAAGCGGAGGCGACGGCGGCCGGCTCAGCTACACGGTGCGCCGCATGCCGAGGCGGCGCACGGGGCGCGAGCGCGCCTACGGCGCCGCCTCCGACTATACCGGCACCGACCTGTTCCTGTCGCTCGCCGAGCCGGCCGGGACGGAGGCTCGGGACGGCGAGGGCGTGGCGGAGATCAGCGTCCGCGCGCTCTGCTCGAACCGCCACCTGCCGGAGCTCCTGCCGATCGGCGCCTCGGGGGCGGATTTCCGCTTCGCCGACGACGGCGCGCTGCCCGTCACCTGCGTCGCCGGCCCGACCCGGCCGCGGGAGCCCGTGGTGGCCCAGCTCCGGGGCCGCTCCGAGCACCTCTTCACCGGGGCGGTGTCCTGGCGGCTCATCAGCCTGCTCAGGCTCAACCCCCTCGGGATCGTCGGTACGGGAGCCGGGGAGGACGGGGCGGAGACCCTGCGCGAGGCGATGATGCTCTTCGCCGATCTCTCCGACAGCGCCGTCGAGCGGCGCATCCGCGGCGTGCGCAGCCTGGAGAGCCGGCCCGTGGTGCGGCGGCTGCGCCAGCGGGTCGGCACCGGCACGGCGCGGGGCACCCAGGTGACGCTCACCCTCGACGACAAGGCCTTCGAGGGCACCGGCCCGTTCCTCCTCGGCGCGGTGCTGGAGCGGTTCCTGGCCGAGTACGCCTCGCTCAACCACTTCACCCAGACCGTGATCCGCACCGTCGAGCGCGGCGAGATCATGCGCTTTCCCCCCCGCGTCGGCGGACGGAGGCTGCTGTGAGCGCCCGCGGCAGCCATCGGGAGCGGCTGGAGGCGGCGCCTTGGGCGCACGACTTCCTCGCAACGCTCCGCCGGATCGAGCGCGACAGCGCCGACCGGCCGCGCATCGGCGACAGCGCCGCACGCGAGACCGACGCCGTCACCCTCGGCCAGGACCCGTTCCTGGCCTTTCCGGCGAGCACGCTCTCCGCTGCCAGCCACGACGGGAAGGGGCGGCCTCGCCTCCTCGTGCGCTTCCTCGGCCTGCTCGGCCCGCAGGGCGCGCTGCCGCTATCGACGACGGACGAGGCCTATGGCTGGCTGAATGCGCGCGACGACGCCTTCGCCCGCTTCCTCGACGTCTTCAACCACCGCTTCCTGCAGCTGTTCTTCCGGGCCTGGGCGGATGCGAGGCCGATCGCGCAGGCCGACCGGCCCGGCGCGGACCGCTTCGAGAGCTATCTCGGGTCGGCGGTCGGGCTCGGCCTTCCGAGCCTGCGCGAGCGCGACACCGTTCCCGACAGCGCCAAGATCGCCTTCGCGGGGCTGCTCGGGCCCGCCGCCCGCTCGGGCTCGCGGCTGTGCAACGCGATCACCGGGCTCCTCGGCGCCGCCGTCGAGGTCGAGGAGTTCGCCGGCGCCTTCCTCGAGTTCGAGCCGGCCGACTGCTCGCGCCTCGGCGGCGCCAACGCCCGGCTCGGCATGGACCTCCTCGTCGGGCGCAGCGTGTTCTCCGTCGAGGACCGCATCCGCCTGCGCATCTACGCCGCCGACCTCGATGCCTACGAGCGCCTCCTGCCGGGCGGCGCGGACTGCCGGCCGCTCGCCGACCTCGTCCTGTTCTACCTCGGCGACGAGCTGGAATGGGAGGTCGAGCTGGCGCTGCCGGTCGCCTGCGCGCGGCCGCTCCGCCTCGGGGAGGGCGGCGGCCGGCTCGGCTACACGGGCTGGATCGGCCAAGCGGACGGGCAGGGCGGAGACGGATACCGGCGCGACGCCCGCTTCCAGCCGGCGGAACGCCTGGGACGCGGCGGCGGCCAGAGCTTGGAGCGGGCAGCATGAGCGAGATCAGCCTCGAGACCGTCACCGGCAAGCTCAACCGGGTCGGCTACGACGCCTTCATCCAGGCGCTCCGACAGGCGCGGGGGGCGGGCAACCGCAACGTCGAGCTCGCCCATTGGCTCGGCCGCCTTCACGAGCAGGACGGGAGCGACCTCGCGCTCACCGCCGACCGCTACAAGCTCGACCGCGGGCGGCTCTCCGCCGACCTCGCCAGGGCGGTGGACGGGCTGAAGCGCAACGAGACCGAGATGCCCGGCATCGCCAACGGCGTCGTCGATCTCCTCGATCGCGGCTGGCACTACGCGACCCTGCTCTTCGGCGAGACGCAGATCCGCTCCGGGCACCTGATCGTCGGCGCGCTGAAGTCGAACGACCTGCGCCGGACCCTCACCGGCCTCTCGGCGGAGTTCGGGAAGATCCCTGTCGACACCCTCGTCGGCGAGCACCGCGCGGTCTGGGCGAAGTCGAGCGAAGAGAACCTGCGCCCGATGGACGGGGCGGGCCCGGTCGCGGCGGGCGCCGCCGGCACCGCCGAGGGCGCGAAGGGGCGCACCGCCCTGGACCGTTTCTCCCAGGACCTCACCGCCAAGGCCGAGGCCGGCGAGATGGACCCGGTCCGCGGCCGCGACGAGGAGGTCCGCCAGCTCGTCGACGTGCTGATGCGCCGCCGCCAGAACAACCCGATCCTCACCGGCGAGGCCGGCGTCGGAAAGACCGCCGTGGTCGAGGGCTTCGCGCAGGCCATCGCCGCGGGCAGCGTGCCGCCGGCGCTCCGCGAGGTCAGGCTCCACGCCCTCGACATCGGCCTGATGCAGGCGGGCGCCTCGATGAAGGGCGAGTTCGAGCAGCGCCTGCGCTCGGTCATCGACGAGGTCCAGTCTTCGCCGAAGCCCATCATCCTCTTTGTCGACGAGGCCCACACCCTGATCGGCGCCGGCGGCCAGGCGGGAACGGGGGACGCGGCGAACCTCCTGAAGCCCGCGCTGGCGCGGGGCACGCTCAAGACCATCGCCGCGACGACCTGGGCGGAGTATCGCCAGCACATCGAGAAGGACCCGGCGCTGACCCGGCGCTTCCAGCCGATCCAGGTCGGCGAGCCCTCGGTGGCGCAGGCCTGCGACATGCTGCGGGGGCTTCTCGCGCCCATGGAGAAGCACCACGGCGTGCGCATCTCCGACGCGGCGGTGGTGGCCGCGGTCAACCTCTCCCACCGCTACATCCCGGCCCGCCAGCTTCCCGACAAGGCGGTGAGCCTCCTCGACACCGCGAGCGCCCGGGTGGCCATCAGCCAGACATCGGTGCCGGCGGCGATCGAGGACACCCGCGCCGCGATCCGGGCGCGGGAGAGCGAGCGGGCGGCGCTGCGCGCCGACGCCGACCTCGGCCTCGACGCGCCCGACGCGATCGCGGCGCTCGACACGGAGCTCGCCGAGCTGAACGAGAGGCTCGCGCGGCTGGAGGAGGAATGGCGGGCCGAGACGGCGCTGGTCGAGGAGATCCGGGCGCTGCGGGCGGGGCTCGCCGAGGGGGACGCGGATCCGTCGCCCGAGCCGGAACCCGTCGGGGCGAGCCTGGAGAGCGGCGAGGCGCCGGAGGCGGCGCTGCCGCCGGACCGGGAGGCGCGCCGCGCCGCGCTCAAGGCGAGCGCGGACAGGCTCGGCGCGATCGAGCCCGAGCGGCGCATGATCTACGCCCATGTCGACGCCCAGGCCGTGGCCGCCGTGGTCTCCGACTGGACCGGCATCCCGGTCGGCCGGATGGTCCGCGACGAGATCGAGACCGTCCTGCGCCTCCCCGAGATCCTGAACCGGCGCGTCGTCGGCCAGTCCCACGGCCTCGGCATGATCGCCAAGCGCATCGAGACCAACCGTGCGCGGCTCGACAACCCGGACAAGCCGATCGGCGTGTTCATGCTCTGCGGACCCTCCGGCGTCGGCAAGACCGAGACGGCGCTGGCGCTGGCCGAAGCCCTCTACGGGGGCGAGCAGAACATGATCACCATCAACATGAGCGAGTTCCAGGAGGCGCACACCGTCTCGACGCTGAAAGGTGCCCCCCCCGGCTACGTCGGCTACGGCGAGGGCGGACGCCTGACGGAGGCGGTGCGGCGGCGCCCCTACAGCGTCATCCTCCTCGACGAGGTCGAGAAGGCACACCCCGACGTCCACGAGATCTTCTTCCAGGTCTTCGACAAGGGCGTGATGGAGGACGGAACCGGCCGGCGGATCGACTTCCGCAACACCCTCATCATCCTGACCTCGAACGTCGGCACCGACCTGATCATGCAGCTCTCGCGGGACCCGGGCTACCGCTCGGACGCGGAGGCGCTCGCCCAGGCCCTCCGGCCGGAGCTGCTCAAGGCGTTCCCGCCCGCGCTCCTCGGGCGCATCGTGACGATCCCCTACTTCCCGCTCTCGCCCGAGATGCTCGGCGGCATCGCCCGCCTCCAGCTCGACCGGATCGGCCGGCGCGTGAAGGCCAACCACGGCGCCGCCTTCGCCTACGATGACGCGGTGGTCGCGCACATCGTCTCCCGCTGCAACGACCCGGACTCGGGCGGGCGGATGATCGACAACATCGTCACCAACACGCTGCTGCCCGAACTCTCGCGGGAGTTCCTGAACCGGAGCCTGTCCGGCGAGCCGCCCGCCGCGGTGCGGATCGGCGTCGAGGGCGACCACTTCGTCTACGCCCTGTCCGGCGCTCCGGGGGACGACACGGCGGCCCCCGCCGTACCCGACACGTCGCCCGACCCCGCGCCCGAGGAGGCCGCCTGATGACGCTCGCGCCTCTCGTCGGGCCGGCGGCCGTCGCGGCCGCCGATCGCGTCGTCGCGGCGGGAATGCCCGCCCCGATCCGCCCCGAATAGTCACAGCCGCGCCGGGAGAGACAGCATGGTCGGGATGGACAAGGTCGGGCGGGATACCGGCCCCGGCGACGGCGGCTTCCTCGTCACGGACCTGGATACGCCGGGCACGGTCGAGTTCGAGTTCATCCTCTCGAACTACAACATCGACGGGAACATGCTGAAGCCGGAGCACAAGACGCTGCTCAACCAGCACATCGTGCCCTTCCTCAAGCGCAACCGGTATCACGCCGAGATGACCGGCACGGCGAGCCGCACGGGCGACGCCGCCTACAATCGGCAGCTCTCCCGCGAGCGCGTTTCCAGAGTGCGGGCCTACCTCCTCCGCCAGGGCCTCGCCGACGCGCAGGTGCCTCTCAGGGACATGCACGCCGTCGGCGAGGACAAGTCGACCTCGAAGTTCGACGAGGACGAGCTCGAGCGGTCCGTGCGCATCAGCATCGTCGTCGGCGTGCGGCCGGCTCCCGCGGGGCCCGGCGTGGTCGTGCCGCAGATCGTGCCGCCCAACGGGAACCTGCCGCCGGCGCCGCCGCAGGTCGTCCCCGAGACGGTGATCGTCATCGATACGCGCGAGCCCTGGGCGATCCAGGAGCTGACCGGCTTCAACGGCGGCGTCGGCGCAGGCGGCAATGTCGGGCCGCTGAACGTCGGCGTGCAGGTCGGCACGATCGAGTACCATTTCCTGCTGTTCAACAGGCGCACCAAGCAGATGTCGCAGTGCCGCTTCTTCGGCGCGGCGATCTCCGGCGGCCCGAGCCTCGGCAAGTCGTGGAAACCCGGCTTCTCGGCGGGGCCGGGCTTCTCGATCACGAAGGGCAGCCACACCTGGGACCAGTTCTTCACCAAGGCCGGCACCGGCTTCGACGCGTTCGCCGGCGCTGCGACCTGGTTCGAGCCGTTCTCCCTCGCCCTCAACACCGACATCTCGGCGAAGGCGATCCTCAAGTTGGACAGCCTGGGAATCTCGATCGAGGTCTCGACGGGCGTGACGATCGGCACCTCCGGCTCGGCGGCGGCCCGCGGCGACTTCTTCCTGAAGCCGCCGGTCCAGCTCAACCTCTGAGGCCGGCGCCGCGATGCGACAGATCGGACGCCGCGCGGAGCGGCCGCCGTAGAGCCGCCGGAGCCGACCGCGCGCTGTGCGGGGGACAAGAGTAGCAGCGTCGGATCGAAGCGCGATCCGGACAGGGAGCCGAAACAGTGGCCAGCAAGATTTTGACGAGCACGCTCTTCCGCGACGACGCCAGGCTGCAGATGACGGCCATCGATCACCGCTATCACGTGACCGTCGGCGATCAGGGCGTCCACGTCAGGCGGATCCAGTTCTTCCTCTACGGCGTCGGCGCCCTGCAGGTGATGTACGCCGAAGACGTGGCCAGCGGGGAGGATCCGGAGATGACCGCGTCGCTCTTCAACGCCGAGGCCGAGGTCATGGAGTACGGCACCGCGACCGCGAAGGCGGTGCTGATCTACAAGCAGATGAACAAGATCATCGGCTACGGATACCAGACGTCCGCCGACAACATCGTCGGCGTCCTGACGATCCGCCACATGGACAAGATCGCGCGCACCGGAACGTCGAAATCGACCGAAGAGCGCAAGACCATCACCGCCTCCGCCACGAACGCGCTGAAGCCGGCGGTGATGGCGGGAATGACCGTGGGGAGCCGCGTGATCGGCCGCTCGTGAGACGCAAGCGTCGGCGGGCGAGCACGGCCCTCGACGAGACCGGGACCGACCCGAGGGAGAGGGACATGACGAAAGAGGCTTCCGGCAACCGCTTCGAGCAGGTCGACGAGCCGGCGGACGACGCCATGACACTCTCGCTGAAGCGGGAGGGCGAGAAGATGTCCGGGGTCGTCACCTGCCCCGCCGCGATCACCGGCGGCCGGCTGCCGAAGGATTTCGCGTCCGACGAGATGCCGCTGAAGGACGCGTTCCGCTCGGCGATCCGCCTCGCCAACGAGATGCGGGTGCCCCTCGTGGTCCTGGACCCGGACGGGCTCTGGCAGGCCGAGTGGGGAACGCTCGTCCGCGAGCCGGACGAGACCGACGCCTGATCCCGAGACCACCCGAGCCACCGGAGTATCCGCCTTGGCGACCATCCAGACGATGCAGGCCTCGAAATGGACCGTCCGCTGCTGGGACGCGTCCCAGCAATGGGTCTGGCTCTACACCTTCTCCGGCGACGGCCGCTCCCGAACGGGAAGCGTCACCTGGAAGGACGAGAACAACGGCATGACCGGCCAGGGAAGCTGGTTCCTCGAGGGCGGCAAGCTCAAGACGACGTGGACGAACTCGCAGACCAAGGAAACCTGGGCGCTGCCGATCAACACCGAGAACTGGACCGGCTCCTGCACGATGCATGGCAAGCCATACAACCTCCACGCCATCGCCCGCAGCGTCACCGAGAAGAAGCCGTCCACCGACAAGAGCGCCATCAACGCGGACCTGCTCTTCTCCGGCGACAAGAAGCAGGCGGCGCAGTTCCTCTCGAAGCGGGCCATCGAATACATGCCGCTGGAGAAGGCCTTCGGGGGCCCGCTGAAGAGCGTGAACGGGCTCGCCGTGCACATCACGGCGGGGCGCGGGCAGGCCAGGGACTGCTTCGACATCTTCACGAAGCGTAACGTCTCGACCCATTTCGTGATCGATCGCTCCGGCAACGTCGTGCAGTTCGTCGCGGCCTCGCTGGAGGCCTGGGCGCAGGGGCCGGGCAACCCGCACTGGCTCAGCGTCGAGCTCGTCGGCTACCAGCCGGACAACGCCATCCAGCGCACGGAAGGCATCAAGCCGGGTCCCCAGCTCGATGCGCTCCGCGACCTCTGGGGCTGGGTGCGGGACGCCTTCCCGCACGTGAAGGAGGGGCTCGCGATCCCCTATGTCGGGCAGAAGCACATGCTCGAATGGGTCGGCAAGCAGTCCTTCGTGAAGAAGGACGAGGCCGGCAAGCCGATCTTCGGCGGCGTGCTCGGCATGGGCCTCGACCAGCACTACAAGGCGCTGGCGGACGCCTTCGTCGCCCGCGGCGACGCGCCGACCACCTCCGACAACCTGCGCGTCTGCATCGATTCCCTCGGCCTCTCCTGCCACTGGTGGCTCGACTACTATCCGAAGTCCTGCCCCGGCGCGCCGATCATGTCCCAGATGCCGGAGGTGCTCGGCAAGTCCGCCGTCGTCCTGCCGGGGGCCGAGAAGTACCTCTACGAGGAGCCGGTCAAGGTCGCCGGCGGCGGCGGCTCCAAGAAGGGCTGAGGTCTCACGCCATGCCCAAGGGCCCCGCCGCGCGCGTCACCGACCCCGTCGCCCACCCGCTGCCGCCGGTGCTCCAACCGGGGCCGGGCAGCCCCAACGTGCTGATCGGCAGCCTGCCGGCCTGGCGCGGGGTCAGCGCCGCGGCGGCGGCGGCGATCCAGGCGGCCAAGGCCATATCGGATACGACGATCCAGGTCGCGGAGGCCGCGACGCTCGCCGCCGCCGGCACGCCGGGCGCGCCCGCGGCGCTCGCCGCGGAGCAGACCGTCAAGTCGACGGCCGCCTCGACCATGGGTTCGATGATCTCGGGCGGCGCGGGCGGCGCCGACATCCACCTCTGCGCGACGCCCCTGCCGATCCCGCCCCACGGGCCCGGCGTGGTCGTCAACGGCTCGCAGACGGTGCTCATCAACAAGCTCGCCGCCTGCCGGGCGGGCGACACCATCGTCGAGGCGGTCGGACCGCCGAACGCCATCGTCATGGGACTGCCGACGGTGATCATCGGAGGCTGAGACGGGCCGCCGGGGCCGATCCGCGCAGGGCGGCTCGAAGGGGAGGGCACCATGAAGGTCTGTGTCACCAACGGCGTCATCTTCCCGTCGCCGCCGCTGCCGAAATCGATCCGGGGCAAGATCTTCCACAAGATCGGCAAGTACGCCGAGGAGAAGATCGGCGCGGACTTCCAGACCTTCACCGGGCGACGCCAGTGGTACCCCGTCCCGATCGACGCGCCCGATTTCCGCGACGGCAGCCAGGGGCTGAACTCGAAGACCCTGTACTATTCGTTTCTGGTCGAGAAGAACCCCGACGTCGACAAGCAGAAGCTCGAGTGGCTCATGAACAGCCGCGAGGCGAAGGGCGAGGACGGCCAGCTCGTCTACATCCCCGACTTCATGGGCGACAAGGCGCCGGTCAACAAGCGCTTCTACGAGGTCAAGCCCGGGATGCCGAACCGGACGAACGAGGACGGCGAGACCAAGATCGCCTCCGTCGACGGGCTGATGGCCGACACCGAGCTTCCCTACAAGCCGGGCGAGAACTGGCAGCCGGTCGGCCGGCATGAGCTCTTCAACGGCTACATCCCGATGATGGCGCCGGGCCTGCTCCCCATCCCGATCCCCGTGAAGGTCATCGTGACTCTCGAGTACAAGCGGCACGACTGGACGCAAGGGCTCGTGGTCTACCATTTCTGCATCGATGCGAACTTCTCGGACGCGATCAAGCTCGCGGTGATCCTGGCGCTCCTCGCGCTGATCATCATCCTGGTGCTGTTCCCGGAGTTGCTGCCCGAGATTCCGCTGCCCGACATCCCGATCCCGCGGATTCCCGAGCTGCCGGCGCCGCGGCCCTCGCCGTTCCCGGTGCCGCCCCCGCAGCAGCCGGTCCCGATCCCGGTGCCGGGCCGCCCGTTCGGCATCTCGCCGACCTCCCTGCGCAAGCTCATCGCCGACGTGCCGGGGGAGCGGACGGAGGGGTTGCGGCAGAAGGCGATGTCGGGCTCCGTGGGAAAGGGCGGCCGCAACGTCCCCGACGACGTGCAGGCCGTCCAACTCTTGCTCAACAGCTGGCAGATCCTCGCCGGCCAGCCCTGCCTCAGGATCGACGGCATCGCCGGGCCCCTGACCTGCGGGGCGATCACCGCCCTTCAGGGCCATGCCGGACTGAAGGTGGTGGACGGGCGCGCCGATCCCGGCGGCCCGACCCTCGACGTCTTGACCAAGCTCGGGCTCGTCGTGGTCGGCGCCACGGTGCGCAACGCCTCGCGGCGCATCCACGTGCCGCAGACCGGGGGCAGCGTGCCGACGAGCATCCTGCCCTCGGTGTTCTGGGCTGCCCTGTCGGGAGCGAAGGACCCGTGAGGCGCGGCCGCGGCCGGGCTGCGCCCGCGGCTCAGCTGCGCAGCTTCAGCCGGTAGCTGTAGACGTCGCCCCGGAACAGGCCCTCGACGTACTCGACCATCACGGCCTCCTGCGTGAAGCTGTGGCGCTTGATCAGCAGGCAGGGAACGGGCTCGTCGAAACCGAACAGGCGGCACTCCTCGTTCGTCGGCATCGTCGCCTCGATGCTCTGCTCGCAGCTCACGAGCCGGGCGCCGCCGACCTCGGCGAGGAAGGCGTAGACCGAGCCCGACAGGTCGCCGTCCTCCAGGGCCGGGACCGCCTTGAGATTGTACCAGGCCACCTCGCGGGACATGGGAACGTCGTCGCCGTAGCGCACGCGGGTCAGCTTCAGCAGCGGCGCCGTCGAGGGCAGGCCGAAGATCGAGGAGATCGAGCGGTCCTGGACCACCGACCGTTCGAGGATACGGGAGGAGGGGATCTTGCCAAGCTCGCGCATCTCCTCGGTGAACCCCTTGAGGCGGTCCATGCCGGGATGCACCTGATCCGGCCTTGGGCGGACCAGGAAGCCCTTGCGCCCCTGCGAGGCGAGGAGATCGCGCTGGCGAAGCGCCGCGTAGGCCCGCTGGATGGTGACGCGGCTGACTCCGAGACCCTCGGCGAGCTGGCGCTCGGCCGGCAGGACCGTGCCGCCGGGGAGTGCGCCGGTGGCGATCAGGTCGTACAATTGTTCTTCGAGCTGCTGGTACAGCGGCATGGCCGTATCGTCCCGCAGACGCAGGAGCGACAACAGCGATGGCCGGTTGAGATGCGCGAGCCGGTCGGAATCTGTGATTGCATCCGGACCGGAGCCTTTCAGCAAACGTATTTGTGCTCGGCCGGTGGCGGTGTTCTTGACCAAACTCGTGGACCAGGAGACGACGCGTGCAGGTCTTTGTCGTCGGCAGCTTCGTCGTTGCCTGCTCAGTCATCGTAGCACGTCTCCCGAGAGCCGGTGAGTCCCTTGACGCCGCAGCCTTCGTCTCCGAGCCGGGCGGCAAGGGGTTCAACCTTGCTTTGGCTTTGCATCGGCTCGGATTTGGTATTACCGGCGTCTTCGCCATCGGGGACGACGCCTTCGCGGCGATCGCCGAATCCGCGTTCGCGGGCAGCGGCCTCGGCGGGGAGATGCTGGTGCGGCACCCGGGCTCGACGGGCGCCGGGGTCGGTTTCGTGGACGCGCGGGGGGAGAACTGCCTCGCCGTGAGCCTCGGCGCCAACCGGCTGCTCGATGCCGGGGACGTCGAGCGGGCCGGCCCCTCGCTCGATGCCGCGAGCCTCGTCGTGGCGACCTTCGAGTCTCCCGACGCGCCGATCCGCGCCGCCTTCGTCCGTGCCCGCGCCCGCGGTGCCGCGACCCTGCTGAACCCGTCGCCGAGCCGGCCGATCGACTCCGCCATCCTCGCCGCGACGACGGTCCTCGTCGTCAACCGGATCGAGGCCGACGATCTCGGGCTCGACGGCTCGGGCATCGCGGAGGGCGGGACCGGCGAGGCCGCGCGCTTCGAGGCGCTCTCGGCGCAGGGGCCCGAGCTCATCGTCGTCACCCTCGGTGAGCAGGGGGCGCTCGCCTACCGGCGTGGCCGGTGGTTCCGGCAGGCGGCGTTCCCCGTCGCGGTGGTCGACACGATCGGCGCCGGCGACGCCTTCGCCGCCGGCCTGTCGGAGGGGCTGCTGCGGGAGCGGCCGATCGAGGAATGCCTGTGCCGGGCCGCGGCCTGCGGCGCCCTCACCGCCTGCCGTCTCGGTGCCTTCGACGCCTTTCCGACCGCCGAGGCGCTGGACGCCTTTCTGGCGGCGCCCCACGCGGCCGGACACTTGTAGCCAAAATCATACACAGGCGGGCGAAAGCCATGCCGGCCGAGCCATAGGGAGCAGGACGCCGTTGACCCTGCGTCCTCGACCGCGGAAAGTCCGAAACAGAACCAGACGGGTCCGCCCTCGACATGGGGGCGATCCGGTCGGAGCGACGGCGGGGGCGGTCGCAGGACGTGCCGGATCCGCGCGAGGCGTGATCCCGGCCGTGGCCTGGAACGCGATCCCCGTCGGCGGTCGGTATGGGTTCGAGCGTCTCGTGACCAGATCTGCGGCCGGAAGCATGACCATCGGCACGACCCCGTTGACGGCGCACGCAGCATGAGGCGGCCGGCTTCCTCACGCGCGTTCCGCATCGCGCCTGTCGCCGCACTCGCCGCGTCCCTGCTCGCGGGGCCGGCGCTTGCCCAGACCGCCAGCCAGATCACGCCGCCGAGCTTCGCCCCGCCCGCCGCGCGGCCGGGGGGCACGCTCGCCTTCTCCGGGGAGGCGGGCCTCGCCGCGCCGGCCGGCGCCGAGAAGCTCTCCGTCCGCCTCGCCGGCGTCGCCGTCGAGGGCGCCCCGCCCGGCGCCGCCGCCGAGATCGCCGCGATCGAGGCCCGCCTCGTCGGACGCCGCATCCCGGCGAGCGAGATCTTCGCCGCCGCCCGCGAGCTGGAGGCGGCGCTGATCCGGCAGGGCTCGCTCCTGACCCGCGTGGTGCTGCCGGCGCAAAAGCTGAGCGACGGCGGACGCCTGCGCCTCCTCGTCGTCGAGGGCTTCGTCGAGCGCGTCGAGCTGCGCGACGTGCCCGAGCCCGCCCGCGGGCGGATCGCCGCCGTGCTCGAGGCGCTGGTCGGCCGGCGGGACCTGCGCACCGGAGAGATCGAGCGCCGGCTGCTGCTCGCCGGCGACACACCGGGCGTGTCCCTGCGCTCGACCCTGGTGCCCGGCAAGGCCCAGGGCGCCACCACCCTGGTGATCGAGGGCCGCTACCGGCCGTTGACGGGCTTCGTCGGCGGCGACAACACCGTCGGCAAGGCGCTCGGCGGCTACACGATCGGCACCGGCCTCGACATCAACACCGTGTTCGGCCAGGGCGAGACCCTCTACGTGCGCGCCCTCGGGCATCCCGGCGGCAACGACGCCCTCGGCACCGGCAGCCCCTTCGGCGACAACCCGCGCCTGCGCACGCTCTCCGGCGGCATGGTGTTGCCGCTCGGTGCCGACGGGCTGAGCTTCAACGTCGAGTACGTGAACAGCCGCACGGCCCCCAAGCTCGCCGGGCTGATCCAGACCACGAGCGACTACGATCGCCTCTCCTTCCGCCTGCGCTACCCGTGGCTGCGCAGCCGGAGCGCGAACTTTTTCAGCGAGGTCGCCTTCGATGCGACGAGCGAGGCGCTCGGCCTCGTGCTGCCTGCGGCCACTGCGCCGCTCAGCCTCGACCGTCTGCGCATCGTGCGCCTGAGCGGGGAGGGGGACCTGCGCCTCGACGGCGGCGGCCTGCTCTCGGGCCGCGGCACGCTCTCGCTGGGCGTCGACGGGCTGGGCGCACGCAGCCGCGCCGAGGCCACGCCGATCCTGCCGCTGTCGCGCCTCGGGGCCGACGCGGAGTTCCAGAAGCTCGACGCGACGATCGCCTTCACGCAGCCCCTGCCGGAGAGCTTCCTCCTCGGCCTCTACGCCCGCGGCCAGACCTCCTTCGGCCAGCCGCTGGCGCGCAGCGAGCAGCTCGCCACCGCCTCCTTCCAGGAGCTCTCGACCTTCGACGCCGGCAGCCTCGGGGGCGACAGCGGCTGGGTGGTGCGGAGCGAGGTGTCCCGGCCCTTCAGCGTCGCCTTCGGCGGCCTGCCGGGGAGCATCGCGCCCTACGTGTTCGGGGCCACCGGCCAGCTCTTCCTCGAGCGCCCGACCATCCTCGAAGCGGGGCGCCTGCGGGTGTCCTCCGTCGGCCTGGGCCTGAGGCTCGCGAGCCTCCTCGACCCGGCGAGCGCCACAGAGGCGAACCTGACGCTGGAGTTCGGGCGGCGCTTCCGCAGCGACGCGATCCCGGACGCCAACCGCTTCACCGTTCTCGGCTCGATCCGGTTCTGAGGGCGGCCCGACATGACCCGCGATCCCATCCAGCCCTCGCACCGCAGCCGCTCCGAGCTCCGCCTCGCCCGGCTGCTGCCGCTGCTGCTCGCCGGCACCGCGCTCACCAGTCCGGCCAGCGCCGGCGAGCTGCCGCAGGGCGGCAGCGTCGCCTATGGCAGCGTCGGCATCGGCCAGCCCGCAGGCAACCGCCTCTCGATCCAGCAATCCTCGCAGACGGCGATCGTGAACTGGCAGGGCTTCTCGATCGGCCAGGGCGCGCGCGTCGACATCAGCCAGCCGAACGCGAACGCGGCGATCCTCAACCGCGTCACCGGCTCGACGCCCTCCACCATCGCCGGCCAGCTCAACGCCAACGGGCAGGTCTACCTCGTCAACCCGAACGGCATCGCCATCACCCCGACCGGGACGGTGCAGGCCGGCGCCTTCGTCGGCTCGAGCCTCGATATCGCCGACGACGACTTCAAGGCCGGCCGCCGCAACTTCCGCGGAAACGGCCGCTCCGCCGGGGTCTCGAACGCCGGCAGCATCGACATCGCCAAGGGTGGCTACGCGGCGCTGTTGGGCGGACAGGTCGACAATTCCGGCACGATCAGCGTGCCCCTCGGGCGCGTCGGCCTCGGCGCGGGCGAGCGGGCGACACTCGACCTCTCCGGCGACGGCTTCCTCCAGGTCGCGGTGCCGAGCCGCGACGACGGTAGCGCCAAGGCCCTCGTCAGCCATTCCGGGCGGATCGACGCCGCCGGCGGGCGCGTGACGATCCAGGCCGCGACCGCCCGCGAGGCGGCCCGCAACGCGATCAATCTCTCGGGCGTCGTCGAGGCGCGCACGGTCGGCGGGCGCTCCGGGGCGATCGTGCTCGGGGGCGGGGAAGGCGGCACCGTCACGGTGAGCGGCCGGCTCGACGCCTCCGCACCGGCCCGCGCGCGGACGCAGCGGGCGGCGGCGCGGGGCGGCAGCGTCACGGTCACCGGCAACGACATCCGGCTCACCGGCGCCCGGATCAGCGCCGACGGCGAGGCCGGGGGCGGGCGCATCCGCATCGGCGGCGACTATCAGGGCGGTGGTAGCTTGCAGAGGGCGGCGACGACGCGGGTCGACGCCGCGAGCACGATCAGCGCCGATGCGGGACGGTCCGGCGACGGCGGCAGCATCGTGATCTGGTCCGACCGGTCGACCGACTTCGCCGGGCGCATCTCCGCCCGCGGCGGCGCGCAGGGCGGGAACGGCGGCGACGCGGAAGTCTCGGGCAAGGTGCTCCTGGCGTACACCGGCAGCGCCGACCTGACGGCGCCGCGGGGCCGCTTCGGCACGCTGCTCCTCGACCCCTACAACGTCACGATCTCGAACGCAGCCGACTCGAACCAGGCCGGGTTCGCGGCGACCGGCAACGACTCGGTCATCAACGCGACGACGCTGTCGAACGCGCTCGCCACGGCGAACGTCACCGTCACGACCGGGGGTGCCGGCAGCCCCGGTGCGCAGGCCGGCGACATCACGGTCGCCGCGCCCGTGGCCTGGAGCGCGCCGACGATCCTGACCCTTCAGGCGTTCCGCTCCATCGCCGTCAACGCCGAGCTCCAGGTCAACGGCGCCGGCGGGCTCGCCTTCACCACCAACAACGGCGGCACCGGCGGCACGCTGAGCTTCGGCCCCGGCGGCCGGGCGACCTACGCGACGGCCGGCGGCGCCGGCATCCCCGGCCAGTCGCTCACCATAGACGGGCTCGGCTACGGGCTCCTCTACTCCATCGCCGACGTGCAGAGCATGGCCGGCAACCTCGCCGGCAACTACGCCCTTGCCCGCAGCATCGACGGGGCCGGCACCGCCTTCGCGCCGGTCGGCGACACCGGCGGCGCCTTCACCGGACGCCTCAACGGCCTCGGCCAGACGCTCTCCAACCTGACGATCAACACTCCGGCACGGGGCACCACGGGCCTGTTCGGCGCGGCGACAGGCGCCACGATCGGCAACCTGACGCTGGCCGGCGCGAACGTCACCGGCGGGGCCAACACCGGCGCGCTCGTCGGCTTCGCCACCGACAGCGCCATCTCCGGCGTGACGATCTCCGGCAGGGTCGCGGGCGGCAACACCACGGGCGGCCTCGCTGGCGCGCTGATCGGCACCTCGACCACGACGGTCGCCGGCAGCAGCATCGCGAACGCCACGAGCACGGCGACCGTGACCGGCACCGACAACACCGGCGGCCTCGTCGGCGTCGCCGACACCGCCACGGTCACGCGCTCCTCGGTCGCCGGATCGGTCACGGGCGGGAACTTCACCGGCGGGCTGATCGGCAACGCGCAGAGCGTGGCCGTCTCGACCTCCTTCGCGACGGGGCCGGTCTCGGGCGCGAACCTCGTCGGCGGGCTCATCGGCGGCCTCGGCGGGGAGGGCGGCGCGACGCTCGCGACCACGCTGACGCAATCCTACGCCAACGGCGCCGTCACCGGCTCCGGCACGGCGGGCGGCCTCGTCGGCCTCGTCAGCAACAACAGCACCATCGCCGACACCTACGCCACCGGCCTGACCCGGGGCGCCACCGCGGGCGGCCTGATCGGCGAGATCAACAGCGTGCCCGGCGGCTCGACCGCCGCTCCCGTCATCCTGGGCACGAGCTATTCCACCGGCATCGTCGCGGGCACGACCGCGGCGGGCGGCCTCGTCGGCACCGTCACCGGCGCGCTCCAGACCATCACCGCCTCCTACTGGGACACGCAGACCTCGGGGCTCGCCACCAGCGCGGCCGGCACCGGCCAGACGACCGCCCAGCTCCAGGGCGCCCTGCCGGCGGGCTTCGCGCCCGGCACCTGGGGGACGCAGGCGAGCGCCTATCCCTACCTGGCCTGGCGCTTCCCGACCGGCGTGCTCGCGGTCTCGGGGCTCACGCGGGATGCCTCGGGCGCGGCGGTGGCCGGCGAGGCGATCCGCGTCGCCACCGGCGGGGCCGCCTCCTACCAGGCGAATGCGGGGGCCAACGGCTACTACTACGTCGCCCGCGACCCGCTGGCCGGGGCGCTGCCCCAGGGCGCGACCGCCTTCCTCGACGGCGCCACCCGCGGCAGCCGCACCGTCGATGCGCCCATCGGCGCCGGGGCGCTGACCAACGTCGACGCCCAGGCCGGGCGCGTCGTGGTCGCGACCGGGCAGACCACGACCTCCGGCCTCGCGGCCGTGCTGGCCTCGGCGGGCGACAGCGCGCTCTCGGGCAACATCCCCTACACCGTCGCGGCGACGGGCGGCGTGCCGACCTTCGGCAGCGGCCTGCCGACCTTCATCGAGGCCCTCGGCGCGAGCCTCGCCGTCGACCGTTCGATCGTCTCGGCCGGGACGCTTCAGATCGCCGGAGCGGGCTCTGGCACCGGCGCAACGACCTCGGCCGGCCCCGTCACCGTCGCGGCGGGGCAGACGCTCCAGAGCCAGACCGGCGACGTGATCCTGGCGACCGCGCAGTTCATCAACAACGCCGGTGCGGGCGCACTCCAGGCAGGCGGGCGCTACCTCGTCTACAGCGCGGACTACGCCGCCGATCAGCGCGGCGGCCTCGCGGGAGGCAACCTCTACAACCGCACCTTCGCGGGCAACGGGCCCGGCACCGTCACGCAGGCGGGCAGCCAGTTCATCTACAGCCGGCAGCCGGTGCTGACCGTCTCGGCCACCGACGCGACCCGCACCTACGGGCCGACCGCGCTCGGCTTCACCCGCACCGTCACCGGCCTCGTCAACGGCGACACCGCCGCCCAGGCCTTCACGGGCCAGTCGACGGTGACGGACACCACCAGCGCGACGACCGGCGTCGGCACCTATGCCGGCGCGGCGCAGGTCGGCCTCGGCAGCCTCGCCTCGACGATCGGCTACGCCTTCAACCTCGTGAACGCGCCGGTGACGATCACGCCGGCGCCGCTGACGATCCGCGCCAACGACGCTTCGAAACGCTATGGCACGACGCTCGCCTTCGCGGGCACCGAGTTCACGGCGACCGGCCTCGTCAACGGCGACAGCATCGCGGCCGTCACCCTATCGAGCGCCGGCGCACCCGCGACGGCGACCGTCGCCGGCAGCCCCTACGCGATCAACGCCAGCAACGCCCAGGGCCCGGCGGCGGCGAACTACGCCATCACCTACGCGCCCGGCGCCCTGACCGTGACGCAGGCGCCGCTGACGATCCGCGCCAACGACGCTTCGAAGCGCTACGGCACGGCGCTCGCCTTCGCGGGCACCGAGTTCACGGCGACGGGCCTCGTCAACGGTGACACCGTCACCGGCGTCGCCCTGTCGAGCACGGGCGCGCCCGCCGCGGCGACGGTCGCCGGCAACCCCTATGCGATCAACGCGAGCAACGCCCAGGGCGCCGCGGTCGCGAACTACGCCATCACCTACGCGCCGGGCACGCTCACCGTGACGCCGGCCCCGCTCGTCATCCGCGCCAACGACGCGGTGAAGACCGTTGGCACGACGCTCACCTTCGCGGGCACCGAGTTCACGGCCGCCGGCCTCGTCAACGGCGACACCGTCACCGGCGTCACCCTGGCGAGCGACGGCGCGCCGGCGAGCGCCGGAGCCGGCGCCTACGCGATCCTGGCCGGCAACGCCCGCGGAAGCGGCCTGCCGAACTACACGATCGGCTACGTGCCGGGCAGCCTCCTCGTGCGGGGCGCCGGGATCGACCCGCTGACCGTCGCCCTGGCTCTGCCGACCCTCGACCGCCAGTACCCGCCGCCCTTCTCGCCAGCGGTGGACACACCGGACACCATCGTCGTCGCGGGCACGGAGGAGGTCCTCTACGGCCGCGACTTCGGGGTCGGCAGCGGCATCAGCCGCACGAGCACGACCGAGACGCCGGCACCCGCCCTCGCGGTCGACGCCGATGCGGGGCTCGACGCCCTCGGGCGCGACCTCGATGCGGCCGTCGCGGCTTGCGAGAACCGCGATACCCGCCGGGTGCGCATCTACAACGACTGCGTGGCCCGCGCCCTCGAGACCTACGCGGACGCCCTCGAGGCCCGGATCGCGCAGTTGCCGCCGGCCCTGCGCAACCTGCCCGCCGCGGTTCGCATCCCGCCGATCCTGCGTGGAAGCGGTGCCGGAGCCGCGCCGCTCCGCAGCGTGCCGGACGTGATCCGGGCGGCGGCCCGCCAGGTCCGCGCGGCGCGCACGGTCGCCCAGGCGCGCAACGTGGTCCGCGCGGCGGTGACCGTGGTCCGAAAGGCGATCAGCCTGATCCGGGCCGACGAGCCGGCGGCCGCCAGAGGGGTGAGGCAGGGCAATGCTGTGGCTGGCGCTCTCCAGATGGTCGAGAACCGGCTCTCGCGGGCGGCCGGGCTCTGAGAGGCCGGTGACGGCGCGGCGGGCCGGACTCGCCGGCCTGCTGCTGGCGGCGCTCCTCGCCGCCGCGCCGGCACGGGCGGAGACACGGGTCGCGCTCGTCATCGGCAACGCCGCCTATCGCGGGCTCGGTCCGCTCGTGAACCCGGCCAACGACGCCGGCGACGTCGCCGCCGCCCTGAAGGCGCGGAGCTTCGAGGTGCTGCAGGGGACCGACCTCGACCGCCAGGCGATGGAGCGGCTGCTGGCCGCCTTCCTCGCCAAGGCGCGGGAAGCCGACCTGTCGCTGTTCTACTACGCGGGCCACGGCTTCCAGGTCGACCGGCAGAACTACCTCGTACCCGTCGACGCGGCGATCCGCTCCCGCGACGACGTCGAGGGCCAGACGATCAGCCTTCAGGCCCTGACCGCCGCACTCCAGGGCGGGCGCGGCAACCACCTCGTCTTCCTCGACGCCTGCCGCAACAACCCGCTGCGCGGGGCGGCCGCGGCGCGCGGGGAGGCCGACGCCAACCTCAAGGACGGGCTCGCCAAGGTCGAGGACACCGCGGGCTTCCTCTTCGCCTACGCGACGCGGCCCGACCACGTCGCCTTCGACGGCGGCGGCCGAAACAGCCCCTACGCCCAGGCCTTCCTCGGCCATCTCGGCACCCGCGGCCAGGAGATCGGCGCGACGATGATCGCCGTGCGCAACGACGTGATCGCCGCCACCGGCGGCTTCCAGGTTCCCCTGGAGATTTCCTCGCTCACCCGCCAGATCCAGCTCGTTCCGGGCCGGCCGGAGGCGGTCTCGCCGGAGACGCAGCTCTGGCAGCTCGCCGCCACCAGCCGCGACCCGGCCCTGCTGCGCATCTACCTGACCCGCTTCTCCGACGGCGCCCATGCCGGCGAGGTCAAGGCGATGCTGAAGGTGGCCTCCGCCGATCCCGCCGTCGGCATCCCGCGCAGCACGCCGGACGACAGCCTCGGCGACGACCGGCTCTGGGACTTCGCCCAGCGCTCGCGCCTGCGGCCGCTGGTCGAGTTCTACCTCGCCAAGCGGCCGGACGGCCGCCACGTCGCCGCCGCGAACGCGCTCCTGCAGAGCCTGCCCTCCGCGCAGGATGCCGAGGCCGAGCCGGAGGCGGTGTGCGAGCGCGCCACCACCCACCCGCGGGATGCGACGGCGAACATGCCCGGCGTGCCGCTCTCGGAGCTCGCCGCCAACGCGGGACCCGCGATCGAGGCCTGCACGCGGGCACGCAGGAACCATCCCGAGATGCCCCACTACGCGGCGCTGCTCGCCCGCGCGCTCGCAGCCGCCGGTCGCCGGGAGGAGGCGGTGGCGCTCTACCGGGAGGCGGCAGAGCGGGGGAACCTGCGCGCCCAGGTCAGCCTCGGCCTGATCCTCGAGACCGGCGACGGCGCCCCCCGGGACCCGAAGGCGGCCATGGCCCTCTACGAGCGGGCGGCCGAGGGCGGCAGCCCGGACGGAGCGATCAACCTCGCCGTGGCGCTGATGGAGGGGACGGGCGCGCAGAAGGATACCAAGCGCGCGGTCCAGCTCCTGCGGAAGGCGGCGGAGGCCGGCTCGGCCATCGCCACCTATAATCTCGGCGTGCTCTCGCAGGACGGCACCATCCCCGAGCCCGGCGCCGCGCTCGGCCATTTCGAGCGGGCGGCCGAGCTCGGCGACCCGCGCGGCTTCGTGCCTGCCGCGATCCTCCTCGACGAGGGCCGCGGCGTCCCGAAGGATCCGGGCCGCGCCGCCGACCTGCTGCTGCGGGGCGTCGCCTCGGATTCGGGCGAGGCCATGAACCAGATCGTCGGCCGCTCCGCCGCCTGGTCGAAGGAGACGATCCGGGCCGTGCAGGACCGGCTCAAGCGCGTCGGCTACTACGCCGGCCCCGTCGACGGGCGCGGCGGCCCACGGATGCGGACGCCGCTGCAGGAGTGGCGCCGGATCGGCAGCGTCGAGCTGCGCTGACGCGGCGATCGCGGGAGGGAAGGGCACCATGGCGCAGACGGAGCTGACCCTCGACGAGGCCCTGGAGGTCGCCGCGCGCGCCCACCGGGTCGGCGACCTGCCCGTGGCCGAGGCCCTCTACGGGCGCATCCTCGAAGCGGCGCCCGACCATGTCGGCGCGCTGCACCTCTACGGGCTCCTGGAGCACGGGCGGGGCCGCCACCGGGAGGCCCTGCGCCTGATCCGGCAGGCCGTCGAGCACGCGCCCGGCGCCGCGGGCCTCCACAGCGACCTCGGCAACGTGCTGTTCGAGCTCGACCGGCCCGATCTCGCCGTCCAGGCCTACGAGGAGGCGATCCGCCTCGCGCCCGAGGGGGTCGCGGCCCGCAACAACCTCGGCGTGGCCCTGCGGGTCCTGCGGCTTCCGGAGGCGGCGGAGGGCGTCTACCGGGAGGCCATCGCCATCGACCCGAAGCACCGCGACGCGTGGGACAATCTCGGCCGCCTGCTCGCGGGCAGCGGGCGCATCGTCGAGGCGATCGCCTGCCACGCCAGGGCCCTGGAGCTCGAGCCCTCCAACGCCGCCACGCGCCGCCACCTGATCGCGGCCTACGGGGCGACGGGGGAGCACCACAAGGCGCTGCCGATCCTTCAGGACTGGCTGCGTGAGGAGCCGGGCAGCGAGACCGCCCGCCATCTCCTGGCAGCGATCTCCGGCGAGAACGTGCCGGACCGGGCGAGCGACGCCTACGTCGCGAACCTGTTCGACGCCTTCGCGGCGACCTTCGACCACAAGCTCGCCCGGCTCGACTACCGGGCGCCGGAGCTCGTGGCGGAGGCGGTCGCGGCCTCGCAGGAAGCGGGGACGACGGGCCTCGCCATCCTCGACGCCGGCTGCGGCACCGGCCTGTGCGGGCCGTCCCTGCGCCCCTTCGCGGATCGTCTCATCGGGATCGACCTGTCGCGGAAGATGCTGGAGCGGGCCGCGGCGCGGGGCTGCTACGACGGTCTCGAAGCGGCGGAGCTGACCGCCTTCCTCGAAGCTCGGGCCTCGGCCTACGACCTCGTCGTCTCGGCCGACACCCTGTGCTACTTCGGCCGCCTCGACGCGGTCTGCCGGGCGGCGGCGGCCGCGCTGCGGCCGGGCGGCCGCTTCGTCTTCAGCGTCGAGGAGACGGAGAGCGGCGACGGCTTCACCCTCCAGGGTCACGGCCGCTACGGCCACACGCGCGCCTATGTCGAGAAGGT
This sequence comes from Methylobacterium jeotgali, assembly GCF_022179345.1. Classification (GTDB taxonomy): domain Bacteria; phylum Pseudomonadota; class Alphaproteobacteria; order Rhizobiales; family Beijerinckiaceae; genus Methylobacterium; species Methylobacterium jeotgali. The sequence goes on along the minus strand of NZ_BPQR01000043.1, from coordinate 38,590 downwards.
CCTCGCCGAGACCGGCCTGATCCGGCTCGAAACCCGAAGCGCGGCGCTCCGGATGGAGCGAGGGGAACCGGTCCACGGACTGGTGCTCACGGCCATGAGGAGCCTGTGACCTGCGCCGGGAGGATGGGACGACACCGCGTTCGAGATGTCTCATCGGCTCGCCCGGCCGCCCTTGCGTCGGGATCGGCCTCGGGTCAGTATCCGGCCGTCCGCTAAACGCGATGCGGGAGAGCCCAACCGGTCCTCTTGCAGGAACGGTATGGCGCCGACGGAGCAACCGCCCCCGGAAACTCTCAGGCACAATCACCGCATCGTTGGACAATCTGGAGAGAGGCGCGTGAGCGAGCGCGCCCACCGAAGGAGAAACCTCACGGGCCGCCCGCCCATGGGGGAAGCTCTCAGGTAGCCGCGACAGATGGGGGTATTTGGCTTCGGGCCGCGCCATGGGCGCTGCTGCGGGGCGGATACCGCTGTCGTGGAGTTCGCCGTGACCACCGATCCCGCAAGCGCGACGCCGGCCTGCGCGGCCGACGCTCTCGAGCGCACGCCGCTCTTCGCCTTCCATCGCAGGCACGGGGCCAGGCTGTGCGCCTTCGCCGGCTACGAGATGCCGGTCCAGTACCCCCTCGGGGTCCTGAAGGAGCATCTGGCGACGCGCGCCGGGGCCGGGCTCTTCGACGTCTCGCACATGGGCCAGATCGCCCTCGTCCCCCGCAGCGGCGACGTCGCTGACGCGGCGCGGGCGCTGGAGACGCTGGTTCCCGCCGACCTCCTCGGCCTGGAGGAGGGGCGGCAGCGCTACGTGCTCCTCACGAACGAGGACGGCGGCATCGTCGACGACCTGATGGTGGCGCGCCTTCGCGACGGCCTCGTGCTCGTCGTCAACGCCGCCAACAAGGCGGCCGATACGGCGCATCTGCGGCGCTCCCTTCCCGACGGCATTGAGATGCGCCCGATCGACCGGGCGCTGATCGCCGTGCAGGGCCCCGGCGCCGAAGCCGCTCTCGCACCGTTGGCCCCGGAGGTCCGGTCGATGCGCTTCATGGAGGCCCGCGAGATCGATGTCGGCGGCGAACGCTGCCTCGTCTCCCGCTCCGGCTACACCGGCGAGGACGGCTTCGAGATCTCCCTCTCGGACGGCCATGTCGAGGGGATCTGCGACGCCCTGGTCGAGGGGGGCGTCGTCCCGGCGGGCCTCGGGGCGCGGGATTCGCTGCGGCTCGAAGCGGGCCTGTGCCTCCACGGATCCGACATCGACGGGGCGACGACGCCGGCCGAGGCGGCGCTCGGCTGGGCGGTCGGGCGGGAGCGGCGGCCGGGGGGAGCCCGTCCCGGCGGCTTTCCGGGCGCCGAGCGCATCCTGCGGGAGCTCGCGGAGGGGCCCGCGCGCCGCCGCGTCGGGCTCCTCGCGGAGGGCCGCGCGCCGGTGCGCGCCGGTGCCGAGCTTTTTGGAACGGAGGAGGGCGCCGAGCCCTGCGGCCGCGTCACCTCGGGGGGCTTCGGCCCCAGCGCCGATCGGCCGCTCGCAATGGGCTACGTCCCCGCCGCCATGAGTGAGCCCGGAACGCGGCTCTTCGCGGAGGTCCGCGGCCGCCGGCTGCCCCTCGTCGTCTCCCGCCTTCCCTTCGTCCCCGCCGGCTTCAAGCGAAGCTGAGCACCGAAAAAGGAGTCCGCCATGCTGCGTTTCACCGAGGACCACGAGTGGCTCCGGCTCGACGGCGACGTCGCGACGGTCGGCATCACGGCGCATGCCGCGGAGCAGCTGGGCGATCTCGTCTTCGTCGAGCTGCCCAAGGTCGGCGCCAGGCTGAAGAAGGGCGACGCGGCGGCGGTCGTCGAGTCGGTCAAGGCGGCGTCCGACGTCTACGCTCCCGTCGACGGCGAGGTGGTGGAGGCGAACGAGGCCGTCGCGAGCGAGCCGGCCTCGGTCGGCGCCGACCCCCAGGGCGAGGGCTGGCTCTACCGGATCAGGCTTTCCGACCCCTCGGTGCTCGCCGCGCTGCTGGACGAGGACGCCTACGCCCGGATCGCGAAGTGACGGCGCGGAGGCCAGCGATGCATCGCGACACGTACGATCCCTACGACTTCGCCAACCGCCGCCATATCGGCCCGACGCGGGCCGAGATCGAGGCCATGGTCGCCGCCGTCGGGGCGGAGAGCCTGCACGGGCTGATCGACGAGACGCTGCCGCCGGGCATCCGCCAGGCGGAGCGGCTCGACTTCGGCGCCTCCCTGTCGGAGCGACGCTCCCTCGAGCGGCTTCGGGCGGTGGCGAATAGGAACCGGCTGCTCGTCTCGCTGATCGGGCAGGGCTACCACGGCACCACGATGCCGCCGGCGATCCAGCGCAACATCTTCGAGAACCCGGCCTGGTACACCGCCTACTCGCCCTACCAGCCGGAGATCAGCCAGGGCCGGCTCGAGGCGCTGCTCAACTACCAGACCATGGTCTGCGACCTGACCGGGCTCGACATCGCCAACGCCTCGCTCCTCGACGAGGCGACCGCCGCCGCCGAGGCCATGGCGATGGCCCGCCGCGTCTCGGCCTCCGAGGCGAACGGCTTCTTCGTCGACCGGGCCTGCCTGCCCCAGACGATCGCGGTGCTCAGGACCCGCGCGGAGCCCTTCGGCTGGGACATCGTCGTCGGCGATCCCTTCGCGGACCTCGACCCGGCGCGGGTCTTCGGCGCGCTCTTCCAGTATCCGGGCGTCGAGGGCGCGATCCACGATTTCAGCGCCGCGATCGCGGCGCTGCACGAGGCCGGGGGCATCGCGGCGGTCGCCGCCGATCCGCTGGCGCTGACGCTCCTGAAGCCGCCGGGCGAGATGGGCGCCGACATCGCGGTCGGCTCGACCCAGCGCTTCGGCGTGCCGATGGGCTTCGGCGGTCCGCACGCCGCCTATATGGCGACCCGCGACGCGCACAAGCGCACGCTCCCCGGCCGGATCGTCGGCGTGTCGGTCGACGCCAAGGGCCAGCGCGCCTACCGGCTCGCGCTCCAGACGCGCGAGCAGCATATCCGCCGGGAGAAGGCGACCTCGAACATCTGCACGAGCCAGGTGCTCCTGGCGGTCATCGCCTCGATGTACGCGGTGTTCCACGGGCCCCAGGGGCTCAAGTCGATCGCGGCCCGCGTCCATCGCGACGCCGTGCGCCTCGCGGAGGGGCTGGAGGCGGGCGGCTTCGAGGTCGCGCCGAAAGCCTTCTTCGACACCATCACGGTGCGCGTGGGCGCGTTCCAGGCGCTGATCCTGGCCCGCGCCGTCGAGAACGGCGTCAACCTCCGCAAGGTCGGCGAGGACCGCATCGGGATCACGGTCGACGAGCGCACCCGCGAGCACGTCATGGAGGCGGTCTGGCGGGCCTTCGGGATCGAGCGCTCGGTCGACCTCGAGACCTGGCCCGCGCCGCGCCTGCCGGAAGCCCTGCTGCGGACCTCGGAATTCCTGACGCACCCGATCTTCCACATGAACCGGGCCGAGACCGAGATGACGCGCTACATGCGCCGCCTCGCGGACCGGGACCTCGCCCTCGACCGGGCGATGATCCCCCTCGGCTCCTGCACCATGAAGCTCAACGCTACGGCCGAGATGCTGCCGATCTCCTGGCCGGAGTTCTCCGAGATGCATCCCTTCGTGCCGCCGGATCAGGCGGCGGGATATCACGAGATGATCGCGGACCTCTCGGCGAAGCTCTGCGCGATCACCGGCTACGACGCGATCTCGATGCAGCCGAACTCCGGGGCGCAGGGCGAGTATGCCGGGCTCATGGCGATCCGCCGCTATCACCGCGCGCGCGGCGAGGGCCATCGCGACGTCTGCCTGATCCCCTCGTCCGCCCACGGCACCAATCCGGCCTCGGCGCAGATGGCGGGGATGCGGATCGTCGTGGTCGGCGCCCGCCCCGACGGCGACGTCGATCTCGACGACTTCCGCGTCAAGGCCGAGCAGCACGCCGAGCGTCTCGCGGCCTGCATGATCACCTATCCCTCGACGCACGGGGTGTTCGAGGAGCACGTCCGGGCGATCTGCGACATCGTCCACGCCCATGGCGGACAGGTCTATCTCGACGGGGCGAACCTGAACGCGCTCGTCGGCCTGGCGCGGCCGGGCGACGTCGGGGCGGATGTCAGCCACCTCAACCTGCACAAGACGTTCTGCATCCCGCACGGGGGCGGCGGCCCGGGTATGGGGCCGATCGGCGTGAAGAGCCATCTCGTGCCCTTCCTGCCCGGACATCCGGAGACGGGTGGGGAAGGCGCGGTCTCGGCGGCCCCCTACGGCTCCGCGTCGATCCTGCCGATCTCCTGGAGCTACTGCCTGATGATGGGCGGGCGCGGCCTCACCCAGGCGACGCGGATCGCGATCCTCAACGCCAACTACATCGCCGCGCGCTTGAAGGGCGCCTACGCGATCCTGTTCAACGGGCGGAACGGGCGCGTCGCGCACGAGTGCATCGTCGACCTGCGCCCATTGCAGAAGAGCTCCGGCGTGACGGTGGAGGACGTGGCCAAGCGCCTGATCGACGCCGGCTTCCATCCGCCGACCATGAGCTGGCCGGTCGCGGGCACCCTGATGATCGAGCCGACGGAGAGCGAGACCAAGGCCGAGATCGACCGCTTCTGCGATGCCATGCTCGGGATCCGCGAGGAGATCCGGGCGATCGAGGAGGGGCGGATCGACAGGCAGGACAACCCGCTCAAGCGCGCGCCGCACACGGTGCACGACCTGATCGGCCCCTGGGAGCGCCCCTACAGCCGCGAGGCCGCCTGCTTTCCGGCGGGCGCCCTCGGGATCGACAAGTATTGGCCGCCGGTGAATCGCGTCGACAACGCCTACGGCGACCGCAACCTGATATGCGCCTGCCCGCCGCCGGAGGCCTACCAGCCCTCGCCGGCGGCCGCGGAGTAGCCCGGCGCCCGTCCTCGGGCGCGGCGGGGCCGCCGCCGCGGCGCGCTTCAGGGAAGCTCGTGCACCCGGGCCCCCGGCACCGCCTTGCGGGCGAGGTCGCAGAGGTGGCGGTGGTGGGTGAGGTAGATCACCTGCCCCAGGTGCGAGACCTTGCCGAACAGGGAAAGGACCTCCTCGGAGCGGGGCTCGTCGAAGGTCTCCATGATGTCGTCGGCCACGAATGGCACCGGGTGCCGGGTCGCGACGAACTCCTCGTAGCCCGCCAGACGCAGCGCCAGGTAGAGCTGGAACCGGGTGCCCTTCGACATGTCGGTCGCGAGCTTCGAGCCGCCCGCGCTCGGCCGGCCGATCAGGATCTCGCGGTCCTTCTCCGGCCGGGTCGCCAGCCCCGCATAGGCGTCGCGGGTCATGGCGCGGAACGCGTCCGAGGCCCGGCCCATCATCGAGCCGCGATGCTTCTCCCGGTAGGCCTGGAGCGCGCGCTCGGCGAGGAGCGCGCCGGTGCGCAGGTGCAGGAAGCGCAGCGCCTTGTCCTCGATCTCCAGGAGGATCGTGCGGCGCTCGGCCTCGATCCGGACCACCGCGTCGTCCCCGCCGACCGCCGCCAGCCGGTCGGCCGCCGCGGACTTGGCCGCGAACAGCTCCTTCAGGCGCTCGTTGAGATCCTCGACCCGGCGGTCGCTCGTTTCGTACGCCTGCGTCCGCTCCTCCGGCGCGCCCTCGGCGAGCCGTTCCAGGGCCGCCTCCAGGGACGGCGCGCCGGCCTCTTGCCTGATCCGGGCGGCGAGCTTGTCCCGGTCCGCCTCGATGCGATCCCTGCGCGCGCATTCGTCGAGGCGGGCCGAGACGTCCGCAAGGCTCGTCAACCCGAAGAAGGCCAGGCGCTCCGCCTTGCGCGCGTCGTGAAGCCCGATCTCCTCGAGAAGCACGCGCCGCTTTGCCTCGAGATCGGCGCGTTCCGCTTCCTTCGCCCGGCGCGCGTCTAGGGCATGGCCGGCGGCCCGGAGCCGGTCGCGCAGGGCCGAGGCGGCGGCGACGGGCTCCGTCCCGTCCGCAGGCTCGCCGAGCGCCGCCTGTACGCTCGCCAGCTCCGCCAGGAAGGCTTCCCGGTCGGCCTGCATGGCCTCGACGCGATGGCTCAAGCCGTCGCGCTCGGCGAGCCGCTCGGGGAGACCGGCGATGGCCTCCACGATGGCCCTGACGGCGGCACGGTCGGCGGCGAGGCCGGCGAACCAGGTGCCGGCGAGCGCGCGACCCCACGCCTCTTCCCAGGCCCTGCCGTCCCCGGCCGCGGCCGCGGCGTCCTTGCGCCGCGCTTCGAGCGAGCGGGCGTCGTCGCGCAGGCGCTTGTCGGCGGCGGCGCGGGCCTCGGCGTACCGGGCGTCCTCCGCCAGCAGCGTGTCGGCGGCCTGGAGCAGGGCCGGCAGGTCGAGGCCCTCAGGAGGTGTCCCGGCGGCCGCGAGGGCCTCGCCGAGGGCGCCGGCCTCCCGCGCGATCTCGGCCTCGACCGCCGCGCACTCGGCCTCGGCCGTCCGCCGCTCGGCGATGGCCGCCACCGCCCGCTCGCGCAGGGCGAGCCAATCCTCGATGCCGGAAAGACGCTCCCCGGCCGATGCCGCGTCCCCGCTCCCCGGCAGGCCGGCCGCCTCGATCCGCGAGGACAGGTCGGATCTCTCCCCGTCGAGTTCGGAGAGCAGTTCGGCCTCGCGGGCGATCCCGGCCCGGCAGACCTCAAGGTCCCGGCGCAGGCCGCGCAGCTCCGCGAGACGGTCGGCGGCGGCGAGGCGCGCCTCGGCCATGCCGTCGACGGCCTGCATCGCCTGCTCGAAGGCGGCGGCACTCGCCGCGTCCATGGCATCGCGGTGCCGGACCCAGGCCGCGTCGCGCCGCGCGCGGAGAGCGGCCGCCTCCGCGTCCCCGATCGGCCCGATGGCGGCCTCGGCCGCGGCGACCTTCGCCGCCAGCGCCGCGCCTTCCGTCTCCAGGCCGCGCCCTCGTTCACAATGCCCCTTCGATCGCAGCGCGTGCTCGGCGGCCTCGTCCCGCCACGCCTGGATCTGACGTGCCGAGGGGACCCGAAGCGCTTCGAGGGCCGCCGGCTCGCCCGACCAGGGGGCGAGGCGACGCATCGCCTCCTCGGCGGCCTGCGACTTCGCGCGGGCGGCCGCCTGCGCCAGACGCCGGCGGGCGAGGAGGTCGGTCTCTCGAACGCGGCCGGCCGCCGCCTGGAGGGCCGCCCTCTGCGGCGCCCCGAGCGCAGGATGGTCGCGGTCGAGGGCGGCCCGATCCTCGCGCGCGCGGTCGAACGCCTCTGACGCGGTCTCGTGCTCCTCCCGACTCCTGGACAGCTTCTCCTCGACCCCCGACCAGCGCTCGATCAGGCCCCGGAGGCTGCCGAGCGTGGCCGCGTCGACGGCGAGGGCGTCGGGATCGGCATCGTTCTCCGGGCCCGCGATCGCGCGCGCGAGCTGGGCGAGCCGGGAGCGGCTCTCCGCCAGTTCCGCGCGGCGCTTCGGAAGGTCAGGCTCGGCCGTCTGAACGCGGGCGGAGCCGAGCGAGAGCGCCTCGATCCGGTCGGCGAGCCCGAGCACCCGCCGGTCGACGGCGATCCCGTCGATCTCCGCCCGCAGCCGCTCCAGGCGCTCGTCGGCCGCGGCGCGCTTCGTCCCGAGGGTGGCGTCGGCCACCATGAGCGCCGGCAGGTCGGAGGCCCAATGCGCGGGCGGGCGCGGAAGCTCGGCGTGCGGCGCCAGGACCGCGGAGAGGCTCGCATGCTCGGCGGCGAGCGGCGCGGCCCGCACCAGGCCGCCGAGATCGTCCCGGCGGGCCTTCAACGTGCCGTGCTCGGTCATGGCCGCGTCGTAGGCCTGCTCGGCGCGCCTCAGCTCGGCGACGAGCGCGGCGTGGGCGCTGGCCTGGACGTCGACCTTCTCACGCTCCGCCTTGAGGTCGTTCAGGCGCCGCTTCAGTCCGGCGATCTCCGTGGAGGACGCGCGCCTGCGGAAGATCGCGTCGGCCTCGCCCGTCACCGCCGACAGCGCCCTGCTGAGGCCGGCGAGGCCGGCGCTCGCCGAGAACAGCAGCTCCCCGAGATCGCCCTTGCTGTCGAGGATGGCGTTGCCGCCCTCCTCCAGCGTCTGGTCGTCGAGGGAGAACATCATCCGGTAGGCGTCGCGGGTGAGGCCCGCCAGCGCCCCGGCGATCACCCCGTCCCCGACCGGCTGGCCCGCGGCGTCCCGGAGGGAGCCCGTCCGCTGCTTGACGCGGCGCAGTTCGTGGCGCGCCTCCCCGACCTCCAGCACCGCCCCGACCTCCATGGCAGCGTAGGGGTGCAGGAAGTCGTAGCGCGAGCGCTCCTCGATGCCGAACAGCAGGTCGAGGAAGCCGGAGAGGGCGGTCGACTTGCCCGCCTCGTTGAGGCCGTAGACGATGTGCAGGTCGGGGCCGCCGTCGACCTTCTCCCCGAAGTCGATCACGTGGTCCGTGAACTTGCCGTAGCGCGTCAGGTCGAGGCGGCGCAGGCGCATCAGCGGGTCCCGGCCCCATCCTGGCCGAGGCGGGCGACGATCTCCGCGCCGCTCTCGCCGAGGAGCCGGTCGAGGAAGCGCTCGAACTCCGCCTCGTCCTCGCCGCAGAAGCGCCGGGCATCCGGGGGCAGGTCGTCCCGGATCTCCTTGACGAGGGCGCCGACGCTCTCGCGCACCGCGGGCTGGCGGAGGATCTCGTCGCGCAGGAGGGCGCCGAGCTCGTCCAGGGGGTCGGCGATGCCGCCGGCCGGTGCCGTCGCGTCGGGGGGCGTCGCCGCGATCTCGATCTTGTCGATCCAGACCTGGCCCGCGCCTCCGAGCCGGTGCTCGATCTCGGCCCGGAGGAGATCGCTGTCCCGGCGCAGCCGCCAGGCCAGGGGCGTGCGGCCGCCGAGCACCAGCCGGCCGACGAGATGCGCGGCCGCAGTCCGGCTCCGGGCCGCCTCGACCGCGCGCTCGATCCCGTCCAGCACCGCAGGCCAGCTGTCGAGGTTCGAAAGGTCAACGGAAATGCGCTCGAACTGGGCGATGCTCGTCGGGCGCTCCTCGATCAGGATCGTCCGATCGTCGCGGACCGTGACGAGGCTGACCGTCTTCAGGCCGGACTCTCCAATGTCGCGGCCCTGGGGCATGCCGGGCATCACCACCTTCGAGGCCCCGCGATGCTCCGAGCGGGCGTGGACGTGGCCGAGCGCCCAGTAGTCGAAGCCCCACTCATGGAGGTCGGCGACGGAGCAGGGCGCGTAGGGGTCGTGCCCGGCCGCGCCGACGAGGCTCGTGTGCATGATGCCGATGTTCACGGCGTCCGGCCGGGGCCGGCCATACTTCGGAAGCAGGCTGTCGGGGGCGTGCGCCTTCGCGAAGCTCAGGCCGTGGATCGCGACCTCGATGTCGCCCTTGCGGACCGTCACGGTCTCGGCCCGTCCCCCGAAGAGCTTCAGGGAGGGCGGCAGGACCAGCTCCTGCGTGATCTTCGAGAGGGCGTCGTGGTTGCCGCGGACCTTGTAGACGACGATCCCCGCCCGGTGCAGGCGCTCCATCTGCTCCGCGAGGTAGCGGGCCGTCTTCATGGAGGTCTGGGTGCCGTCGTAAAGGTCGCCCGCGACGATCAGGGCGTCGACCTGCTCCTCGAGGCAGAGGTCGACGATGGCGCTGAGCGCCTGCCGGGTCGCGCCGCCGATCAGGGCCGCGAGATCGGGGTTGCGCAGGGCGAGACTCCGCAACGGCGAGTCGAGATGGATATCGGCCGTGTGGAGGAAACGGAAAGCCATACGCCGGGGGACACGCTGCACGCCCGAGGGGCGCCGTCGGCGACCTTGGGGGATCGCCGGACCGGGTTCAAGGCCGCCGCGCCCCGTCCCTGTGCAAGAGCCGGAGGCCCGATCAGTCCGTCGGTCCGCACCAGCCGGGCAGGTAGGCCGCCTCCGGCGTCTTGGAGAGCTGAAGCGCCTCGCGCATGGCGGCGGTGAAGTCGGTCTCGACGAGCTTGCGCTTGAGGCGGCGGCGCAGGAAATCCGCCCAGAGGAACTCGGCGAAGGGCGTCGGGTCCTTGGCGTAGCCGCCCGCCCGCCGCAGCTCCCCAGCGAGGCTCCGGAACGGATCGTCGGCGAGGTCGGCGACGCTCTTCGGCAGGTCCGAGATCGGCTGGCGCACGCCATCGGCATCGTAGGGGTGCGCCCAGCCGCGGTGGTCGGCGAACACCCAGAAGGCCGCCTTCTCGAGGTGGCTCAGGTCGGCGACGACGCTGGTCAGCACCTCGGACACGCCCTCCTCGAGCAGCGCGCGGGCGAGGTGGTGATGGTCGATGACATAGCGGCGGCCCTTCGGACCGAGCAGCACCGGGATCATGTGGGCTCCGAGGAAGTCCCCGCCGCCGTCCTTCTTCTGCTTCTCGCGCCAGTGCCGCCGCTTGTCCTCGACCTCCCGGTAGCCAACCGTGAGCTGGGTCGGCCTGAGATCGCGGATCGGGATCGGGTGGAGGAGCGGTTCGCGAGGAGACATGGCGAGACGAAGCCCTGATCGGCGGAGCCGGTCCGCCTCGGAAGGCGATCTATCTGGCACTCGGGCACCGCGCTGAGAAGCGCCCGGCGGCCCGAGCCTCGCTTTCGTGATCGCGCAGCCGGAGAGCCTCGTCTCAGACGGGCTCCGGGGCGAGGCTCACCGGCGCCCCGCGCGGCGCTTCCGCGACCTGCCGGGCCAGGCGCTCGGCGACGGCGACGAGGGCCGTCACCATCGGCGTCGCCGGGTCCCGGCGCAGGGCGACGAGGCCGATCGTATGCTCGATGCTCGGCTCGACGATCGGGATCGCGCGCACGCCGGGCAGCGGCCCGAGGGATTCCGCGAGGACCGCCGGCACGACGCTCGCCCAGCGCAGGGTCCGCACATGGGCCATCAGCGCAATCATCGAATTCGACTCGATGGCCGGCGACGGCTCGTGGCCGGCGGCGCGGATCTGCTGGTCGACGATCCGCCGGTTCTGCATGGTCGGCGTCAGCAGGCAGAGCGGCGTCTGCGCCACCTCCGCCCAGGTCACCGTCTCGCGGCCCTCCAGCATGCCGTGCTCGGCGATCAGCAGGCGGTACTGCTCCTGGTAGAGCGGCACCGCAGCGACGCGGCCGAGGGGCTCGTTGTCGAGATAGGTGAGGCCCGCATCCACCTCGAGGTTCTCGAGGAGCGAGAAGATGTCCGCCGAGGCGGTGGACTCGATGGTGAGGCGGACGTCGGGATAGCGGGCGCGATAGGGCGTCGTCAGCGCGGCGATCATCGGCAGCGCGGTCGGGACGGCGGCGATGCGCAGGTGCCCGGACAGTCCCCGGCGCAGGGCGGCGACGTCCTCGTGCATGGCGCGGGAATCCGCGACGATGCGGCGGGCCCAGGCCAGCACCCGCTCGCCCTCCGGCGTGAAGCCCTGGAAGCGGGACCCTCGCTGGACGAGCTGGACCCCGAACTTGTTCTCAAGCTGCTTCACCCCCGCCGAGAGGGTCTGCTGCGTGACGCAGCACGCCTCGGCCGCCCGGCCGAAATGCTGCTCGCGGGCGAGGGCGAGGAGGAAGTCGAGCTTGTCGATCACCGGCGGCTTTCCCCGGGCGCGGCAGGCCGACCCGGCCGAGACAGGAACCTCCGCCGCTTCGGGACCGAAGGCGAGGGCCGGCCGATGCTAAGGGATGCGGGCCGCCGAAACCAAGCCCTCGCCCCCTATGGCGACCTCGCTCGGACGGATGTCGGCCGCCTCTGAAACGCGAAAGGGGCCGCCGGCGGTCCGGCAGCCCCTCTCCAATGCCTTCGACCGGCTGTCAGCCGGCGTCGCTGGCGCCCGCGCCGAGGAGGTGCGGGTCCCGCGTCGCCTCGCGCACCGGGCTTTCCAGACCCGAGGTGTCCTCGGTTAGGGCGCGGACGACGAGGTTGTCGAGGCGGTCGCCCGCCTCGTCGATGTAGTCGGTGAGGTTCCGGCGCATCTTCGGCGTCCAGAACGCGACGATGTGCTTGGAGATGCCGGCGACCGCCTCCTCCTCCGGGTAGGAGCGGAAGAAGCTGGCGATCTGGTTCGCCATGCGCACCAGCTTATCGTTGACGGACAGCACGCTACGGGTTCCTCACTCGGCCGCGTCGAGGGACTGGGCGATGCGGGTGAGGGAGAAGTCCTCCTCGTAGAACTTCGCCTGCCAGTCGGAGGGGCGGTTGGTCCGCCGCACCTGCACCGCCGTCACCTTGTACTCGGGGCAGTTGGTGGCCCAGTCCGAGAAGTCGGTGGTGATGACGTTGGCGCCGGTCTTGGCATGGTGGAAGGTCGTGTAGACCACCCCCGGCTGCATCCGCTCGCTGATCACCGCCTTGAGGGCGATGTCGCCCGAGCGGCTCTCCAGCGAGACGAGGTCCCCGTGGACGATGCCGCGGGCCTCGGCGTCGAACGGATGGATCTCGAGGATGTCCTCCTCGTGCCAGCGCGAGTTCTCCGTACGGCGGGTCTGCGCGCCGACATTGTACTGCGACAGGATGCGGCCCGTGGTGAGGATGAGCGGGAAGCGGGGGCCCGCCCGCTCCTCGGTCGCCACGTACTCCGTGATCATGAACTTGCCCTTGCCGCGCACGAAGCGGTCGACGTGCATCATCGGCGTGCCGTTCGGGGCGTTCTCGTTGCAGGGCCACTGCACCGAGCCGAGCTCGTCGAGCTTGGCGTAGGAGACGCCGGTGAAGCTCGGGGTCAGGCTCGCGATCTCGTCCATGATCTCGGACGGGTGCGTGTAGCTCATCGGGTAGCCCAGCGCGTTGGAGAGGAGCACCGTGCCCTCCCAATCGCCGTAGCCGCCGAGCGGCGACATCACCTTGCGGACGCGGCTGATGCGCCGCTCGGCGTTGGTGAAGGTGCCGTCCTTCTCCAGGAACGAGGCGCCCGGCAGGAAGACGTGGGCGTACTTCGCCGTCTCGTTCAGGAAGATGTCCTGGATCACGATGCACTCCATGGCCTTGAGGCCGGAGGTGACGTGATGCGTGTCGGGGTCGGACTGCGCGATGTCCTCGCCCTGGATGTACATGCCCTTGAAGGAGCCGTCGACGGCCTCGTCGAGCATGTTGGTGATGCGCAGGCCCGGCGCCGAGTCGAGCTTGGCGCCCCACAGGGCCTCGAAGCTCTCGCGGGTGGCATCATCCGAGACGTGCCGGTAGCCGGTGAACTCGTGCGGGAACGAGCCCATGTCGCAGGAGCCCTGCACGTTGTTCTGGCCGCGCAGCGGGTTCACGCCGGCGCCGAGCTTGCCGATGTTGCCGGTGGCCATGGCGATGTTGGCCATGCCCATCACCATGGTCGAGCCCTGGCTGTGCTCGGTGACGCCGAGCCCGTAGTAGATGCCGGCGTTGCCGCCCTTGGCGTAGAGGCGGGCGGCCGCGCGCAGCTCGGCCGGGTCGACGCCGGTGTACTGCTCGGAAGCCTCCGGCGAGTGGCGCTCGTCGGCGACGAAGCGCGCCCACGCCTCGAAGTCGCCGAGCTCGCAACGCTCGCGCACGTAGGCCTCGTCGATGAGGCCCTCAGTGACGATGACGTGGGCGAAGGCGTTGATGAAGGCGACGTTGGAGCCGGGCTTCAGCGGCAGGTGATGGTCCGCCTGGACGTGGGGCGACTTCACCAGATCGATCTTGCGCGGATCGGCGACGATCAGCTTGGCGCCGGCGCGGATGCGCTTCTTCATGCGCGAACCGAACACCGGGTGCCCGTCGGTCGGGTTGGCGCCGATGACGAGGATCACGTCCGTGTGGTCGACGGAGGCGAAGTCCTGGGTGCCGGCCGACGTGCCGAGCGTCGACATCAGGCCGTAGCCGGTCGGCGAGTGGCAGACGCGGGCGCAGGTGTCGACGTTGTTGTTGCCGAAGGCGGCGCGCACCAGCTTCTGGACGAGGTAGGCCTCCTCGTTGGTGCAGCGGGACGAGGTGATGCCGCCGACCGAGTCCTTGCCGTACTGGGCCTGGATGCGCTTGAACTCGGAGGCGGCGTGATTGATCGCCTCCTCCCAGCTCACCTCGCGCCACGGGTCCGTGATCTTGGCGCGGATCATCGGCTTGGTGATGCGGTCCTTGTGGGTGGCGTAGCCGTAGGCGAAGCGGCCCTTGACGCAGCTGTGGCCGTCATTGGCCTTGCCGCCCTTGTAGGGGACCATGCGGACGATCTTCTCGCCCTGCATCTCGGCCTTGAAGGAGCAGCCGACGCCGCAATAGGCGCAGGTCGTGACCGCCGAGTGCTCCGGCTGGCCCATTTCGATGACCGACTTCTCCTGAAGCGTCGCGGTCGGGCAGGCCTGCACGCAGGCGCCGCAGGACACGCACTCGGAGTTCATGAAGTCGGTCGGGCCGGCGGCGACGCGGCTGTCGAAGCCGCGGCCGGCGATCGTCAGCGCGAAGGTGCCCTGCGTCTCCTCGCAGGCACGGACGCAGCGGTTGCAGACGATGCACTTCGAGGGGTCGTAGGTAAAGTACGGGTTCGAGGTGTCCTTGGGCAGGTACTTCTCGGCGGTCGGCTTGACGTGGTTGTCGCCGTCGTAGCCGTAGCGGACCTCGCGCAGGCCCACGGCGCCGGCCATGTCCTGCAGCTCGCAGTCGCCGTTCGCCGCGCAGGTCAGGCAGTCGAGCGGATGGTCGGAGATGTAGAGCTCCATCACGCCCTTGCGGAGCTTGGCGAGCTTGTCCGTCTGCGTGTGGACGACCATGCCGTTCTCGGCGGGCGTCGTGCAGGAAGCGGGCGTTCCGCGGCGGCCCTCGATCTCGACGAGGCAGAGGCGGCAGGAGCCGAAGGGCTCGAGCGAGTCCGTGGCGCAGAGCTTGGGGATCTGCGTGCCCATGGTCATCGCCGCGGCCATGACCGAGGTGCCGGCCGGCACCGTCACGTCGACGCCGTCGATCTTGAGCGTCACCAACTGATCGGTGACGCGGATCGGGGTGCCGTAATCGATTTCCTTGATGAGGGTCATGAACGCCTCCTCACTCGGCCGCCATGGCATGGGAGCCATCGCCGCTAAAATCCTCGGGGAAGTTGGTGATCGCGCTCATCACGGGCATGGGGGTCAACCCGCCCATGGCGCAAAGCGATCCGTCGGTCATGGTCTCGCAGAGGTCCGCGACGACCTTGAGGTTGTCCTGGCGGCGCACGCCGGCGATGATCTTGTCCATCGTCTCGACGCCGCGGGTGGCGCCGATCCGACACGGCGTGCACTTGCCGCAGGACTCGGTGGCGCAGAACTCGAAGGCGAAGCGGGCCTGGGCGGCCATGTCGACGGTGTCGTCGAACACCACGATACCGCCGTGGCCAACGAGGCCCTTGGCCGCCGCCATCTTCTCGTAATCGAGGGGCGTGTCGAGCAGGCTGTCGGGGAAGTAGGCGCCCAGCGGACCGCCGACCTGCACGGCCCGCACCGGACGGCCCGAGAAGGTGCCGCCGCCGAAGCCCTCGATGACCTCGCGGAGCGTGATGCCGAAGGCGTACTCGATGAGGCCGCCGTACTTGACGTTGCCGGCGAGCTGGATCGGCAGGGTGCCGAGCGAGCGGCCCATGCCGTAGTCGGCGTAGGCCTTGGCGCCGTGCTCCATGATCCACGGCACGGCCGTGAAGGTCATGACGTTGTTGACGAGCGTCGGCTGTCCGAGGAAGCCCTTCAGGGCCGGGATCGGGGGCTTGGCCCGCACGATGGCGCGCTTGCCCTCAAGGCTCTCCAGCAGGGAGGTCTCCTCGCCGCAGATATAGGCGCCGGCGCCCATGCGCACTTCGAGGTGGAAGGCCTTGCCGGAGCCGAGGACGTTGTCGCCGAGCACGCCGGCCCTGATGCCGTTGGCGATCGCCTCGCGCAGGGTCTCGAAGGCCTGCGGATACTCGGAGCGGCAGTAGATGTAGCCGCGGGTGGCGCCCGTGGCGACGCCGGCGATGGTCATGCCCTCGATCAGGTTGAAGGGGTCGCCCTCCATCATGATCCGGTCGGCGAAGGTTCCGGAATCGCCCTCGTCGGCGTTGCAGATCACGTATTTCTGCTGCGCCTTCGCGAGCATCACCGTGTTCCACTTGATGCCGGCCGGGAAGCCGGCGCCGCCGCGGCCGCGCAGCCCCGAGTCGCGCACCTGGGCGACGATGCCCTCGGCGTCGGTCTTCAGCGCCGCCTCGAGACCCTTGTAGCCGCCGTGCGCCTTGTAGTCCTCGACGGAGACGGGATCGACCACGCCGCAGCGGTGGAAGGTCAGCCGGTGCTGACGCGCGAGGAAGGGAATCTCTTCGGGGTTGCCGAGGCGCAGGGCGTGCTCGCCGCCCTGGAGGAGCCCGGCATCGAGGAGCGCGTCAACGTCGTTGGCGGTGACAGGCCCGTATGCGACCCGGCCCTCGGCCGTACCGACTTCGACCATCGGCTCCAGCCAGAGCATGCCGCGGGTGCCGGTGCGGACGATGGTGACGTCGAGGCCGCGGCGCTCGGCGCCGGCGAAGATCGCCCGGGCGACCTTGTTGGCGCCGAGGCCGAGGGCGACGGCGTCACGCGGGACGTAGACGGTGACGCTCATCGGCCGGCCTCCGCGAGAGCGGCCTGAATGGAATCGGCCGTGATACGAGCCAGGGGCTCGTTGTCGATCAGCGCCGCCGGCGCGTTGGAGCAGAGGCCGAGACAGTAGACCGGCTCGACCGAGCAGGAGCCGTCGGCCGCCGACTCGTGCCAATCGCAGCCGAGGCGCTCGAGCACCTCGCGATGGAGCTTGGTCGAGCCCATGGCCTGGCAGGCCTCGGCGCGGCAGAGCTTCAGCTCGTGGCGGGCGCTCGGCGGCTGACGCTTGAAGTCGTGGTAGAAGCTGACGCAGCCGAACACCTCGGCCCGCGACATGTTGAGCGCATCCGCGATCATCGGCACGGCGTCCTCGTGGACGTAGCCGAAGCGCTCCTGCAGGGCGTGCAGGATGGGAAGCGTGGCGCCCTCCAGGTGGAGATGCTCGGAGACGATCTCGGAGGCGCGCTCGGCGTCCCAGGCCTCGTGACGTGGCATGTTTCCCTGCCCAAATTGGTCTTATTCTAAGGGCCGAAACTTATAGACCGGGGTTTTGTATTCAATCAAGGAGTCCCGTCGATCGACAAAGGATGCCTGTCGGACGACTCTCGGCAGATGGGGAACCTGCGGATTCCGCCCGTGATTGGACGCCGGACGGGCCAATCGGAGCCCGTCGGCAGCCGGCGTGTGATCATGATGCATATTGCAAGTCCGATCTTTCACCGGAGAGATACTGCACGCGCGGCCGGGGTATACGCAAGGCGCATGGCCCTCGCCCTGGGAATCGCGATCGCCGCGACGGCACCTGCCGTCGCGGCCGACCGCTACCCCGGCAGCGCCCTTCAGCCAGTGCTGTCCTCGCCCGATCTCGTCTTCAACGGCATCACCCGCTCGCAGGACGGCCGGCTGTTCTCGCCCTTCCAACGCCAGACGAAGGGCGAGGGAATCGAGCTCGGCGAATGGGTCGACGGCAAGCCCGTGCCCTACCCGAACGCCGCCTGGAACGCGTGGAAGCCGGGCGACGATCCGGCGAGCGCCTTCGTCGGCCTCAACGCCATCCGCATCGGGCCGGACGGCGACCTCTGGGCGGTCGACAAGGGCTCGGACAGCTTCGGCGGCGCGCCGCTGCCGGGCGGGCCGAAGCTCGTGCGGATCGATCTCGCGACCAACAGCGTGCGCCGGGTCTATCCGCTCGGGTCCGGCACGGGCCCGAAGAGCTTCGTCGACGATTTCCGCTTCAACGGCCACCGGGTCTACCTGACCGATGCCGGCGCGCCGGCGATCCTCGTGCTCGACCTCGACAGCGGCCGGGTCCGGCGCGTGCTCGACGGCCATCCCTCGACGGTGGCGCAGCGGCCCCTGACCGGGGAGGGGCGCCCGCTCGTCGGCGAGGATGGCGGCCCGGTCCAGGTCCATGCCGACCAGCTCGAGGTCTCGCCGGACGGCCAGACCTTCTATTACCAGCCCTGCACGGGCCCTCTCTACAAGATCCCGACCCGCTGGCTCGACGACGAAGAGGCGAGCGACGCGGAGCGCGCCAAGCACGTCTCAGTGCATGCCGAAATCGGCTCCACCGGCGGCACGGCCATCGACGCGGCGGGGACGATCTACGCGAGCGACACCGACGGCCTGCGCATCCTCGCCATCGCGCCGGACGGGGCGGTCTCGACCCTCGTCCGGGATCCGCGCCTCGTCTGGGGCGACGCCATGTGGATCGACGCCGCCGGCGGGCTCTGGATCCCGGCCGCCCAGATGAACCGCGCGCCGATCATGAACGGCGGCAGGAGCGCCATCCGGTTCCCGACCACGATCTACCGGCTGGAGATCGGCGCGAAGCCCGTGGCGAACTGAGCGCCCGAGGGGGAAAGGGCAAACGCATCGACCAAGGTCGGCTTGCGCCGCGCGGCAGGCCGGCGTCATCTCGGGGTCCGTTCGGGAGAGTATGACGATGAGCGAAGCCCAGACCCTGCGCGGCCTCTCCGGCCTGCCCGCCGACCCCGCCCGTCTCGCGGGCGCGGCGCTGGTGATGATCGACCTCCAGAACACCTACCGGGAGGGGGTGATGCGCCTCTCCGGCGTGGAGCCCGCCATCGCCGAGGCGCGGGTGCTGCTGATGCGGGCGCGGGAGGCCGGCATCCCGGTGATCCACGTGCGCCACGACGCCGGCCCCGGCACGCCCTACGACGTGCGCGCGCCGATCGGCCAGATCAGCGACGAGGTCGCCCCGCTCGACGGCGAGCCCGTCATCACCAAGGCGCTGCCGAGCTCCTTCGTCGGCACCGACCTCGCCGAGCGCCTGGAGAGGACTGGCGTGAAGGACCTGATCCTCGCCGGCTTCATGACGCATATGTGCGTGAACTCGACCGCCCGCAGCGCCTTCAGCCTCGGCTTCCGGCCGACGGTGGTGGCCTCGGCGACCGCGACCCGCGACCTGCCGGGGACGGACGGAAGCCTGGTGCCGGCGGCGCAGCTCCAGGCGGCGAGCCTCGCGGGCCTCGCCGACCTCTTCGCGGTCATCGCCCGCAACGCCGCCGACATCCGCGACTGAGCGCGGACCCGGGCCGGCACGGACGAGACGGTCCGGGTCCGGTCTTCCGGCGCAGGGGAGGGCTGCGGGAACGGGCGGCGCGTCCGTGGGTTCGGGTGTCGCTATCCGGGAGCCGCGCGCCATGACCATCGAGACCGTTTCCGACCTCTTCGTCGAGACCCTTCAGCAGGCGGGCGTCCAGCGCATCTACGGCGTCGTGGGCGACAGCCTCAACGGCATCACGGAATCGATCCGGGCGCGGGGCAAGATCGATTGGGTCCATGTCCGCCACGAGGAGGCGGCCGCCTTCGCTGCGGGCGCCGAGGCGCAGCTCACCGGGCGCCTCGCGGTCTGCGCCGGCTCCTGCGGGCCGGGCAATCTCCACCTCATCAACGGCCTCTACGACTGCCACCGCTCGCGCACGCCGGTGCTCGCCATCGCCGCGCAGATCCCCTCGGCCGAGATCGGCGGCGGCTACTTCCAGGAGACGCGCCCCGAGGCGCTGTTCCGGGAGTGCAGCCACTACTGCGAGACGGTCCTGAGCCCCGAGCAGCTCCCCTTCGTCCTCGAGAACGCCATGCGGGCGGCGATCGGCCTCGGCGGCGTCGCGGTCGTGATCATCCCCGGCGACGTGGCGCTTAAGGACGCGCCGAGGCGGGGCATCGCACCGAACCCCGGCCTGATCCCGGCGGCCCCGAGCGTCGTCCCCTCCGACGCCTCCCTCGATGCGCTGGCCGAGATGCTCCACGGCGCCTCGAAGGTCACGCTGCTTTGCGGTCGCGGCTGCGCCGGTGCCCATGCCGAGCTGCTCCAGCTCGCCGAGACCCTGAAGAGCCCGATCGTCCACGCGCTCGGCGGCAAGGAGTTCGTCGAGCCCGACAACCCCTACGACGTCGGCATGACCGGCCTCATCGGCTTCTCCTCGGGCTACGCCGCGATGAAGGGCTGCGAGGTGCTGCTGATGCTCGGCACCGACTTTCCCTACAAGCAGTTCTACCCGACCGAGGCGAAGGTGGCGCAGGTGGACCTGCGCCCGCAGCAGCTCGGCCGGCGCTGCAAGCTCGATCTCGGCCTCGTCGGCGGCGTCAAGGAGACGATCCGCGCGCTGCTGCCGCGCCTCTCCGCCAAGGCCGACCGCGCCTGGCTCGACGCCAGCTTGAAGCACTACCGCAAGGCCCGCGAGGGTCTCGACGAGCTCGCCACGGGCACGCCCGCAAAGGGCTGGTTCGGCCTGAAGTCCGGCGGCAAGGTCATCCACCCCCAGTACCTCGCCAAGCTCGTGAGCGAGGCGGCCGCGGACGACGCGGTCTTCACCGCCGACGTCGGCACCCCGACGATCTGGGCGGCGCGCTACCTGCACATGAACGGGCGCCGCCGACTGCTGGGCTCCTGGGTCCACGGCTCGATGGCCAACGCCGTGGCGCAGGGAATCGGCGCGCAGGCGGCCCAGCCCGGACGGCAGGTGGTCTCGCTCTCCGGCGACGGCGGCTTCGCGATGCTGATGGGCGACCTCCTCACGCTTCGCCAGCAGGGGCTGCCCCTGAAGATCGTGGTCTTCAACAACGGCAGCCTCGGCTTCGTGGAGATGGAGATGAAGGCGGCCGGCTACATCGAGACCGGCGTCAGCCTGGAGAATCCGGACTTCGCCGCGCTCGCCCGCTCCGCCGGCCTTCACGGCGTGCGCGTCGAGGACCCGGCCGAGCTGGAAGGGGCGGTCCGCGACGTGCTCTCCCATGACGGCCCGGCGCTGCTCGACGCGGTCGTGGCGCGCCAGGAGCTGTCGATCCCGCCGAAGATCGACGGCCAGCAGGTGAAGGGCTTCAGCCTCTATCTCCTGCGCGCGGTGATGAGCGGCCGGGGCGATTCGGTGCTCGACCTCGCCAAGACCAACCTGATCCGATAGACCGGAGCGGAGTTTCGACCCGTTCCAGACTGGAAGACAGGTTTCCCGATGCGCGTCGGCCTGTTCGTGCCGTGCTACGTGGATGCGTTCGAGCCCGAGGTCGGCATCGCCACCCTCGAGCTTCTCGAGCGCTTCGGCCTCGACGTCTCCTACCCGTTCGACCAGACCTGCTGCGGCCAGCCGATGACCAACACCGGCTGCCACGCCGAGGCCGCCGCCACCGAGGCGCTGTTCGTCAAGAACTTCACGGGCTTCGACTACGTGGTGGCGCCCTCGGGCTCCTGCGTGCACCAGGTCCGCGAGCACCTCACCGCGATCCCGCAGACGCCGGAGGTGAAGGCCGTCCGCGAGCGCACCTTCGAGCTGGTGGAGTTCCTCCACGACGTGCTCAAGGTCGAGGCCTTCCCCTGGGCCTCCTTCCCGCACAGGGTCGCCTATCACGCCAACTGCAACGCGTTGCGCGGCATCGGCCACGCCCGGCCGAGCGAGATCCAGAAGCCGTTCTTCTCGAAGCCCCTCGATATCCTGAGAAAGGTCGAGGGCATCGAGATCGTCGATCTCGCCCGGCCCGACGAGTGCTGCGGCTTCGGCGGCACCTTCAGCGTGTTCGAGCCGGCGGTCTCGGCCAAGATGGGCTACGACAAGGTGGCCGATCAGTCCCGGGCCGGGGCTGCCTACGTGGTCTCGGCCGATTCCTCCTGCCTGATGCACCAGAAGGGCTGCGCCGAGCGCCTCGGCATGCCGCTCAAGTTCATCCACATCGCGCAAGTGCTGAACGGAGCCGCGGCATGAGCGGATGCGGGGAGATGCCATGAGCAGCGCGAGCGACGAGTTGCGTCCCCGCGGCGCCGAGGAGCGTCTCGTCAACCCGGAGGTCGCCAAGGCCGGCGACGAGAGCGAGCGCGGCCAGGACGGCGGCCGCCTCGCCCATGCCGAGGGCGCGAGCCGGCCCCTCAGCGCCGAGCCGGCCGCACGCCGCGAGCGGGAGCCGCAGCCGAGGGGCGCCAAGATCCGCGGCGACCGGCCGATTGACCAGGCTGAGGCGGCCGAGCGCTTCCTCGCCGCGCCGCTTCACCAGAAGGCCCATGACGAGCGCCTCTGGGACCTGCGCAAGAAGCGGGACGCGGCCGCCCACGGCATCCCCGAGTGGGAGGAGCTGCGCGAGCTCGCCTCGCAGATCAAGGCGCACACGCTCTCGAACCTCGACACGTATCTCGAGCAGTTCGAGGCGGCGGCGAAGGCGAACGGCGTCCACGTCCACTGGGCGGCGGACGGAGCCGAGCACAACCGCATCGTCCACGCCATCATGCGCGACCACGGGGCGCGCACCCTCATCAAGTCGAAGTCGATGCTCACCGAGGAGTGCGGCTTCCGGCACTACATGGCCGGCGTCGGCATCGAGATCATCGAGACGGATCTCGGCGAGCGCATCCAGCAGCTCGACGCGGAGGAGCCGAGCCACATCGTGGTGCCGGCCGTGCACAAGACCCGCCTCGACGTGGCCGAGGTCTTCGCGCGGACGCTCGGCACCGATCCGGACAACGACGACGTCCACTACCTCGCCGAGAGCCAGCGGGAGACGACGCGCCCGCATATCCTCAGCGCGGATGCCGGCATGACCGGCTGCAACTTCGCGGTGGCCGAGACCGGCAGCGTCGTCACCTGCACCAACGAGGGCAACGCCGACCTCTCCGGCAACGTGCCGAAGCTGCAGATCCACTCGATCGGCATCGAGAAGCTAATCCCGCGGATCGAGTATCTCGGCGTCTTCATCCGCCTGCTCTCGCGCTCGGCGCTGGGCTCGCCGATCACCCAGTACACCTCCCATTTCCGGGGGCCGCGGGCCGGCACCGAGATGCACATGGTGCTCGTCGACAACGGCCGCTCCGCCCGGCTCGGGATGGAGGAGTTCTGGACCTCGCTCAAATGCATCCGCTGCGCGGCCTGCATGAACACGTGCCCGGTCTATCGCCGCTCCGGCGGGCTCTCCTACGGGGCGACCTATGCCGGGCCGATCGGGCTCATCATCGACCCGACCTACAACAAGCGTAAATACTCCACGCTGCCCTTCTCCTCGACCATGAACGGCTCCTGCACCAACGTCTGCCCGGTGAAGATCAACATCCACGAGCAGATCTTTGCGTGGCGCAAGGTGCTGGCGGAGGAGCACTACATCCCCGCCTTGAAGCAGGGGATGATGAAGGCCGCCGGCGCCGTGCTCGCCCGACCGGCCGCCTACCGCGCCGCGATCGGGGCTGCGGACTCGGCCCTGAAAGTCCTGCCGCGCTTCGCCGTCTACAACCCGCTCAACACCTGGGGGAAGAAGCGCGAGATGCCCGAGGCCCCCCGCGAGACCTTCCACGCCTGGTACAAGCGCGAGCGCCTGAAGAAGACGGGGCAGGACGCGTGAGCGCGCGGGAGGCGATCCTCGCCACCCTCCGGGCGAACCGGCCGGCGGGCGCGCATCCGCTGCCGGAGGTGCCGCTGTTCACGCCGCTGGTCGGTCCCGATCTCGTCGCCGAGTTCGGCGAGCGCCTGAAGCGCATGGGCGGGCGCGTCGCGGACGCGGATGGCGGCGATCCGTTCGGGCCGGTGCGGGAGCGGCTCCAGGGCGCCAGGGTCGTGGCCTCGGCGGTGCCGGAATACGCCGGCAACCGCGACCTCGCTTCCGTCATGCAGCCCGGAGACCTCGCCGACGTGGACGTCGCCATCGTGCGCGCCGTGTTCGGCATCGCCGAGACCGGCTCCGTGCTCTTCACGGAGCGCCAGCTCGTCGTGAACGCGGTAGCCTACCTCGCCCAGCATCTCGTGGTGCTCCTCGACCCCGCTGACATCCTGCCGAACGTGCAGGCGGCTTATCTGAGGCCGGAGTTCGGGCAATCCGCCTACGCGGTCCTCCATACCGGCCCCTCGGCCACCGCCGACATCGAGGGCGTGCTCATCCACGGCGCTCAGGGCGTGCGCTCGCTGACGGTGCTGCTGGTGCCGCGCCCCTGAGGCTGCCGGGATCACAGGATCAGCCGATCCCGTGATCCCCGGAGGAGGGCGGCCGGCGCGGTCCGGCGCTCGCGAGAAGCCCGTTCTCGCGATGGTTCCTCAAGGAGCAAAGCGTGGCTGTTGCGAGGTCGCAACACCGCGAATTGATCCCGAGTTTGCCCCGAGACCCGCCTGCATCCGCCGCGATCCCGCCACGATCCGGGACCACCTCAGCCTCGGCGGTAAACGGCAGTCACCCCAACGCTTTACCGCCGGGTTCCCGAGGGATTCCAGAGCGCGCCGGCCCCTCGGGAACGGCGCAGCGGCCCCGGGCCTCCCGCTGCGTGGTGTGAGGGGTGACGGGACCGATGATGGACGCGCGTATCACCGACAAGTCGAAGCTGCCGAGCCGGCACGTGACGGAGGGGCCCGAGCGCGCCCCGCACCGGTCGTACCTCTACGCCATGGGTCTCACCCGCGAGCAGATTCACCAGCCGCTCGTCGGCGTCGCCTCCTGCTGGAACGAGGCCGCGCCCTGCAACATCTCGCTGATGCGCCAGGCCCAGGCCGTGAAGAAGGGCGTCGCGGCCGCCAACGGCACCCCGCGCGAGTTCTGCACCATCACCGTCACCGACGGCATTGCCATGGGGCATGCCGGCATGCGCGCCTCGCTGCCCTCCCGCGAGGTCATCGCCGACTCGGTCGAGCTGACCATGCGCGGCCACGCCTACGACGCGCTCGTGGGCCTGGCCGGCTGCGACAAGTCGCTGCCCGGCATGATGATGGCGATGGTGCGCCTCAACGTGCCCTCGATCTTCATCTACGGCGGCTCGATCCTGCCCGGCTCCTTCCGGGGCCGTCCGGTGACGGTTCAGGACCTGTTCGAGGCGGTCGGCAAGCACGCCGTCGGCGACATGACCGCCGACGATCTCGACGAGCTCGAGCAGGTGGCCTGCCCCTCGGCCGGCGCCTGCGGCGCGCAGTTCACCGCCAACACCATGGCCACGGTCTCCGAGGCCATCGGCCTGGCGCTGCCCTACTCGGCCGGCGCTCCCGCTCCTTACGAGATCCGCGACAGATTCTGCATGACCGCCGGCGAGCAGGTCATGGAGCTTCTCGCCAGGAACATCCGCCCCCGCGACATCGTCACGCGCAAGTCGCTGGAGAACGCCGCCGCCACCGTCGCGGCCTCGGGCGGCTCGACCAACGCGGCGCTGCACCTGCCGGCGATCGCCCACGAGTGCGGCATCGAGTTCACGCTGTTCGACGTGGCCGAGATCTTCCGTAAGACGCCCTACGTCGCCGACCTGAAGCCCGGCGGGCGCTACGTCGCCAAG
Organism: Methylobacterium jeotgali; assembly: GCF_022179345.1. Taxonomy (GTDB): domain Bacteria; phylum Pseudomonadota; class Alphaproteobacteria; order Rhizobiales; family Beijerinckiaceae; genus Methylobacterium; species Methylobacterium jeotgali. The sequence goes on along the minus strand of NZ_BPQR01000043.1, from coordinate 13,409 downwards.
GACATGTTCGAGGTCGGCGGCATCCCGCTCCTCATGAAGACGCTCCTCGACCACGGCTACCTGCACGGCGACTGCCTGACCGTCACCGGCCGCACCATCGCCGAGAACCTCGAGAAGGTCGCCTGGAACCCGGACCAGGACGTGGTGCGCCCGGCCGACAAGCCACTGACACCCACCGGCGGCGTCGTCGGCCTCAAGGGCAACCTCGCCCCCGAGGGCGCCATCGTGAAGGTCGCCGGCATGTCGCTCGACAAGCAGGTCTTCACCGGCCCGGCCCGCGTCTTCGACGGCGAGGAGGCCTGCTTCGAGGCCGTGCAGAGCCGCACCTACAAGGAAGGCGAGGTTCTGGTCATCCGCTACGAGGGCCCGAGGGGGGGCCCTGGCATGCGCGAGATGCTCTCGACCACGGCGGCCCTCTACGGGCAGGGCATGGGGGACAAGGTCGCCCTCATCACGGACGGGCGCTTCTCCGGCGCCACCCGCGGCTTCTGCGTGGGCCATGTCGGCCCGGAGGCCGCCGTCGGCGGCCCGATCGCGCTGCTGCGCGACGGCGACGTGATCACGCTCGACGCCATCAAGGGCACCCTCGACGTGGCGCTCTCCGACGCGGAGCTGGCCGAGCGCCGCAAGGCGTGGGCGCCCCGCGAGAACGGGGCGACCTCGGGCTACCTCTGGAAATACGCGCAGACCGTCGGACCCGCGGTCAACGGCGCCGTCACCCATCCGGGGGGCGCCAAGGAGACGCAGACCTATGCGGACATCTAGGACTGACCTTAGCCGGCCCTCGCGGCCGGCCGGGGCCGATCCGTGTCGGCACCGGGCATCCGCGACGATGCGCGCCTTCGGGTTCGCCGCGGCGATGGCGCTCGGCTGCCTGTTCGCCGCGCCCGTCGCCGACGCGCTCGACGCCAGCGCCCGCACGCCGGTCCCCGAGCGCAGCTACCGCTCGGCCCGCGAGGCCCTGCGCACCGGCGTGCGCGAGTACAATGCCGGCGACAAGGAGGGCGCCGCCCGCGCCCTCGAATACGCCGCCGGGCAAGGCCACGCGCTCGCCCTGTGGAAGCTCGGCCGCATGTACGCGGACGGGGACGGCGTGCCCCACGACGACCTCAAGGCCTTCGAGTACTTCTCGAAGATCGCCGACGCCAACACCGACGACGGGCCGGACGCACCGGATTCCGGCGTGGTGTCGAGCGCCTTCACGGCGCTCGGTGGCTACTTCCTCGACGGGATCAAGGGCACCTACGTGCGCCCGAATCCCGAGCGCGCCTACGACATGTTCAACTACGCGGCCTCCTACTTCGGGGACCCAAACGCGCAGTACAACCTCGCCCGGCTCTACCTCGACGGCACCGGCGTCGAGGCGGACGCGAAGCAGGCGGCCCGCTGGTTCAACCTCGCCGCGGAGAAGGGCCACCGCCCGGCGCAGGCACTGCTCGGCGACCTGCTCGTCAACGGCATGGGCGGCATCTCGGCCCAGCGGGTACGGGGCCTCGCCTGGCTCGCCCTGGCGCGCCAGGGCGCCGAAGGCCGCAAGGACGACTGGATCGTCACGCTCTACGAGAAGAACTGGGCCGCCGCGAGCGCCGACGACCGGGCCGAGGCGGAGAGCCAGATGCAGACGGTCGGCTCGATCAGGCGGCGTCGCTGAACGCCGCCTGACCGGCTCCCCTCAGCTCTTGCGGGCGGCCATGGCCGTCTCGAAGGAGGGGCGCGCCAGGATCGCCTTCACGTAGGCCGCGAGCCTCGGCCAGCGCCCGGCATCGATCTCGGCCTTCGCCAGCCCGAAATTGTAGAACCCCGTCGCGATCGAGATGTCGGCGATGCTGAAGGCGTCGTCCACCAGGAACGGTCCGTCGATCTCGCTCTCCAGATGGTCGAAGAGCGGCGGCAGGTCCCTGTCGAGGGCCTTGGCGACGGCGGCCTCGTCGGTGGGCTTGCCCATCATGTTGGGCTTCAGGACCCGCTCCACGAAGGGCACGACGAGCTTCCCGAACAGCTCCGTGTCGCCGAACTTGTCGAACCACAGGGCGCGCCCGAGCGCCTGCGGCTCGGTGGGCACCAGGGTCGGCGTCGGCGCCCGGCGGTCGAGGTAGAACAGGATCGCCGTGGAATCGGCGAGCAGGAAGCCGTTATCGTCGATCGCCGGGATCTTGCCGAGGGGGCTCGCCGCCTGGAAGGCCGGATCGGGATCGTGGAACATGAGCGGGCGGTGCTCGTAGGCCAGCCCCTTCTCGGCGAGCGAGACGAGGACCTTGCGCACGTAGGGCGAGTAGCCGGTGCCGTAGACGATCAAGAAGCTGCTCCGTGTCGGAGGGTCGGGCCCGCTCCCTAGCACGGGCGTCACGACGGCGGAGCGATGGCCTCAGGCCGCGGCGAGCTCCACCGTGACGGGCACGTGGTCGGAGGGCTTGTCGAGGCCGCGCAGGTGCCTCTGCACGGAAGCCGCCACGAGCCGGTCGGCGGCCTGGGGCGAGAGCAGCAGGTGGTCGATGCGAATCCCGAAGTTCCGGGGCCAGCAGGCGGCCTGATAGTCCCAGAACGTGTAGAGCCCCGCCCGCGGATCGCAGGCCCGGAGCGCGTCCGTGTAGCCTTCGGCGAGGAGCGCCCGGAAGGCGGCGCGGGTCTCGGGCCTGAACAGGGCGTCGTCGACCCAGGCGGCCGGATCGGCGGCGTCCTCCGGCTCGGGGATGACGTTGTAGTCGCCCGCGAGCACCACCGGGATCTCGTCCTTCATCAGCGCGCGGGCGTGGCGGCGCAGACGCTCCATGAAGGCGTGCTTGTAGGCGAACTTGTCGCTCGTCACCGGATTGCCGTTCGGCAGGTAGATCGAGGCGACGCGCACCCGCTCGCCGTCCTCGCCCGTCACGAGCGCCTCGACGTAGCGGGCCTGCTCGTCCGTCTCGTCGCCGGGAAGCGCACGGCGCACGGCATCGACCGCGAGCCCGTGACGCACGACGAGCGCCACGCCGTTATAGGCCTTCTGCCCGACCGCCTCGATCCGGTAGCCGGCCGCCTCGATCTCCTCGCGGGGGATGCCCGCCTCCTGGCTCTTCAGCTCCTGGAGGCAGACCACGTCCGGCGCGGCTTCCGTGAGGAAGGCGGCGAGGTGCCCGATCCGCTGCTTGATCGAGTTGACGTTCCAGGTCGTGATCCGCATCCGCCGCCCCGAGGCCCGGGCTTTGAGGAACTCGCGCGGGCCGCAAGCCGTCATCGGGCCTTCGCGGCCGGGTGGCAAGGCGGCGAGGAGCCGGAGAGGGGATCGCGCGTGGACTGGTTCGAGCCGGTGATGGCCTATTGCGAGCGCACGGGCCCGGCCTTCTGGGCGGAGCCCGTCAACGCGCTCACCAACGCGGCCTTCCTGATCGCCGCCGCGCTGCTCTGCCGGCGCGCTGACGTGCGCGGCGATCCGCCGGCGCTGGCGCTCGCCATCCTCACCGGGATCGTCGGGATCGGCTCGTTCCTGTTCCACACGCTCGCCGTGCACTGGTCGATGCTCGCGGACGTGATCCCGATCGCGCTGTTCATCCACGGCTACTTCCTCCTCGCCCTGCGCCGCTTCCTCGGGCTCGGCTGGCCGGGGGCGGTCGCCGCGACGCTCGCCTTCCTTGCCTTCGGCTTCGGGCTGACCCCGGCGCTCGACTGGCTTTCCGGCCTGGACACGAGCGCCGCCACGAACGGCTCGATCGGCTACCTGCCCGCGATCCTGGCGCTGGCCGGGGTGTCCCTCGGCGCCCTGGCGAGGGGCGAGGGCGCCATCGCCGCCCGTCTCGGCGCCGTCGCCGCGCTGTTCCTGGTCTCGCTCGCCGCCCGTACCCTCGACCGGGGGGTCTGCGCGGCGTGGCCGCTCGGCAGCCACTTCCTCTGGCACTGCCTCAACGCCTGCGTGCTCTACGGGCTCGTCGCCACGGCGGCCGGACGGAGGCCGCCTCGCGCGGCGGCGGCCTGACGGGCGGGCGCGTTCCTTGCGCCCCCCCGGAATTCGTTGCAGAACGCCGCCGCGCCGTCCGGGCCGCATATCCCCGCCCTTCGCGCGGGCCGCCGCCAAGCGCGCGGCGTCGGGCACCGGAGCGGCCGGACGGGCAGGCACGGAACGCAAGCCATGACACAGGATTTCCGCATCGGCGTCGCCGGCCTCGGCACCGTGGGAGCGGCCGTCGTCGGGATGATCGCACGGCGCGCCGAGGCGCTCGCCGCCGCCACCGGGCGCCGCATCGCCGTCACCGCCGTCTCCTCCCGCGACCGGAACCGCGACCGCGGCCTCGATCTCTCGGGCATCGCCTGGTTCGACGATCCCACCGCGCTCGCCCGCTCGGCGGAGGTCGACTGCGTGGTCGAACTGATCGGCGGCGCCGAGGGGCCGGCCAAGGCCACCGTCGAGGCGGCGATCGCCGCCGGCAAGGCGGTGGTGACGGCCAACAAGGCGCTGCTGGCCCATCACGGCGGCGCGCTCGCGCAGGCCGCCGAGGCGCGGGGCGTGGCGCTCGCCTACGAGGCCTCCGCCGCCGGGGGCATCCCGGTGATCAAGGCGCTCCGCGAGGGCCTTCCGGGCAACGAGGTCAGCCGCGTCTACGGAATCCTCAACGGCACCTGCAACTACATCCTCACCCGCATGGAGCGGGAGGGGCTAACCTTCGAGGCCTGCCTGAAGGACGCGCAGGCGCTCGGCTACGCCGAGGCCGACCCGACCTTCGACGTCGAGGGCTTCGACACCGCCCACAAGCTCGCCATCCTCACGAGCCTCGCCTTCGGCACCGCCATCGACGCCGAGGGGGTCGCCGTCGAGGGCATCTCCGGCGTGCAGCCCCTCGACCTGACCATGGCCGAGGAACTGGGCTACCGGATCAAGCTGCTCGGCGTCGCGCAGCGGGCGGAGGGCGGCATCGAGCAGCGCGTCCACCCGACCATGGTCCCGAAATCCTCGGCCATCGCCCAGGTGATGGGCGTGACGAACGCGGTGACCATCGACGCCGACGCGGTCGGCGAATTGACGCTGATCGGCCCCGGCGCCGGCGGGCAGGCCACGGCGTCCGCGGTCGTCGCCGACATCGCCGATCTCGCCGCCGGCATCCTGCGCCCGACCCTCGGGCGGCCCGCCGCGGCGCTCGCCCCCGCCGCGCGGGTGGAGATGGCCCGCCACGAGGGCGGCTACTACGTGCGCCTGACGGTCCACGACCGGCCGGGCGTCGCGGCGGGTGTCGCGACCCGGATGGCGGAGCGCGCCATCTCGCTGGAGAGCATCCTCCAGCGCCGGGTCGAGCACGCGGCGAGCGAGGACCCGCACGGCCGCTCCGGCCGGCCGGTGCCGCTGGTGCTCATCACCTACGCCGCGACGGAGGGCACGATCCGGGCAGCGCTGGAGGCCATCGCCGCCGACGGGCTGCTGGCCGAGGCGCCGCAGGTGATCCGCATCGAGCGCGAGTAGGCCGCCGGCTGGGGAGGGGCTGCGCGGATCGTTAACGAAACACGCATGGATTGTTCCGCGGCGGCCAAAAACCGCGCTATCCTGCCGCCATAACGCGTCTGCATCCCGCGAACGGGCCCAAGCGAGGCGCGGCGACCGGATCAATCCGGCGGAACGGGGCGAGGAGCGTCATGGCTGCGTCGGACATCACGGGCGGAGGCACCATCGTCTCCCGGACCCTCTCACTCGAGCTCGCCCGCGTGACGGAGCGGGCGGCCATCGCCGCCGCCCGCCTGCGCGGCCAGGGCAACGAGAAGGCCGCCGATCAGGCCGCCGTCGACGCCATGCGGGGCGAGCTGAACGCGCTGCCCATCGACGGCACCGTGGTGATCGGCGAGGGCGAGCGCGACGAGGCCCCGATGCTCTTCATCGGCGAGCGCCTCGGCACCGGCACGGGACCGCGCCTCGACATCGCCGTCGACCCGCTCGAAGGCACCACCCTCTGCGCGAAGGACATGCCCGGCGCCATCGCGGTGATGGCGCTGGCCGAAGGCGGCAGCCTGCTCGCGGCCCCCGACGTCTACATGGACAAGATCGCGGTCGGCCCCGGCTACCCGGCGGGCGTCGTCGACCTCGACGCGAGCCCCGCCGACAACATCGCCGCGCTCGCCCGCGCCAAGGGCGTGAAGCCCTCCGAGATCACCGCGATCGTCCTCGACAGGCCCCGCCACGCGGCCCTGATCAGCGCCGTGCGCGCCACGGGCGCCGGCATCCGCCTGATCTCCGACGGCGACATCGCCGGCATCATCTTCACGACGAGCCCGGAGGAGACCGGCGTCGACATCTATCTCGGCACGGGTGCCGCGCCGGAGGGCGTCATCGCGGCAGGCGCGCTCCGCTGCATTGGCGGCCAGATGCAGGGCCGCCTGATCCTCGATTCCGCCGACAAACGCGACCGCGCGGCGCGCATGGGCATCGAGGACCCGCGCCGGAAGTACGAGCTGACCGACCTCGCCCGCGGCGACGTGATCGTGGCCGCGACCGGCGTCACCGATGGCGCGCTCCTGCGCGGCGTGCGCTTCAAGCCCGGCTTCATCGAGACTGAGACCCTGATCTACCGCTCCTCCACGGGCACCGTCCGCCGCATCACCGGCGAGCACCGCCGGCCGGAGCGGTTCGAGGGGTGAAGATCCCTCTCCCCGCCCGCGGGGAGAGGGGTTCATCCGGAAATCCCGCGTTCCTTCAGGCTCTCGCCGATCTCGTCGAGGACGCCGGCGTCGTCGATGGTCGCCGGCATCGTCCAGGGTTCGGCGTCGGCGATGCGCTTCATGGTGGCGCGCAGGATCTTGCCGGAGCGGGTCTTCGGCAGGCGCTTGACGGTCAGCGCCAGCTTGAACGCCGCCACCGGGCCGATCCGCTCGCGCACCAGCGCCACCAGCTCGCGCTCGATCTCGTCAGGCGCGCGCTCGACGCCGGATTTCAGCACCACGAAGCCGCAGGGCTGCTCGCCCTTGAGCGCGTCGCGGATGCCGATGACCGCGCATTCCGCCACGTCCGGGTGGGCGGCGAGCACCGCCTCCATGCCGCCCGTCGAGAGGCGGTGGCCGGCGACGTTGATGATGTCGTCGGTCCGCCCCAGCACCGTGACATAGCCGTCGGCGTCGATGACGCCGGCGTCCGAGGTGTCGTAGTGGCCGGGGAAGGTCGCGAGATAGCTCGCCCGCATGCGCTCGTCCGAGCCCCAGAGCGTCGGCAGGCAGCCCGGCGGCAGGGGCAGGCGGATGGCGATGGTGCCCATCGTGTCCGGCGGCACCGGGCGCCCGCCCTCGTCGAGGACGCGGACGTCGTAGCCCGGCATCGGCACGCAGGCGCTGCCGTGCTTGACCGGCAGCAGCCCGAGCCCCAGCGGGTTGCCGGCGATGGCCCAGCCCGTCTCCGTCTGCCACCAGTGGTCGACGACCGGCCGCTCCAGCACCCGCTCCGCCCAGGCGACGGAGTCCGGGTCGGCCCGCTCGCCGGCCAGGAACAGGCTGCGCAGGCCGGAAAGATCGTACCCGCGGGCGAGCGCGCTGGAGGGATCCTCCTTCTTGATGGCGCGCAGCGCCGTCGGCGCCGTGAACAGGCAGGCGGCACCGTGCTCCGCGGCGACCCGCCAGAGCGCGCCGGCATCGGGCGTGCCCACCGGCTTGCCCTCGTAGAGCACCGTGGTGCAGCCGATCAGCAGCGGCGCGTAGACGATGTAGGAATGGCCGACGACCCAGCCGATGTCGGAGGCGCAGAAATAGACCTCGCCGGGGCGCACGCCGTAGAGGTTCTCCATCGACCAGGCGAGCGCCACGAGATAGCCGCCGGTGTCGCGCACGACGCCCTTCGGCTTCCCCGTCGTGCCCGAGGTGTAGAGGATGTAGAGCGGGTCGGTCGCCGCGACGGGCACGCACCCCGCCCGTCGACCCGCCTCCCGCGCCCGCGCGACCGCCGCCGACCAATCGATGTCGCGGCCCTCCACCATCTCCGCCGGGGCTTGCGGGCGCTGCAGGATCAGGCAGGCGTCGGGCTTGTGCGGGCAGGCGGCGATGGCCGCATCGAGGAGCGGCTTGTAGGCGACGGTCCGGCTCGGCTCGATGCCGCAGGAAGCGGCGAGAACCACCTTCGGGGCCGCGTCGGCGATGCGCGTCGCCAGCTCGTTCGCCGCGAAGCCCCCGAACACCACGGAGTGGATCGCCCCGAGCCGGGCGCAGGCGAGCATCCCGAACAGCGCCTCGGGCACCATCGGCATGTAGAGGATCACCCGGTCGCCCCTGGCCACGCCGAGCCCGGCGAGCACGGCGGCGAGCGTCGCCACCTCGTCTTGAAGCGCGGCGTAGGTGATCTGCCGCTTCGTGCCGGTGGCGGGCGAATCGTGGATGATCGCCGCCTGCCCGCCCCGGCCCGCCGCGACATGGCGATCGACGAGGTTGTGGCAGGCGTTCAGCCTCGCCTCGGGAAACCAGCGGCCGTAGACGCCGGCCTCGGCGTCGAAGGCCCGGCCCGGCCCCTCCACCCAGTCGATCGCCCCGGCGGCCTCGCCCCAGAAGCGCTCGGGATCGGCGAGGGAGGCCGCATGAACCGCGGCGTAGGAGCCGGGCAGGGCGGGGGCGTCGGCGGTCATGGAGCTTTCCCCCGGTGCGTTTCCTGTTGCCTTCCCTCTAGAGCCGCGCCCGATCGCGTTGCAATCGGGCGCAGATCGCAATCGGCCGGCAGCAGGCCGGCGACAAACAAAAACCGCCGCGCTGGTTGCAGCGCGGCGGCGAAAACTCGGGACAAGATGGTCGGTGTCGCGTCAGTGGATCGTGCCAGCGCCGTCCTGGAGGCGCCTGATCTCGTCCTTGAGGTAGAGCTTTCGCCGCTTCAGCTCGGCGATCCGCAGATCGTTCTCGGCTGGTCTCTGGATGGCTTCCTGGATCTCGCGCTCGAGGGCTTCGTGCTTCTGTGAGAGCTGGTTGAGGTGCGTCTGCAGCGACATGAGCAATCTCCTGTCATCGTGGCGACACGGGCAGAGTGGCACGGTCCGCGGTCCGGTGGAAGACCGGCTCTGGATGATGATTCACGAATCCTTGCCGAGGCCGCGGGGCTGGCGCATGGTCGCGCGCCGGGTGCCGGCCGAACGAAGCGAGCGGCGAAGGGTGTCGAGTTGGTCGAGGACAGGCAGGGCGAGTTCGCCGCGGAGCTGGCGAGCCTTAAGGAGGAGCACCGCGACCTCGACCACGCCATCGAGGCGCTCGAGCGCAACATCGTCGGCGACCAGCTCCAGATCCAGCGGCTGAAGAAGCGCAAGCTGACGCTGCGCGACCGCATCTCCTACATCGAGGACCAACTCACCCCCGACATCATCGCCTGACGGCGGCAGGGGCGCAGCGACACCGTGCGGGCTTGCGCACGGGCCGGTCCGCGTGCTTTCGGCTGCCCTCCCGCGCGGACGCGACGCGCGCCAGCCCCGGACGATCGCATGGCCCTCTCCGACCGGACGCGCCGCCTGCTGCCGCTCGCCGCCTTCGCCCTCGGCCTCGCCGGGCTCAGCGGAGCCATGGTGTTCATGCTGGCGCCCGAGAAGGCGCCCGTGCAGACGGCGAGCGTCGGCGGCCCGTTCACCCTCTTGGACCAGGACGGCAGGACGGTCACGGAGCGGGACTTCGCGGGCGCGCCCCACCTCGTCTTCTTCGGCTTCACGCACTGCCCGGACATCTGCCCGACGACGCTCCAGCAGGTCACCGACGTCCTCGGCGCGCTCGGCCGGAAGGGCCGGGACATGCGCGTGGCCTTCATCACCGTCGATCCGGAGCGCGACCGGCCGGAGGACCTGAAGGCCTACCTGTCGAGCTTCGATCCGCGCATCACCGGCCTCACCGGCAGCCCGGAGCAGGTGGCGGCGGCGGTGAAGGCCTATCGCGGCTACGCCCGCAAGGTGCCCGACAAGGACGGCGGCTACACCATGGAGCATACCGCCCTGGTCTACGTGATGGGCCGCGACAACCGCTTCGTCAGCTCCCTCAACCTGCAGCGGCCGCCGGAGGAGAGCGCGGCGGAACTCGCCAAGCGGCTCTGAGGGCGAGCGTCGCGTTCAGGCCCGCGCCGGCGCGCCGTTCGGCTCGTTTCCATCATGGACCGGCGACTTGGGCCCGGCCGGGCGAACGGGCTTCAGCAATCCCGAGCGCGTGGTGCGCGAGACGCCGTGCTCGGTCTTGTTCCAGCGGTTCGGCGCGCGCACCAGCTCGATCACCGCCAGCCACGCCGCGAGGCTGACGAGGACGAAGTAGGCCGGCAGAAGCCAGACGCTCGGGAGCAGGTCCCGCCAGCCCCGGCGATGGGCGGCGAGCGCCGCCGGCAGCAGCATCGCCCCGAGCCCGCTGAGAAAGACGGCGAGGGACACCCCGGCCGGAAGGTTGGCCAGAAATCTGGGCTCCGGCGCCGGGCCGACGAGCAGGAAATCGTACAGGGCGACCGCGAGAAGCGGCGGGTAGAGCAGCGCCGAGAGCACCGTGCCGGGCAGCATGGCGACGGCGCAGAGCCCTTCTAGGGGACCGAGGCGGCGCAGGGTCTGCAGCGGATGCCGGCCGTGGGTCAGCGTGGTCTGCATGAACCCCTTCATCCAGCGGGTGCGCTGGCGCAGCCACGGCCCGTAATCGGCCGGGGCCTCCTCCAGGGTCGGGCTCGGCAGGTCGCCGACATGGTAGCCGGCGACCGCGAGACGCATCCCGAGATCGGCATCCTCGGTGACGTTCCAGGCGTCCCAGCCATGGACCTCGCGCAGCACCGCCGTGCGGAAATGGGTGGAGGTTCCCCCCAGCGGCGTCGGCATCCTCCAGACGGCGAGCGCCGGCCCGAGCACATCGAAGAGCGCGCCGTACTCTAGGGAGAAGCAGCGGGTGAGCCAGGAATCGTGGGCATTGTCGATGACGAGCCGGCCCTGGAGGCAGGCGGTGCGCCGGTCGGCGCGGGCGAAGGTCTCGGCAGCGAGGCGCAACTGGCCGGGCTCGGGCACGTCCTCGGCGTCGTAGACGACGAGGCAGGCGCCGCGGGCGAGCGGCAGGGCGGCGTTCAGCGCGCGGGGCTTGGTGCGCGGCAGCCCCGGCGGCACCGTCAGGACCTCGAAATGCGCCGGCAGGTCCTCGCGGGCGAGGGCGGCGGCGGTGGCGCCGTCGTCGGCCTCGATCAGGAATTTGATGTCGAGCTTGATCGCCGGATAGTCGAACGCCTTGAGCGCCTTGACGAGGCGCGGCACCACCGCCGCCTCCCGGTAGAGCCCGACGAGCACCGTGTAGACCGGCAGCTCCCGGACGGAGAGCGGCGTCCCCTCGGGCGCGGCCTCGGTGCGGCCCGGGATGAGAAGCGCACCGAGGCGGAAGCTCGTCATCGTGAGCACGAGGGCCTGCGCCAGCAGCGCGATCCCGAGGGCGATCCAGGCCGGGAGCAGATGGAACCCCATGGCGGCCGCGGCGAGCAGGACGGCGGCGAGCGCGAAGGCCTGGGGCCTCGGGCCCGGATGGGTCGACCAGTCCGGCCGCCGCGTCCGCAGATGGTCGGCCGCGTAGGCGGCGACGGCCTCAGGCGCCTCGGCGAGCACCGCCTCGCGCAGGCGCAGCGGCGTCGTCAGCGCGGCCCCGCGCAGGCCGAGCCAGCCCGTGGCGAGCAGCGCCCCGATCTCGGCCGTGCGCGGCGCCAGAACCCGCTGCGCGATCTGCCCCGGAGCGAGGGGTGCCGAGCCGGCGATCAGCGTGTCGGGAAAGGCGATGCCGGCATCGAGCGCCATGGCGCCGTCGAGGAAGGGCAGGCCGAGATGGCGGGCCAGCGCGCGGTAGTAGGCGTCCTCGCCCATCAGTCTCGCGTGGATCGCGACCGCGGCGGCATCGGTCCCGGCCTCCTGCGCGACCTCGGCGATGCGGGCCAGCGTCGCGACCGGCAGGCCCTCGACGAGCAGGAACGCGATCTCCGGCGGCAGCGTCACCGCCTGGCACGGTCCCGGATCGAGGGGCAGAAACGACACGAGGCCGCTCCCGGAGGCTCGCAAGCGTGCTACAGCCGGGCGGATGAGCCAGCCCCGCCCGGAGCCGCGCCAGGGCACCATGAGCGTTAACGAAGCGTCAACGAACCGCCGCAGGTTGTACCGTGCCGTCGGCGCCATCGCAGCGGCAATGCTGGCCGGCGTGGCGCTCGCGCCACAGTCGAGGGCCGAGCCGGCGCCCGCGCAGCCCAGCGTGACCATCCCGAACTTCTGGAACCCGCGCAGCCGCGGCGAGCGCGTCGAGGCGCCGGCGACGAGCCGGGCCGTCCGCTTCCTTACCGACGACGAGTTCCCGCCGCTCCATTTCGCCGGGCCCGACGGGACGCCGACGGGCTTCGCGGTCGAGCTCGCCCGCGCGGTCTGCGAGCGGCTCTCCATCACCTGCACGGTGCAGACCCGCCGCTTCGACACGCTCCTCGACGGCCTGAGCGAGCGGCAGGGGGACGTGGTCGCCGCCGCGATCCCGCTGACGCCGTCGCTCCGGGCGAACTTCCTGGCGACGCGCCCCTATTTCCGCTGGCCCGCCCGCTTCGTCGTCCGCACCGGGCGCGACCTGCCCGCGCCCTCGGCGGCCGCGCTCGCCGGGCGCAGCGTCGGCGTCGTCGGCGGGACCGCCCATGCCGCCTACCTCAAGGCGTTCTTCCCGAAGGCGCAGACCCGCGAGTTCGGCGATCTCGGCGCCGCCGAGACGGCGCTCCGCAGGGGCGAGACCGACTACCTCTTCGCCGACGGGCTCAACCTCGCCCTCTGGCTCGGCGGCTCGGATTCGGCGGGCTGCTGCGCCTTCACCGGCGGCGACTACCTGGAGAACCGCTACTTCGGGGAAGGCATCGGCTTCGTCACCCGCCGGGAGGACGCGGCCCTCTCCCGCGCCCTCGACGACGCCCTCCAGCGGGTCTTCGACGACGGCCGCTACGCGGAGCTGTACCTGCGCTTCTTCCCCGTGGGGCCGTTCTGAGGGAGCGGCGCCCGCGTTGACCCTGCGCGGGGGCCTCCGTAGGTAGGCCGTTCCCCCGAAATCCACGTTCAGGCCCGATGACCGCGCCCCTCCGCCTCGACCCCGACATCCTCGACGCCGCCGCCACGGCCGCCGCCTGGCCCTTCGAGGAGGCCCGCAAGCTCGTCGCGCGGCTGGAGCGCAAGCCGAAATCAGAAGTGCTGTTCGAGACCGGCTACGGCCCCTCCGGCCTGCCGCATATCGGCACCTTCGGCGAGGTGGCCCGCACCTCCATGGTCCGCCATGCCTTCCGGGTGCTCACGAAGGACGCCGTGCCGACCCGGCTGATCGCGTTCTCCGACGACATGGACGGCCTGCGCAAGGTGCCGACCAACGTGCCGAACCAGGACCTCCTGGCCAAGGCCCTTAACCTGCCGCTGACCAAGGTGCCGGACCCGTTCGGCACGCATGAGAGCTTCGGCGCCCACAACAACGCGGAGCTGCGCCGCTTCCTCGACGCCTTCGGCTTC
>NZ_BPQR01000042.1 GCF_022179345.1 Methylobacterium jeotgali | reverse complement strand
GTCGTCCAGCGTCTTGATGCCCTTCGTGAAGAGACCCATCGGCCTGTCCTTTCGGAGACGATGCGACACGGGCGCCGGAGGTTGCCCCGCGGCGCCCGATGTTCTTTGTGGAGACTGGCTACGACCGACCGCCGTGGCTCGCCTCGCCGCCCTTCTTGCCCGCCTCGGACGCCTTCTCCCGATCGTTGGCGAAGTTGCCGCCGCTCTGCTGGCCGCCCTTATGCCCCGCCTCGGACGCCCTCTCCCGGTCGTTGGCGAAGTTGCCGCCGCTCTGCTGGCCACCCTTATGCCCCGCCTCGGACGCACGCTCGCGATCTTCGGCGAAGTTGCCGGAACCGCCCCGATGCTCGGACTTGCCCTGGTTGTTGCTCGATTGCGTCATGTGTCGATCTCCTTGCGGTACACACGAAAGAAGAACATCGACACACTATCGTTGTTCCCAACTACGACACCTTAAGAACGATAACATAAGTTAAACTTCATTCGTTATAACTTATGTTGATTGCGCGGTGCTGCAAGTCGTCTCAATATTGTCTGATTCGCGAGAGCTTGGGTTTCGGACCGATCGCAGCCGTCTAAAGCCTCGCTTATCGGGGAAATCCGCATGTCAGCCATTTCCTGCACCGGTCCGTGGGACCTCTGGGACGGGGTCCGCGCCGATATCACGGCCCGGGTCGGTCCGGCCCTCGGCAAGGGGCCGGGCGTACGCCAGCCGGTCATCGAGTACCTGCGCGACCTCGAAGCCATCGCGCGTCGCGAATCGGCGGACCGGCAGACCATCCAGGTGATCGCGTCGAGCCGGCGCCTGCTCGGCGATCCAGCGGAGGTGAGGCCGGGCGCGGCGCGCCGGGACCGTGCGTTCTACGCCGGCGTGCCGGCCCTCGACGCGCTCGTGGCCTCGGAGGACCTTCGCCCGTGATCTCTTACGCCGCCGCGAGCCCCCGCTTCCTCAGCAGCGGCTCGATGCTCGGCAGACGGCCCCGGAAGGCGGTGTAGGCATCCCGCGCGCTGCGCAGGTTGCCGGCGCCGTAGACGAAGGCGCGCAGGCGGCTCGCCGTCTCGGGGTCGAAGATGTCGCCCGCCTCGCGGAAGGCGTCGAAGGCGTCGGCGTCGAGCACCTCGGACCAGAGGTAGCTGTAGTAGCCGGCCGCGTAGCCGTCGCCGGAGAAGATATGCGCGAAATGCGGCGCGCGGTGGCGCATGCCGATCTCGGCGGGCATGGCGATGCGGCGCAGGGCCTCCTCCTCGAAGGCCGGCACGTCGATCCCGTCCTCGCCGGCGCTGGAGAGATGCAGCGTCATGTCGACGATCGCGGAGGCCGTGTACTCGACCGTGGCGAAGCCCTGGTTGAAGGTCCGCGCCGCGAGCAGCCGCTGCAGCAGCGCGTCGGGCATCGGCGCGCCGGTCTCGTGGTGGCGGGCATGCGCCCGCAGCACCTCCGGCTGCTCCAGCCAGTGCTCGTAGAGCTGCGAGGGCAGCTCCACGAAGTCGCCCGGCACGGCGGTGCCGGACAGCAGCGGATAGGACACGTCCGAGAGGAGCCCGTGGAGCGCGTGGCCGAACTCGTGGAACAGGGTGCGGGCGTCGTCGAAGGAGAGCAGCGTCGTCTCGCCTTCGGGCGCGCGGGCGAAGTTCATGACGTTGACGATGATCGGCGTGACGACCCCGTTGAGCCGCTCCTGCGAGCGGAAGGCGCTCATCCAGGCGCCGGAGCGCTTCGAGGGCCTCGCGAAGTAGTCGCCGAGGAACAGGCCGACCTCGCGCCCGTCACGCTCGCTCACCCGCCAGACGCGCACGTCCGGGTGGTAGCGCGGTACGTTGTGCAGCTCGGTGAAGGTCAGGCCGAAGAGCCGTGAGGCGGTATCGAAGGCCGCCTCGATCATGCCGGGCAGAGCCAGGTACGGCTTGATCTCGGCCTCGTCGAGGTCGTGCTCGGCGCGCCGGAGCTTCTCGGCGTAGTGGCGCCAGTCATGGGCGGCGACGGCGATGCCGGCGCCCTCCCCGTCCGCCACCGCCTGGAGCCGGTCGCGCTCGGCGCCCGCCCGGCGCAGCGCCGGCGCCCAGACGTCGCGCAGGAGGTCCATGGCGGCGTCCGGCGAGCCCGCCATGGTGTCGTCGAGCTTGTAATGGGCGAAGCTCTCGAAGCCGAGGAGCCGCGCCCGCTCGGCCCGCAGACGCACGATCTCGGCGATGATCGCCCGGTTGTCGGTTTCGCCCCCGGTCTCGCCCCGGCGCACCCAGGCGGCGTAGGCGCGCTCGCGCAGGTCGCGGCGGGTCGAGAACACCAGGAACGGCTCGATCAGCGAGCGCGACAGGGTGACGACGTGAGGGTACTCGGAGCTGCGCTCGCGAGCGGCGCTGGCCGTCGCATCGCGCAGGAAGGGCGGCAGGCCGGCGAGGTCGTCCTCTCCGGTGAGCGGCAGAGTGAAGCCGCTCTCGTCCGCGAGCAGGTTCTGGCTGAAGGCGGTGCCGAGCTCCGCCAGCCGCTCGGCGATGGCCGCCATCCGCGCCTTGGCCTGCGGATCGAGATCGGCGCCGGCCCGCCGGAAGCGCACCCGGTAGCGCTCCAGCACCCGGCGCTCCTCGTCACCCAGGCCCTCGGCGTCGACCGCCGCGATGCGACGCCACAGGGCGTCGTTCAGGTAGATGGCGCTGCCGTGCCGGGCCAGCCGCGGGGCGACCTCCCGCTCCACCGCCTGGAGGGCCGGGTTCGTATGGCTGCCGGTGAGGTTGAAGAACACGCCCGCCACGCGGTCGAGTCCGAGCCCGGCCCGCTCCATGGCGGCGACGGTGTTCTCGAAGCGCGGCGCCGCGCCCGAGCCGGCGATCGTCGCGATCTCGCGCGCGTGCGCCTCGATCGCCGCCGCGAAGGCCGGGGAGAAGTGCTCCGGCCGGATCGCCTCGAAGGGGGGCAGCCCGTGTGGCGTCGACCAGTCGCCCGCGAAGGGATTGTCGGCGGGAAGCTCCGCGAGGCGGGCGGATGCGGTCATGTCGGCGTCGTCCGGGCTGATGGCGGCGTAGTGTCAAGATAGGAATCGAGGCTCGGGGCGCAACGCCGGCTTCAAGGACCGCCGAGGCAGCGGCTCAGGAAGGCGGCCGTTCGCGCGCGTGCATCGGCCTCGGCGGTCGCGTCGAAGCGATGGGCCTGGCCGGCGTAGAGATGCGTCTCGGCCTGCCCGCCCCCCGCGCGGACCCTCTCGGCGAGCGCGAGGATTCCAGCCGGCGGCACGATGGCGTCGCGCTCCCCGTGCAGGGCGAGCAGCGGCGGCAGCCGATCCGCTTGCGCGGCGACGCCCGCCGGGACGAAGGCCGAGCGCAGGACGAGGGCGCGGATGCGGCCTGCCCGAGTGGCCGCGGCCAGCGCCAGCGCCCCGCCGAGGGAACGCCCGGCCAGGGCCGGCGGCCCGGCGCGCTCATCGACATGGGCGAGGCAGGCGGCGACGCCCTCGCTCCAGCGCTCGAAATGGCGGCCGATCTCGGAGAAACCCGCCCGCTCGTGGCCGGTGAGGGCGAGGAGGTCGGGCAGGACGACGGTGAGGCCCAGGTCCGCGAGGGCCTCCGCCTCGGCCCGCGCCGGCGCTATCCCGTCGGCACCGGAGAGCAGAACGACGACTGGCGTGGCGCCCCCGTCATTGCCGGCCGGGCACAGCCGCTCGATGTTGAGCGGGCCGCCGGCGCAGCTCAGGCGGTCGCTCGACCGGTGATGGGAAGGCCGATCCGACATGTGTCCTTCCGCCATACGCCCTCGCGCCAGCGCCGGACAGAAGCGATGCCCGCCGGATGCCGCGTGGCGGATCGCGGCCGTCGCCGCCTGCCTCCTCGTTTCGGGGCCGGCGCTGGCCGATCCGGTCCCGGTTCCGCCGCCGACGCCCCCGGAGCGCCCGGCGGAGCTGACGCCCGCCCCCGCGCCGCCCGCAAGGCCGGAGGCGCCCCCGTCGGGTCGGGCTCCGACTCCCGAAGCCCCCGCGCCCGCCGCCTCGAGCGGTCCTCCCCTGCCGCCGGAGCGGCCCGCCGAGCTCGGCGGCCCCGCCGCCCCGGCCGCTCCGACGCCGCCCGGCGCGCCGATCGCCTCGCCGCCCCTGCCGCCGCCGGCGCCCGACCGGTCCTCGCCGGAGGCGCTGGCGGCAAAGGTCGAGGCGCCCGACGACACCGCCTGCCGCGTGCGGTTGACCCGGCTCGGGGCGCGGTTCGAGCCCCTGCCCGCCGTCTCGAACGGGGCGTGCAGCGTGCCGGCGCCCCTCAGGCTCATCGGTCTCGACGGCGTCGAGCTGCCCCAGCCGGCCACCCTCGTCTGCGGCGCGGCGGAGGCGCTCGCCCGCTGGACGACGGAGGTGCAGGAGGCGGCCACGAAGCATCTCGGCCAGCCGCTCAAGGGGCTCACCGTCAGCACCTCCTACGAGTGCCGGGGGCAGAACCACAATCCGGAGGCCCGGCTCAGCGAGCACGCGGTGGCGAACGGCGTCGACGTGATGGGCTTCACCTTTACCGCGCGGGCGCCGATCACGGTGATGCCGCTGCCCGGCGACTCGCCGGAGGCGCGCTTCCTCGATCAGGCGCGGAGCCGGGCCTGCAACTTCTTCCGCACGGTGCTGGGGCCGGGCTCGGACGCGGCCCACGCCAACCATCTCCATCTCGACGAACGCGACCGGACCTCCGGGCACCGCCTCTGCCAGTGATACGGGAACGCCGGGAAAACCTTGGGCATTGAGGGGCGGAGAGTCTCCGTCCCGAGGAACGTCCCATGCTCCGCCATCCCGCTCCGCAGGCCCTTCTCGTGGCCGCGGCCCTGCTCGCGGGATGGCCGGCATCGGCCAAGGAGGCGCCCTCCGCCCTCACTGCCGAGGCCGTGAACGGCGCGACGCTGTCAGAGGCGGGACAGCCCTCGAAGGACGAGGGCGGGAAGGCCGACGAGGCGAAGAGGAAGCGCGACAAGGCCGCCGAGCGCGCGCCCGACCCGCTCACCGTGAAGGTGCAGGTGCTGCTCGACCGGGCCCGCTTCTCGCCGGGCGCCATCGACGGCCGCCGGGGCGACAGCTACCGCACGGCGCTGAAGACCTACGCCGCAGCGCAGGGCCTGCCCGAGAGCGACACGCCGAGCCCGGATCTGCTCGCCAGGCTCGACGCGGGCGGGCCAACAATCGTCGACTACACCCTGACGGAGGCCGACGTCGCGGGCCCGTTCGTCGAGAAGATCCCGAAGAAGCTCGAGGATCAGGCCGATCTCGATGCGCTCGGCTACGCCAGCGCCCGCGAGATGCTCGCCGAGCGATTCCACATGCGGCCGGAGCTTCTCGACGCCCTCAACCGCGACAAGCCGCTGGACAAGGCCGGCACGGTGATCAGCGTCGCCGGCATCGCGCCGATGACCCGCGACAAGCCGAAGGACCTGCCGCGGGCCCCGAAGGTGACGCGCGTCCTCGTCGAGAAGGAGAGCCGCGTCCTCAAGGCCTTCGACGGCGAGGGCAAGCTGGTGGCCGCCTACCCGGCCTCGATCGGCAGTGAGGACAAGCCGGCCCCGAGCGGCAAGGCCAAGGTGACCGGCATCGCCTTCGACCCGGTCTACACCTACGACCCGAAGTACAAATTCAAGGGCGTGACCGCGAAGGAGAAGTTCCAGGTGAAGCCGGGGCCAAACAACCCCGTCGGCCTCGTCTGGATCGACCTCTCGGTGCCCTCCTACGGCATCCACGGCACGCCGGAGCCCGAGAAGGTCGGCAAGACCGAATCCCACGGCTGCATCCGCCTGACCAACTGGGACGTGCGCGACCTCGCCATGCACGTCTCGCGGGGTGCGGAGGTGGTGTTCGAGGAGAAGTAGCCTCAACTCCGGGCGAGTCGGGCGGCGAGCGCGGCCGCGGCGAGGAGCAGGGCCTCGCACAGGAAGGCGAGCGCGGCGGTGGCCGCCGCGCCTTGGATCATCGGCACGAGGTTCTGGTTCTGTAGGCCGGCGACGACCGGCGTGCCGAGCGTCGGGGCGCCGGCGAGCGCCCCGAGGGCCGCCGTCGCCACGGCGAGCACCAAGGCGGTGCGCAGCGTGTCGAGGAGGCCCGGCGCGGCGAGCGGCAGCTCGACCTTCACGAGGATCTGGAGGTGGGTGAGCCCCAGCGCCGCGGCGGCCTCGCGGGCGTCCGCCGGCACCGCCTCGAGGGCGGCGACGGTGCCCCGCAGCGCCGGCATCAGCCCGTAGAGCAGCATGGCGAGAAGCGTCGGCGGGCCGCCGAAGCTGAGCACCGGCAGCGCCAGCGCCACGGCGACCACCGGCGGCACCGCCTGCGCGAAGGCGGCGAGCGTGTCGATCGCCGGCCGCAGCCGCGTGGCGCCGGGGCGCGTCGCGAGGATGCCGAGACCGGCGCCGCCGATCCCGACGAGAGCGAGGCCGAGGCCCGCCAGGGCGAGATGGTTCCGGGCGAGCGCCCCGAGATGGTCGAGCGGCAGCGCTCGCCGCGGGGTCTCGCCGAGGAACGCGACGGCGGCCGAGGCCACGTCCGGGTGGCAGAGGACGGCGAGGGCGAGGCCGAGGGCGGCCGGCGCCAGCACGCGCTTCCGGGAGTCCGTGGCGCTCACGGCTGCAGGCTCCCGGCGAGCGCCGACAGCAGCATCTCGGCGAGCAGCGACAGGGCGACGATCGGGATCGCGCCGAGCAGGATCAGATCCGGCGCGAACTGCGCCATGCCGTCGAAGACGAGCCGACCGAGGCCGCCGGCGCCCACCAGGGCCCCGAGCGTCGCGAGGCCGATCGCCTGCACGCACGCGACCCGCAGGCCGCCGATCAGCGCCGGAGCCCCGACGGGCAGGCGGACCCGGAGGACGATCTGCCCCGGCGACAGGCCGAGGCCGCGGGCGGCGTCGAGAGTGTCCCGATCGGGCGCGCGCCAGGCCGCGTCCAGGCCGCGCTGCAGCGGCAGCATCAAGTAGGCGGCCACCGCGATCAGCGCGGGCGCGGTGCCGAGGGCGCTCAGTCCCGCCTCCCGCAGGCCGGGCGCCGCCTTCAGAAGTCCGGAGAACAGGGCCACGAGGGCGCCGAGCAGCGCCACCGCCGGCACGACCTGGATGCCCGAGGCGAGGAGATCGGCCGCGCCCCTCGCGCCTCGGAAGAGGCGCAGCGCCACGACGAGGATGGCGGCGAGCGCCACGGCCCCGCAGGAGAGCGCCAGATGCTCTCCGAGCGCCCCGAGCAGGCCCTCGCGCCGGGTCCGGAACTCGACCGCGAGGGACAGGGCGTCGAGCAAGCCCGCCGCCCCTGTCGCGGCGATAGCCGATGCCAGCACGGCCAGGGCGGCGAGGCCCGGCACCGGCGTGGCCGCCCGGCGGAGCGCGAGGGCGAGTACCGCCCCCGTTCCACCCAGCGCGAGCCAGGCGCCCAATGCGAGTGCGGCGCGGGCGGCGGGCGGGCGGCTGGCGAGGACATTCGCCGCGCCCTGCCCGAGCCCGGCGAGGAGAAGCAGGAGGCCGAGGGCGGCGAGCCCGGCGGCGCAGGCCGCGAATCGTCGGCGGCGCGAAAGCCCGAGCAGGAGCGAGGCCCCGGCGCCGAGCGCGGCGGCGAGCAGGATCGCCGGGCCGAAGCCGGTGCCGGCGAGAACGGGCTCGCCGATCGCCAGCCGGTTCGCGGAGACGCCGAGCAGCGGCAGGCCGTACAGCGCACCGGGAAAGGCCGCCGCTGCAACCACCGCCGCGACGGCGCGAAAGCCGCCGAGGGGAGCGGCGCGGCGAGGCCTCGCGGCGGCGGCCGTCACCGGGCTGCGCTCCCGATCAGTCCGCTGCGGCGAAGATGGTCGACCGCGACGGTCTCGGGCAGCTCGCCGTCGACGGAGATGCGTCCGTTGAGCCGCCGCAGGGTCGCGGCGTCGAGGCCGGCGAAGACGCGGGCCAGCCGTTCGGCGATCTCCGGCCGCCGGGCCAGGGCCTCGGCGCGGAAGACCGGGGCGACCTCGTAGACGATCTGCGCCGCCTTCGGGTCGCTCATCACCACGAGGTCGAGGGCGGCGATCGCCCCGTCCGTTCCGTAGACCATGCCGGCGTTGACGCCGCCGATGCCCTGTGCCGCCGCCCGCGCCGTCACCGCGGTGTCGCCGCCGGGCAGGCTCACGATCCGCTCGACGGGAAGGTGAAAGCCGTAGGCCGCCTCGAAGGCCGGCAGCGCCGCCGGGCTCTCCACGAACTCCGTCGAGGCGGCGAGGCGGATCGCCCCGCGGGCGACGGCAGCCGCGAAGTCCGCCATGCTCGCGAGCCCGTCCCTCCGGGCGAGCGCGCCCTGCACGGCGATGAGCCAAGTGTTGTTGGCCGGCGCCCGCGCGAGCCAGGCGAGGCCCCGCGCCGCGTCCGCCCGCCGGATGCGTTCGAAGGCGGCTTGCGGGTCGCGCCAGGCCGGGTCGGTCTCGGTGCCGGTGAAGAAGGCGCCGTTGCCCGTGTATTCCGGGTAGACGTCGACCTCGCCGGAGAGGAGCGCCGCGCGCACGATCAGGGTCGGGCCGAGGCCGAGGCGGCGCGTCACCGGCACTCCGAGGTCCTCCAGGCAGAGCGCGATCATCGCGCCCGTCAGCGCGCCTTCGGTGTCGCTCTTCGAAGCGACGACGAGGGGGCGCTCGCCGCCCGGCGCGAGGGACGGCGCCAGCGCCGCGGCGGCGGCGATCAGGGTCGCGAGCAGCGCGGACCGGGCACGCCGGGAGCGGGCGGGACGGGAGAGGGTCATCGCGAAGTAACAGTGACTAACATTCCACCGCCGCGACGGTAAGGCCGCCCTCCACGCGCTTGACAGGCCACGCCGAATTGGCGACGCGTCACCTCGATCCGGCGTCGCCGCTTGGGGCGCTGCGGGCGGCATCCGGTGCCCCGCGGCCTCTCGTGCGCCTGCCCTCCACACGCCCTCCCGGCCGGTTCCGCGGCCTCGGGACGGACGACCGACCAGGGAAGAAACGCTGGCGTGACTGCGGATTCCAAGGACGATCTGCTCCAGGGGACGAAGGTCTTCGTCGTCGAGGACGAGGCCGCGATCTCGATGCTGCTCGAGGACATGCTCCTCGATTTCGGCTGCGAGGTCGTCGGGCCCGCCGCGCGCCTGACCACGGCGCTCGAGATGGCCGAGAACGAGAGCTTCGACGTCGCCATCCTCGACGTGAACGTCGCCGGCGAGCCGATCTATCCGGTGGCCGAGGCCATCGCCAAGCGCGGGCTGCCCCTCGTGTTCTCGACCGGGTACGGCGGGGCGGGCATCCGCGAGCCCTTCCGGGACCGCCCGGTGGTGCAGAAGCCCTTCAGCCAGGCCGATCTCAAGCGGACGCTCACCGGCGCCGTCGCCGCCGCCAAGCAGAGCTAGCGCGGGGTTCAACGCAGTCTTGGCCGCCGATGTTCGACAGCCTCGGTAGCGAGAGCTTCCGCGGAGCCCGTCTTTCGCCCCGACGACGGCGCAGACCCCGCTCCGGAATCCGCTCAGGCGACGGGCCGTAACAATGTCTCAGCGGGCCAGATCGGCTCGCAGCCCGTGATCGAACGATAATCGGCGGCAAGCTCGGAGGCGCCGCGCAGGCCGCCGGGCTCATCCCGGTATCCGTGATCCGCAACGATCGCCGCACCCTGCCACCGCCGTTCGATCTCGGCGCGCTCGCGCGTCCCGGCGAAGCCCGCGATGAAGGCGTCGGCGGCCATCAGCAGGCGGCAGGCGGAAGGGTGATCCGTGACGACGGCCGCGTAGTACCACGGGGCCGGCGCGAGGTTGCCGGGGACGATCTCGATGCGCCCGCGCCAGGGACTGTCCGGACTGGTGCAGGCCCAGTGCATGATCGGCGCATCGATCGCGAAGGCATCGACGACCCCCTCCGCCAGGGCGTCGTGGATCCGGCCCTGGTCGGTCATCGGCACGAGGCTGCCCAGGGTGGCGAGGCGGCGGCCCGGCGCGGCGATGTTTTGAGCCCAACGCAGGCCGGCGGCCTCCAAAGTGGCATAGGCACCGGGATCGTTGATGATGCCGAGCGTGCGACCGTCGAGGTCGACGAGGCTGCGGATGCGGGTGTCGCCCGCCCGCCGCGCCAGTACGTAGTGCAGGTACGTATAGGCCCGCGAATAGGCGACGGCGCCGTAGTCGGCGCTCGGCGCCAGGGCCGACCACACGATGTCGGCGGGGGCCTCGCCCGGACGGCGCCCCGCATCGAGGAGCTCGATGCACTGGTCCCAGGGGACCTCGACGAACTCCGCCGCGACGCCGAGATGACGGGCGAAGGCCGCCGCGTAGTCGACGTCGAGGCCGATGAGCGAGCCGTCGGCACGAAGGCGGAACGAGAGGCCCTTGAAGGCGGGCTCGATGGCGATGCGCAGGCGGCCCCGGGCCAGGATGTCGTCGAGGCGGTCGTAGCCGGCCGGCACGGAGGCGATGCCATGGCGGAGAAGGTTCGGCGCCTCTCCGCCCATGGCAGCCGCGGCCGTCTCCGCGGCCAGCGCTAGGGCGCGGCCGGCCTTCGACTCCGTTCGATCGACACAGGCCTGCATCGCGCCGAGGGCCTCGCTGATCGAGGCGTTGCTGGAGCTGATGGCCGTCAGCTCGCCGCCGACGTCGCCGAGCAGCCCCTCGATCCGGTCGGCCGTGGCGCGCACCGCTCCGCCGAGCGCGTCGAGGGCGTGCTCCGTGGAGGCGCGAAGCGCCTTCAGCTCGGCCTGAACGTCCGAGAAGTCGATCACCGCGCCAGCGGTGCGGGCGCTCTCGCGGGTCTGGTCGGCCAGGGAGCGCACCTCCGCGGCGACGACCGAGAAGCCACGGCCGTGCTCGCCCGCCCGAGCGGCCTCGATGGTGGCGTTGAGGGAGAGCAGGCGGATCGTGGCGCCGATGCGGTCGATCATCGCCACCAGCCGCGCCGCCTCGGCAGCCTTCGCATCGATCCGCGCGCCGATCCGTTCGATCTCCGTGGTCACCGCGGTCATGGCGTCGCCGACGGCTCCGACGAGCTCGCCACGGAGACGCTCGGCGGTGATGGCGGCGGTGTCGCGCCCGACGCTGCCGCGGGTCGCCGCGAGGGAGGCCTCGACGCCCGCGCTCTGCCGCCGGATCTCGCGGGTGAAGCTGCCGGCCTGCGCGTTGGACCGCGTCGCATGGCGCAACAGCGCGCCGACACCCCTGAGCGCATCGGCGATGGGCTCGCCGCTCTCGACCTGCGTCATGTCAGCCTTCACCTGCTCGGTCGGGAGCCCTTCGCCAGCCGATACATCGCTTCCAACCGAAGCCGATAAGAGAGCATGACGCTTAATTTGCTGCTAAGTCAGACTTTTATGTTTGGGTCTATGATGAGCGGCGATCGATGATCTTATGGGCTGTCTGCCCATTGTTGGATCATCGGACCTATAGGGAAGCAGGGCTCTTCGTCGACGCTCACAGGCCGTCGAGGGGAAAGGCGTCGGGCAGGTGCACGGGCCAGGATAGGCCCGTCACGAACACCGCGTCGCCCCGCAGCACCAGTGCCGCCGCCCAGGGGTGGCGCGACACGTAGGCCCGCGCCGCCCGCGAGATGCCCCGGCGCTTGGCCGCGCCGATCGCCTCCTGCGCCGAGACGAGCGTCGGGCGCGCCTTGACCTCCACGAAGGCCAGGGTGCCGCCTCGGCGCATCACGAGGTCGACCTCGCCGCCGGCCGCCGCGTAGCGCAGGGCCAGGGGGCGGTATCCCTTCAGGACGAGCGCCGCCAGCGCCCGCCACTCGGCGAGGCGCCCCCGCCGCTCGGTGACGCGGCGGCGGTCGGGCAGCCGGTCAGGTCGCATCCTCCCCGCCCTCCCCTTCGCGGGCGAGAACGAGGGCGCGGGCGTAGACCGCCCGGCGCTGCCGGCCCGTCTCCTCGGCGACGAGGGTCGCCGCGTCCTTGAGGGAGTGGCGGGCGAGCGCGCCGCGGATCGCCGCGTCGAGGGCCACGTCGTCCGCCTCGGTCGGGGCCGCCTCCGGGGCGGTGCCGATCACCACCACGACCTCGCCCTTCGGCGCGCCCTCCGCCGCGAAGGTGCCCGCGAGGCTTCCGAGCGTCCCGCGCCGGATGGTCTCGTAGAGCTTCGTCAGCTCGCGGGCGACCGCGGCCGGCCGCTCGGCCCCGAGGATGCCGGCGGCGTCCTCCAGCATCTCGGGCAGACGGTGGGGGCTCTCGAAGAGCACGAGCGTGCCGGGGATGGCGGCCAGCGCCTCCAGCCGGGCGCGGCGGGGGCCGCCCTTGTGGGGCAGGAAGCCCTCGAAGAAGAAGCGGTCCGTCGGCAGGCCGGCGGCGACGATCGCCGTCATCACCGCCGAGGGGCCGGGGATCGGCGTCACCGGGATGCCGGCCTCAATCGCGGCCTGCACGAGCTTGAAGCCCGGATCGGAGACGAGCGGCGTGCCGGCGTCGGAGACCAGCGCCAGGGCCTCGCCCGCCTTCATGCGCTCGACCATCCGCTCGCGGACCGCCGCGTTCGAGTGCTCGTGATAGGCCACCAGCGGTGTCGTGATGCCGTAATGCATGAGGAGCGTGCGGGTGACGCGGGTGTCCTCGGCGAGCACCGCGTCGGCGGCGGCCAGCGTCGCCAGCGCCCGGAAGGTCACGTCCCGCAGGTTGCCGATCGGCGTCGCGACGACGTGCAGCCCCGCTGGCAGGGATTCCGCCTCCGCCGCGAGGCCGAAGGCGGTGTAGGTGGCCGGGGCCTTGCCCGTGCGCTCGATTCGCTCGCTCATCGGCCCCGACATTGCACGCGGGGCCGCCGCGCGGGAATGGAGGGCGCGCAGTTTCCCCTTGCGTGTTGCGAGGGCTCGCTATCCGCAGGCGCGCAATCATGCGTTGATCGGGCCGAGCCCATTCGAGACGCGTTCGCGGAGTTTCTGCCATGCCCCTGGCGCCCCGGCCCCGGATCGCGGCCCTCGGCCTCGCCGGCCTGCTCGCCGCGACGCTCGGCGGCTGCATCGGCGGGCTCGACGGCGGCCCCTCCCGCGGGGCCCCGGCGCCGCGGGCCGACATCGCCCCGAACGCGCCGCCCGCCGCCGCGCCGGCCGGCCGCATCGGCACCGGTCCGGTGAAGGTGGCGCTGGTGCTGCCGCTCTCCGGCCAGGGCGCGGCGCTGGGTTCGGCCATGCGCAACGCCGCCGAGCTCGCGGTGGAGGAGTTCCAGCAGCCGGATATCCAGGTCATCGTCAAGGACGACCGCGGCACGCCGGACGGCGCCCGCGAGGGCGCGCAGGCGGCGCTCGCGGAGGGCGCCGAGATCGTGCTCGGACCGCTCTTCGCGGCGAACGTCCAGGCGGTGGCGGTGCCGGTGCGGGCGGCGGGCAAGTCGGTGATCGCCTTCTCGACGGATGCCGGGGTGGCGGCACAGGGCGTCTACCTCCTCAGCTTCCTGCCGCAGGCGGAGGTGGAGCGCGTCGTCGACGAGGCGGTGGCCTCGGGCCGGCGCTCCTTCGCGGCCCTGATCCCCGAGACCAGCTACGGCAACGCCGTGGAGGCGCGCTTCCGCGAGGCCGTCAGCCGCAAGGGCGCGCGGATCGCCGGGCTCGAGCGCTACGCGCCGGGCGATCCCGGCCCGGCCATCGCGCGGCTATCGGGCGTCGTCACCGGCCCGGCGCCCCAGGCGGACGCGCTGTTCATCCCCGAGACGCCGGACGGGCTCGCGGGCGTCGCGGGCGCGCTCACCAAGGCCGGCTTCTCGCCGGCGCGGGTGCGGCCCCTCGGCACCGCGCCCTGGAACGAGCCGCGCGTCTTCGCGCTGCCCGCCCTCCAGGGCGGCTGGTTCGCGGCGGCCGACCCGGCGGGGTTCTCAGGGTTCGCGGGGCGCTATCAGGCCCGCTTCGGATCGAGCCCGCCGCGGATCGCCTCGCTCGCCTACGACGCGGTCTCCCTCTCGGCGGCGCTCAGCCGCCAGTACGGCTCGCAGCGCTTCTCCGAGACGACGCTGACGGGCGGCGCGGGCTTCGCCGGCATCGACGGCACCTTCCGCTTCCTGCCCGACGGCACCAGCGAGCGGGCGCTCGCGGTCTACGAGATCCGCAACAACGCCGTGACGCCCGTGCGCCCGGCCCCGCGCACCCTGGCGAAGTCGGGGACCTGAGAGCGCCGATCATCCCGCCGCGATCAGCACCGCGCCGAGCGCGATGACGGCCGCGGCGGCGATGCGGCCGAGGCTCAGCGTCTCGCCGAGGAACAGGCGGCCGAGGAGCACCGCGAAGACGACGCTGGTCTCGCGCAGGGCCGAGACCGCGCCCATGGCGCCCCGCTGCATCGCCCAGATCACCACGGCGTAGGCGGCGACCGACACGGCGCCGCCCGCCAGCGCCGGCCCGAGTTGGCGTCCGCGCCCGCGCAAGGCCCCGGCACCGCGCCGCGCCAGCACCCAGGCCGGCAGGCAAAGGTGGAAGGTGAACATCGCCGCCGTGTAGGCGAGCCAGTCACCCGAGACCCGCACGCCGAGCCCGTCGACCACGGTGTAGCCGGCGATCGTCGCCCCCGTGCCCAGCGCCGCGAGGAGGCCCGCGCGGCCGATGCCGCCGCGGGCGAGCGCCAGACCCAGGATACCGCCGGAGACGAGCATCACGCCGAGCGCCGCGGGAAGCGGCAGCGTCTCCCCCGCCGCAAGGCCGGCGCCGATGGCCACGAGCGCCGGCGAGGAGCCCCGCGCGACGGGGTAGGTCGCGCCGAGGTCGCCCGAGCGGTAGGTGAGGACGAGGAGCCCGTTGTAGAGGATGTGCAGGAGCCCCGAGGCCACCACCATCGGCAGGCTCTCCGGTGCCGGCAGCCCGATGACGAGGCAGGTGCCGAGGCCGAAGAGGCCCGGCACGAGGTTCATCATCCCCATCGTCCAGAAGCGGTCGGCGCCGCCGCGCAGCATCGCGTTCCAGGCGGCGTGAAGGAGCGCGGCGAGGAGGACGAGGACGGTTAGGCTCGGCGTCATCGCGCTCAGGCCGCCAGCGCCGCGACGAGGGCGTTGAGCACCGGCGCGCCCTGCGGCGTCGCCGCGATCCGCCCCTCGGGCGAGCGCCGCAGCAGGCCGTCGCCGATCAGAGCCGCGATCCGGGTCTCCTCGAGGGGGCGCCCGGACAGCGCCGCGTAGCGGGCGGGGTCGATACCCTCGGTCAGGCGCAGCCCCATCATCAGGAACTCGTCGGCCTGCTCGGCCGGCGCAACGGTCTCCCGCTCGGCGATGCCGTTTCCGTCGCGCTCGACACGGGCGAGCCAGGCCTCCGGCCCCTTCTCGGTGACGGTGGCGATCCGACCCTCGTTGGTCACGAGCCGGCCGTGGGCGCCGGGGCCGATGCCGGCATACTCGCCGTAGCGCCAGTAGAGCAGGTTGTGGCGGGACTGCGCGCCGGGCCGAGCGTGGTTCGAGATCTCGTAGGCCGGGAGCCCCGCCGCGGCGCAGACCTCCTGCGTCACGTCGTAGAGGGCACGCGCCGTGTCCTCGTCCGGCGGCACGAGGCGCCCAGCCTTCGCGAGCCCGTAAAAGGGCGTGCCGGGCTCGATGGTGAGCTGGTAGAGCGAGAGGTGCTCGGCCGCCCGCGCGATGGCCTCCCGCAGCTCGGCCCGCCATGCCTCCGGCGTCTGGCCGGGGCGGGCATAGATGAGGTCGAACGAAGTTCGCTCGAAATGCTCGGCGGCGGTGCGGACCGCGCTCAGCGCCTCCCTGGCGCTGTGGAGCCGGCCGAGGCTTTTGAGAGAGACGTCGTCGAGGGCCTGGACGCCGAGGGAGACCCGGTTGACGCCCGCCGCCCGGTAGCCGCGGAAGCGGCCGGCCTCGACGCTCGTCGGGTTCGCCTCCAGCGTGATCTCGGCGCCGTCCTCGAGGCCCCAGGCCTCGGCCACCGCGTCGAGGAGGCCCGCGACGGTGGCGGGCCGCATCAGGGAGGGCGTGCCGCCGCCGAGGAAGATGCTCGAGACGCTCCGCCCCGGCGTCAATGCCGCGACGTGCCCGATCTCGGCGCGGAAGGCCCTGAGGAAACGGGCCTCGTCCGGCGGCTCGTGGCGGACGTGGCTGTTGAAGTCGCAATAGGGGCACTTCGAGGCGCAGAAGGGCCAATGCAGGTAGACGCCGAACCCGGCGTCGCGGGTCGGATGCTCCGGTGCGCCCATCCCGGCCCGTCAGTTCTGCCCGAGGCAGGCGCGGGCGAGGTCCACGAAGGCGCGGGCGCGGTGCGAGAGGGCGGCGCCGCTCTGCCAGTCGACGCCGTGCTTCTCGTCCGAGGAAATCTCGCCGAAGGTCCGGTCCATGCCCTCGGCCTCGAAGATCGGATCGTAGCCGAAGCCCTTCTCGCCCCGCGGCGGCACGATCCGCCCGAAGACGCGGCCCTCGAACAGCTCGGTGTGCCCGTCCGGCCAGGCGAGCACCAGGGCGGAGACGAAATGCGCGCTGCGGTCGGTCGCCTCGCGGCGGTCGAGCTCCGCCTCGATCCGCGCCATGGCGGCGGAAAAGTCCTTGGTCGGGCCGGCCCAGCGGGCGGAGAACAGCCCCGGCGCGCCGTCGAGCGCGTCGACGCAGAGGCCAGAATCGTCGGCGAAGGCCGGGAGCCCCGACGCCTCCGCCGCCGCCAGAGCCTTGAGGCTCGCGTTCTCGGCGAACATCGTGCCGGTCTCGTCGGGCTCCGGCAGGTTCAATTCGCCCGCCGAGACCGCCTCGATGCCGAAGGGCGCCAGCAGCTCGCGCATCTCGGCGAGCTTGCCGGCGTTGTGCGTGGCGATGACGACCCGGCCTTCGAGACGCCGCGCGCTCACGCGGTCGCCTGCTTCTGGAGGGCCACGAGCTGCTCGACGCCGCCGCGGGCCAGCCGCAGCAGCTCGAGAAGCTCGGCCTCGCTGAAGGGCTTGCCCTCGGCGGTGCCTTGCACCTCCACGAGCCCGCCGGAGCCGGTCATCACGAAGTTGGCGTCGGTCTCGGCGGCCGAGTCCTCGGCGTAGTCGAGGTCGAGCACCGGGGTGCCCTTGTGGATGCCGCATGAGACCGCGGCGACGTGGTCGCGCAGCGGATCGACGGAGATGATCGAGCGGCCGCGCATCCAGGCGAAGCAATCGTGCAGCGCCACCCAGGCGCCGGTGATCGCCGCGGTGCGGGTGCCGCCGTCGGCCTGGAGCACGTCGCAGTCGACGGTGATCTGCCGCTCACCGATGGCCGGAAGGTTGGTGACGGCGCGCAAGGACCGCCCGATCAGCCGCTGAATCTCCTGCGTGCGGCCCGAAGGCTTGCCGGAGGTGACCTCCCGGCGGGTGCGCTCGTGGGTGGCGCGGGGCAGCATGGAATACTCGGCCGTGACCCAGCCCTTGCCGGAGCCGCGCAGCCAGGGCGGCCCCCGCTCCTCCAGGGAGGCGGTGCAGAGCACCTTGGTCTCGCCGAAGCTGACGAGGCAGGAGCCCTCGGCGTAGCGGGCGACGTTACGCTCCAGGCTGACCTTGCGCAGCTCGTCCGCCGCGCGCTTCGAGGGCCGCATGGCCGTCTCCTCCACCGATGAAGGGCCGGCTCTTAGGCCGTGCGGCGGGTAGGGGCAACCGGCGAGGGCGATGGGTGGCGCCGTGATTTGATATGCGAACCAGTACGCGGGCCGCTTTCGACCCGCCGCGGGCCTACACGGCGGCCAACGAGCCACAAGATCGTCCGATGCCCCTCACGCCGTGCAGGGCGCGCTCACGATTTCCTCGGGCGTCAGCCTCGTAGACCACGCCAAGCCGGTTCATGGCGATCAGGCAGCGCATGTGGGCGTAGTCCGACCAGGGCGGCGCCCGCATCGGCGCGACGACCGTCATCAGGTCGCGGTCGAGTTAGGATCGCCTCATAGGCCGGATCGAGGCTTACTATCGCAGGTCCGAATCCGATGCTATCGATTTCGCTTAGGACATTCGTTCGGACGGAGTTGGCTCTCGATGTATTACCGATCGTTCAAGATCTCTGCTTTTATTCTGATTCTGGGCGCGGCGACCTTTGCAGGCAGTAACAATAGTAACGCGAGAGACATCACAAGTGCACAGATTGCCCGATACAACGCCTGTATGGCTCCGCACAAAGCGAAGAGTCGTGCGCGTGGTGACTACAGCATTTGGCGGTCTGGGCGAGAGAAATGCTCCCACCATTTGGGGCGATAACGTGATTTCGCTTAGCTAAGCTTGAAGGCTTGATAGACCGAGTGGGCGTGCACCTGAACGCCAAGGGCGCGTGAGCGCGGCCGCCTCTGATTCTGCGACGGGGGACGAATGACCAGTCCGTCCACGGCTACCCCAGGCCGAAACAGGTCCCGCTCCATCGAGGCATCCGTTCGATCATCAGCTCGAGGTCGGGCCGGATCGCCAGGATCGTCACGGTGAGTACCGCCGCGACGAGCCGTGATAAGGCCGATCCCGACCCTTCCCTGACCTTCCGCTCAGATCTCGAACCGAAGCTTCACCTCCAGCCGCCCCGATTGATCCCCATCCCGCCAGCCGCCACAATCGGCGGCCAGGATGAGAGGACCGTGACAGAGCCCGCGACCCCGACCTTTCCCGCGCTTGCCTCCCTGAACGAGCGCGCCCGCGAGATTTTTCGCCAGATCGTCGAGAGCTACCTCGCCAACGGCGAGCCGGTGGGCTCGCGCAACCTCGCGCGCATCCTGCCGATGGCGCTCTCGCCGGCCTCGATCCGCAACGTGATGTCGGACCTCGAGCATTCCGGGCTGATCTACGCGCCCCACACCTCAGCCGGGCGGCTGCCCACCGAGATCGGCCTGCGCTTCTTCGTCGACGCGATGATGGAGATCGGCGACGTCGGCCGCGAGGAGCAAGCGCATATCGAGGCGCAGATGCGCGCCGCCGCCTCGCGGCACACCTTCGACACGGCGCTGGCGGAGGCGTCCACCCTGCTCTCGGGCATCTCCCGCGGGGCGGGCGTGGTGCTGACGACGAAGGCGAACGTCCACCTCAAGCACATCGAGTTCGTGCGCCTCGACGTGGCGCGCGCCCTCGTGGTCCTCGTCTCCGACGACGGCTCGGTGGAGAACCGGCTTCTGGAGCTTCCCCCCGGCCTGCCGGCGAGCGCCCTTCAGGAAGCCTCGAACTACCTCAACGCCCGCCTCCAGGGTCGGACCCTCGGCGAGCTGCGCGCCGAGATCGAGGCCGGGCGGCGCGACATGAAGCGGGAGCTCGACGCGCTCACCGAGCGGCTGGTCGATGCTGGGCTCGCCATGAGCGTCGGCCCGGCCGAGTCCCGCCAGCTCATCGTGCGGGGCCAGGCGAACCTGCTGGAGGACCTGCGCGCCGTCGAGGACCTCGAGCGCATCCGCCTGCTCTTCAACGACCTCGAGACGCAGAAGGAGGTCATCGACCTGCTCTCCCGCGCCGAGGGGGCGGAGGGCGTGCGCATCTTCATCGGCTCGGAGAACAAGCTGTTCTCGCTCTCCGGCTCCTCGCTGATCGCCGCGCCCTTCCGCGACGACCAGCGCAAGATCGTCGGCGTCGTCGGCGTCATCGGCCCGACGCGGCTGAACTACGCCCGCATCGTGCCGATGGTCGACTACACCGCCCGCGTCGTCTCCAAGATGCTCGACGGCGGGCGGTGAGGCTCTCGGTCCGGCTCAGCCCGGGATCACGTCGACGATCTCGTAGGTGTCCGGATCGATGATGATGATGTCGTCGGCGACGAGCACGTAGCTGTAGCCCCGGTAGGCGGGCACGATCGAGAGGATCGCCGGCGGCAGCGTGTGCAGCGTGATCGAGCGCGGGATCGCCGTGCCGACGCTGACGTTGAAGTTCACGTTGCGCAACGGCGCGACGCCCGTGCGCGTGATCGACTGACGGAACTCCGTGCGCTGGCGGGTGTCGAGACGCTGCACGGCGCCCCGCGCCTCGCCCCGGCTCCCGGCCCGGTCGGCGCCGCCGCGCTCGCCCGCGCGGTCGGCTCCGCGCTGGCCCGGACCGCCCTCGCGGCCGTCCTTGCCGGGCGCTGCGCCGTCGCGCTGGCCCGCCGCGCCGGCCTTGCCGGGCTGGCCGTCCTCGCGGGCCCCGGCCTTGCCCGGCTGCTCCGCGCCCGGCGCGTTCCGGCCGGGCGCCGACTCGGCGCCGCCCTTCGGCCCGGCCTCGCCGCGGGGCCCGGCGCCCTCGCCGCCGCGCGGACCGGCACCGCCCTCGGCACCGCCCCGCATGGCACCGCCTTCACCGCCGCGCATCCCGGCGCCGCCGCCACCGGGGCCACCCGCTCCTCCGGGGCCACCCGCACCGCCGCCGCCGCCCGCGCCGCCGCCGGCCGCGCCGCCCGCTGCACCGCCGCCGCCCGGCCCTCCGGCGCCGCCGCCCTGCGCGAAGGCGGTCGCCGCCCCCACCGTGATCAGCACCGCCGTCAGGGCGTTGCGCAGCCCGGTCTTCGAAGTCGTGCCCATGGTTTCCCTCGCCTCGTCGCGATGCCGGGTCGGCATCGATCTGGCCCGCAACGATGGTCTCCCGGAAACCGTTCCCCCGGCGCGAGGAGAAGTGCGGATGGCCGTGAGGACGGGAACGATCGAGGCGAACGGCCTCGCCTTCGCGGTCGACGAGGCCGGTGCGGGACCGGACGTCGCCCTCTGCCTGCACGGGTTTCCGGAGAGCCGATACTCCTGGCGCCACCAGCTCCCGATGCTCGCCGATCTCGGCTGGCGGGCGGTGGCGCCGGACATGCGCGGCTACGGCGGCTCCGCGCGCCCGAGCGAGCAGGCCGCCTACCGGATGGAGCACCTGATCGCCGACGCGGCGGGCCTGTTCGACGCCCTCGGTGCGCGGCGGCGCCTGCTGATCGGCCACGACTGGGGCGCCCTCGTCGCCTGGAGCTTCGCGATGGCCGGGGCGCGGCCCCTCGACGGGCTGGTCGCCATGAACGTGCCGCATCCGGCCGTCTTCCGCGCGGTGCTCGGCCGCTCCTGGCGGCAGCGGGCGCGCTCCTGGTACGTGGCCTTCTTCCAGATTCCCCGCCTGCCGGAATGGGCATTGACCCGCAACCGCGCCGAGGCGGTCGCCCGCGCCTTCACGGGGATGGCCTGCGACCCCTCCGCCTTCCCGCCTGAGGTGCTCGACCGCTACCGCGCCGACGCCCTTCGCCCCGGCGCGATGACGGCGATGCTGAACTACTACCGCGCCAATTTCGGCCTCCTGCGCCGGCCGGCGCCGTCCCCGGTGATCGAGACGCCGACCCTGCTGGTCTGGGGCGAGCGGGATACGGCGCTCGGCCTCGAGCTGACCGAGGGGTACGAAGGATTGGTGCGGGACTTCACCCTGCGCCGCCTGCCGGACGTCTCGCACTGGGTGCAGCAGGAGGCGCCGGAGGCCGTGAACGCTGCGCTCGCCGCATGGATGAGATCGCGCGGCCTGACGTGACACTTGTCCCGTCCCTTCCCGCGGCGGGGCCTCCCACGACCTTGTGAACGGCGCGCGTCGGTGCGTAACCTCCGCCGACACGACCGGCGGCAAGCGCCGGCAGAGGAAACCCGAGGGCACCCTTCATGTCGGACTCGATCGGCATCGCGCCGTCCGCCCAGGACGACGCGGCGGACCGCCGCCGCAGGATCATGGCCATCGTCGGCTCGTCGTCGGGCAACCTCGTCGAGTGGTACGACTTCTACTGCTACGCCTTCTTCGCGCTCTACTTCGCGCCGGTCTTCTTCCCCGAGGGCGACGCCACCAGCCAGCTCCTGAAGAGCGCCGCCGTGTTCGCGGTGGGCTTCTTCATGCGCCCCATCGGCGGCTGGCTGTTCGGCCGCATCGCCGACCGCGTCGGCCGGCGGACCTCGATGGTGATCTCGGTGCTGATGATGTGCGCCGGTTCGCTCTTCATCGCGATCCTGCCGACCTATGCGACGGTCGGCGCGGCGGCCCCCGTGCTGCTGCTCCTCGCCCGCATGCTCCAGGGCCTGTCGGTCGGCGGCGAGTACGGCACCAGCGCCACCTACATGAGCGAGGTGGCGCTGAAGGGCCGGCGCGGCTTCTTCGCCTCCTTCCAGTACGTGACGCTGATCGGCGGCCAGCTCCTCGCCTCGCTGGTGCTCGTCACGCTCCAGGCGCTGATGACCGAGCAGCAGCTGCGGGACTGGGGCTGGCGCGTCCCGTTCTTCATCGGCGCCCTGGCGGCGGTGGTGGCGCTCTACCTGCGTCGCTCGCTCGCCGAGACCGCCACCGGCGACAAGGAGAAGGCCGGCACCTTCAAGGCCCTGTCGAAGCACTGGCGGGCGTTCTGCATCGTGCTCGCCTACACGGCCGGCGGCTCGCTGAGCTTCTACACCTTCACGACCTACATGCAGAAGTACCTCGTCAACACGG
This sequence comes from Methylobacterium jeotgali, assembly GCF_022179345.1. Classification (GTDB taxonomy): domain Bacteria; phylum Pseudomonadota; class Alphaproteobacteria; order Rhizobiales; family Beijerinckiaceae; genus Methylobacterium; species Methylobacterium jeotgali. The sequence goes on along the minus strand of NZ_BPQR01000042.1, from coordinate 111,283 downwards.
CGCACATGAACAAGGGCAGCGCCTCTCAGGTGATGACGCTGGTGCTCCTGGTCTACATGCTGGTGCAGCCGGCCTTCGGGGCGCTCTCGGACAAGATCGGGCGCAAGGCGAACATGCTGCTCTACAGCGGCCTCGGTGCCGTGATGGTGGTGCCGCTCATGCACGCCATCGGCGCCAACCAGGACCCGTTCGTGGCCTTCATGCTGGTGACGGCGGGGCTCCTCGTGATCAGCTTCTACACGGGCATCAGCGGCATCGTGAAGGCAGAGCTGTTCCCGACCCATGTCCGCGCCCTCGGCGTCGGTCTCTCCTACGCCGTCGCCAACTCGCTGTTCGGCGGCACCGCCGAGGCGGTGGCGCTCTGGTTCAAGCAGAACGGCAACGAGGAGATGTTCTTCTGGTACGTGACGGTGATGCTCGGGGTGGCCTTTGTCGGCTCGCTGCTGATGCCGAACCCGAAGCGCCACGGCTATCTCGACGGGGCCGGAACCGTGGAGGAGGCGCTGGGCGCCAAGCCCGACGCCGAACGCGCCCGCATGGTGCACCCCGCCTGACGCGCGGAGGGCGCCGCACCGAGGCGGCGCCCTCTCCTTCGTTTCCAGATTCTACTTGATGACCGCGCAGGCGACCCGCGCGCCGGCCCCGCCGATCGGCTGGGTGTTGTGGTCGTCCTCGTTGGCGTGGATGACCAGCGCCGAGCCGTCCCCGTCGCGGAGCCCGCCCTCCCCGGTCAGCGAGGTCTCGGAGGAGACCTCCGCGTTCACCGAGCCGTCCGCGTTGGCGAAGACGTTGGGCAGGTCGCCCTCGTCGGGCCCTTCGGCGTTGAGCAGCCCGTGCTTGCTCTGGTCGTGATTCACGTGGGCCTTCGACTTCTCGAACTTCTCCGTGTCGGAGCAGTCGCCGACCGCGTGGAAATGGATGCCGTGCCAGCCGGGCGTCAGGCCGCCGGCCTGGATGGCGACGCGCATGACGAGGGAGTTCGCCCCGTCCCGGATGCTGATCTTGCCGATCGTGTCGCCCTTGTTGTTGGTGATCGGGCTCTCTAGCGTCTGCGGCGCGGCGGGAGCCGGGGTCTCCGCCTTCTGCTGGGCGAGCGCGGGGCCGGCGAGGACCGCCCCGGCGGCTCCGAGGGCGACAAGGGTTGCGAGACGTGTCATGCGATGGCTCTCCTCTCCACGACGGCCTAGGTAGGCCCGCGACCGGCGCTTCGACAGGGCGCGGGGCGGTGGATCGACGGGTGGTGGATACAAGAAGGCCGTGGCGGAGCGCGTGAGGGCGGATCGGCTGCTCGTGGAGCAGGGACATTTCGACAGCCGCGCCCGCGCGCAGGCGGCGATCGCGGCCGGCCTCGTCCGGGCGGACGGCGTGCCCGTCGCCCGCGCCTCCGACCGGCTCGACCCGGCCGCGCGGATCGAGGCGCGCCCGGCCCACCCCTACGTCTCCCGCGGCGCCCTGAAGCTCGCCGCCGCCCTCGACGCCTTCGGCTTCGATCCGGCGGGCCGGCGCTGCCTCGACGTCGGCGCCTCGACGGGCGGCTTCACCGAGTTGCTGCTCGCGCGGGGCGCCGCGCATGTCCATGCCGTCGATGTCGGGCGCGGGCAGCTCCACGCCTCGCTCGCCGACGACCCGCGGGTGACGAGCCTGGAGGGCACCGACATCCGCGCCCTACCCCCCGAGGCGCCGCCGCACGCCGTCGATCTCGCGACCGTCGATGTCAGCTTCATTGCGCTGCGGCTCGTGCTCCCGGCGATCGTGGCGCGGCTCGCCGGGGGCGGCGCCCTCGCGGCGCTGATCAAGCCGCAGTTCGAGGCCGGACGGGGGCGCGTCGGCCGGGGCGGCATCGTGCGCGACGAGGCCGTCCACGCCGAGGTCTGCGAGGCGGTGCGGACCTGCCTCGAAGGGCTCGGCATGGGCGTCGTCGGCCTAATCCCCTCCCCCGTCGAGGGCGGGGACGGCAACCGCGAGTTCCTGATCGGTGCCCGCCGGGAGAGCGCCCGATGAGCGAGACCGAGAGCCTGCGCATCGCCCGCCTCGGCAGCCGGGGCGACGGCCTCGCCGAGGACGGGACGCCGGTCGCCTACGCCCTGCCCGGCGAGCGGGTCGCGATCCGCCGCGAGGGGGCGCGCGGCGAGCTGGTGGCCGTCGAGGAGCCTTCGCCGGAGCGCATCGCGCCGTTCTGCCCGCATTTCGGCGATTGCGGCGGCTGCTCCGTCCAGCACCTCGCTCCGGAGCCCTACCGGGCCTGGAAGACGGGCCTCGTCGCCCAGGCCGCCGCGCAGGCCGGGCTCGGCCTGGCGCCGGAGGCGGCGATCGATGCCCACGGTCCCGGGCGCCGCCGCCTGACCCTGCACATCCGTGACGGCGAGGCCGGGCTGATGGCCGCCCGCAGCCATCGCCTCGTGCCGATCGGGCACTGCCCGATCACGGTGCCGGCACTGCACGGGGCGCCGGCCCTGGCGCGGGCGCTGGCCGCGCCTCTCGGGCACGGGCGCACGAAGCCCCTCGACGCTCTCGTCACCGCCACCGATGCCGGCCTCGACGTGGACATGCGCGGGCACGGACCGGTCGATGCCGGCACCCGCGCCAAGCTCGTCGGCCTCGCCGAGAGCCACGACCTCGCCCGGCTGTCGCTGCACGGCGACGTCGTGGTCGAGCGGCGCCGCCCGAGCGTGTCGAGCCCCGGCGGCGCGCTGCTGCCGCCGCCCGGCGGCTTTCTCCAGGCGACGGCGGAGGCCGAGCGCCTGCTCGCCACCCTCGTCCTCGACGCCCTGCCGAAGAAACCGAAGCGCGTCGCCGACTTGTTCAGCGGCTGCGGGCCCTTCTCCCTGGCACTGGCGCGGCGCTGCGAGGTCCATGCGGTGGAAGGCGACGCCGCCGCCCTCGCGGGCCTCGACCGGGCGGTGCGCGAGGCCGCCGGCCTGCGGCGCGTCACCACCGAGCGCCGCGACCTGTTCCGCCGGCCCCTGCTCTCGGCCGAGCTCGACCGCTTCGACGCCGTGGTGATGGATCCGCCCCGCGCCGGCGCCGAGGCCCAGGCCCGTCAGCTCGCCCTCTCGAAGGTGCCCGTGGTCGTCTCCGTCTCCTGCGACCCCGGCACCTTCGCCCGCGACGCGGGCATGCTGCTGGCGGGGGGCTACGCGCTCACGCGGCTCGCGCCCGTGGACCAGTTCCGCCACGCGCCGCATGTCGAGGTGGTCGGCGTGTTCGAGAGGCCCCCGAAAGCGCGCCGCCGGTGACGATTCCGCTGAACCGTGATCAAGCTCGGGCGTTGGATTCGCACAGGAGGAACGCCATGCCCCTCGCCCTCTCCTCGCCCATCCCCGCAGCCCTGTCGCCCGCCCGGCTCGCCGTCGTCCTCACCCTCGCGTTGAGCGGCACCACCCTGGCCCAGGAGCCCGCCCGCCCGGTCGACACGACCGGCACCGGCGGCGGACCGCTCTCGACCATCACGGCGCCGAACACGGTCTCCACCGGCGTCACCAAGCCGCCGGCCGGCGCGGGCGCGCCGACGACCGGCGCCGAGGGCCCGACCGTGGCCGCCCAGCGCGAGCGGGAGGCCCGCGAGAAGGCCGACAACGCGCGCATCACCCGGATCACCCGCAGCATCTGCCGGGGCTGCTGAGGACGGTCAGAACAGGCGGCCCTGCGCCTCGCCGCCCCGCTCGGCGGCGGGCGGTGCGTCCGTGCCCGCTTGCGGCTCCAGGAGCGACGGGTCATCCCGGCGCACGTCGCCGACGGCCGGTCCGACCGGATCGATCCGGATGATCCCGTCGGGGCACGGACGGCAGAGGGCGGCGGCTTCCGCCGGGCCGGTGCCGATCGGATCGAGCCACTCGGCGACGGCCCCGACCGAGAGGATCGCCGGCATCCGGTCGTGGATCGCCGCCATGCTGCCGTTGGCGTCCGTGGTGACGACGGCCGCGGTGTCGATCTCCGAGCCGTCGGGCGAGCTCCAGGTCTCCCACAGCCCCGCCAGGACCATCGGCGCCCCGTCCGCCCGGCGGACGGCGAAGGGGCTGCGCCGGGCCCTGCGCCCCTCCCCTTCCCGCCGCCACTCGTAGAAGCCGTCGCACAGGAAGACGCAGCGCCGGTGCCGGAAGGCCCCCCGGAAGGCGGGCTTCTCCGCCATGGTCTCGGCGCGGGCGTTGATCATCAGCGGCAGGCCCGTCGGATCCTTCGACCAGGCCGGCCAGAGGCCCCAGCGCGCCAGCCGGAAGCGGCGCCGCCCGCCCTCGTTGACCGCCAGCGCGACCGGCTGGGTCGGGGCGATGTTGTAGCGGGCGGGGAAGTTCGGCCGCTCGCCGTAGCCCAGAAGCGCCCGGTAGGCCTCGGGCGGGCTCGTCATGAAGAGGCGGCCGCACATGCCGGGTCTCCTCTCAGTCCAGGGGGGCGTCGACGGTGCAGACGACGCCGCCGGGCGCGAAGTCGATGTCGACGAGGCCGTCGAGGTCGCGGGCGAGGCTGCGCTCGATGAGCCGCGAGCCGAACCCGCGCCGGGCCGGGGGCTTGACCGGCGGCCCGCCCCGCTCGCTCCAGCGGAAGGCGAGGCGGGGCGCTTCCGCCCCGTTCACGACGGACCAATCGATGGTGACGGCCCCGCCGGCGTTCGAGAGCGCGCCATACTTCACGGCGTTCGTGGCGAGCTCCTGGATCGCCATGGCGATGGCGAGCGACATGCTCGGGCGCACGCGCACAGGCGGCCCCTCGATGTGGAAGCGCTCCCCGTCGCGGCCGGCGTAGGGGGCGATCGCCTGGCCGACCACCTCGGCGAGGTCGGCGCCCTCCCAGGATTCGCGGGTCAGCACGTCGTGGGCGCGCGACAGGGCGAGCAGACGGGTCTCGAGGGCACCGTAGGCCTGCGCGTTCGTGGGGGCGTTGCGCAGGGTCTGCATGGCGATGGATTGGACGGTGGCCAGCGTGTTCTTCACGCGGTGGTTCAACTCGTCGATGAGCAGGCGCTGGTGGGCGGCGGCCCGCTTCTCGGCCAGAAGCGAATCCCGCAGGCGCTCCTCGCCTTCCCGCAGGGCCTCGAGGCGGGCGCGCGCCTCGTATTGGCGCCGCCGGCCGCGGAGCGCGCTGCGCACCAGGCTGATCAGGGTGGTGGGGTGGAACGGCCGCTCGAGGAAGGTGACGTTGCCGAGCACCTCCGAGATCCGGGCCGCGCCGGGGTTGCGCTCCGAGCCGCCGCCGCGTCCGGTCAGCACGATGAAGGGGAAGTCGGACCAGGGCGGCTGCGCCTCCAGCCAGCGGCGGACCGGGGCGAGGTCGGCGTGCAGGATCGCTTCCTCCGCCACGAGAGCGAGACCGGCCCCTTCCTCGACCCGCGCCTGCAGGTCGCGCATGTCGGTGCAGGGTAGCGCCCGCGTTCCGCCCTCGGCGAGCAGCTCCGCGGCGATGGCGCTGTCCCGGCCGAAGGGCGTCAGGACGAGGATCCGTTCGGAGAGCGGGTTGTGGGGCTGGATCACGTCGTGTTGCCGTCCACCGGGGGCAGATCCCCGACCCCGCCGACGAAGGTCGGCGTCCCGCGCAGCACGCCCTGGAAGCCCTGCACAGGCTCGCCGATGGCGAGGCCCGTGCTCCCGATCCGGTACTCGCGGATCGTGTCCTCGTGGCTGCCGGCGCGCTTCTTGACCACCGAGATCGCCCGCCGCACCCGGCCGAGGGCCTCGAAGTAGCGGAGCAGGATCACCGTGTCGGCGAGGTAGGTTACGTCGACGGGCGCCTTCATGTCGCCGACGAGCCCGTGCTGGGCGATGGTGAGGAAGGTCGTCACGCCCTGCCGGTTCAGGAACTGCAGCAGCTCGTGCATGTGCAGCACGAGGGCCTGCTCGTGGGGCATCGCCGCTTGGTAGCCGTTGAGGCTGTCGATCACCACGGTCTTGACCGACTGCTCCTCCACCCGATCGCGGACGCGGTGGGCGAACTCGCCCGGCGCCATCTCGGCGGCGTCGATCTGCTCGATGGTCAGGAGCCCCTGCTCGACGAGGCCGCCGAGGTCGTAGCCCATCTGCCGAGTGCGCTCGAGGAGGAGGCCGAGCTCCTCGTCGAAGATGAACATCGCCGCCCGTTCGCCCCGCGCCACGGCCGCGAGCACGTACTGGATCGCGAACAGCGTCTTGCCGGTGCCCGACGGCCCGAGGATGAGGGCGCTCGATCCCTTCTCGACGCCGCCGCCGAGCAGCGCGTCGAGCTGGTCGATGCCGCTCACGAGCCTGTCGCGCAGGAATCCGGTCTTGTGCTCCAGCGAGACGAGCCGCGGGAAGACCTTCACGCCGCCGGCGGCGATCGTGAAGTCGTGGTTGCCGCCGCGGAAGTCGGAGCCCCGGTACTTGACGATCCGCAGGCGCCGCCGCTGCGCGTCATAGTCCGGCGCGGCCTCCTCGAGGCGGATGACGCCGTGGGCGACGCTGTGCACCGTCTTGTCGAGCGTGTCGGCGGTGAGGTCGTCGAGGAGCAGCACGGTGATGGCGTGCCGGGCGAAGTAGTGCTTGAGCGCCAGGATCTGGCGCCGGTAGCGCAGCGACGAGCCCGCGAGCAACCGGATCTCCGAGAGGCTGTCGAGGACGATGCGCTTCGGGCGCACCCTCTCGACTGCCTCGAACACCTGCCGGGTGGTCTCGCCGAGCTCCAGATCGGAGGAGTAGAGCAGGCTCTGCTGCTGCTCGGCGTCGAGCAGGCTCTCGGGCGGGATCACCTCGAAGACCGTGATCGCCCCGCCGAGCGTCCAGCCATGGGTGGCGGCGCTCTCGCGCAGCTCGCCCTCGGTCTCGGACAGGGTGATGTAGAGGCTCGTCTCCCCCGCCTCGGCGCCGGCGAGGAGGAATTGCAGGGCGATGGTGGTCTTGCCGGTGCCGGGCGCGCCCTCGAGGAGGTAGAGCCGGTCGCGGGTGAGGCCGCCCGACAGGATGTCGTCGAGTCCCGCGATGCCGATGCTCACCCGATCGGTCGCCGCCTGCGTCATGGCCCCTCGCCTCCCGTCGTCGATCTCGGCCTGCGCGATGCCGTCGGCGGGACCTTTCGGCACTTCTATTCCGCGCGATACGATCGTGCCAAGCGCCACATGGTGCGTCCTACAACCAGCGCTTCCAGCGGAAGAACGCGTAGGGAAGGATCGCCGCGACCACCATCATGGCGACCGCCATCGGGTAGCCCAGCGGCCATTCCAACTCGGGCATCGCCTTGAAGTTCATGCCGTAGATCGAGGCGATGAGCGTCGGCGGCATGAACACCACCGCCATGACCGAGAACAGCTTGATGATGTTGTTCTGCTCGAGGTTCACGAGGCCGAGCGTGGCGTCGAGCAGGAACTGGATCTTGGTGGCGAGGAAGGTCGCGTGCTCCTCCAGAGATTGCAGGTCGCGGAGCGTCGAGCGCACGTCCTCGCGCAGCTCGCGGGGGGCCTTGTTGGTGCGGTAGGTGGCCGAGAGCGAGAGCAGGATGCGCTCCATGGAGACGAGGCTCTCGCGCTGCTTGGAGATGAGGTCGCCGTGGCGGCCGAGCGCGCGGAGCGTGTCCTGGAGGGCGGTGTTGCGGGCGGACGGATCGGCCTGCGCCTCGAAGATCTTGCCGGAGAGCCGGTCGATGCGCTCGCCCTGGAGTTGGAGCACGTCGGCGGCCCGGTCGATCACCGCCTCGATGAGCCCGGCGAGGATCGCCTCCCCCGAGATCGTCGTCGCCGGGCCGTTGCCCGTCGCGCGGCCGGCGCGCAGGGCGTACATGCGGAAGGCCTGCGGCTCCTCGTAGCGCACGGTCACGAGCTTGGCTTCGCGCAGGATGAAGGTGATGCCGGCGAGCCCCGGCTCCTCGGAGTCGCTCACCTTCGAGAGCACCCGGCCCGTCATGTAGCGGGCGCCCTCCTCCACGTAGAGGAGTTCGGAGGGCTCGATGTCCTTCATTTCCTCGCGGGTCGGCACCTGGATGCCCATGAAGGCCTCGACCTTGAGGTCCTCCTCGCGGGTCGGGCGGATCATGTCGAGCCAGACGGTGTCCTCGGGGATCGCTTCCTGCAGCTCGAGGGAGCGGCGCTCGAGCGTCGGGGCGCCGGCGCCGGCGAGGGGCTGGTGGATGAAGATCACGCTGGGAACACCCGGGTCACGGGCGCGCCCGCCTCAGGCGAGCGCGTTCGGTGGAGGTAGGCTCGCATCCGGCACGAAGAAGTCCGGCGCAAGGGGGACGCCGGGTGTGACGCGGTATTGTGAGAAGTCCGTGACGCCGTTCTCGTACAGGAAGCTGTCGTCGATGAGGAAGCGGCCCGTGACCTCCCGCGACGGCTTCAGGAAGAGGGCGTGGGCGGCGTCCGCCATGATCTGGGGCGTGCGGCTCGCCTTCATCAGCTCCTCGCCCCCGAGCAGGTTGTTGACTGCGGCCGTGGCGATGGTGGTGCGGGGCCAGAGCGCGTTCACGGCGATGCCCTGGCGGCGCAGCTCTCCCGCAAGACCCAGCACGCAGAGCGACATCCCGAACTTCGCCATGGTGTAGGCGAGGTGGGGGGCAAACCACTTCTCCTGCATGTCGAGGGGCGGCGACAGCATCAGGACGTGCGGGTTCTCCGCCTTGGCGAGATGCGGGATCGCGTATTTCGAGACCATGTAGGTGCCGCGCGTGTTGATCTGGTGCATCAGGTCGAAGCGCTTCATCTCCGTGTGCGGCGTCGGCGAGAGCGAGATGGCGCTGGCGTTGTTCACGACGATGTCGAGACCTCCGAAGGTCTCGACGGTTTTCGCAATGGCGCCGGCCACGCTCTCCTCGTCGCGCACGTCGACGACGAGCGGGAGTGCCTTGCCTCCGGCCGACTCGATCTCGGCGGCGGCGGTGTGGATGGTGCCCTCGAGCTTCGGGTGAGGGCTCTCGGTCTTGGCGGCGATGGCGATGTTCGCCCCGTCGCGGGCGGCGCGCAGCGCGATGGCGAGGCCGATGCCCCGCGAGGCGCCGGTGACGAACAGGGTCTTGCCCTTCAGGGTGCCGCTCATCGCTCGTCTCCTGTGCTGACGCGGAAGCGCGGGGGCCGGCTGCCGTCCGCGTCGGTGAAACCGTAGTGCCGGGCGAGGTCGCCCGCGTGCAGGACCTGTCCGGATCGCGCTGCGATCTCGGGATCGGCGGCGAGCGCCGCCAGCGCCCGGCCGGCGTAGAGCGGGCTCTCCGTCGCCATGTCGCCGTGGCCGGCCTCGATCACACGCTCCGTGCGCACGAAGCCCGGAGAGAGGGCGAGCGCCGTGACGCCGTAGGGCTTAAGCTCCGCGGAGAAGGCCAGCGCCAGCCGGTTCGTCGCCGTCTTGGCGAGGTCGTAGTAGATGTCGCCGAGGTAGCCCTCGCCCGTGTCGAAGGAGACGAGCGCGATGAGGCCGGACTTCGCCGCGACCATGGCCGGGGCCACGGCGCGGGCGAGCAGCAGTCCCGCATAGGGGCCGACCTCCAGGAAGCCGCCATAGGGCTCGGCCGAGCGGCGCCAGAACGGCGTGCCCCAGGAGGAGCCGTCCGGATAGCGCTCGCCGTCGTAGCCCTCGTTGCCGCCCCAGACGCTCGACACCGCCACGTCGATGCGCCCGAAGCGGCGCAGCGCCCAGTGGACGAGCCCGTCCACCGCCCGCTCGCTGGTATGGTCGCAGAGGTAGTGGTGACCGTCGCCTCCGGCGGCGTCGACCTCGCGGGCGGTGTCCTCGACGGCCTCCGAGCGCATCTCGGTGCGGGCGCCGGTCTCGCTGGAGCGGGCGGTGACGATCACCGTCGCCCCCGCTTCGCCGAGGCCGCGGGCGATGCCCCGGCCGACGCCCCGCGAGGCGCCGGCGACGAGGCAGACCTTGCCCGCGAGCGGGCCGCTCACGCCGCACCCGGCTTGGCACGGCCGAGGAAGGCCCGGAAGCGCTCCTGCGCCTCGGGCGAGCGCAGCCGCTCCTCGAAGGCCGCGGCTTCCGCCTCCAGCGCCGCCTCGACCTCGGCCTGGTCGCCCCGGATCAGCGCGCGGGTGGCCTGCACCGCGCCCCGCGGCAGGGCGGCGAGGCGCGCGGCCTGCGCCACCGCGTGGTCGAGAAGGAGGTCGGAGGGGATCACGGCATTGACGAGGCCGAGACTGAGTGCCGCATCGGCATCGAAGACCTCGGAGAGCAGCAGCATCTCGCTGGCCTTCAGGCGCCCGACCCGGCGCGGCAGCAGGTAGCTCGAGGCCGCCTCCGGTACGAGGGCCAGCTCCACGAAGGGCATCCGGAAGCGTGCCGCCGGGCTCGCGTAGACGAGGTCGCAGTGGAGCGTCAGCGTCGTGCCGATGCCGACCGCGATGCCGTCCACCGCCGCGACCATCGGCGTGCGGGTGCGGGCGAGCTGCCGGATGAAGTGGAGGGCCGGCGCCTCGGAGAAGGGTTTGGCGAGGCTGCCGGCGAAATCGGCGATGTCGTTGCCCGCCGAGAACACACTGGGGAGCCCCGCGAACACCACCGCGCCGATGCCCTCGTCCGCGTCGGCCTCGGTGAGGGCCGCCCGCATGGCGTCGTACATCGCGCCGGTCAGCGCGTTCTTCTTCTCCGGCCGGTCGAGGGCGACGAGGCGCACCCCGTTCCCGAGATCGCGGATGCTGACGGTCTCGCTCATCGGCCCCTCCTCACGCGTCGAGCGCCGCCATGGCACCGTCGACGAAGCCGCCGCCGGCGATCACGCTCTCCTCCAGACCGCCGGCCGCGGTGAGCAGGTTTTCGGCGTAGAAGCGCAGGAGCGCGATGCGGCCCGCATCGGCCCCGCTCACGCCGCCGGTCTTGCCCGCCGCGCTGGAGGCGAGCGCGGCCCGCGCCAGGCAGGCACCGCCCTGGGCGAGGCCGAACAGGCGCAGGTAGGGCGTGGCGCCGGCCAGCGCCGCCTCCGGACGGTTCGATGCGGCGGCGCGCAGCTGGAAGCTCGTCGCCCTGTCGAGGCTCTCGACAGCGGAGCGCAGCCGGGCGGCGGCATGGCCGAAGCCGGGATTGCCGTCCTTCAGCAGCGCTTCGGCGGCCCCGCGCATGGAGGCGATCTGCGCCCGCACGGTCTCGCCGCCGTTGAGCGCAAGCTTGCGGCCGACGAGGTCCATCGCCTGGATGCCGTTGGTACCCTCGTAGATCGCCAGGATACGGGCGTCGCGCATGTGCTGGGCGGCGCCCGTCTCCTCCACGAAGCCCATGCCGCCATGGACCTGAACGCCGAGCGAGGCGACCTCGTTGGCGATGTCCGTGGCGAAGGCCTTGGCGACGGGGGTCAGTAGCGAGGCGCGGTCGTGGGCGCGCTGCCCTTCCGGCCCGTGCGCGGCGTCGAGGGCGGCGGCGGTGAGGTAGCAGATGCCCCGCGCCGCGGCCGTATAGGCGCGCATGGTGATCAGCATCCGCTGCACGTCGGGGTGGGCGACGATCGGGCTCGACGCCTCAGTCGCACCGGGCGCCTTCCCCTGCCGGCGCTCGCGGGCGTAGGCGACGGCCCGCTGCGTGGCCGCCTCCGCCGCGCCGACGCCTTGGAGCCCGACGTTGAGCCGGGCCGAGTTCATCATCGTGAACATGCAGGCCAGCCCCCGGTTCTCCTCGCCGATCAGCCAGCCCGTGGCGCCCCCGGCATCTCCGAAGGCCATGGAGCAGGTCGGCGAGCCGTGGATGCCGAGCTTGTGCTCGATCCCGGAGCAGCGCAGGTCGTTGCGGGTCCCGTCGGGCAGCACCTTCGGGACCAGGAACAGCGAGATGCCCCGCGTGCCGGCCGGCGCATCCTTCAGCCTCGCCAGGACCAGATGGACGATGTTGTCGGAGAGATCGTGCTCGCCGTAGGTGATGTAGATCTTGGCGCCGGTGATCCGGTAGCTGCCGTCGCCGGCGGGCTCCGCGCGGGTGCGCAGCGCCGAGAGGTCGGAGCCGGCCTGCGGCTCCGTGAGATTCATGGTCGCCGTCCACTCGCCGGAGATCAGCCGGCCGAGGTAGCGCTCCTTCAGCTCCGCCGAGCCGTGGGCGGTGAGCGCCTCGATGCCGCCGGCCGTCAGCAGCGGGCAGAGGCCGAAGGCGATGCTGGCGCCGTTCCACATCTCCGTGCAGGCGGCGGAGACGAGGTGCGGCAGGCCCTGGCCCCCGAAATCGGGCGTGGCGCCGATGCCGTTCCAGCCACCCTCGACGAAGCCGCGATAGGCCGCCTGCCAGCCGGGCGCCGTGGTCACGCTTCCATCGCGAAAAGGCGTGCCATGGCGGTCGCCGGCCCGGTCGAGGGGCGCGATGACCTCGCTGGCGAGGCGTCCCGCCTCCTCCAGTACCGCCTCGACGTCGTCGGCGCCGAGATCGCCGGTGCCGCCGAGAACCTGCTCGAGCCCGGCGACGTGGCGCAGGGTGTAGGCGATCTCTGCGACGGGCGCGCGATAGCTCATGTCCGTTCCCTCCGCGCCGTTCCGTCGGCGTCGTCCTGCGCCGTTTGACCGGGAGCCCCGGCCGACGCTAGGCCGCTTGCTTGGACAGCCGCTTAGCCGGATCGGGCGAGCCCGTCACCGGCCGAGATAGTTTAGATATGAACGATCCTGCGTCAACGGTCGCTGGCGTCCCTCCCGCGGAGGCGACGGGCAGGCTTAAGGCGGACGCGGCGGGCATCGCCCGGGCGGCGGAGCTGATTCGGTCCGGCCGCCTCGTCGCCTTCCCCACCGAGACCGTCTACGGGCTGGGGGCGGATGCCGCGAACCCCGCGGCGGTCGCGGCGATCTTCGCCGCCAAGGAGCGGCCGCGCTTCAACCCGCTCATCGCCCATCTGCCGGACGCGGAGACCGCCCGCCGCGAGGGTCGTTTCGACGGCATCGCCGAACGCCTCGCGCGGGCGTTCTGGCCCGGGCCCCTGACGCTCGTCGTACCAGCCGCTCCGGAGGGACGCGTCTGCGATCTCGCCCGCGCCGGCCTGCGGAGCGTGGCGCTGCGGGTTCCGGAGAGCGGGATCGCCCGCGACCTGATCGCGGCGGTCGGGCGGCCGGTGGCGGCGCCCTCCGCCAACCGCTCGGGCCGGGTCAGCCCGACGCGGGCCGAGCATGTCCGCGCAGATCTCGACGGGCGGCTCGCCGCGATCCTCGACGGGGGCGCCTGTCCGATCGGCGTCGAATCGACGGTCGTCGCCTGCCTCGACGGGGTGCCGCGCCTGCTGCGGCCGGGGGGAATCACCCGGCGGGCGCTCGAGGACGTTCTCGGCCGCCGGGTCGAGGGCCCGGCGGAGGATGCCGCGGAGAAGCCGGTCGGGCCCGGCCTTCTCGCCTCGCATTATGCGCCCCGCGCCCGCCTGCGGCTCGGCGCCGCGCGCATCGCGCCGGGCGAGGCGGCGCTCCTGTTCGGCGGCGCCCGCCCGCCGGGCCTGACGGATGCCGTGGGCTGGCTCGACCTCAGCGCGACGGGCGATCTCGCCGAGGCGGCCGCCGGCCTGTTCGCGGCGCTCCGCTTTCTCGACGCCATGGGCACGGCGGTGATCGCGGCCGTCCCGATCCCGCAGGAGGGGCTCGGCGAGGCGATCAACGACCGTCTGGCGCGGGCGGCGGCGCCGCGTTGAAGGGACGTGCGGTGAACCCCGAAAAAATTTGGCGGGCGGCGGGAACGGATGCCGGGGATGGCCCGTTTACAGGTCACGAAGGCCAACTCAGCCCCCAATGGCCTTTTCCCTTCAAAGGCTCGGAGCGATCCGAGCCTTTTTTCTTGCCCGCTTTCCGGACGGATGCCCCGGCGCCGGCGGGAGCCGACACCGGGCCCGCGACTCAGCCGGCGAGCTTGGCCGCGATGCCGGCGACGTGGCGGCCCTGGAAGCGCGCGCCGTCGAGCTCGACCTGCGTCGGCTGGCGGCTGCCGTCGCTGCCCGCCAGCGTCGAGGCGCCGTAGGGCGTGCCACCCGAGACCACGCCCATCTCCGTCAGGCCCTGGAAGGCGTAGGGCAGCCCGACGATGACCATGCCGTGGTGCAGGAGCACGGTGTGGAAGCTCGTCAGCGTCGTCTCCTGGCCGCCATGCTGGGTCGCCGTCGAGGTGAAGACCGAGCCGACCTTGCCGACGAGCGCACCCTTCGCCCAGAGGCCGCCGGTCTGGTCGATGAACTGCTTCATCTGCGCGGCCATGTTGCCGTAGCGGGTCGGCGTGCCGAAGATGATCGCATCGTAGTCGCCGAGCTCCTCCGGCTTGGCGATCGGTGCGTCCTGGTCGAGCTTGTAGTGGGACTGGCGGGCGACCTCCTCGGGCACCAGCTCCGGCACGCGCTTGACGACGACCTCGGCGCCGGCGTCGCGCACGCCCTCGGCCACGGCCTTCGCGAGCTGCTCCACGTGACCCCAGGACGAGTAGTAGAGCACCAGAACCTTCGCCATCGCACCTCTCCTTGCAGGGCGTCCTTGCGGACGCCGGACGACACGGGTGGGATATCGCGCACCTGACGCCTTGCGAAAATGCCTCGGTCTGCAAGAACATCCTTGCGTCTATGCAAGGAGCCCGCGGCATGTCGGTCGCCTGGGACGATTTCCGGCTGGTCCGGGCCATCGCGGAACTCGGCGGCCTGACGCGCGCCGCCGCGCATCTCGGCATCAACCACTCGACGGCCTTCCGCAGGCTGTCGGCGATCGAGGCGGCGGTTGAGACGCGCCTCTTCGAACGGCTGCGCACCGGCTACGTCGCGACGCCGGCCGGCCTCGCCATGGCGGCGGCGGCCGAGCGCATGGAGGACGAGGTCGCGGGCGTGCTGAGGGCGGTCGCGGGCCAGGCGGCGGCGCCCGCCGGCAACCTGCGCGTCACCGCGGCGGCGAGCTTCGTCTCCGGCGCGCTGATGCCGGTCTTCGCGGCCTTCCGCGCGCGCCATTCCGGTGTCACGCTGGATGTTGTGGCGGCGCAGGAGGCCTTGAACCTGTCGCGGCGCGACGCCGACGTCGCCGTGCGCGCCTCCCTGACGGCGCCGCCGAACCTCGTCGCCCGCCGGGTCGCATGCATCGCCTGGGCGCTCTATGGCCGCGTCGAGGACGGGACCGACACGGCGGATCGGGACTGGGTGACGCCTGACGAGAGCGTTGGGGGCGGCGTGTTCGCCCGCTTTACGGACAGCCGGATCGGACGGGGGCGGGTCGCGATGCGCCTCAATTCGGTGCACGGCCTCGCCGAGGCGGTCGCTGCCGGCATCGGCATCGCCGCCTTGCCCTGCATCGAGGGCGACCGGGATCCGACGCTCATGCGCCTCGGACAGCCCGAGCCGGAGCTGGAGACCAATCTCTGGCTCCTCACCCATCCCGATCTCCGCAATGCGCCGCGGGTGCGTGCCTTCCTCGACTTCTGCGCGGAGCGGCTCGCGGCGCTGCGGCCGCTCATTGAGGGGCGGGCTGAGCGATCTCCATGATCTCGACCTCGTGGCCGTTGACCTCGACGCTGTCGCCGACACCCTTGCCGGTCAGCGCGCGGGCGAGCGGCGCGACGTAGGAGATCGAGCCCTTGGCCGGGTCCGCCTCGTCCTCGCCGACGATGCGGAAGGTCTGCCGGCTGTCGTCCTCGCGGGCGATGGTCACCGTCGAGCCGAAATGCACCGCGTCGCCCTCGACGGATTCGACGAGCTCGGCGGTGCCGAGCCGGGCGGTCCAGTAGCGCAGGTCTCGGGCGACGCGGGCGTTGTCCGCCTTGGCGTCGGGATCGAGGGCGGAGGCCTCTCCCTGAAGGCGCTTCACCTCGGCCTCGATCTGCGCGAGCCCCTCCGGCGTCACGTAGTTGGTGTGGGGAGAGATCGGGCGGTCGGGGAGGTCCTCGAAGGCTTCCCCGCCCTCCTTCTCACGAACGAATGCGATGCTCATGGTGCTGGAATGCGCACGCGAGCGGCGCGGTTCCGCTCAGGCGATCTCGACCACCGTGCGGCCGCGAACGCGCCCCGCCAGGATCTCCTCGGCGAGGCCGCCGATCTCGGGCAGGCTGACCGTCCGGGTCATCGCGGCGAGCTTCTCCCGGTCGAGCTCGCGGGCGAGCCGTGCCCAGGCGGCGCGGCGCTTCGGCTGCGGGGTCGTCACGCTGTTGATCCCGAGCAGCGACACGCCCCGCAGGATGAAGGGCGCCACGGTGGTCGGCAGGTCCATGCCCTGCGCGAGGCCGCAGGCGGCGACCGCGCCGTCGGACTTCGTCTGTGCCAGGACGTTGGCGAGCGTCGAGGAGCCGACCGCGTCGATGCCCGCCGCCCAGCGCTCCTTGGCGAGCGGCTTGCCCGGTGCCGACAACTCGTTGCGGTCGACGATCTCGGCCGCGCCGAGGCCGCGCAGGTACTCGGCCTCGTCCTCGCGCCCCGTCGAGGCGAGGACGTGCCAGCCCGCCCGCGCCAGCAGCGCCACCGCGACGGAGCCGACGCCGCCGGAGGCGCCCGTGACGATCGCCGGCCCGTCCTTCGGGGTGACGCCGTGGGCGTCGAGCGCCATCAGGCAGAGCATGGCGGTGTAGCCGGCGGTGCCGATCGCCATGGCCTCGGCGGGGCTGAGGCCCTCGGGCAGAGGCACCAGCCAGTCGCCCCGGACGCGGGCTTTCTCCGCGTAGGCGCCGAGATGGGTCTCGCCGACGCCCCAGCCGGTGAGCACGACCGGATCGCCCGGCTTGTAGGCCGGGTCCTCGGAGGTCTCGACGGTGCCGGCGAAGTCGATGCCGGGGATCATCGGGAAGCGGCGCACCACCGGCGACTTGCCGGTCATGGCAAGACCGTCCTTGTAGTTCAGCGTCGAATGGCTGACCCGGACGGTGACGTTCCCGGGCATGAGGTCAGCCTCGTCGAAGTCCCGGAAGGCGAGACTCTGCCCGCCCTCGCCCTTCTCGACCACCCACGCCTTGAACGTCGTCATGCCACGCCTCTCCCGTCGGGACCGACCTGTGGCGCGCGGGCGCCGAATCAAGGCGGCCCGCCGCGCCGGTGAGGGCGCGACGGGCTGCGAACGTCACTCGGACGGGGGTCTCAGTAGCCGTCGTAGACGCTGCCGCGGGAGAAGCCGAGGCCGACGCCGATATCGGCGGAGCTGGCGCCGGTGATGCCGAGCGCGTCCGGGATCGAGCCGACGCCGTATCCGGGCCCGTAGCCGGGGCCGCGGGGGCCGGCGGGCACCCAGCCTGCGCGGGCGGGCTGCACGAGGACGCGCCGGCTCACGGTGGCGTATTCCGGCGGGATCGTCTCCGGGATCGACTGGGGCGGCTGCACCATCACCCGGCGCTGGCGCACGGCGTACTGGGGCGGCGTGTCGATCCAGCAGCCCTCGAGCTCGCCGTAGGGGCCGCGGCGGGTCTGCCAGACCCGGCCGCCCGGCGCCACCAGCACGCGCTCGGACACGGTGTCGAAGACCGGCGGCGTGCTGCGGTAGACGGTGCGGGGTGGGCGCACCAGCACCTGCTCGGAGACGGTGTCGAAGACCGGCGGCGTCGCGACGTAGCGATAGCACTCGGCGCCGTGGCAGCCGGCCTGGGCGGGCGTGCCGGCGAAGAGCGCGGCGGCGAGGGTGACGGCGAGTGTGGCGGATCGGGCGACCGGCGCGGCCATGGCGAAGTCCTTGTGCGGGCTGCAAGAGGTGTGACGGCGCGCGATCGCGCTCATCTCGACGCTCAAGAGGCCGTGCGGCTGCGCTTCCCGCAAGGACGATCCTGTTATACGGTAAAATTAACCCGGTTTCCGCGATCCCTGTTTCGAGTTGCTTAAGTATTCGTGGGCTGTGACGGGCCCTGTTCCCGAGTATCCCCGCCGCCTCCCGCGCTCGCCTTCGCCCGCCGTACGGTCGCGCGGGCGGCGTCGAGGGCGATGCCCGCCGCGCTGAGGGTCCGCGGCTCCGCCGGCCGCGTCAGAGCCTGCCGGGCGATGCTGCCGGCGAGATCGTCGATCTCGGCCTCCATCGCCCGGAGCTTGTCCGGATCGTCGATCCGGCGGGCCTCGGAGCGGATCTCGAGGAGGCGCGCGGCCGCGACCTCGATGCGCTCCCGGCGCAGGCGCCCGAGGCGCTGGCGCAGCCAGGCGAGCCCCGAGCCGATGCCGCCGCCCAGGAAGGCGAAGAGGTAGATCCAGGTCTCGTAGCGCTCGATCAGCCCCTCCTGCTCGCGCTCATAGTAGTCCATGGCCCCGGCATGGATCGGCAGGCGCGCGGTGGTGGCAGCGACCGTGGTGTCGTAGGCCGGCGCCGCGATGGCGTCGGCGGCGGGCACGCTGTCGGCGAGCGCCGTGCGCAGCTCGAACAGGTTCTGCGTCACCTCCGCCGCCAGGCTCCGCGACAGGCTCGCGCGGGCCATCAGGCGGTACGATGGGCCGATCGTGGGGAGGTCCTCCTCCGGCAGGCGCGGCTCGGCCCCGAACAGGCCCGCCGGCACGGTCACGGATTGCAGCCGCGGCAGCCGCGCCAGGGCGGCGGCTGGGTTCGGCACGCCGAACAGCGCGACCTTCCGCTCCGGGCTGGCGTCCCGGACCAGCCCCACGAGGCGGCGGGCGGCCGGCGTCGTCGGCGTGGTGATGAAGATCATGGCATCGATGCGCTCTGCCCCGAGGGACGCCGCGACCTCTGCCTCCTGAAGAGGCACCAGCGTGACCGTGGCCGGCGCGGTCCGGCGCCGGGCCGGCGGCTTGCCGTCTTCCTCGGCATCCTCCGGTTCGGCGGTCGCGCCCGAAGCCTCCCCCTCCATCCGCGCGGCGAGGCCGAGTCGGTTCAGAACGGCGAGCGCCAGCGGGCGGTCCGCCTCGCGGGCGGCGAGGATGCCGAGGCGGCGGCCGGCGAGATCGGGCAGGCTCGCGATCCCCGAGGCCGCGGGGGCGGCGACGAGGATCGCCTGCTCGCGCAGCACGGCGAGGGTCAGCCCGTTGCGCGGCATCAGCACGTCCGGCCGCACGACCGCGAGGTCGACCTTGCCGTCCTGAAGCGCGGTGGCGCTCTCGCGCACGCCGCCGAACGATACGATGTCGAGATGCGGGCTCTCGTCGCGCTCGGCGACGAGCCTGGCATAGGCGGCCATCAGCGCCGGCTCGACCCCGCCCTCGGGGGCGACGGCGATCCTCAGGGTCGTGGGGCGGGAGAGATAGAACGCGACCCCGGCCGCCGCGGCGAGCAGCAGCGCGGCGAGCAGGAACGCCCGCTCCGGGGCCCAGACCCGTCTCCCTGCCGCCTTGTCCGCCACGCCCGCCTCCCCGTTGCCGTCGAGGTAGGCCCGCGGCGCGGCTTGACGAGGCCGGTCCTTGACGCTGCCGGGGCCGCGCCGCATGACGATGCCGCTGCCCGCGTGCTGAAACTGGTAGCCGGACCGGACTTAAAATCCGGGGCCTTCGGGCGTGTCGGTTCGAGTCCGACCGTGGGCACCATTGCCGTCCGGCTGCCAGCCGTAGAGCCAGCCGTAGCGGTCGCGCATGCCGTCCGGGCCGAGGCGGCGCATCACCAGGTTCCGGCAGAGCGCCGCGAAGCCCCCGGCATGGTAGACCCGGCCGTTGGCCCGCGCCGCCTTCTGCACCCGCTTGGCGCGGGGCCGGCGCGCCGCATCGTAGGCCGCGAGCGCCTTCGGAACGTCGCCTCCCGCCAGGCAGGCCGCGAGCGTCGCCGCGTCCTCGACGGCGAGCGCCGCGCCCTGTGCCAGGAAGGGCAGCATCGGATGGGCGGCGTCGCCGAGGAGCGCGAGCCGGCCCCGGGCCATCGGCCGGGCGGTCGGGCGGTCCGCCAGCGACCAGACCAGCCAGGAATCGGGCAGGCCGAGAAGCTGCGCCAGCTCCGGGGTGGCGTCGCGGAAATGGGCGCGCAGCATGGCCGGCTCGCCGAGCCGTCCCCAGCCGTCGTCGCCCTGCCGTTCCGGCACGATGGCGACGACGTTGACGCGCTCGCCGTTGCCGATGGGGTAGTGGACGACGTGCCGGCCGCGGCCGAGCCAGAGGCCGGTCTCCCCGCCGCGCAGCGCCTCCGGGACGACGTCCCGCGGCACGATGGCCCGCCAAGCGGCCATCCGCGCCGGCGCCACGGGGCGGTCGTCGAGATGCCCCCGCAGGCGCGAGCGCAGGCCGTCGGCGCCGATCACGAGATCGGCCTCCAGGGTCTCGCCGCGGCCGCCGCCGGCGCTCTCGACGGTGATCGCGATCCCGTCCGCCCGCTCGGCGAGACCGGTGACCTCGCGCCCGACCAGCAGGCGGATGCCGGGCCTCGAGCGGACTGCGTCGAGGAGCAGCGTCTGGAGGTCGGCCCTATGGATGACGTGGTAGGGTGCGCCGTAGCGCTCCCGCGCCGCCTCGCCGAGGCGCACGCCGCCGATGCGGCTCCCGCTCTTGAGGCTGCGCACGACGACGCCGGGCGGCTCGGAGCCGGCGCGCCGGAGCGCGGCGGCGAGACCGAGCGATGCGAGCACGCGGCTCGCGTTCGGGGAGAGCTGGAGCCCGGCGCCGACCTCGCTGAAGCCGGTGCGGCGCTCGACCAGCGTCACCGCGTGTCCGGCATCCGAGAGGCAGAGCGCCGCCGTGAGGCCGCCGATTCCGGCCCCGGCGACGGTGATAGAGAGCGGGTCGGGCACCGGTCGAGCGGCCGCCCTACTCGGCGGCGAGCCTGGTGTGGTCGTCCCAGACGCAGGCCTCCGGGTCCGCATGCCCGGCCTTCAGCTCCCTGCGATAGCGGTAGAGCGTCGAGCAGTACTGGCAGATGATCTCGTTGTCGGCGCCCATGTCGAGGAACACGTGCGGGTGATCGAAGGGCGGCAGCGCCCCGATGCACATGAACTCCTTCGAGCCCACGTGGATGACCGCCACGCCGAGATCGTTGTGGAAGTGCGGTACCGCCTTGTCAGCCATCGCGCCTGTCCTGCGCGGCGGCCCGCGAGGCCGCCGTCCCTTCCGCCAAGGCTCTAGCCGCTTCGGCCGCTCAAGCCTAGGGGCCGGAACGGCCGCCGGCCATGCGTGACGGGCCTTCCGCCGCTTGGCGCTCCCCGGCCGAGATCGTAGATAGGGAGCGGGCGCGCTCGAGCGTCCCACCGCTCCCGACGGCCGCGCGACAGATCATGACCGAGCAAGACCAGGCGACCGCCAAGGGCGGCCGGAGGATCCAGGAGGCCCCGATCCACGGGCCGGAGGGCTTCGAGGGGATGCGCCGGGCCGGCCGCCTCACGGCGGAGGCCCTCGACATCCTCATGGAGGCGACGGTGCCGGGCGTGACCACCGACCGCCTCGACCGCCTCGCCTTCGAGTTCGCCATGGACCACGGCGCCTACCCGGCCTCGCTGTTCTACCGGGGCTACTCGAAGTCGATCTGCACCTCGATCAACCACGTGGTCTGCCACGGCATCCCCAACGACAAGCCGCTGCGCGAGGGCGACATCATCAACCTCGACTGCTGCCTGATCCTCGACGGATGGCACGGCGATTCGAGCCGGATGGCCTATGTCGGCGAGGTGCCGCGCAAGGCCGCGCGCCTGTGCGAGATCACCTACGAGGCCCTGATGCGCGGCGTCGCCGCGGTGAAGCCCGGCGGCTCGACCGTCGACATCGCCCGCGCCATCCAGACCTACGCCGAGGCCGAGCGCTGCTCGGTGGTGCGCGACTTCTGCGGCCACGGGCTCGGCCGCACCTACCACGACGCGCCGACCATCCTGCACTACGTCGAGGCGAGCTACGACGTGCCCCTGAAGCCGGGGCAGTTCTTCACGATCGAGCCGATGATCAATCTCGGCCGACCCGCCGTGAAGGTCCTCTCCGACGGCTGGACGGCGGTGACGCGGGACCGCTCGCTCTCGGCCCAGTTCGAGCACACGGTGGCGGTGACGGAGACCGGCGTCGAGATCTTCACGGTCTCGCCCAAAGGGTTGCATCAACCGGGGCTGCTCCAGCCCGTCAACCCGGCCGCCTGAGCCGCGTCCGGTGGCGCGGCGATCCGGCTCGGCGGGCTTCGACGACTGCGCCCTCCCGCTGCTGCCGGAGGCGGTGGCGGAGCCCGTCCCGCCGCCGGACCATGCCGGGCATCGCGAGCGCCTGCGCGCCCGCTTCGCGTCGGCCGGGGCCGATTCGCTGCCGGACTACGAGCTGCTCGAGCTCGCCCTGTTCCGCTCGATCCCGAGGCGGGACGTGAAGCCGCTCGCCAAGGCGCTGATCCGCCGCTTCGGCAGCTTCGCGGAGGTGCTCGCCGCCGAGCCCGGCCGCCTCGCCGAGATCGACGGGGTCGGACCCGGCGTCGTCGCCGACCTGAAGCTGATGGAGGCGGCGGGCCAGCGCCTCGCCCGCGGCGCCATCGCCGAGCGTCCCGTGCTCTCCTCCTGGGAGGCGGTGCTGGAATACTGCCGCGTCACCATGGCTTTCTCGGCGCGGGAGCAGTTCCGGGTGCTGTTCCTCGACAAGCGCAACCGCCTCATCGCCGACGAGGTGCAGGGGCACGGCACCGTCGACCACACGCCCGTCTACCCGCGGGAGGTGGCCCGCCGGGCGCTGGAGCTGGCGGCGACCGCGGTCATCCTCGCCCATAACCACCCCTCCGGGGATCCGGCGCCCTCGAAGGCCGACATCGCCATGACCCGCGAGGTCGTCGCCGTGCTCGCCCCGCTCCGGATCGTCGTCCACGACCACGTGATCTTCGCCCGCGCCGGGCACGCGAGCTTCAAGGCGCTCAAGCTGATCTGACGGATCGGACGGTCGTGACAGCCCTCCGCGAGCGTCGCCCCGCAACCTTTGCGTGGCGTGCCTCTTGCCTCTAGCGTGGCGCTAGGGAGGCAGGGATGACGAGTGTGGCGTTCGACGAGATGAGCGGCTTCGAGGGCAACGCCCCGGTCGCGGTGCGCGAGGCCTACGCCGCCCTGAAATCCTGGCTCGACGCCACTCCGCCCGACCAGTTCCACACCCGCCGCAGCCAGGCGGAGCTGCTGTTCCGGCGCATCGGCATCACCTTCGCGGTCTACGGCGACAACGATTCGACCGAGCGGCTCATCCCCTTCGACATCATCCCCCGCGTGCTGACGAAGCCCGAATGGGATTTTCTCGAGCGGGGCCTCAAGCAGCGCGTCACCGCGATCAACGCCTTCCTCAAGGACGTCTACACGACGCAGGAGTGCATCAAGGCCGGAATCATCCCCGAGGAGCTCGTCTACCGGAACGCGCACTACCGGATGGAGATGCGCAGCATCCGGCCGCCCCACGATCTCTACGTCCACATCGCCGGCATCGACATCGTGCGGACCGGCGAGAACGACTTCTTCGTGCTGGAGGACAACGCCCGCACGCCGTCGGGCGTGTCCTACATGCTCGAGAACCGGGAGGTGATGCTGCGCCTCTTCCCGGACCTGTTCTCCCGCCACCGGGTCGCGCCGGTCGAGAACTATCCGGACGCGCTGCTGGCGACGCTGCGCAGCCTCGCCCCGACGACAGCGACCCGCGACCCGACCGTCGTTCTGCTGACGCCCGGCCGCTACAACTCGGCCTTCTACGAGCACTCCTTCCTGGCCGACAAGCTTGGCGTCGACCTCGTGGAGGCGTCCGACCTCTTCACCAAGGACGACGTGCTCTACATGCGTACCACCGAGGGGCCGCGCCGGGTCGACGTGGTCTACCGCCGCCTCGACGACGACTTCCTGGATCCGCTCGTGTTCCGGCCCGATTCCGTGCTCGGCGTGCCCGGCATCATGAACGCCTACGAGCGCGGCAACGTCACGCTGGCCAACGCCGTCGGCACCGGGGTCTCCGACGACAAGGCCGTCTACAGCTACATGCCGGAGATCGTGCGCTTCTTCACCGGCGAGGAGCCGATCCTGAAGAACGTGCCGACCCATCGCTGCCGCGAGAAGGAGGCGCTCGCCTACGTCCTCGACAACCTCGGCAGCCTCGTCGTGAAGGAGGTCAACGGCTCGGGCGGCTACGGCATGCTCGTCGGCCCCCACGCCACGAAGCGCGAGATCGAGGAGTTCGGCCGCCGCATCCGCCACGCGCCGGACGGGTTCATCGCTCAGCCGACCCTCTCGCTCTCGACCTGCCCGACCTTCGTCGCCTCCGGCGTCGCGCCGCGCCACGTCGACCTGCGCCCCTTCGTGCTCTGCGGGGCCGACGAGATCCGCATCGTGCCCGGCGGCCTCACCCGGGTGGCGCTGAAGGAGGGCTCCCTCGTCGTCAACTCCAGCCAGGGCGGCGGCACCAAGGACACCTGGGTGCTCGACGCTTAAGGCCGCCAGACCCCCGCCCCTCTCGTACCCACGGTTACCCACGGACGCCCATGCTCTCCCGGACCGCTGACAGCCTCTACTGGCTCTCCCGCTACGTCGAGCGCGCCGAGTTCGTGGCCCGCATCCTCGACGCCGCCCACCGCCTCGCCTCGCTGCCGACGAGCTACGGCGGCGGCGAGACCAACGAGTGGCACTCGGCGCTGCTTTCGGCCGGCGGCGAGGCGCTGTTCCGCGCCCACCACGACGCGGTCAACGCCGACACGGTCGGGCGCTTCCTGGCCTTCAGCCCGAACAATCCCTCCTCGATCCGCTCCTGCATCGAGACGGCCCGCGAGAACGCCCGCAGCGTGCGCACGGCGCTCACCACCGAGATGTGGGACACGATCAACGGCGCCTGGCTGGAGCTGCGCAACTACGAGGGCCGCGACCTCTCGCAGGAGGAGTTCGCCCGCTTCCTCGACTGGGTGAAGTCGATCTCGCTGACCTTCGACGGCTCGGCCTACCGAACGATGCTGAGGAACGACGCCTACTGGTTCACGCGGCTCGGCACCGCCATCGAGCGGGCCGACAACACGGCGCGAATCCTCGACGTGAAGTACCAGATCCTGCTGCCGGCGAGCGAGCGGGTCGGGGGCAGCCTCGACTACTTCCAGTGGACCACGATCCTGCGCGAGGTCTCGGCCTTCAACGCCTATCACTGGGTCTACCGCGAGAGCATCAAGCCGATGCTGGTGGCCGACCTCCTGATCCTCAACCGGCAGATGCCGCGCTCCTTCCTGAACTGCTACGGGCAGCTCGTGGAGCACCTCGACCTGATCGCCGACGCCTACGGACGGCGGGGCCCGAGCCAGCGGCTGGCCGGCAATCTGCTCGCCCGGCTCGAGGGCGACCACATCGAGCGGGTCTTCGCCTCCGGGTTGCACGAGTTCGTCACGGCCTTCATCGACGAGAACAACCGGGTCGGCGAAGCGATCGCGACGCAGTATCTGGTCTGAGCCCGGAACGCCGCCGAGACGAAGAGCCCATGCGCATCCGCGTCCTGCACGAGACCATCTACCGCTACGAGCAGCCCGCCCGCGGCCTCATCCAGGTCATGCGGATGACGCCCCGCGACCATGACGGGCAGTACGTGCGCCGCTGGCGCATCGAGCCCTCCGTCGACGGGCACATGACCGAGCGGGAGGACGGCTTCGGCAACGTCGTGCACTGGTTCAGCCCCGACGAGCCCACCGACGCTCTGACCGTGCGCGTCACCGGCGAAGTCGACACGCTGGAAAGCCACGGCATCGTGCGCGGCGCCGTCGAGCGCCTGCCCGACGCCTTCTACCTGCGCGAGACCGATCTGGTGCTGACGAGCGCGCCCCTGCGGGAGTTCGCGGATACGGTCGCCGCGGACGGGGATCGCACGACGCTGCCCCTCCTCCACCGGCTCCTCGGGGCGGTGTACGAGCGGATCGCCTTCGAGGCGGGCCCCGCCAGCGCCGCGCTCGACGCTGCCCGCGCCTTCGAGGCGGGTGCCGGCGTCTGCCAGGACCTCGCCCACGTCTTCATCGCCGCCGCCCGGCACCTGGAGGTGCCGGCCCGCTACGTGTCCGGCTACGTCCACCGCGGCGAGGAGGCGGACGAGGCGAGCCCTCACGAGACCGGGCACGGCTGGGCCGAGGCCCTGGTGCCCGATCTCGGCTGGGTCGGGTTCGACGCGGCCCACGGCTGTGCCACGACGGAAGCCTATATCCGCGTCGCCACGGGGCTCGACTATCTCGGCGCCGCGCCGATCCGCGGCAGCCGCACCGGCGGCGGCACCGAGACCCTCGACGTGCGCCTCAAGGTCGAGCAGGCCCAGGCGGCGAGACAATCCTGATCTTCTCCGACGGACGCGCGACTTGCCGAGCGTCTGCGCGAAGTCTCCGCTTTGATGCAGTCAAAGCGGAAGCACCTTGATATGAAACAGGCGCGGGCCGCGGACGCGGCCGGAGATGAAGCGATGACCTACTGCGTCGGGCTCCTCGTCGAGGGCGGGCTCGTGATGATCGCCGACACCCGCACCAACGCGGGGCTCGACGACATCTCGACCTACCGCAAGCTCCACCACTTCAACGTGCCGGGCGAGCGGGTGATGATGCTGGCCTCGGCCGGCAACCTCTCCGTCACGCAATCGGTGCTGAGCCTGCTCGCCGAGGGCGTCGAGGACGACGAGGGCGGGCGGCTGCGCCTCGTCGAGACGGAGACGATGTTCCAGGCGGCCCAGCTCGTCGGGCGCGCCATCCGCCGGGTCCGCTCGATCGAGCGGCAGGGCTTCGAGGCGGCCAATCTCCGCTTCGAGGTCAGCTTTCTGTTCGGCGGCCAGATCGGCAGCGATCCGATGCGCTTGTTCCTGATCTACTCGGCCGGCAACTTCATCGAGTGCAGCGGCGACGCGCCCTTCCTCCAGATCGGCGAGCACAAGTACGGCAAGCCGATCCTCGACCGGGCCGTCCGCTTCGACACCGACATCTCCGACGCGCTCAAGGTCGGGCTGATCTCGATGGATTCGACCATGCGCTCGAATCTCGGCGTCGGCCTGCCCATCGACATCGCGGTCGCCCGCAGGGGCGCCCTCGACCTCGACGTCAGCCGCCGCATCGAGGTCGGCGACATCTACTTCCATGACCTGCGCGAGCGCTGGTCGGCGGCCCTGCGGGCAGCCCACAAGGCGATCCCGCGCCCGCCCTACGGCGGCCTCAAGGGCTGAGCGGCGCGAGCGCGGACGCGTACGCCTTCAGCGCCGCAGCGGGGTCCGGCACGCTCATGATCCCGCCCATCACGGCGATGCCGGCAGCCCCCGCCGCGATCAGGCCGGCCGCCCGCTCCGGGTGCACGCCCCCGAGCGCCAGCACCGGCATCCGGCCGGCGCGGCCGGCCGCGTCTCGGATGCCCTCGACGCCGAGCGCCGGCCCGTAGCCCGGCTTGCTCGGCGTCTCGAAGACCGGGCTCAGCGTCGCGTAGTCTGCGCCCGCCGCGGCCGCGGCCTCGATCTCCGCGACGGAGTGGGCCGAGACCCCGACCAGCGCCGCCTCGTGCAGGAAGCCCCGAGCCCGCTTGATCGCGGCGGCGTCGCAGCCGGCGGGCAGATGCACGCCGTCGGCCCCGAGCTCGGCGGCGAGCGCCGGGTCGCCGCCGACAGTGAGCCGAGCGCCCGCATCGTGGACGCGGCAGGCGACCGTCTCGCCGAGGCGCCTGCGCGCGTCGCCCGGCAGGTCGCGCTCGCGGAACCAGACCCAGCGGGCGCCTCCCGCCAGCGCGGCGTCGAGGGCGGCCGGCAAACCGTGGGGGGCACCCAGGCGGTCCGTGACGACGAGCAGCCGCGCGGGGAGCCTCACGATCCGACGAGCCCAAGCTGCGGGCTCGACGGCTCGGCCCGCCCCCGCCGGGGGATGCGGCCGGCAAGATGCGCGAGGCGTCCCGCCGCGACCGCGTGGCCCATGGCGCGGGCCATCCGCACCGGATCGTCGGCCTTGGCCACCGCCGTGTTGAGGAGGCAGCCGGCCGCACCCAGCTCCATGGCGATCACCGCGTCCGAGGCGGTGCCGATACCGGCATCGACGATCACCGGAACCTGCGAGCGGCGGCAGATCAGCTCCAGGTTCGCCGGGTTGGCGACGCCCATGCCCGAGCCGATCAGCGAGCCCATCGGCATCACCGCAGCGCACCCGATGTCGGCGAGCCGCTGGCAGACGATCGGATCGTCGTTGCAGTAGGGCAGCACGGTAAAGCCCTCGTCCACGAGGTGCCGGCAGGCCTCCATCAGCTCGGTCACGTCGGGGTAGAGGGTCTCCCGGTCGCCGATGACCTCGACCTTGATCCAGGTGGTGTCGAGCGCCTCGCGGGCCAGCTCGGCGGTCATGATCGCGTCGCGGGCGGTCTCGCAGCCGGCGGTGTTGGGCAGGAAACGCTTGCCCGCGAGCATGCGCACCGTGTCCGAGCCGTGCCCCTGGAGGGAGACCCGGCGGATCGAGGCGGTGACGACCTCGGCGCCCGACGCCGCGACCGCGTCCCGCAGGATCGCCTGGTTCGGGTAGCCGGCGGTGCCGATGAGGAGCCGCGAGGACAGGCGCACGCCCGCTATGACGAGGGCGTCGTCCTCCTCCGGCCGCAGCGGCGTGATGGTGCTGGTCGAGGTGTCCGGCATGGGTTCAGCCTCCCTGCATGGCGCGCACGATCTCGACGCGGTCGCCCTCGCGGAGGGGCGTCTGCGCCCACTCCCGCTTTCGGACGACGCGCCCGTTGAGTGCGATGGCAATGCCCTGCGGGCTCTCGAGGCCGGTCTCCTCGGCCTCGATGTGGAACAGGGCCTCGATGTCGCCCGCCTCGCACTCGCGGGGCAGGCCGTTGACGGTGAGCTTCATGCCGAGGCCCTCAGGCTCTCGGCGGGGCGGAAGCGGGCGCGGCCGAAGCCCGCTGCGTAGTCCGGCCAGGCGCCCGTCGTCACGAAGGCGGCCACCGCCTCCGCGGTCGCGGGGGCCAGGAGGTAGCCGTTGCGGTGGTGGCCCGTCGCCGCGACGAGGCCCGGCGCCAGGGCGTCGAGGATCGGCGCGTCGTCGTCCGAGGTCGGCCGGTAGCCGCTCCAGACGGCCTCGACCTCCATCTCCTCGATCCCCGGCAGGACGCGCCGCGCGCCCTCCAGCAGGGCGTAGAGCCCACCCGCGGTGACGCCGGGGCGGAAGCCGCAATCCTCGACCGTCGCGCCGACGATGATCCGGCCGTCCGACTTCGGTGCCATGTGGACCTGCTCGCTCCAGATCATCTGCGCGAGCGTGCCGGTGGCCTTGGAGGTGCGCAGCGCCAGGGACTGGCCCTTCAGCGGGCGCACGGGCAGGCTCAGCGTCTCGGGCAGGAGCCCCCGTTCGCCGCTCCAGGCGCCGGCGGCGAGGATCACGGTCCCGGCCGCGAGCGTACCGGCGGCGGTATGCAGGCCGGTGACGCGGCCGCTCGTCCAGTCGAGCGCCTCGACGGCGCAGCGCTCGACGAGAGCGACGCCTGCCGCCTCGCAGGCCTTCGCCAGCGCGGTCATGACGTGGCGCGGATCGACCTGATGGTCGAGGGGGCAGTGGATGCCGGCGGCGACGTTCGGCCGGAGCGCCGGCTCCCGGCGGCGGACCTCGATGCCGCTCAGCCATTCGGAGGCGACGCCGGAGCGGCGCTGCAGATCGTGGCGGAAGCGCAGCCGCTCGACCTCGTCGCGGCCGATGGCGATGACGAGCGTGCCGTCCTCGCGGTAGTCGATCGGCACACCGGAGGCCGCCTGCAACGCGTCGCGAAAGGCAGGCCAGCGGCGCAGGCTGTGCAGCGCCAGCGGCAGGAGAAGGTCGGAGCCGGGCTCGTGCTCGGCGGCCGGCGCCAGCATGCCGGTGGCGGCGAGGCTCGCCCCGGCGCCGAGCGTCTCGCGCTCGATCACCGCGACGGAGCGGCCCTGCCGCGCCAGCATCCAGGCCGCGGAGAGGCCGATCAGGCCGCCGCCGACCACCGCCACGTCGACGCCGGCCGGCAGCTCCGATCGCGCCACGCGCGCCTCGGGGGCGCGGCGCAGGCCGATCGGCTGGCGTGGGTCGGGATTGGCCAAGGCATCCTCCGCGGGTCCTCCGCAGGGATCGGTTCCTTCAGCGTCTCGCGAGAGCTGTGGCCTCGAGGGCCGCGGTCCAATCCCTACGCCGGTGTGAACCGGATCAGGTTCGAAGGATTTCCGCGCCGCGAGAGATCTCTCGATCCCGAGCCCAGCGGTTTCTCAGCCCCTTGCCGGGGATCTCCCTGGAACGGGCGAGATGTGGCCCTAGGCGGGCACGCGGTCAACCCCGTCGCCGGCGGAAGCCGGTTTCTTCTCGGGCCCCCGCCGCGCGGGACGGTAGACGCCGATCGGCTCGGGGAAGCCGTCGAGCCGGTGCTCCCCGAGCGGCTCCGGGTCGCCCCAGAGGAAATCCACGAAGGGCTTCGACATCAGGAGCGGCTCGCCGAGGCGGCGGTTGATCTGCGCGAGCCGGCTCGCGAGGTTCACGTCGCGGCCGATCACCGTGAAGTCGAGCCGGGCGCCGGAGCCGACATTGCCGTAGGCCGCCTCGCCGTGGTGGAGGGCGATGCCGGCGGCGACGGGCGCCTCGAAGCGCTGGAAGGCGTTCGCCTCGTCCAGCGCCTCCAGCGCCGCCTGCGCGGCGGTGAGCGCGCCCTTGGCGGCGCCGCCGAGATCGTCGCCGCGCTCGCGGAAGATCGCGAGCAGCCCGTCGCCGAGATACTTCAGCACCTCGCCGCCCTCGCGCTCGATCGCCGGTACCAGGCAGTCGAAGAAGATGTTGAGGAGGTCGACGGCCTCCTCGGGCGTCATGTCGGCGGTGGTGCGGGTGTAGTCGCGCATGTCCGCGAACAGGATCGCCGAGCGGATGCGCTGCACGTGCCCGCGGCGGATCGCACCCGACAGGATCGCCCGGTGCGGCTCGTCGCCGACATAGATGCGCAGCACCGTGTCGAGCTGCTTGTTGACGAGGCGCATCTCCATCACCGCGGCGAGCGTCGGCATGACGAAGCGCAGGACGGCGATGTCGTCGTCGCGGAAGCCCTCCTTCGAGCGGGTCGCGAAGGTGATGCCGTTGCGGTTGCCGTTGGTGAAGATCAGCGGCGCGACGATGTAGTGCGTGTAGCCGCCGGCCTTCAGCTCCGGGATCACGGCGTAGGCGTCGTCCGGCGTCTCGGCGAGGTCGAGGATCAGCCACTCGCCGGTCTGGTGGACGGTGAAGAACGGGCTCTCGTGATAGGCCTTGTCGGAGGCCTCGCCGTGGGGGAACAGCCGCACGCTGGAGCCGCCCTCCCGCGTCCAGAAGCGGCCGACGCCGGAATACTCCGAATGCAGCGTGTCGATCGCCGTGGTGGCGCGGTCGACGGGCACGTCGAGGTCGTTGAGACGCAGGGACAGGCCGGCGAGCAGGTCGTCGGCCTTCGGCAGGCGCGCGCCCTCGGAGAGCAGCCAGTCGCGAAGCCCCACCGCTTCCTGCAGAAGGCCGAAGGGCACGGCGTCGGCCTCCGATCCGTCCGCGTCGGCGGTCGGAGGCTGCGGGCGTTGCTGGCCTCGTTCGAGCATACGGCCAAGATGGGGCTCGGGAGGGCTTCCGGCAACGCCTTCCCGGACTCGTGGACCCGTCGACCGGCCGGGCTCGTCAGTTGTCGAGGAAGCTGCGGAGCTTCCGCGACCGGCTCGGGTGCTTGAGCTTGCGCAGGGCCTTCGCCTCGATCTGGCGGATGCGCTCGCGGGTCACCGAGAACTGCTGGCCGACCTCCTCGAGGGTGTGGTCGGTGTTCATGCCGATGCCGAAGCGCATGCGCAGCACGCGCTCCTCGCGGGGCGTCAGCGAGGCGAGGACGCGGGTCGTGGTCTCGCGCAGGTTCGACTGGATCGCCGCGTCGATCGGCAGGACGACGTTCTTGTCCTCGATGAAGTCGCCGAGGTGGCTGTCCTCCTCGTCGCCGATGGGCGTCTCCAGCGAGATCGGCTCCTTGGCGATCTTGAGAACTTTTCGCACCTTCTCCAGAGGCATGGCGAGCTTCTCGGCCAGCTCTTCGGGCGTGGGTTCACGGCCGATCTCGTGGAGCATCTGGCGCGAGGTGCGGACGATCTTGTTGATCGTCTCGATCATGTGCACCGGGATGCGGATGGTACGGGCCTGATCGGCGATCGAGCGGGTAATCGCCTGCCGGATCCACCAGGTCGCGTAGGTCGAGAACTTGTAGCCGCGGCGGTACTCGAACTTGTCGACCGCCTTCATGAGGCCGATGTTGCCCTCCTGGATCAGGTCCAGGAACTGCAG
Organism: Methylobacterium jeotgali; assembly: GCF_022179345.1. Taxonomy (GTDB): domain Bacteria; phylum Pseudomonadota; class Alphaproteobacteria; order Rhizobiales; family Beijerinckiaceae; genus Methylobacterium; species Methylobacterium jeotgali. Next base: position 79,386 of record NZ_BPQR01000042.1, on the reverse strand, counting down.
GCCGCGGTTGGTGTACTTCTTGGCGATGGAGATCACGAGGCGGAGGTTGGCCTCGATCATCTCCTTCTTCGCCTGGCGGGCCTCGCGCTCGCCCTTCTGCACCATCGAGACGATCTTGCGGTACTCGCCGATCTGAAGGCCCGTCTCGGAGGCGAGCGTCAGGATCTGCTCGCGCAGGCGGGCGACCTCGCCCGAGCCCTTCTCGACGAGGTTCTTCCAGCCCTTGCCGCCGAGCGTGCCGACCCGGTCCATCCAGTTCGGATCGAGCTCCCAGCCCTGGTAGTGGCGCAGGAACTCGTCGCGGGCGACGCCGTGGCTCTCGGCGTAGCGCATCAGGCGGCCCTCATGCGAGATGAGCCGCTTGTTGATGTCGTAGAGCTGCTCGACCAACGCCTCGATGCGGTTGTTGTTGAGGGAGAGCGACTTCACGTCGGTGACGACGATGTCCTTCAGCTCGCCCTGCTTCCTGGCCGCGTTGGCGGCCGGCGTGCCGCCGGAGGCCTTGAGCTCGGCCTCCTCGTTCTGGAGCTTGCGCAGCTTGCGGTAGTTGCTCGCGACGTTGTCGAAGGTCTCCAGCACCCGCGGCTTGATCTCGGCTTCCATCGCCGCGAGGGAGACGTTGTTCTCCATGTCGTCCTCGTCGTCGCCCTCGGGCGCCGGCGTCTCGGACTCCTCGCTCTCCGCCTCCTCGCCCTCGGCGACCTGGGGCGCGTTCTTGCCGTCGGGGCCCGCGTAGGTGGCCTCGAGGTCGATGATGTCGCGGAGCAGAACCTTGCCCTCGACCAGCTCGTCCCGCCAGATGATGATCGCCTGGAAGGTCAGCGGGCTCTCGCAGAGCCCGGCGATCATCGCCTCACGGCCGGCCTCGATGCGCTTGGCGATGGCGATCTCGCCCTCGCGGGAGAGAAGCTCCACCGAGCCCATCTCGCGCAGGTACATGCGCACCGGATCGTCGGTGCGGTCGGTCGGCTCGCGGGTGGTCTCGGCGCGGACCGCGACGGCGCGGCTCGGGGCGACCTCCGCGACCTCGCCGCCCTCGGCCTCCTCGTCGTCGCCTTCCGCCGCGGCGGGCTTCTCGGCGGCGGCCTCGTCGGTCTCCTCGGCCTCGACGACGTTGATGCCCATCTCCGAAAGCTGGGCGAGCACGTCCTCAAGCTGGTCCGGGTCGGACTGCCCCTCGGGCAGGACCTCGTTGACCTCCTCGTAGGTGACGTAGCCGCGCTTCTTGGCGAGCTTCACCATCCGCTTCACGGAGGCATCCGTCAGGTCGAGCAGCGGACCGTCCGTCTGCTGCTCCGGAGCGGCGTCCGCCTCGTCCCGTTCAGTTGCCTTCGTCGCCATCATCAGCCTATTGTTTTCGTGGCGGGCGGAGGGGCCGCACGAGCCCCCGGTCCGCAAAAATCGCACTCGCCGCGCCCGGGCCGGGCTGCGGGATATCGTCTCGATCCGGTATGCAAGCGAGACGCTTGACCGACTGTTAACCACGCCGCCCCGCCTGAGCGACGCGCCGCCTTTGCACAGGATCAGGCTTCGGTCGAGTCGGTCGCCTCCGGCAGGTCCGCGTCCGCCTCGGCTCCGGCGATGACCGCCAGCCGCTCCTTGACGTCGCAGAGCCACGCGAAATTGGCCTCGGTCTCCTCCTCGACCAACGCCCGCTCGGCTTGGCGGAGTTCGCTATTTAGCGCTCCGGACTTGCGGTGCAAGATCACGGCCTGGCGCAAGGCATCCTCCAGCCGCAGCGCGTCGGCGTGCGGCTCCAGCGTCCAGCGGTCCCCCGGCCGCACCCGCCCGGTAAGCCGGGCGGCGGCCGCGTCGAGCCCGGCGCGGGTGAGCGCGGCGGCGAACACCTCCGCGTCGAGGCCGTTGCCCTCCGCCGCCCGGTCGAGCAGGAACGAGCGGAGCGCGACGGCGTCCGCGTCCTCCAGATCGAGCTCGGCGAGCATCTCCTCCTGCGCGTGCAGCAGGATCGGATGGACGAGCAGGCTGCCGACGATCATCGCCTCGCGGGGGCTGCCGGTGCTGGCGAAGCCCGGCGAGCGGGCGAGGTGCTCGCTCGGGGCGGCGGTCAGCCGCGGCGAGGGCGGCGGATCGCCCGGCCGCGCGCGCCGCTGGAAGCCGTTCCCCGTGCGGGGCGAGGCCGCCGAGGGGCCGTTGCGGGGCGACAGCCCGCGCAGACGGTTCTCGATGTCGTCCCGGTAGTAGCGCCGCACGGTCTCGTCGCGGATGGCGGCGACGGTCTCGCGCAGGTCCCGCGCCATGCCCGCCCGGCGCTCCGGCGTGTCGGCGGGCCCCGCCGCGACCGCCCGCGACCACAGTACCTCGGAGAGCGGCCGGGCGGCCTCCAGCACCCGGTCGATGGCGGAGGGGCCGCCGGAGCGGAGCAGGTCGTCCGGGTCCTGGCCTTCAGGCAGCAGGGCGAAGCGCAGGGACTTGCCCGGCGCCAGCATCGGTAGGGCGACGTCGAGCGCCTTGTAGGCGGCGCGCTGGCCCGCCCCGTCGCCGTCGAAGCACAGGATCGGCTCGTCGGCGTGGCGCCAGAGCAGCGCGAGCTGATCCTCGGTGAGCGCCGTGCCGAGGGAGGCGACGGTGTTCGGGTGCCCGGCCATCGTCATGGCGATGGTGTCGACGTAGCCTTCGACGGCGATGACGCTGCCGCGCCGGTGCGCCTCCTTGCGGGCCTGATGCAGGTTGTAGAGCCCGAGCCCCTTGTGGAAGAGCGGCGTGTCCGGCGAGTTCAGGTACTTGGCCTTGGCGTCGGCCTGCATGGCCCGGCCGCCGAAGGCGATGACCCGGCCGCGGATGTCGCAGATCGGGAAGATGATGCGGTCGCGGAAGCGGTCGTAGGGCACGGCGATGCCCTCCCCCGCGACCAGTAGGCCGAGCTCGGACATCAGCTCCTTGCTCACGTCGCGGCCGGAGAGGTGGTCGCGCAGCGCGTAGCGGTCGCCCGGCGCGTAGCCGAGGCGGAACTGCTGCCGGATGTCGGAACCGAGGCCGCGCCGGTCGAGATAGGCGCGGGCTGCGGCGCCGGCCTGCCCCTTCAGTTGCGCCTCGAAGAACGAGGCCGCCATCTCCATGACCTCGACGGCCCCGGCCCGCTTCGACTCCATGGCCCGCATGTCGGCGCTCGGCGCCGGCAGGCTGACGCCCGCTTCGCCCGCAAGGCGCTCGACGGCCTCGGGGAAGCTCAGCCCTTCCGTCTCCATCAGGAAGGTGAAGACGTCGCCGTGCTTGCCGGAGGAGAAGCAGTGGTAGAACTGCTTTTGGTCGTTCACGTAGAAGGAGGGCGTCTTCTCGGCGTTGAACGGCGAGAGGCCGCGCCACTCGCGGCCGGCCTTCTTCAGCCGCACCCGGCGCCCGATCACATCGGAGGCCGGGAGCCGGGCGCGGATCTCTTCGAGGATGTGGGGCGGGTAGCGCACGGGCGGTCGCGGGTTCCTGACCGCCGATCATAGACCGAATCGTACCACGGAGTCCCGGCGCCGGCCGTCGCGCGGCCGGGATAGCGGGGATGGGCCGGCCGGAGGACTCGCTCAGCCGGCCCTGGCCGCGAGCGCGTCCTTCACGAGGCCGCTCACCTTCCCGAAATCCATGCGGCCGGCATACTTCCCCTTAAGGGCACCGATGACTTTTCCCATGTCCTTCGGGCCGGCGGCGCCGGTCTCGGCGATGGCCGCCTCGACCGCCGCGCGGGTTTCCGCCTCGTCCATCTGCTGCGGCAGGAAGGCGGCGATGATCGCGGCCTCGACGCGCTCGCTCTCGGCCAGCTCCGGGCGGCCGCCCTGGTCGTAGACGGCGGCCGACTCGTTGCGCTGCTTGATCATCTTCTGGAGGAGCGAGAGGATCTCGTCCTCGCCCACCGGGTCCTTGCCGTTGCCGCGCGCCTCGATGTCGCGCTCCTTCAGCGCCGCCTGGACCATGCGGACGGTGCCGAGGCGGGGCTTGTCGCCGGCCTTCATGGCGTCCTTCATCTCGGCGGTCAGGCGCTCGCGCAGCGACATTTCTTGTGACTTTCCTTCGGAGTGCTCTCGGCCTGCACCGGGGCGAACCCGATCATCCGGCCGTGGGTTGAGGCAGCCCTGCGCCGGGCCCACATTGACCCTGTCGCGGCCGGCTCGCTATGAGCGCGGCACGATCGAGGCCGCGCTTCGAGCGCCGCATGGCGCCGGGCCCTCAGGCCGGACATAAGCGAGTTCACGCCGATGCTGCAAGAAGGTGCTCCCGCGCAACCCGCCGCCACGCCCGCACCCGAACCCTGGGCCGAGCCGCTGGCGACCGCGCTCCTCGTGCTCGCCGACGGCACGGTGCTCGAAGGCTTCGGCGTCGGCCAGACCGGGGTGGCCGACGGCGAGGTCTGCTTCAACACGGCGATGACCGGCTACCAGGAGATCCTCACGGACCCGTCCTACGCCGGACAGATCGTGACCTTCACCTTCCCGCATATCGGCAATGTCGGCACCAACGACGACGACCTCGAGAGCCTGGAGGCGGCCCCTGCCTCGGGCGTGCGCGGCACGGTGGTGGCCTCGGCGGTGACGAACCCGTCGAGCTGGCGCTCCTCGAGCCATCTCGACGCCTGGCTGAAGGCGCGGGGCATCGTCGGCATCACCGGCGTCGACACGCGGGCGCTCACCGCGCTCATCCGCGACCGTGGGATGCCGAACGCCGTCATCGCCAACGATCCCGAAGGCCGCTTCGACCGCGAGGCGCTCAAGGCGCGCGCCGCGGCCCTGCCTCCGATGGAGGGCCTCGACCTGGTGCCGCCGGTGACGAGCCGCGACCGCTCGGAATGGTCGGAGACCGTCTGGGCGCTGAAGTCCGGCTACGGTGCTCGTACGGCCGGCGAGGGCTACCGGGTGGTCGCCGTCGACTACGGCGTCAAACGCAACATCCTGCGGCTCCTGGCGGAGGCCGGCTGCGACGTGACCGTAGTGCCGGCGACCACCAGCGCCGAGGATATCCTGGCCCTGAAGCCCGACGGCGTCTTCCTCTCGAACGGCCCCGGCGACCCGGCGGCGACCGGCGAATACGCCGTGCCGGTGATCCGCCGGCTCCTGGAGGAGAAGGTGCCGACCTTCGGCATCTGCCTCGGCCATCAGCTCATGGGGCTGGCGCTCGGCGGCCGCACCGTGAAGATGCCGCAGGGCCACCATGGCGCGAACCATCCGGTGAAGGACAAGACCACCGGCAAGGTCGAGATCGTCTCGATGAACCACGGCTTCGCCGTCGACCCGGCGAGCCTGCCGGGCACCGCGGTCGAGACCCACGTCTCGCTCTTCGACGGCTCGAACTGCGGGCTTACCCTCACCGACCGGCCCGCCTTCTCGGTGCAGCACCACCCGGAAGCCTCTCCGGGCCCCCGCGACAGCCACTACCTGTTCGAGCGCTTCGTGGCCCTGATGCGGGATGGCAAGCCGGAGCCCGCCAAGGCTTGAGGGCCGATCTCGAAAAGGTTCCCGCCCCGTCATAAAATATCCGGGATTGCCCGGCACTTCCCTCCGCGACCCGCGATAAGGCGCCGCTTCCAACAGGAGCAGGCGCCGCGGGCCGCGGTCTGCCGCCGAGGCACGGCCGCTCCTGAACAGCTTTGGGGGTTGCCCGATGACCTTGGACGATGCGCGCGACGACTTCTCGCGGATGCACCGGGTGTTCACGTTCCACCTCGGCGTCGCCGTCGCCCTCTCCTGGATGACGACCCTCTACGCCGCCTGCTACGCCCCCTGGGTGCGCAACATCCGCGCCCTGATCGAGCCTGCCGCCTTCGACCGGACGGAGAGCACCCTCTCCTTCCTGTTCGCGATGCCGGCGGTGCTGACCGTCGCCTGGCTGTCGGTCCATTTCGGCCGCGAGGTGCTGCGCCGGTCGCGCACCCTGCCGAACCAGGCCCTCGAGTTCTCCGCGGCGGCGCTCGTCGCCTTCGGCGTCTTCTACCTCTCCATCGACCGGGCCGTGGCCGCGCTCTACGCCGGCCTCTGAGACCCGGCACCCTCCCGCGCCGGAGAATCGGCGCGGAAGAGCCTCCGCGGCTACTTGACCTCGGCTGCCTGGGCGAGAAGCGGCTCGAAGCGCCTGGTCGCGAGCTTGCTCTTCTGCGGAGCGGCCTTGGCGGCCTCCAGGTTCTCGGGCTTGCCGACCACGACCAGCGCGATCATCCCCATCATGTAGTGGGGCGCGCATTGCAGGCCGTAGACGCCCTCCTTCTCGAAGGTGACGGTCTCGTCCTTGCTGACGACGCCCTTGATCGGGGCGGAGCCCTCCGGCGCCATGCCCTTGATCGACTCGACGTTGTGGCCCTTGTCGGTCGCCACGAACTTGACGCTGTCGCCCGGCGCGATCCTCACGAAGGCCGGCTCGAACACCATCGCGCCGTTGGGGCTGCTGTTGAGCATCTTCACCGTGACCTCGGCCGCCTGGAGGGGCGCGCCCGCCGCGGCGAGCGCGACGGCGCCGAGAAGCGATCTGAGAAGCATGTTCTTTCCTCGTAATTATTTTAATTTATAGCGCCGCTGATCTTCGGCATCGTTGGTTATCGATATTATAGATGCTGTGCAAATGCTGAAATACTTCCCGTAAATGTAATAATTCCAATGCCAATCGCCGCTTGTCGCGCGGGCGGGACGACGCGCCCCACGCCCTTTCAAAGCCGGGCGGCTGCGTGTAAACGCCGGGCCTGACGATCATTCCGCGCCTGCGCCACCCGCCGATCCCGCCCCTTCGAGCCGCGGCGTCGCGCGGGGCCGAGCGCGCGCGAGCCACGGAAGGCCGAGCGCCCCATGCCCAAACGCACCGACATCTCCTCGATCCTCATCATCGGGGCGGGGCCGATCATCATCGGGCAGGCCTGCGAGTTCGACTACTCCGGCACCCAGGCCTGCAAGGCGCTGCGCGAGGAGGGCTACCGGATCGTCCTCGTGAACTCGAACCCCGCGACCATCATGACCGACCCGGACATGGCGGACGCGACCTATGTCGAGCCGATCACGCCGGAGATCGTCGCCAAGATCATCGAGAAGGAGCGGCCCGACGCCATCCTGCCGACCATGGGCGGACAGACGGCGCTGAACTGCGCGCTCTCGCTCCAGAAGATGGGCGTGCTCGACAAGTTCGGCGTGCAGATGATCGGCGCGACCGCCGAGGCCATCGACAAGGCCGAGGACCGACACCTCTTCCGCGACGCGATGACCAAGATCGGCCTGGAGACGCCGAAATCGGCGCTGGCCAACGCCTCCTCCGCCAAGAAGGCCGACCGCGAGAAGTACCTCGCCGAAACCGCCCGCATCGAGGCCGCCAACGCCGACCCGCAAGCCCGCGCCGCGGCGCTGTCCGCCTTCGAGGCCTCCTGGCAGGCGGGCGAGTACGAGCGGCGCAAGCGCTACGGCGAGCACGCGTTGGGTCAGGCGCTCTCGGCGCTCGCCGAGGTCGGCCTGCCGGCGATCATCCGCCCGTCCTTCACCATGGGCGGCACCGGCGGCGGCATCGCCTACAACCGCGAGGAGTTCCTCGACATCGTGGAGCGGGGCATCGACGCCTCGCCGACGAACGAGGTGCTGATCGAGGAGAGCGTGCTCGGCTGGAAGGAGTACGAGATGGAGGTCGTCCGCGATCGCGCGGACAACTGCATCATCGTCTGCTCCATCGAGAACATCGACCCGATGGGCGTCCACACCGGCGATTCCATCACCGTCGCGCCGGCGCTGACGCTGACCGACAAGGAATACCAGATCATGCGCGACGCCTCGCTGGCGGTGTTGCGCGAGATCGGCGTCGAGACCGGCGGCTCCAACGTCCAGTTCGCCATCGACCCCGCGACCGGCCGGATGATCGTCATCGAGATGAACCCGCGCGTCTCGCGCTCCTCGGCGCTGGCTTCGAAGGCGACGGGCTTCCCCATCGCCAAGGTCGCGGCGAAGCTCGCCGTCGGCTACACGCTCGACGAGATCGCCAACGACATCACCGGCGGCGCGACCCCGGCCTCCTTCGAGCCGACGATCGACTACGTGGTGACGAAGATCCCGCGGTTCGCGTTCGAGAAGTTCCCCGGCGCCGAGCCGACGCTGACCACGGCCATGAAGTCGGTCGGCGAGGCCATGGCCATTGGCCGCTGCTTCGCGGAGTCGCTCCAGAAGGCCCTGCGCTCGCTCGAGACGGGTCTCACCGGCCTCGACGAGATCGAGATCGAGGGGCTCGGCAAGGGTGACGACCACAACGCCATCAAGGCCGCCATCGGCACCCCGACCCCGGACCGGCTCCTCAAGGTCGGCCAGGCGCTGCGCCTCGGCGTCAGCCACGAGGAGGTCCACGCCTCCTGCAAGATCGACCCCTGGTTCCTGGAGCAGCTCCAGGCCATCGTCGACCTCGAGAACCGGGTGAAGGCCCACGGCCTGCCGACGACGCCCGGCGCCTTCCGCCAGCTCAAGGCCGCGGGCTTTTCCGACGCGCGGCTCGCGGTCCTGGCCAAGCTCGAGGAGGCGGAGGTGCGTGAGAGGCGCCGCGCGCTCGCCGTGCGCCCGGTCTTCAAGCGCATCGACACCTGCGCCGCCGAGTTCAAGGCGCCGACCGCCTACATGTACTCGACCTACGTGGCCCCCTTCGCCGGCACAGTCGTGGACGAAGCACAGCCCTCGGACAAGAAGAAGGTCATCATCCTCGGCGGCGGTCCGAACCGGATCGGCCAGGGCATCGAGTTCGACTACTGCTGCTGCCACGCCTGCTTCGCGCTGTCGGAGGCGGGCTACGAGACCATCATGGTCAACTGCAACCCGGAGACGGTCTCGACCGACTACGACACCTCGGACCGGCTCTACTTCGAGCCGCTGACCAGCGAGGACGTCCTCGAGATCATCGAGACCGAGCGGCAGAACGGCACGCTCCACGGCGTGATCGTGCAGTTCGGCGGCCAGACGCCCCTGAAGCTCGCCCGCGCGCTCGAAGCGGCCGGCGTGCCGATCCTCGGCACCTCGCCGGACGCCATCGACCTCGCCGAGGACCGCGACCAGTTCAAGCGCCTCCTCGACAAGCTCGGGATGAAGCAGCCGAAGAACGGCATCGCCTACTCCGTCGAGCAGAGCCGGCTCGTGGCGGCCGATCTCGGCCTGCCCTTCGTGGTGCGCCCGAGCTACGTGCTCGGCGGGCGCGCCATGGCGATCATCCGCGACGAGGCGCAGTTCGCCGACTACCTCCTCGACACCCTGCCGAGCCTGATCCCCTCCGAGGTCAAGGCCCGCTACCCCAACGACAAGACGGGGCAGATCAACACGGTGCTGGGCAAGAACCCGCTCCTGTTCGATCGCTACCTGTCCGACGCCGTCGAGGTCGACGTCGACGCGCTCTGCGACGGCGAGAGCGTCTACATCGCCGGCATCATGGAGCATATCGAGGAGGCAGGCATCCACTCGGGCGACTCGGCCTGCTCGCTCCCGCCCCGCTCGCTCTCCCCCGAGATCGTCGCCGAGCTGGAGCGCCAGACCAAGGCCATGGCGCTCGCGCTCAAGGTCGGCGGCCTGATGAACGTCCAGTACGCCATCAAGGACGGCGTCATCTACGTGCTGGAGGTGAACCCTCGCGCCTCGCGCACGGTGCCCTTCGTTGCCAAGGTGATCGGCGAGCCGATCGCCAAGATCGCCGCCCGCGTCATGGCCGGCGAGGCGCTCGCCTCCTTCGATCTCAAGCCGAAGACGCTCCCGCACATCGCGGTGAAGGAGGCGGTGTTCCCCTTCGCCCGCTTCCCCGGCGTCGACGTGCTGCTCGGGCCTGAGATGCGCTCGACCGGCGAGGTCATCGGGCTCGATGCCGGCTTCGGCGTCGCCTTCGCCAAGAGCCAGCTCGGCTCCGGCACGCAGGTGCCGAAGTCCGGGGCGGTGTTCGTGTCGGTGCGCGACGCCGACAAGGCCCGCATCCTGCCCGCGATCCGGCTTCTGGCAAATCTCGGCTTCACCGTGCTCGCGACGGGGGGCACCCAGCGCTACCTCGTCGAGAACGGCGTCGAGGCGCAGCGGATCAACAAGGTCCTGGAGGGCCGGCCGCACGTAGTCGACGCCATCAAGAACGGTCAGGTCCAGCTCGTGCTCAACACCACCGAGGGGGCGGGCGCGCTATCCGACTCCCGGTCGCTGCGCCGGGCGGCCCTCTTGCATAAAGTGCCGTACTACACCACTCTAGCCGGCGCGATGGCGGCAGCCGAAGGCATTCGAGCCTATCTCGAAGGCGATCTTCAGGTGCGTGCCTTGCAGGAATACTTCGCGGCCTGAATCGATACGCGGCGGTCCCGGCAGGCGGCCGCCGTTCAGGCAGGGTTTGACCTGGCCCGGAAGGACCCTCGCGGGGCCGGCCGGGCCTCTTCGTTGTGGCGCGAGACGATGACGATCGACAAGGTTCCCATGACCGTGCGCGGCTATGCCCAGCTCGAGGAGGAGCTGAAGCACCGGCAGCAGGTCGAGCGCCAGCGCATCATCCAGGCGATCGCCGAGGCGCGGGCGCTGGGCGACCTCTCGGAGAATGCCGAGTACCATGCCGCCAAGGAGGCGCAGTCCCACAACGAGGGCCGCGTGCTGGAACTGGAGAGCATGATCTCGCGGGCCGAGGTCATCGACGTGACCAAGCTGTCGGGCGACACGATCAAGTTCGGCGCCACGGTGGAGCTCGTCGACGACGACACCGAGGAGAAGAAGTCCTACCAGATCGTCGGCGAGCCGGAGGCGGACGTGCGCTCCGGCCGCGTCTCGATCACCTCCCCGATCGCCCGCGCGCTCATCGGCAAGGGCGTCGGCGACACCGTGGAGGTCACCACCCCCGGCGGCGGCAAGTCGTACGAGGTGGTCGGCATCAAGTTCGGCTGAGGCGGCGGCCATGAACCTGCGCACGCTCGCACTCGCCGCCGCCCTCGGGCTCGCGCTCGGGACGGTGCCCGCCAGGGCTCAGGAGGCGAGCTTCGCCGCCCTGTCGGGAGGCGTCTACTCCGACATCCGCGTCGACGTGCGCCCCCTCCTCGCCCAAGGCTACGGTGGACAGGCCGAGGCGCTGCGGGCCGACCTCACCGCGGCGCTGCGGCGCAGCTTCGCCGGCCGCGTCGGCGGCCGCGGCCCGGCGCTCGTCGTCGTCGTCAACGCCCTGTCCCTGCGCTCCTTCGCGGGCAGCCAGGGCAGCCGCGGCGGCTTCGGTGGCGGCGGCCAGAACGACTACATGGACGGTGAGGCGCTGCTGATCGGCCGCGGCGGCGCCGTGCTCGCCCGGCACCCGCAGCTCACGGCGACGCCGTCGAGCTACGGCGGCGCTTGGTACGACCCGGCCTCCGAGCGCCGGCGCGTCACGGCGGTGGCCGACATCTACGCCGAATGGCTCCGCCGGGCGCTTGCGAACTAGGCATGGGCCTCCCCGAACCCGTCGAGTCCGGCTCCGTGCCGGCGCTCGCGCAGGCCCACGCCTGGATCGTCACCGACGGCAAGGCCGGCGACGAGAACCAGTGCGTCGGCGTCGTCGAGACCCTCGGGCTCGCCTACGAGACCCGCCGCATCCCGGCCCGCGGCCCCTTCGGCTGGACGGCGCCCTGGGGGCCGATCGATCCGCGCCAGGGCCCCCGCCGACCGCAAGGGGCGCTGGCGGGTCCCTTCCCCGACGTGCTCATCGCCTCCGGGCGGCGCTCGGTGCCGTATCTGCGCGCGGTGCGGAAGGCCACGAACGGGCGCACCTTCACCGCCTTCCTGAAAGATCCCCGCACGGGACACGGCAGCGCCGACTTCATCTGGGTACCGGACTACGACGACCTGCGCGGCCCGAACGTCTTTACGACCCTGACCGCGCCCCATCTCGTCACCCCGGCCCGGCTGGCGCAGGCCCGCGCCCATCCCGATCCGCGCCTGACCGGGCTCGAAGGCCGCCGCGTCGCCGTCCTCGTCGGCGGCAACAGCCGGCATCTCAGCTACCGGCAGGCGGACATGCGCCGCTTCCTCGCCGACCTGCGCAAGCTGACCGCGGAGGGCTGCCGCCTGATGGTCACGGTCTCCCGCCGCACCCCCGCGCCGCTGCGGGATGCGCTCCGCACCCTCACGGCCGAGACCGGCGGCTTCTTCTGGGAGGGCGGCACCGAGCCGAACCCCTATGTCGACATGCTCGGCCTCGCCGAGGCGATCGTCGTCACCTCCGATTCCGCCAACATGGTCAGCGAGGCGGTGAGCACCGGCGTGCCCGTTCTGCTGTTCGACCTGCCGCGCACCTATATCCGGCACCGGCGCATGTTCGCCGGGCTCGCCATGACCGGTGCCCTGAAGCCCTTCGCCGGGCGGATCGAGCCCCTGGACTACGCCCCGATCGACGCGACGCCCCTCGTGGCGCAGGCGCTCGCCAAGGCTTACGAAACCCATCGCGCCCGGTTCCGGGAGCCGACAGGAGACTGATCCGATGGCCAACACCCACACCCGGCTCGCGATCATCGGCTCCGGCCCGGCCGGCTACACCGCCGCGATCTACGCCGCCCGCGCCATGGTCGAGCCGCTGCTGATCTCCGGCTTCCAGCCCGGCGGCCAGCTGATGATCACCACCGATGTCGAGAACTATCCGGGCTTCGCCGAGGCGATCCAGGGCCCCTGGCTCATGGAGCAGATGCGCCTCCAGGCCGAGCATGTCGGCACCCGCATCGTCTCCGAGTACATCACCCGCGTCGACCTGAAGACGCGGCCCTTCCGCCTGGAGGCGGATTCCGGCGAGACCTACACCTGCGACGCGCTCATCATCGCCACGGGCGCGCAGGCGAAGTGGCTCGGGCTGCCCTCCGAGGCGAAGTTCCAGGGCGGCGGCGTCTCGGCCTGCGCCACCTGCGACGGCTTCTTCTTCCGCGGCAAGGAGGTTGTGGTGGTCGGCGGCGGCAACACAGCGGTCGAGGAGGCGCTCTACCTCGCCAACCTCGCCTCGAAGGTCACGGTCGTCCACCGCCGGGACCAGTTCCGCGCCGAGCGCATCCTGCAGGAGCGCCTGTTCAAGCACCCGAACGTCGAGGTGCGCTGGAACCGCGCGGTCGAGGAGATCTGTGGCGTCGAGAAGCCGGCGCCCTCCGTCACCCATGTCCGCCTCAAGGACACGGTGAGCGGGGCGATCGAGGAGGTGAAGGCGGACGGCGTCTTCGTCGCCATCGGCCACAGCCCGGCGACGGGGATCTTCGAGGGCCAGCTGGCGCTCCGCCACGGCGGCTACCTCTCGGTGCGGCCGGGCACGGCCGAGACCGAGATCCCCGGCGTGTTCGCGGCCGGCGACGTCACCGACGACGTCTACCGTCAGGCGATCACCGCGGCCGGCATGGGCTGCATGGCCGCGCTCGAGGCGGAGAAGTTCCTGGCCAACCTCGACATCGGCGAGACGCCCCGGCAGGCGGCGGCCGAGTAGCGCGCCGTTCATCAACAGGAACGTCGCGCCCGCTCTTGCCTTGCCGGGAGGGCCGGTCTCAGACCATAGGTGTCATTCCCGAGCCGCATGGCTCGGCTGTCGACACCTGCGTGGAGCCGCGTCGTGGACTGGGACAAGATCCGGATCTTCCTCAACGTCGCGGAGGCCGGCAGCTTCACCAAGGCGGGCGACGACATCGGCCTCAGCCAGTCCGCGGTGAGCCGCCAGATCAGCGCCCTGGAGCGGGAGCTGAAGGCGCCGCTGTTCCACCGCCACGCCCGCGGCCTGATCCTCACCGAGCAGGGCGACCTGCTGTTCCGCGCCGCGCGGGACATGAAGCTGCGGCTCGAGAATACCCGCGCCCGCCTCGTCGAGACCAGCGAGCGGCCGACAGGCGACCTCAAGGTGACGACGACGGTCGGGCTCGGCTCGGCCTGGCTCTCGCAACGGGTGGCCGAGTTCCTCGATCTCTACCCGGACGTGCGCATCGAGCTGATCCTCACCAACGAGGAGCTCGACCTTGCCATGCGCGAGGCCGACATCGCCATCCGCATGCGCCGCCCGGCGCAGCCCGACCTGATCCAGCGGCGTCTGTTCACGGTCCACTACCACGCCTTCGCCAGCAAGGAGTACGTGCAGCGCTTCGGCGAGCCGACCAAGATCGACGATCTCGACAACCACCGCCTCGTCTCCTTCGGCGGCAACGAGCCCTCCTACCTGCTCGCCACCCACTGGCTCGCCAGCGTCGGCCGCGAGGCGGGAGACCGGCGGCCGGTGCACTTCACGGTCAACAACATCGCCGCGCTCCAGCGGGCGATAGAGACGGGCGCCGGCATCGGCATCCTGCCGGACTACGCCCTCGACGGCACCTCGAACCTCGTCCAGGTGCTGAAGGAGACCGAGATGCCCTCCCTCGAGAGCTATCTCGTCTACGCCGAGGAGATGCGCTCGGTCGCCCGCGTGCAGGCCTTCCGCGACTTCCTCGTCAGCAAGGCGCAGCGCTGGACCTACTGAGCACGACCCGACACCAAGAAAACGCAAGGGAGGACCGAATGACGGCACCGAGAATGCTCGCGGCCGCCTGCTGCCTGATCGCCGGATTGACCGCCGCCGCGGCGCAGGAGCCGGCCCGGGAACCGTCCAAGGCGCCGGAGACGAGCACGGCGGCCCCCTCCGCGCCCCCCGGCGGCGAGATCACCGGCCCGCGCAACAACGCCGCCAAGATCGCCGGGCTCGTCGGCTTCGTGAACGTCTCCTGCGACGCGCTCAAGGGCGACACCGATCGCTTCAAGGCCGTCGTCTCGGGGATGGGCGTCGACCCGAAGGACCTGGAGAGCGGCGAGCTGCTGCTGCGGGCCCGCTCCTACCTCGAAGCCTACCGCAAGGACGTGCCGGCCAACTGCAAGCGCGCCGCCGACCTGTTCGGCAAGGACGGCTCGGTCGTCCCGGGCCTCGTCGTCCCGCGCTGAGCGCGCCTTCCCCGAACCGGAGCCCGCGATGACCCGATCCTTCACGCAGGCGCTCGCCATCGGCGCCCTGCTTCTCGGCCTCCAGGCCCTGCCGACGCCGGCCCGCGCCCTCGATTGCGACGAGGCCTGGTACAAGCGCAACGAGGTCTACAAGCAGGCCGGCTACTGCTTCACCACGAAGCGCGCCATCGATGCTTTCGGAAACGCCGGCTGCAAGTACGACAACGTCGGCGACGTGCCGCTCTCCGTCCGCCAGTGGGAGACCGTGGCCGAGCTCAAGGCCTTCGAGCGCAAGTACCGCTGCGCCGATTAGGCACGCTTGGAGCGCTTCACACGTAGAGGCGCTCCTTCTCCAGGCCCTTGTAGAGCCCGGCAACCTGCTCGCCGTAGCCGTTGAACAGCAGCGTCGGCACCCGCTGGTCGGTCCCGAGCACCCGTTCGCTCGCCTGGCTCCAGCGGGGATGCGGCACGGCAGGGTTCACGTTCGCCCAGAAGCCGTACTCGGAGGCCTGCAGCCCCTCCCAGAAGGTCTTCGGGCGGTCGGCCACGAAGGAGATCTTCACGAGCGACTTCGCCGACTTGAATCCGTATTTCCACGGCACCGCAAGGCGCAGCGGCGCCCCGAACTGGTTCGGCAGCGGCTTGCCGTAGACGCCCGTCACCATGAAGGCGAGGTCGTTGGCGGCCTCGGCCATCGTCAGCCCCTCGATGTAGGGCCACGGGTAGAAGAATTGGCGCTGCCCCGGCGCCACCGCCTTGTCCATGAAGGTCTCGAAGCGCACGTACTTCGCCCCCGACAGGGGCTTGGCCAGCGCCACGAGCTTCGAGAGCGGGAAGCCCGTCCAGGGCACCGCCATCGACCAGGCCTCGACGCAGCGGTGCCGGTAGAGGCGCTCCTCGAGCCCCATCTTCGCGGCGAGGTCCCAGGCGTCGATCGTGAAGGGCTTTTCCACGAGCCCGTCGATGGTCACCGGCCAGGGCTTCGGCTTGAGGGCGCCGGCGGCGGGCAGCACCGTCTTCGAGGTGCCGAACTCATAGAAGTTGTTGTAGTCGCCGCTGTAGCGCTCCGGCGTCAACGCCCGGTCGAGTGCGTAGCTCTCGTTGCGCGGGGCCGGGTAGAGCCCTTCACCGGTGGCGGCCGCGAGCGGATGCCCGCCGAGAAGCGAGCCGGCGATGACGCCGCCCGCCCCGCCGAGCAGGGCGCGGCGGTTGAGGAACACCGATTCCGGCGTGGCGAGGCGCTCCGGCAGGTCCCAGGCGCGGCGCTGCTTGATGAGCATCCCTGTCTCCTCGATGGGCCGACGCCGCAAGGCCGGCGCCCGTGCCTGTTCGCCGGAGACGGCCCGCTGGTTACGCGGTAGCGTCCGGCGGAGTCGGCTCATCGCGCAGCATCCGCCGCAGCACCTTGCCGACATTCGTCTTCGGCAGCGTCTCGTGGAAGACGATCCGCCGCGGGACCTTATAGGCCGTGAGCTGCTCGCGGGCATGGAGGCGGATCGTCTCGGTGGTCACGCCCTTGTCCCGCAGGACGACGTGGGCGACCACGCACTCGCCCGTCTCCTTCGAGGGCGCGCCGACGACGGCGCATTCGAGGATGCCGGGATGAGAGGCCAGCACGTCCTCGACCTCGTTCGGATAGACGTTGAAGCCGGACACGATGATCATGTCCTTCATCCGGTCGACGATCCGGAGCTGCCCGTCCGGGGTCATCACCGCGACGTCGCCGGTGCGGAAGAAGCCGTCGGCGGTCGTTGCCCGCGCCGTCTCGTCGGGGCGTTTCCAGTAGCCGCGCATCACCTGCGGCCCACGCACGCAGAGCTCGCCCGGCTCGCCGAGCGGCGCCGGCATCCCATCCGCGCCGCGCACGGAGACTTCCGTCGACGAGAGCGGGAAGCCGATGGTGCCCGACCACTCCTTCAGCCGATACGGGTTCACGCAGACCACCGGCGAGGTCTCCGAGAGGCCGTAGCCCTCGACGATGGGGTGGCCGGTGATCTCCTTCCAGCGGGTCGCGACGGATTTCTGCACGGCCATGCCGCCGGCCACCACGTAGTCGATCTTCGAGAAGTCGACCGTGCCGATCTTCGGGTGGTTCACGAGCGCGTTGAAGAGCGTGTTCACCCCCGCGAAATGGGTGAAATGCGCCTTCGAGAGCGTCTTGATGAAGCCGTCGAAGTCCCGCGGGTTCGGAATCAGCAGGCAGGTTCCGCCGACCCGCATGAAGAAGAAGAAGCAGCAGGTCAGCGCGAAGATGTGGTAGAGCGGCAGCGCGGTCACCATCGTGCGCCGGATCTCGGTGTCGTTGGCCTCGAACCAGACCTGGCTCTGCACCACGTTGGCCATGATGTTGCGGTGGCTCAGCATCGCACCCTTGGCGATGCCGGTGGTGCCGCCGGTGTATTGCAGGAAGGCGAGGTCATCGGGCGCGACCGAGACCTTCGGCGCGGGCAGGCTGCGGCCTTCCTTCACGACGGACTCGAACCGGATCGTCCTCTCCGGCGGCAGCGCGTAGGGTTTCACCGCCTTCTTGAGGTGGCGGGAGGCGAGGGTGAGCAGGTGGCCCTTGAGGCCGAGACCGTCGCCGGGGGCGGCGACCACGACGTGTTCGAGGCTCGGCATCTTGGAGAGGGCCGCGGCGACGGTGTGGGCGAAGTTCTCGAGGACGACCAGCGCCCGCGCGCCGGAATCGGAGATCTGCGCGGCGAGCTCGCGGGGCGTGTAGAGCGGGTTGACGTTGACGACGGTGCAGCCCGCCGCGAGCACCCCGAACATCGCCGCCGGGTAGGCAGGCACGTTCGGCATCATGATCGCGACCCGGTCGCCCTTGGCGAGCCCCCGCGCCGCGAGCCAGGCCGCGACGGCGCGGGCGGTGGCGCCGAGCGCGGCGTAGCTGACCGGCGAGCCGAAGCAGATCAGCGCCGTGCGCTCGGAGAAGGCCTTGGTGCTCGTCTCGAACAGGTCGACGAGGGTGCCGAGAGTGTCCGTGTCGATCTCGTGGGGCACGGCGGCCGGATAGGCTGCGAGCCACGGGCGGGGTGCTCGGCTGTCCTGGATCACGCACGATCCTCCCTGACGGCGCGGCTTTGGCCGCGTCCTGGTCTTTTGCCCCTCGGCTTCGAGGCTTAGCGGGATCGCGTCGTCGTGATCAAGGCCGGCCGGCGACAGGCGGCGCCCGGAGTCGCCCCCGCAGGCCGACGAGGATCGCGTGGGGAAGGAAGGCGGCGAGGCCGAGCCCGGCGGCGACCGCGAAGGCGCGCCCGTCGAGGGCCTGCCGCGGCCAGGGGCCGAGCCCGGCATCGCGGGCGAGCGCCAGGACGGCGAGGGCGAACCAGAGCGCGAGGAACCGCCCGATCGTGTCCAGGGCCCGGCCGGCGAGGCCTCGGAGGCTCCAGTGGGGCGGGATCGCGCCCGAGAGCGCCGTGCCGATGCCGAGCGCGGTGCCGTAGACGATGCTTGCCGCTGCGGTGCCGAGGGCGAAGGCCGCCCCCATCGGCAGGCTCTGGAGGAAGGCGATGCCACCGGTGGCGAATCCGGTGCGGAGCACCACGCCGCCGAAGGTCGGGTGCAGCCCGGTTCCGAGGACGAGGACGGCGCCGACGAGGAGCCCCGCCATCCGCCGCGCGATCCCTGCCGGTCCCGGCGCGAAGGCGGCGGCGGCGAGCCGGGCGAGGGCGTAGACGAGGGCGAGCCCGAACAGCGGATAGCGGTCGAGGAAGAAGCCGTAGAAATGCGTCTCCGCCCAGGCCGGCAGGGCGGAGCGCTGGCTGAAGCCCGTCGCGGCGGCGAGGGCCACCGCGCCCAGCACCGCCGCGAGCGGCGCGGCGGCGACGGCGGACCTGGATGCCACGGCTCGGGCGGCTACCGTGCGCCGCCCTCGGCCCCCGCCTTCGTCTCGTGCTTGGTCTCGTGATTGTCGCGCACGAAGCGGTCGAGCAGGCGCACCCCCCAGCCGGCGCCCCAGGAGCGGTTGATCTCGCTGGGGCTCGACGACATGCCGACGCCGGCGATGTCGAGATGGGCCCAGGGCAGGTCGTTGACGTAGCGCTTGATGAAGGCGGCCGCCGTCGCGGCGCCCCCGTGCCGGCCGCCGGTGTTCTTCATGTCGGCGAACTTCGAATCGATCGCCTTGTCGAACTGCGGCCCCAGCGGCATCCGCCAGACCTTCTCGGCGGTCGCCTCGCCCGCGGCGGTGATGGAGGCCGCAAGCGCGTCGTCGTTGGAGAACAGGCCAGCGAGGTCCTGGCCGAGCGCCACGATGATCGCGCCGGTCAGCGTCGCGAGATCGATCATCAGCTTGGGCGAATAGGTCTTCTGGACGTACCAGAGCACGTCGGCGAGCACGAGGCGCCCTTCCGCGTCCGTGTTGATGACCTCGATGGTCTGGCCGGACAGCGAGGTAACGATGTCTGAGGGTCGGTAGGAGGCGCCGTCGGGCATGTTCTCGACGATGCCGATGGCGCCGATGACGTTCGCCCGCGCCTTGCGGGTCGCCAGCGCGTGGAGCGTGCCGACGACGGCGGCCGCTCCGCCCATGTCGCCCTTCATATCCTCCATGCCGCCGGCCGACTTGATCGAGACGCCGCCGGAATCGAACACGACGCCCTTGCCGACGAGCGCCACCGGCGCCTCGCCCGGCGTGCCGCCGTTCCAGCGCATCACCACGACGCGGGGCTCGCGGGCGGACCCTTGCGCCACGGCGATCAGCGCCCCCATGCCGATCTCCCGGAGGCGGGCGAGATCGAGCACCTCGACCTCGACGCCGAGGCTCGACAGCTCGGCGGCGCGCCGGGCGAACTCCTCGGGGAAGAGCACGTTCGGCGGCTCGTTGATGAGGTCGCGGGCGATGACGACGCCCTCCGCCACCGCGTCCGTCGCGGCGGCGGCGGTCTTGGCGGCGGCCGGGTCGGTGACGAGAAGCTCGAGGCCGGTGCCGCCGGTCTCGTCGGATTCGGGCTTCTTGGACGACTTGTAGCGGTCGAAGCTGTAGGCGCGGAGACGGGCGCCGAGCGCGAACTCGGCGGCGTTCTCCGGTGTGACGGCGGCGCCCGGCCAGTCGAGGGCGACGCGGGCCGTCCGGCCCGAGACCTTGCCGGCGACGAAGCCGCCGAGCTTCGCCCAGTCGAGTCCGGCGCGGTCCTTCTCCGAGCCGAGGCCGACGACGGTGAGGCGCGCCGCCTCGACGCCCGCCGGGGCCGGAAGGCTGAGCGCCGAGAGGGAGCGGCCCTTGAAGCGCTCGCTGCCGGCGGCCCGCGCCACGAGGTCGGCGCCGGTGCGGCCGAGCAGGCCGAGGGTGGCGTCGCCGAGCGCCAGGTCGTCGCCCACGAACACGACGAGGTCGCCGCCGCCGCCCCCGGCGCGCAGCGGCCCGAAGGTGATCGTGATCGCGTTCGCCAAATCCCGCGCCATGTCCCGTGCTTTCCTGTGTATCCGGCGTATTCCCGCCGCGCGTGGCCCCGCGCGGTTTCCCGAACTGTGTAGAGCCTGAAGCGCAGAACGCAACGCGACCCGCCGCGCCCTCAAACCGCCGCGTTTGCGGCGCGTGCAGAACCGTTGGGGAGCTGCCTCCAGGGGCCCGATGATCCAGATCGAGCGCTACATCTTCCGCATCGCGCTCTCGGCCTTCCTCGCCTGCCTCGTCGGCCTGACGGGCACGATCTGGGTGACGCAGGCCCTGCGCGAGCTCGACCTCGTGACGGCCAAGGGCCAGACGCTCCTCGTCTTCCTGTTCATCACCGGGCTGTCGCTGCCGACCCTGATCGTGGTGATCGCGCCCGTGGCGCTGTTCATCGCCGTGGTCTACGCGCTGAACAAGCTCAACGGCGACTCCGAGCTGATCGTGATGTCGGCCGCCGGGATGACGCCCCGCAGCATCTTCCGGCCTTTCCTGACGCTGGCGCTCGCCGTCAGCCTCGGCCTCGGCTTCCTCGTGATCCAGGTGATGCCCGCGACCTTCCAGGAGCTGCGCGACGTCATCACGCGGGTGCGGGGCGACTTCATCGCCAACGTCGTCAAGGAGGGCCAGTTCACGGCGCTCGACAACGGCATCACCTTCCACTTCCGCGAGCGCGGGCCGAACGGCACCCTGCTCGGCCTGTTCATCCAGGACCGGCGGGAGGCGGGCAAGACCAAGGTCTACCTCGCCGAGCGGGGCCACGCGATCGACGTCGACGGGCAGAGCTACCTCGCGCTGGAGAAGGGCAGCGTCCACCAGCAGCAGAAGGACAGCCGCGACTCCTCGATCCTCACCTTCGAGCGCTACACGATCGATCTGGCCGCCTTCGCCCCCCCGGACTCGGACGTGATCTACAAGCCCCGCGAGCGCTCGACGACGCAGCTCCTCTTCCCCGACCGCTCGGAGGGCTACTTCCAGCTCCAGAAGGGCCGCTTCCGGGCCGAGCTCCACGACCGGCTCTCCGCCTGGCTCTACCCCCTGGCGCTGGTCTTCATCGCCTTCGCGGCGCTGGGCGATCCGCGCACCACCCGCCAGGGCCGCGGGCTCGCCGTCGCCTCGGCGGTGCTGGCGGTCGTGGCTCTGCGCATCGCCGGATTCGCGGCGACGAGCGCGGCCGCCCGCAGCCAGGCGGCGGTGGCTGCCATCTACGCGGTGCCGCTCGCGGCGATCGGCCTGTCGGCGCTGATGATCTTCCACGGCGCGCGGGTCCGGGCCTTCAACGCGCGGATCGGACGGGCCCTGCGCGGTCGCCGCGCCGTCCCGGCCTGAGCCGATGTCGGTGCTGATCGGGCCGACGCTCGGCCGCTACTTCGCCATGCGCTTCGTGCGCACCATCCTCGGCGTGTTCGTCACCGTCTTCGCCCTCGTCTACACCCTCGACTTCGTCGAGCTGCTGCGCCGGGCCGGCGAGGCGGAGGGCGCGACGCCGGGCCTGATGGCGCAGCTCTCCCTCTACCGGACGCCCGCCGTCGCCGAGGCGGTGCTGCCCTTCGCGGTGCTGTTCGGATCGATGGCCGCCCTCCTCCAGCTCTCGCGCAAGCTGGAGCTGGTGGTGGCGCGCGCCGCCGGCATCTCCGCTTGGCAGTTCCTGCAGCCGGGGGTGTTCGTGGCGCTCGCCGTCGGGCTCGTCACGGTCGGCGTCTACAACCCCCTCTCGGCCGCTCTGAAGCAGCGCTCCACCGAGATCGAGGCCAAGATCTTCGCGAAGGCGACGAAGGCGAGCTCCGGCAAGGACCTCTGGATCCGCCAGCGCAGCCTCGACGGGCAGGCCATCCTCCGCGCCGAGACGGCGATCGAGGGCACCACGACGCTCGCCGGTGTCTCGGTCTTCACCTTCGACGAGGAGGGCCGCTTCGTGTCGCAGATCGAGGCGGCGCGGGCGAGCCTCCACGACGGCTATTGGGAGCTGACGGACGCGCGCCTCCTCAGTGCGGGCGCGCCGCCGGAGAGCTTCGGCAGCTACCTCATCGCCTCGACCCTCGACCCGGGTCAGGTGCGGCAGCGCTTCACCCCTCCCGAGTCTGTGCCTTTCTGGCAACTTCCCGAGACCATCGCGCGCAACGAACGGGCGGGGTTGGATGCCACCCGCTACCGACTCCAGTATGATGTGCTGCTGGCGAGGCCCATGCTCTTCGTGGCCATGGTCCTCGTCGCCGCAACCGTTTCCTTACGCTTCTTCCGCTTTGGTGGCGTGGGAAAGCTCGTGCTCGGAGGGGTCGCCGCGGGGTTCGCCCTGTACGTCG
Source organism: Methylobacterium jeotgali (assembly GCF_022179345.1). GTDB lineage: Bacteria > Pseudomonadota > Alphaproteobacteria > Rhizobiales > Beijerinckiaceae > Methylobacterium > Methylobacterium jeotgali. The sequence continues at coordinate 56,851 of NZ_BPQR01000042.1, read as the reverse complement.
TGCGCCAGGTGATGGAAGGGCTCGGGGCCTCGGGAATCGTCGCGCCGGGCATCGCCGCGTGGTTCCCGGCCGTGGTAGGAAGCCTCCTCGGTACGGTCACGCTTCTGTACCAGGAGGACGGTTAGGCTCCCGCGGACAGGCTTCGGCCGCGGGCACGTCGGGGGGCGTGGAAGACCAGGGCGCCGGGCCGGCGCCGCAGGGGATCGGGTCGTGGCAGGAGTTGGGACGCGCGTTGCGTAGGGTCGCCGACATCGCGATCGCCGCCGGCTTGCTGGCGCTGACCCTGGCCGTGGCGCCGCTCGCCGCGACCGGCGCGGCCGCGCGCCCGGCCGGCACCCAGGCCACGCCGAAGGCGGCGGCCGGAAAGCCTGGCGACAAGCTCCTCGTCGAGGCCGACGAGCTGATCTACGACAACGACAAGAACACGGTCACCGCCCGCGGCAACGCCGAGCTGCACTACGGCCCGCGCACCCTCCAGGCCGACAGCGTGCGCTACGACCGCGCCTCCTCGCGGGTCTTCGCCGAGGGCAACGTCCGCCTGACCGACCAGGACGGCGCCGTCGTCACCGGCGACCGCATGGAGCTGACGGACGACTTCAAGAACGGCTTCATCGATTCGCTCCGCATCCAGCAGACCGTCGAGCAGAAGGGCGAGACCGTCCGCACCCGGTTCTCGGCGCCCCGCGCCGAGCGGGTGAACGGCGACCAGACCAGCTTCGACTACGGCACCTACACCGCCTGCGAGCCGTGCAAGGAGCGCCCGGAGGTGCCCCCGCTCTGGCAGGTGCGCGCCGCCAAGATCATCCACGACAACGTCACCCACACGATCTCCTTCGAGGAATCGACCCTCGAACTCGCCGGCATCCCCGTCGCGTACCTGCCCTATTTCGAGGCGGCGGACCCGACGGTGAAGCGCAAGACCGGCTTCCTGACGCCGCGCTTCATCTCCTCGACGGCGCTCGGCAGCGGCGTCGCGGTGCCGTTCTTCTTCAACCTCGCGCCGAACTACGACCTCACCCTGTCGCCGGCCTTCCTGTCGCGGCAGGGCGTGCTGGGCCAGGCCGAGTTCCGGCACCGGCTCGAGACCGGATCCTACTCGCTGCGCCTCTCGGGCATCTTCCAGACGACGCCGAGCGCCTTCCTGCCCGGTCCGCTCGGTGCCGGCGACCGCGACTTCCGCGGCTCCATCGAGAGCAAGGGCCGCTTCTACATCAACGACCGCTGGCGCACGGGCTGGGATCTCGTCGGCGTCACCGACAAGTGGTTCCTCGACAACTACCGCATCCGCAACCAGACCATCACCACGGACTATTTCCGCGAGGCGGTCTCCACCGGCTACCTGATCGGCCAGGGCGACCGCTCCTGGTTCGAGGCGCGGGGCTACTACTTCAAGGGCCTGTCGAGCTTCGACTGGCAGAAGGAGCAGCCGATCGTCGCGCCGGTGATCGACTACGACAAGCGCATCAACGGCCCCGCCCCCCTCGGCGGCGAGGTGCGCTTCGAGGCGAACCTCACCAGCCTGACCCGCGAGGCGACGGACTTCCAGGGCCTGCCGCGCAGCGGCAGCTACCTGTTCAGCCCGAGCTACAACGGCATCAGCTACCCGCTCTACGAGACCTGCTCGGCCTTCAACCGGGCCTCCTGCCTGGTGCGGGGGCTGGCCGGAACGGATACCCGCGCCTCGGCGATGCTGTCCTGGCGGCGCAGCTTCATCGACCCCTCGGGCCAGGTCTTCACGCCCTTCGCCTACCTGCGCACGGATGCGTTCTTCGTGAACCCGAGCCTCTCAGGCTACCAGAACGCCCTCGTGCCGACGATCGCCAACGTCCATGACGGCTTCTCGGGCCGGGTGATGCCGGCGGTCGGCCTCGACTACCGCTATCCCTTCGTCGGCGAGTTCGGGAATCTCGGCGTCCACACCCTGGAGCCCATCGCCCAGATCGTCGCCCGCCCGAGCGAGACCCGGATCGGCCGCCTGCCGAACGAGGACGCCCAGAGCCTCGTCTTCGACGACACCTCCCTGTTCGAGTGGGACAAGTTCTCAGGCTACGACCGGGTCGAGGGCGGCGTGCGCGCCAATCTCGGCGGCCAGTACTCCGTCGTCACCCCGGCCGGCTGGTACGCGAACGTGCTCTTCGGCGAGTCGATCCAGGTCGCGGGCGTCAACTCGTTCCGCCGGGGCGACCTCGCCAATGTCGGCCTCGAATCGGGCCTCGAGACCCGCCGCTCCGACTTCGTCGGCCGCTTCCAGGTCTCGCCGAACCAGAACATCAGCTTCATCAGCCGGGCGCGGTTCGATCAGGCGGACTTCAAGGTCAACCGCTTCGAGGCGGGCGTCACCGCGCGCTTCGCGCCGTTCCTGCCGCTCTCGGTCTCGGCCTTCTACTCCTACTACGAGGCGCAGCCCCTGCTCGGCTTCTCGCACCGGCGCGAGGGCATCACCGCGACCGCGACCTACAACATCACGCCGAACTGGTTCGTGACCGGCTCCGCGCTCGTCGACCTCACCCACTACCTCGACACTCGCGACCTCTACGCGGACGCCTTCCGCTCCTACCTCTCGAACCCGGTGGGCATCGCGCCGATCTACCAGAACCCGGGGCGCTTCTACCTCTCGGGCATGAGCTTCGGCGGCGGCTACCAGGACGAGTGCACCACGGTGTCGCTGAACTACATCGTCTCGCCGATCGCCACCGCCATCGGCGTGCGCGAGCGCAACCAGACGGTGCTCCTGCGCGTCGAGCTGAAGACCCTGGGCGAGGCCGACCTGCGCCAGAACGTCGGCACCGTCTCCACCGCCGACGGCATCTCCGCGGTCCGCTGAGCCGGGCGCGGCGACGGTAAGAGCCCCGGCGAGGCAGGCATGACGGACCCCGCGATCCCCCCGCTCGCGCTCACGCTGGGCGATCCCGCCGGCATCGGCCCGGAGCTGGCGCTCGCCGCCTGGCGGATGCGGGTGGCGCAGCCGATGCTGCCGCCCTTCTTCCTCGTCGCCGACCCGGACTTCGTCGAGCGCGCCGCCAACCGGCTCGGGCTCTCGGTGCCGGTCGCCGCGATCGATCCGGAGACTGCCGCCGAGGTCTTTCCCCGGGCACTGCCGGTGGTGCCCCTGCCGAGCGGCGCCGCGATCGAGGCCGAGCCCGGCCGCCCCGACACGGCCCAGGCCGGCGCGACGATCGAGTCGATCTCCGCCGCGGTCGGTTTCGTGCGGGCCGGCCGGGCCTCGGCCGTCGTCACCAACCCGATCGCCAAGCACGTGCTCACCGCGGTCGGCTTCGCCCATCCCGGCCATACCGAGTTCCTCGCCGCCCTCAGCGTGCCCGCCGGCGAGCCGCAGCCCCGGCCGGTGATGATGATCTGGAGCGAGGCGCTGGCGGTGGTGCCGGTGACGATCCACGTGCCCGTCGCCGAGGTGCCGCGGCTCCTCACCCGCGAGCTGGTGATGGAGACGGTGCGCATCGTCGCCCGCGACCTGCGGCAGCGCTTCAGCCTCGCCTCCCCCCGTCTCGTCCTCGCCGGGCTGAATCCCCACGCGGGCGAAGCCGGCACCATCGGCACCGAGGACCGCGACGTGCTGGAGCCCGCCGTGGCGCTGCTGCGCGGCGAGGGGCTGGACATCCGGGGGCCGCTGCCCGCCGACACCCTCTTCCACGCCCGCGCCCGCGAGACCTACGACGTGGCGCTGGCGCCGACCCACGATCAGGCGCTGATCCCGGCGAAGACCCTGGCCTTCGACGAGGGCGTCAACGTCACCCTCGGCCTGCCCTTCATCCGGACCTCGCCGGATCACGGCACCGCCTTCGACATCGCCGGCAAGGGCATCGCCCGGCCCGACAGCCTGATCGCCGCGATCCGCCTCGCCGACCGCCTCGCCCGCGCCGAGGCGGCGCGCATCGCCCGGCCGGCGACGGCGCAGGTCATCCCGATCAGCGCCTACGCCGACCGGCCCCGTCCGGCGCGGCCGACGCATTTCGACCCGACCGACGAGCTGTGAGCCTGAGCCCCGACGGCCTGCCGCCCCTGCGCGACGTGGTGCGGCGCCACGATCTGGAGCCGCGCAAGGCACTCGGCCAGAATTTCCTGTTCGACCTCAACCTCACAGGCCGGATCGCCCGCGCCGCCGGTCCGCTCGACGGCGTCACCGTGGTCGAGGTCGGGCCCGGCCCCGGCGGGCTCACCCGGGCGCTGCTGGCCGAGGGGGCGGGGAAGGTCATCGCCATCGAGCGCGACCCGCGGGCGCTGCCGGCGCTCGCGGAGATCGCCGCCCATTATCCCGGCCGGCTGGAGGTGGTGGAGGCCGACGCCCTCGCCTTCGATCCGCGCCCGATGATCGGCGATGGTCCCGCGCGGATCGTCGCCAACCTCCCCTACAACGTCGGCACTGCGCTCCTCACCGGCTGGCTGGAGGGAGAATCCTGGCCGCCCTGGTGGGACTCGCTGACCCTGATGTTCCAGCGGGAAGTGGCCGAGCGCATCGTCGCGACGCCCGAGGAGCGGGCCGATTACGGCCGTCTCGGCGTGCTCTGCGGCTGGCGGACGGACGCCCACATCCTGTTCGACGTGGCGCCCTCGGCCTTCGTGCCGCCGCCGAAGGTCACGTCCAGCATCGTGCGGCTGGTGCCGCGCGCCGCGCCCCTGCCCTGCCGCGCCGCCACGCTGGAGGTCCTCACCCGCGCCGCCTTCGGCCAGCGCCGCAAGATGCTGCGCCAGAGCCTGAAGGGGATCACCCCCGATCCCGCCTCGCTGCTCGCAGGCGTCGGGATCGCGGAGACCGCGCGGGCCGAGGAGGTGCCTGTGGAAGGATTCGTGGCGCTGGCCAACGCCCTCGACGACATGAGAAAGGCCGGCCCGCGCTGAGCGGACCGGCCTCGATGGTCTGACGTCGCGACCGTGGTCAGGCGGTCTGCTGGATCGCCGAGAGCGTCCAGGCCCCGCCGGGGCGGCGGGTGAAGGTCCAGAGCTCGGTCGCCTCCGAGGGCTCGGTGCCGACGACGCGGTTGCTGGCGCGGTCGAGCTTCACGTCCTTGAGGGCGTAGCGCATGGCGACCGTGGCGTAGTCCTGCGCGCCCTCGCCCCAGGCCTCCGAGAGGTCGCCCTGGAGGAGCTTCACGTCGGAGATGCGGTTGACGATTCCGCGGGCGGCGTTGGCGCGCAGCTCCTCCTCGAAGTAGCCGGCCATCTCCGGCGTCGCGAGGTTGCGCAGCGCCTTCACGTCCTCCTGCGAGTAGGCGTCCTGGACCTCGCCGAGCAGCTGCTCGAAGGCCTGATAGTCGTTCGGGCCGATCTGGACCGGACGCTGCTGCGCCGGCCGCTGGGCGCCGATTCCCATCCCGCCGATGCCGCCGCCCATGCCGGTGTTGCCGGCCGGCGAAGGACGCTGGTCGTAGCCCTGCCCGCCGGGACCCTGGCCGCCGAGATCGTTGCGGGCGTAGGGCGCCGGGCCGGCCGCGGCCGGGGTGCCCTGCTGGCGGCGGCGGAAGAAGCGCACGGCGAGGAAGATGAGGCCCGCGATCAGGCCGACCTGCAGGAGCAGGCCGAGGAAGGAGGCGATGCCGCCGAGCCCGCCGAAGAAGCCGCCGCCGATGAGGGCGCCGAGCAGGCCCGCGCCGAGCAGGCCCGCGAAGAAGCCGCCGCCGAAGCGCCGGCCCTGGTTCGCCTGCATGCCGGGGTTGGTCATGCCGGGCTGGGCCTGGGTGCGCTGCATCGGCGCCGCCGTCGGCGCGGTCGGGGTCGCGGCGGGCGCGTTGAAGGTGCGGCTGCCGCGCGAGCCGGCGCTGCCGCCGCCGCCGGGCCGGGCCTCGACGACCGGGGCGGAGACGGTGAGCGCCGCTGCGACGGCGAGCGCCAGGGCGGTGTACCGGCGTCGCGTGGTGTTGGAGCGCATCGAGGGTCCCTGTCACAGAGCGGCGCGATACGCGGCCGCTTCCCATATATGGAGACGGCTGCGCGCGCGTTTTAGTCCGGCCGAATGGATGAATGATGCATCCGCTCCGCCTGCGCCGCGGGAAAGATCAGGCGCACGCCGGTGCCCTCCCCCGGCCGGCTGTCGAGGGCGACGGTGCCGTTCTGCCGCTTCATGAGGCCGTGGACGATGGCGAGCCCCACGCCGCGACCGGCCTCGCGGCTCGTCGCGAAGGGAGCGAGCGCCCGGGCTGCCATCTCCGGGGACATCCCCGGCCCCGTATCGGTCACGACGAGGCCGACCGAGCCGGAGGGCGAGCCCATCGCCGTGCGGTCGCCGCTCTCGATCCGGCAGGTCGCCAGCGTGATCGTGCCGCTGCCCGCCATCGCCTCGCAGGCGTTGGCGACGATGTGGCCGAGGGCCAGTTCGACCTGCGTCGGGTTGCTCAGCGCCTTGGGGAGGTCCGGCGTGCCTTGCACCTCGAGGCGCACGCCCGGCGGCAAGATCGGCCGCAGCCGCTCCGCGAAGCCGGCAACGAGGGCGTCGAGGTCCACCGGCCGCACGTCCGGAGCGATCCGACGCGAGAAGGCGAGGAGCTGGCGGGTCAGGACGGTCGCCCGCTCCGCCGCGTCCGTCGCCCGCACCACCGCCCGCTGTACGAAGGGCTCCGGCGAATCCCCGAGGCGGCGGCGCAGGCCGTCGATGTAGCCGACGAGAATCTGGAGGAAGTTGTTGAACTCATGGGCGACGCTGTTGGTGAGCAGCCCCAGCGCCTCCCGCTGCCGGGACAGAGCGAGCGCATCCTCCGCGTCGCGGCGGCGGCTGGCGTCGAGGACGTGGCCGAGGCGCAGGCCCGTGCCGGGAAGCTCGGCGGTCGTGAGGCTCGCCCAGAACGAGGCGCCGTCGGCCCGCCGCGCCAGGAAGTCGCCGTCCGGCATGTCCTCGCGGGGCTGCATGGCGAGGCTGCCGATGCCCTGCCCGAGAAGCTCCGCCTCGCTCCGGCCGGTGAGGGCGAGGAGTGCCGGGTTGGCGTAGGTCAGCGGCGCGCCCGGCCGCGAGGCGTCGGCCAGATAGGAGGGAATCGCGGCGGCGGCGAGGAGGTCTCTTCGGGCGATCTCGGCGGGGTCCGCCGCGGGGTCCCGCGCGTTCTCGGCCAAGGCGGGGGCATCCGGTTGGGGCGGTTCCACGTCACCTCTCGCAGGGCGGCCGGGGCCATCCCGTCATGGATATCCGCAACGGAAGGGCGCGGGAAGCGGGGCGCCCCGGGCCCGGCGATCGGACCGAGGCTCGACCTCACCGGCCGGTGACATGGAACGTCGCCTCTGCCCGACCGATCGATGGATCGTCGGAAGCATTCCTAGATGACCACCACGTATTCAGAACGTTCCATCGTCGCGGGAGACGGGCGCCGTGCCCGGAAGGCGGCCGAGGCGTCGGATTACTGCCGCACCCACATCACGCGCGCCATCCAGGCGACCTCGCCGAGATTGACGACCCGGTCGGGATGGGCGGGATTGAGGGAGGCGAGCTCGATGGTGCGGGCCGTGCGCCGCTTCAGCTCCTTGGCCAGGACCTCGCCGTTGCCAAGCCGCACCACGATCCGGTCCCCCTTCCGGAGGTCGGCGGAGGGGGAGACGATGAGCACGTCCCCGTCCCGGTAGAGAGGCTCCATCGAATCGCCCTGGACCTCGACGGCGAAGGCGCGCTCGTCGGTGAGGTCGGGAAAGTCGATCTCCTCCCAGCCCGGTCCGCCCACCGGCACGCCGTCGTCGGAGAAGACCCGGCCCGAGCCGGCCCGCGTCATGCCGACGAGGGGCACCGTGGCCCGCCGGACGCGCTCGCCCGGCTCGATGAGGCGGAGGAAATCGTCGAGCTGGGCGCCCGTCGCCGCGAGCACCTTCGAGACCGATTCCGTGGAGGGCCAGCGCTTGCGCCCGTCGGCCCCGACGCGCTTCGAGCGGTTGAAGCTCGTAGCGTCGAGCCCCGCGTGGCGGGCGAGCCCCGACGCCGAGAAACCGTAGCGCTCGGCCAGACGGTCGATCGCGGTCCAGATCTGCTCGTGGGACAGCATCGCAGGCTCGGGATTGATCGGCCTCCTGAGACGGGAGACCTACATATAGGAATATATGCTGAACCTGCGCCGTGGGCAATCGCGGGTCCCGGCTAGATATGCGGAACCGCGTCATCGGTTCCGCCCGGCGCGGAACGATTCACCATCGTGGAAGAATCGCTCAAATGCGGCCCATCCCTTTCACGGGGCTGTGAGGGGCCGGCCGTACCGTACCGGCATGTCGTCCGATCCCCTCTCGCCGCGCGGACTTGCCGCAGCCCTCGCCGTCCTCGGCCTCCTCGCCGTGATGGTGCAGGAGCGGCCGAACGGCGGAGCGATCCTGTTCGCGGTCGCCTGCCTGCTCGGCTTCTGCGTGCTGTCGCTGTTCGGCAAGCGCGAGCGCACGGTGAGCGTCATGCGTCTCGAGCGGCGGCCGGTGATCGAGGAGCCGCCCGTGCCCCTCGCGGAGCCCCCGGCGGCGCGCAGCGGCGGGCCGGAGCCCGTCCCGCACAAGGCCATCCTGGCGACGGTGCGCCAGCGCCGGGAGAGCCGCACGCGCTGACGCCGTTGCGGCGGCCGGCGGGGCGGACTATCGCAGCCGCTCCGAACCCGTTCCCCGCCCGTCGGCCCCGCCATGAGCCTCGTCTACAAGATCTGCCCCGCCCCGCTCTGGCGCGCCGCCGAGGCCGCCGGCCGCTTCGAGGGCTCCGAGGTCGACCGCGCGGACGGCTTCATCCACTTCTCCACCGCCACGCAGATGCGCGAGACCGCCGCCCGCCACTTCGCCGGGCAGGACGGCCTGCTGCTCGTTGCCGTCGACGGCGATGCCCTCGGCAACGCCCTGCGCTACGAGCCCTCGCGCGGCGGCGACCTGTTCCCGCATCTCTACGGCCCGCTGCCGGTCGCGGCGGTCCGCTCCGTGCGCCCCCTGCCCCTCGGGCCGGAAGGCCGCCACCTGTTCCCGGATGGAGACGCGCCGTGATCGCCGCGCTCTTCCCCCTCGCCCGCCCGCTCCTGCACCGGCTCGATCCCGAGCAGGCGCATACCGTCACCCTGCGGGCGCTTTCGATGCTGCCGCCGCGCGCGCCCGCCGCCGACGATCCGCGCCTCGCGGTCGACCTGTTCGGGCAGCGCTTCCCGAACCCGGTCGGGCTCGCCGCCGGCTTCGACAAGGGCGCGGTCGCCGCCGACGCCCTCCTCGGGCTCGGCTTCGGCTTCGTGGAGGTCGGCGGGGTGGTGCCCGAGCCCCAGCCCGGCAATCCCCGCCCGCGCGTCTTCCGCCTCTCCCGCGACCGCGCGGTCATCAACCGCTTCGGCCTCAACAGCGAGGGGCTCGACATCGTCGCCCGGCGCCTGGAGGCGCGTCGCGACCGGCCCGGCATCGTCGGCGTCAACATCGGCGCCAACAAGGAATCCGCCGACCGGCTCGCCGACTACGTCGCCTGCACGAAGCGCTTGGCGCCGCTCGCGGGCTTCGTCACCGTCAACGTCTCCTCGCCGAACACGCCGGGCCTGCGCGACCTCCAGGGCGAGGCCTTCCTGGACGAGCTGCTGGCCCGCGTCTCGGAGGCTCGGGACGAGGCGGCCCCTGCGACGCCCGTGCTCCTCAAGATCGCCCCCGATATCGGCCTTGAGGCCCTCGATGCGATCTGCATGACCGCCGGGCGCCGGGGCGTCTCGGGACTGGTCGTCTCGAACACCACGATCGCGCGGCCTCCCACCCTGCGGGAGACCGGGCTCGCCGCCGAGGCCGGCGGCCTCTCCGGCCGGCCGCTCTTCGGCCCCTCGACCCGGCTCCTGGCGCAGGCGCGCCTGCGGGTCGGCAACCAGGTGCCGCTGATCGGCGTCGGCGGCGTCGACTCGGCCGAGGCCGCCTGGACCAAGATCCGCGCCGGCGCGAGCCTCGTGCAGCTCTACTCGGCGCTCGTCTACGACGGTCCCGGTCTCGTCGACGAGATCAAGCAGGGGCTCACCGCCCGGCTCGCTGCCTCCGGCCTCGGCTCGATCGCGCGGGCGGTCGGCGGCGAGGCGGAGGCGCTCGCCGCCGGCGGAGAGCTGGAAGGTTAAAGATTCGTCATCTTGAAACGGTGCGGAGCGCCTCCGCATTCCATGGGCGGCCGCAAGGCGCGGCCCCTCTGGAACGGGAGGCGATCATGCATCTGAGACTGGCCGGAGCGGCCCTTCTCGCCCTCGGAACCCTCGCCGGCACCGCCACGGTCGCCGAGGCCCGCGATGGCTGCGGTCCCGGCTTCCACCGCGGCTACTACGGCTACTGCCGGCCGAACCTCTACGGTCCCCGCTGGGGCTGGCGCCCCGCCTACGGCCCGCGCTGGCACTACGGCTGGCATCGTCCCCACTGGGGCGGGTGGCACCATGCCGGCTGGCGCGGCGGCTGGCATCATCGCCCGTGGGGCGGCTGGCACCACCGCTGGTGATCGGAGAGGCCGCGGCCGCGCTCTCGCGGGCCGCGGCCTTTCGAGCTCCTAGAACCCCTTGGCGGCGATCGCCTCGGACCAGGTGACGGCGCGCTTGGCCATGCCGATGTGCTGGCGCTCGTACATGCGGCCCTCGACCTTGATGGCGCCGCGCTTGGCGTTCTCGGGCAGGCCGAAGGCGTCGATGACGAGGCGGGCCCGGCGCACCTCCTCGTCGGTGGGCGCGAAGCAGGTGTTGGCGGGCTCCAACTGGTTCGGGTGGATCAGCGTCTTGCCGTCGAAGCCGAGGTCGCGGGCTTGGCGGCACTCCTCGCGGCAGCCGTCCACGTCCGAGATGTCGTTCCAGACGCCGTCGAGGATGGTCAGGCCCTCGGCGCGGGCGGCCGCGAGCGACATCATGATCCAGGGCAGCATCGGCACGCGGCCGGGCACGAGCTGGGCCCAGGTGTCCTTGGCGAGATCGTTGGTGCCGAGCACGAAGCAGGTCAGCCGGGTGCGGCGGTCGCGGCGGGCCTTGGCGATCTCGTGGATGTTGAGGATCGCGGCGGGCGTCTCGATCATCGCCCAGACGTCGATGTCGTCGGGCGCGTCGAGGGCCTCGAGATGGTTGGCGATGCTCTCGAGCACGGCCGGCGAGGAGACCTTCGGCATCAGGATGGCGTCGGGCCGCGCCTCGATCGCCGCCCGGAGATCGGCCTCGCCCCAGGGGGTGGCCGGGGCGTTGACGCGGATGATCAGCTCCCGGTCGCCGTAGGCCCGGCTGCGCACGGCGGCGCAGACCTGCTCGCGGGCGAGCTCCTTCTCCTCGGCGCCCACCGCGTCCTCGAGGTCGAGGATCAGCGAATCGGCGGGCAGCGTCTTGGCCTTCTCCAGGGCGCGAAGATTCGAGCCCGGCATGTAGAGGACGCTTCGGCGCAGGCGCAGGTCGGACATGGCGTTTTCCCTTGATCGAGTCGCCCGGGTTCTACGGGCCCGGTGTCGGGCGGAAGCCTAGCTGATGTTGCGCTGCGCACCAGCCCTCTCGCATCTGCACAGGCGAGGATCGGGGCGGTTTGACACCCTGGAGCGCGATCCGCGCCTTCCGGGGGCGGTTGCCGCGGGAGGAAGGCCGCTCCATTGATCCGCCACGCCCCGCAACGGAGAGTTCGAGATGCCGCTCCTTCATTTCCACGTCGTCGAGGGCCGCACGGACGAGGCATTGAAGACCCTGCTCGACGCCGCCCACGAGGCGATGCTCGAAGCCTTCAAGGTGCCGCCCGGCGACCGCTACCAGATCGTCAGCGAGCACAAGCCGAGCCGGATGATCGTCGAGGATACCGGCCTCGGCATCCCCCGCACCCGCGACGTTGTGGTGGTGCAGATGGTCACGCGGCCCCGCCCCGAGGAGGCCAAGCAGACCTTCTATCGGCTGCTCACCGAGAAGCTGGAGGCGCGCTGCGGCATCGCGCCCTCGGACGTGATGGTCTCCTGCATCGTCAACTCCGACGCCGACTGGAGCTTCGGCAACGGCCGCGCGCAGTTCCTCACCGGCGAGCTGTAGGGGCCGCTGCCCGCGTTTCGTCCCATTCCGCCGACACAGCGGATCACAGGATCCTGTGAACGAGGGACGGAAGAACGCATGAAGGGCATCTGCCTCGGAGCGATGGTGGCGGCGGCGCTCTGCCTCGGCGGGCCCGCGCGGGCGGCGAGCAACACGACCCTCGGGGTCGGCAGCGGCGCCGTGGCGGGGGCGCTCGTCGGGGGACCCATCGGCGCGGTGGCCGGCGCCATCGTCGGCGGCGTGGTGGGCTCCTCGACCGAGCGGCCTCGCAGGTATCGCCGGGCCCGCATGCGCCGCAGCGAGGCGCCGGTCCGCCGTCCGGTGCGGGCCGCGGAGGAGCGCCGGGCGGCGCCCGCCGCGACCGGCTCAGTCGGCGGCGCGGCCTGGCGCGATCCCCGCTGAGGCGGGCGCGCCGCCGGGGAAGGTGCGGCGGGTGAGGCCGGGATAGGCGAGCGCCTGGCCGATGCCCCGGGCGGCGAGGAAGCCGAGGAAGGCCGCCCAGAGGCCGCCGTTGCCGAACTCGCCGAGCCGCGCGACCACGAGCATGCCGCCGTAGGCGAGGAGCGCGGCGAGCATCAGGTCGCGCATCGCGCGCGTCCAGGTGGCGCCGATGTAAATGCCGTCGAAGGCGAAGGGCAGCGCCGCGATCAGCGGCGCCAGCGCGGCGGCCGGCAGGTAGCGGCGGGCCGCCTCGCGCACCTCCGGGCTCGTCGTCACCGCGTCGATGAAGGGGCCGCCCCCGAACCAGGCGATGGCGCTCACCGCCACCCCGAAGCCGAGGCACCAGCGCAGGCTCAAGGCAGCCGCCTTGCGGAAGGCCTCCTCGTCGCGGGCCCCGACCGCCTGCCCGCACAGGGTCTCGGCGGCGGTGGCGAAGCCGTCGAGGAAGAAGCCGCCGATCAGGAAGAGATTCCAGAGCACGGCGTTCGCCGCGAGGATGGTGTCGCCGGAGCGCGCCCCGAGGGCCGAGAAGATTATGATCGCCGCGACGAGGGCGAGCGTGCGCACGATCACGTCGACGTTGACGCTGAGCGTCCGCCGGAGCGCCGGCCCGTCGAGCACCTCCGCGAGCTTCACGGAGAAGGGCCGCGAGCCGAGCCGCGCCAGGATGAGGAGTCCGAGCATCAGGCCCGAGGCCTCCGCGATCACCGTGGCAAGCGCCGCGCCGGTCAGCCCGAGCCCGAAGCCGAGCACCAGCAGCAGCGTCAGCCCCACGTTCACGAGGTTGATCGCGACCTGGATCGCCAGCCCGAGATCGGTGCGGCCGCGCCCCAGCACCGAGCCGAGCACGGCGTAGTTCGCCAGGGTGAAGGGCGAGGCGAGGATGCGCACGTGGAAGTAGGTCGCGAGCCCTGCCGTCACCGCCTCGCTGGAGCCGGCAACCGCGAAGGCGACCGCCGCGAGCGGCACCTGAAGCAGCACGAGCAAGAGCCCGGCGGCGGCTCCGGCAGCGAGCGAGCGGGCGAGCGTGCGGTCGACCTCGGCGGCGTCGCGGGCACCGACCGCCTGCGCGGTGAGTCCGGCGGTCGCCATGCGCAGCGACCCGAAGGACCAGAAGATCGCGTCGAAGATCACCGCGCCGAGCGCTGCCGCTCCGAGCAGCGCCGCGTCGCCGAGCCGCCCGATCACCGCCGCGCCGACGAAGCCGAGGAGCGGCGTCGTGACGTGGGCGAGCGTCATCGGCAGGGCGAGCGCGAGGACGCGCCGGCCCGTCACGGGGAGCGGAGTGGTCATGGCATCCCGTTCAGCGGGCGGCGAAGAGGCGCGAGATCAGCCAGATCGGCACCACGATGACCGCGCCGGCCAGGATCCAGCGGCCGAAATCGTGGAGCGTCTCGAAGCCGAGGTCGAACAGGGCCCGGATGGTCTCGTAGGCGTGCCAGAACAGGCGCTCCGGCGTCAGCCCGAGCATCGCCAGCACCGCGCCGACCAGGACCGACAGGAACAGGAGCCGCAGGAATACCGCGGCCGGCGAGCCGCCGATGAAGCGCCGCAGGCCCGATCCGCGCCCGTCGCGCCCGGGATAGGCCGCCTGCGGCGGCCGCTGCTGGAAATGCTCCACGATCCCCGAATCCTTCACCCGATGCCCCGCACCCTAGGCCCGTATCCCGGCCCGAACCCGGCGGAAACGTGACGCCCGCGTCACAGGTCGTCCGGAAACCGCGCGCCGGTTGCGGCGTTGAGCGTTCCTGCCCGCCGGGACGAGATGGCAACGGCACCGCTCCGGGCCAAGATGGCGGGAACTGCCGGACGGCCGCCAGAGCATTGTGCAAAAGCGGATCTCTGCGCAGCGGCCGGCTCTTGCCTCGCCCGGCGGCATCGCGACAAGACGGCATGAAACCGGGACGAGACCGATGCCAGCCATGAATCCAGCCATGACGGCACCCGCATGATCGACCACGCCCTCTTCGATCCGGCGGCGATCGATCCCGAGACCAAGCGCCTCAACGAGGAGATCGTCGCGGCCCATGCGGCGCAGGAGGACCCCTGGTCCCTGCCGATCGCCGAGGTGCGCGCCCGCCGCCGCCGCGGCACGCAGGCCTCGCCCGCGATGCCCCGCAGCGCCCGCGCCGAGATGCTCACGATCGACGGCCCCGGCGGACCGCTGCAGTTGCGCGTGATCCGGCCTAAGCTCGCTCCCGGCAAGGCGCCGCGGGGGGCCTACCTGCACATCCACCGGGGCGGCTGGGTCTGGGGCTCTGCCGACGAGCAGGACCCGTGGCTGGAGCGCATCGCCGACCGCTGCGGTTTCGTTTGCCTCTCGGTCGAGTACCGGCTGGCGCCGGAGCATCCCTACCCCGCCGCGCTCGAGGATTGCGAGGCCGCCGCCCTCTGGCTCGCCGGCCCCGGCAAGGCGGAGCTCGGCGTGACGGCGCTGACCATCGGCGGCGAGTCGGTCGGCGCCCATCTTGCGGTGATGGTGCTGCTGCGCCTGCGCGATCGGCACCGCATGCCTCGCGCCTTCCGCGGCGCCAACCTCAATGCCGGCTTCTTCGACCTCGGGCTGACGCCGAGCGTGCGCAACTGGGGCGAGGAGCGCCTCGTCGTGAACACCCGCGACCTGACGCGCTTCGCCGACGACTACGTCCGCGCCGGCGTCGAGCGCCGCCGGCCGGACGTGTCGCCGATCTACGCGGAGCTGAAGGGCCTGCCACCGGCCCTGTTCACGGTGGGCACCGCGGATCCGCTCCTCGACGACACGCTCTACATGTCCGCCCGCTGGGCCGCGGCGGGCAATGGCGGCCACACCGCGATCTATCCCGGCGGCTGCCACGTCTTCATCCGCTACCCCGGCGCGATGAGCGAGCGGGCGCTGGAGCTGATCGACCGCTTCCTCACGGCGCTCGCCTGAGCGGCGATCCGGCCGAGGGGAGCCCGCTCCCGCCCCGCTTCGCCGCCTGGTTCGCCGGGCGGGGATGGCAGCCCCGGCCGCACCAGCTCGACCTCCTGCGCATCGCCGGCGCTGGGCGCTCGGCGCTGCTCGTGGCGCCGACGGGAGCCGGCAAGACGCTGGCCGGCTTCCTGCCGAGCCTCGTCTCGCTCGCGGGCGGGGAGCGGCGCGGCAAGGGGCTCCACACGCTCTACGTCTCGCCGCTCAAGGCGCTCGCCGTCGACATCGCCCGCAACCTGGAGATGCCGGTCGCCGAGATGGGCCTGCCGGTGCGCATCGAGACGCGGACCGGCGACACACCGTCCCACAAGCGCACCCGGCAGGTCTCGCGGCCGCCCGACATCCTGCTGACGACGCCGGAGCAGCTCGCCCTCCTCATCGCCCACCGGGAGGCGGAGGCGCTGTTCGCGGGGCTGCGCTGCCTCATCCTCGACGAGTTGCACGCGCTGGTCACCTCGAAGCGCGGCGACCTGCTCTCGCTGGCCGTCGCGCGGCTGCATCGGCTGAGCCCGGGGCTGACCGCGATCGGGCTCTCGGCGACGGTGCGGGAGCCCGACGAGCTGCGGAAGTATCTCGTCCCGCAGACGCCCGCGCTCCCTCCCCCCTCTGCGAGGGAGGGTGGCCCGCGTAGCGAGTCGGGAGAGGGGAGCGACGTTTCCGGAGAGGGCGCTCCCTTCTCCCGACCCTCCCTGACGCGAGGGCCACCCTCCCCCGCAGAGGGGGGAGGAATACCCCCGTCCCCGCCCATGGCCGACCTCGTCGTCGTGCAGGGCGGCGCCCGGCCGGACCTCGCCATGCTGGAGATCGACGCGACGCTGCCGCTCTCCGGGCACACCGCCTGGCAGTCGATGCCGGCAATCTACGACCTGATCCTCGCGCACCGCATGGTGCTCGTCTTCGTCAACACGCGCCTTCAGGCCGAGTACACCTTCCAGGAGCTGTGGCGGATCAACGAGGCGAGCCTGCCCATCGCCCTCCACCACGGCTCGCTCGATGCCACGCAGCGGCGGCGCGTCGAGGCGGCGATGGCGGCGGGCCAGCTGCGGGCCATCGTCTGCACCGCGACCCTCGATCTCGGCATCGACTGGGGCGATGTCGATCTCGTCGTCAACATCGGTGCGCCGAAGGGCGCGAGCCGGATCATGCAGCGGATCGGCCGCGCCAACCACCGCATGGACGAGCCCTCGAAGGCGGTGCTGGTGCCGGGCAACCGCTTCGAGATGCTCGAATGCCGCGCCGCCCTCGACGCCGTCGAGGAGGCCGCGCAGGACACGCCCGACGCCCGGATCGGCGCGCCCGACGTGCTCGCCCAGCACGTCCTCGGCATGGCCTGCGCCGGGGGCTTCGAGCCGGTGGCTTTCTACGAGGAGATCGTCTCCGCCGCGCCCTACGCAGGGCTCTCCTGGGAAGAGTTCGAGCAGGTCGTCGACTACGTGGCGACCGGCGGCTACGCGCTGCGAGCCTACGAGCGCTTCGCCAAGATCCTGCGCGGCGCCGACGGCGTCTGGCGGGTGCGCGACGCGCGGGTCGCGCAGCAGTACCGCATGAACGTCGGCACCATCATCGAGGCGCCCCGCGTGAAGGTGCGCCTCGCCCGCACGCTCCGGGGCCGCCCCGGAACGGTGGTGCCCCGCACCGGCCGCGTCCTCGGCGAGGTCGAGGAGGATTTCGCGGAGACCCTGACGCCGGGCGACACCTTCCTCTTCGCCGGCGAGGTGCTGCGGTTCGAGGGGCTCGCCGAGGACGAGCTGATGGCGACCCGGGCCGGGCCGGGCACGGACCCGGCCATCCCTTCCTACGCCGGCTCGAAGTTCCCGCTCTCGACCTTCCTCGCCGCGCGGGTGCGGGCGCTCATCGCCGACCCGTTCGAGTGGGACCGGCTGCCGGAGCAGGTCTCGCGCTACCTGCTCCAGCAGCGGCGCCGCTCGGTGCTGCCCGGCGAGCGGGACCTCCTCGTCGAGACCTTCCCGCGGGCGAACCGGCACTACCTCACCGCCTTCCCCTTCGAGGGACGGCTCGCCCACCAGACGCTGGGGATGCTGCTCACCCGCCGGCTGGAGCGGGCGGGGCTGCGGCCCCTGGGTTTTGCCGCCAACGACTACGGCATCGCCGTCTGGACGACGCGGGACGTGAGCGAGCGCGCGGCCCTCGATCCCGGCTTCCTCGACGCGCTCTTCGCGCAGGACATGCTCGGCGACGACCTCGAGGCCTGGCTCGATGAATCGGCGATGATGAAGCGCACCTTCCGGCAATGCGCTGTGATCGCCGGGCTGATCGAGCGCCGCTACCCGGGCCAGAAGAAGACCGGCCGGCAGGTCACGGTCTCGACGGACCTGATCTACGACGTGCTCCGCAAGCACCAGCCCGATCACCTGCTGCTCCGCGCCGCTCGGCAGGATGCGGCAACCGGACTCCTCGACGTGAGGCGCCTCGGCGTGATGCTAGAGCGCATCCAGGGGCGAATCATCCACAGGGCGCTCGACCGCGTCTCGCCCCTCTCCGTCTCCGTGATGCTCGAGATCGGGCGTGAGCGGGTCTACGGCGAGGGGGCCGACGAGATTCTGGCCGAGGCCGAGGCGCAGCTTCTCGAAGAGGCGCTGGGGTGAGCGATTCGAGATCCCCTGACCGATCCGGATCGTTCGACAGGGATGCTGCCGTGGCCCTCGGCCTCAGACTCGAGAAGACTCAAAAATCCCCGCAGCTGACGCTGGCCGGCGAGATCCTGACCCTCGACCTCTGCGGGGGCGCCTGGCTCGAGGCGCACCGCACCCTGATCGTCTCCGACCTGCATCTCGAGAAGGGCTCGGCCTTCGCCGCCCGCTCGGGCCAGTTCCTGCCGCCCTACGACACCGCCGAGACGCTCGCCTGCCTGCACGAGCTCGTGGTGCGGCTCGATCCGGCCTGCGTGGTGGCGCTCGGCGATTCCTTCCACGACGCCCGCGGCCCCGAGCGCATGGCGCCGGGCGACCGGGCGATGATCGCCGCCCTGCAGGAGGGCCGGGACTGGGTCTGGATCGCCGGCAACCACGACGCCGCCGTCAGCGAGGGCGTCGGCGGGCGCTACGCGGAGGTGCTCAGCCTCGGCGGGCTGACGCTGCGCCACGAGCCCCTACCCGGCGCCCCCGAGGGCGAGGTCGCCGGCCATCTCCACCCCTGCGGCAAGGTCGCAATGCGCGGGCGCGCCGTGCGGCGGCGCTGCTTCGTCACCGATGGCAAGCGTCTCGTGATGCCGGCCTTCGGCGCCTACACCGGCGGGCTCAACGTGCGCGACACGGCCTTCGAGGCGCTGTTCCCGGCGGGCTTCACCGCGCATCTCCTCGGCGACGGGCGCATCTTCGCCATCGGCCGGACCATGCTGGCGAAGGACTGACGCGCGTCAGGCGGCGACGAGCAGCGCGGCTCCCGCGACGGTCGAGAGCCCGAGCCGGAGATGGCCGAGCCAAGCGGGCACGAGGCCGCGCCGGGGCAGGTCGAGATCGACGACGCCCCAGGCGAGCACCAGGATGCCGAGGATGCGCAGGTCCCAGGGCATCGGCGCCGCGAGCGCCCCCCAGGCGAGGAGCGAGGGCAGGATCGCGATCCCGTAGTCCTTGCCGCCGCCGCCGCCGGCCGCCGCCGCACCCCAGCGGATGCCGCCGAGGAAGGAGGCGATCACCGCCCCGTAGGCCGAGAGGATGGTGCGCGGGGAGAGACCGAGGTTGCTCAGGCCCCCGTCGCTGCCGCTCACCGCGAGCGCCGCGAAGCCGAGGAAGGGGATCAGCCCGGCGATGCCGAGCAGGACGGCGCTGACGGGGACCGGGCTTCCGCGGGCCATTGCTCCTCCCGTCGGGATGCCGCCGAACGGGCGGCCACCGGTCGTCTACGGCTCGGCGCCCGGCTGGGTTCCGCCGGGCGCTCGGGCTTACGAGGCGCTTAGATGGCGCGCTTCGGGGCCGGTGTGAAGCTCGAGAGCGAGGCGCTCGGGGCCGGTGCGCCGATGAGACTCATGGGCGCCTCCTTCTGGGCCGGCGGCTCGTTCACGGCCGGGTCGGCCTTGCGCGGCTTGAAGCCGGAGACGATGGCCTTCGCCTTGGCGAGGTCTTCCGCCCCGAGCTTGCCGGCCACGTCGTCGCGCTTGCGGCCGCCCTCGGTGTCGCCCTGCGCGGCGGAGGCTGCGAACCAGGCGTAGGACTGGACGAGGTCCTGCGAGAGGCCGAGGCCGCGGGCGTAGAGCACGGCAAGGTTGTACTGGCTGTCGCGCACGCCGTACTCGGCGGCCTGCCGGAACCAGGAAGCTGCGGAGGCGAAGTCCGGCTTGCCGTTGGGGCCGGGATTCTCGGCGTAGATCACCGCGAGGTTGTGCATGGAGCGGGCGTGGCCCTGCTCGGCGGCGCGGCCGTACCATAGCTTCGCCTGGGCGAGGTCGCGGGCCACGCCGGAGCCCTTCTCGTACTGCCCGGCGAGGCGGTACTGGGCCGGCGCGTAGTTCGCCTGGGCAAGCTTCTCGTAGAGCTTCGCGGCGAGGCCGAGGTCGCGGGGCATGCCCCGGGCGTCGGCGGCGCGCACGGCGAGCTCGAACACCGCCGCCCCGTCGCCGGCGAGCGCCGATTGCTTGAGGGTCGCGAGGCCCGGCGGCAGCCCGGCGAGGTCGCCCGAGAGGGTCTGCATCCCCGCCACGGCCGGCAGCGCACCGGCGGCCTTCGCGGCCGGCTTGAACTGCTGGCCCTCGGTGATCGCCTGGGTGGTCTGCGGATCCGCGATCGGCGGGCGCCCGTCCTCGGCCTTCGTCTCCGCGCCGGCCTCGCCGGAGGTCTGCGCCTTCTCGGCGGCTTGACGGGAGGGCGCCGGGGGAACCTCCGGCGCGGGCCGGGTCTCGGCCACGGGCGGACGGCTCGGCGCGGCCGGCGGCGTTGCGGGGTCCGTGGTCAGGGCCTGGAGGGCTCCGAGCAGCAGCACGATGGCGGCGAGCCCGAGGAGCAGCGGCTTGCGGCGCTTGTCGATCGCCGCGCGGAGCGCCGCGCCGCGCCGGGGCGGCTCGGCCAGCCCGCCGAGACGGGCCGCTTGGGGACGGCCGGGGCGAACCGCGGCTTCCGCCGCCTCGCTCGCCATCTCGGCCTGGGCCGCCTGAGCGGCGCGGCGGGCGGCGGCGATGAAGCTCGTCTTGATGTCGCCCTGGCTCTCGGCCGGCTCGGCCTCGGGCGTTCCGCGGCTGCGGCCGGGGCGGCCGGCGCCGGGCTCCAGCAACTCCTCGGCCAGGCGGTCGTCGGAGAGGCGCTCGGCGGCGGGCGTGTCGAGGGCGGGCAGCGCCTCGTCGCGGTTGCCGCGCCGGCTGCGCGGCGGCTGCACGCGGACGGTGGACTTCAGCCGCTCGTCCAGGGCGGCCGGCGCCGTCTCCGCCGACATCCGTCCGGCGAGGCGCTCGATGGCGGCGTGCACCCCGTCGAGGGTCGCCTGCATGCGCTCCTCGGAGGCGTTCTGCCGAGCCTGGAGTTCAGCGATGCCGCTGCGCAGGGCGTCGAACTCGCGGTTTCCGCCCGTTCCGGCGGTGCCGACGGTGGCCGCCTCCTGGCGAAGGGCGGAGACCTGGCCCATCAGGTCGCCCATGCTGCGCTGGAGGGCGACGATGGCCGGATCGGTGCCGCGGGCGTCGACGCGCTCGGCGAGGTCGAGGACGTGCCGCTCCAGGGCGTCGAGCGCCGCGCCGCCAGACTGGCGGCCGACCCCGTCGACCTTCTCGGCGAGGCTGCGCAGCATCGACTGGATCGCGGTGATCTCCTTGTCGGACCCGCGTCCGAGATGGGCGCCGAGGCTCTCCAGGCGATCGAGGAGCTGCCCGACCGGCTCTGCGCTGACCTGATCGACCTTGTCGGCGAGCGCGTCGATGCGCCCGAGGATCGCGCGGGACTGGCCGGCGTCGAGGCCGCCCTGGCCGCCCTGCAGGGTATCGAGCTTGGCCGCCAGCGCGGCGACCTCCTCGGAGAGCGGACGGTTGCCGATCCCGAACCGGATCTCCTCCAGCAGCGGACGCAGGCCCGCGACCTCCGCCGCGGCCTGCTTCGCGAAGCCGGTGCGCAGCTCCTCGACCTGACCGCTCAACCCCTGCACCGCCTGCACGAGGCCCTGCACCCGCTCGGGGCCGGCGAGGCTCGCCACCGCGTTGCGCGTCTCCTCGAGCTCCCGCGACAGCCCCGCGACGGCGTCGCCGTCGGCGCTCGCGCCGCGACTCTCGGCGATGGCGGCCTCGACGCGGGCGGTGAGGCGCTCGGCCTCGCCGGCGATACGGGCGTAGACCGTCTCCGACACGTCGTCCGCGAGGGCGTCGACGCGGGCGCGCATGGCCTCGATCGGGGCGGTGACCGCCTCGAGGTCGGCGGGTTCGCGGGCCTTGCGCACGTCCTCGGCCAGGGCCTTGATGGAATGCTCCAGCGCACCGACGTCGCGCCCGGTGGCCAGCGTGCCCACGGATTGCCGCAGGCGCAGGATCTCGTCGCGCAGCTCCGCGACGGCCACCGCGGAGGAGGAGCGCTCCTCGGAGACGTCGAGGCGGCGGGCGAGGTCGCGGCGCATGGCCGCGACGATGCCCTCGTCCGACTCGGGCGCGCCGATCTGGCGCTGGCGCTGGCGGATCTCCTCCACCACCTCGCGGATCTCGACGCTGGCCCCGCGACCGCGCCGGCCCGGCCGGGCGGCGAGCTGCTGGCCGATCTCGCCCATGCGCGCCTCGATGGCGCAGAGGCGATCGGAGAGCGCGGCGGACGGGGCGTTCCCGGCGAGCGCGCTCATCCGGGCCTCGATGGCGGCGAGGCGATGCTCGGCCTCCAACTGGGCCGCCTCGCGCTCGTCGGCGATGGCGCGGTCGATCGTGTCGAGGCGCCCGAGCAGCGCGTCGAGGAGGCCGTCGAGATTCGCGGCGGGCGGCGGCGCGGCCTGCGTCTTAGCCGGTGCGAGGGGAGCCTGGCTCTGGGCCGCAGCCGGACGGCGGCGTCGGGCCGGCGCCTTCTCGGAGGGGATGACGGAGGCGATCCAGGTCTCGACGGGCACCCCGGCGCGCTTGGCGACATCCCGCGCGGCCGCGAGGACCTCGGGATCCAGGTTGTCGAGGCTCGGCGTCGCGTGGCGTCTCATGATCGTGACCTTCGAGCGGCATCATCCGCGGCCGGGTCCGAAAATGCCACTTGGGGTTGTATCCCGAGAGGCGCCTCCGACGGTCGCTCGGCGGGATGATTAAAGTTCTTGGTAAACGTCGCGTTAAACGGCGGACCAATTCGGGAATGGCCGATTCGCCTCGGTACCCCTTGCGCCGCCCCGGCGAGATAGTTTACATATGAACTAACGAGCGGCGCGGTGGATCCGGCGACCGCGCGACGCCGTGGAGGATGTCAGATGCCGAGCTACCGCGCCCCGGTCGAAGACGTGCTGTTCCTGCTGAGGGACGTTCTCGGCTTCCACAGCCGCGACAACCTGCCCGGCTTCGCCGACGCCTCGCCCGACGTGGTCGAGGCCGTGCTGACCGAGGGCGGCAAGCTCGCCGACACCGTGCTCGCGCCCCTCAACCTCTCGGGCGACCAGGAGGGCTGCCGGCGCAACGCGGACGGTTCCGTCACAACCCCGAAGGGCTACAAGGCCGGCTACGACGCCTACGCCGAGGCCGGCTGGATGGGCCTCTCCGTCCCCGAGGAGTTCGGCGGCCAGGGCCTGCCGCACACGCTCAACACCGCGATCCAGGAATTCGTCTCCGGCGCCAACCTCGCCCTGGGCATGTATCCGGGCCTCACCCAGGGGGCGATCGCGGCGCTCCTCGTCCACGGCTCGCAGGAGCAGAAGCAGACCTACCTGCCGAAGATGGTCGAGGGCGCCTGGACCGGCACCATGAACCTCACCGAGCCCCATTGCGGCACGGATCTCGGCCTCCTCAAGACGAAGGCCGTGCCGAACGGCGACGGCTCCTACAGCCTCACCGGCACCAAGATCTTCATCTCGGCGGGCGAGCACGACCTCTCCGAGAACATCGTCCACCTCGTCATCGCCCGCATCGAGGGCGCGCCGGCGGGCACCAAGGGCATCTCACTCTTCGTGGTGCCGAAGTTCCTGGTGAACGAGGACGGCTCGGTCGGCGCGCGCAACGGCGTGTCCTGCGGCTCGATCGAGCACAAGATGGGCATCCACGGCAACTCGACCTGCGTCATGAACTACGACGGGGCGAAGGGCTGGCTCGTCGGCGAGGAGAACCGCGGCCTCGCCGCGATGTTCGTGATGATGAACGAGGCGCGGCTGGCCGTCGGCGTGCAGGGGCTCGGCCAGTCCGAGGTCGCCTACCAGAACGCGCTCGCCTACGCGAAGGACCGGCTCCAGGGCCGCGCGCTCACCGGCGCCAAGGCGCCTGAGAAGGCCGCCGACCCGATCATCGTCCACCCGGACGTGCGCCGCACGCTCATGGGCATCCGCGCCTTCAACGAGGGCGCCCGCGCCCTGGTGCTGTGGACCGCCCTCCAGTCCGACATCGCCCACCGCTCGCCCGACGCCAAGGAGCGGCAGGCCGCCGACGACCATCTCGGCCTGATGACCCCGGTGGTGAAGGGCGTGCTCACGGACAAGGGCTTCGCCAACGCCGTCGAGGCGCAGCAGATGTTCGGCGGCCACGGCTACATCGAGGAATGGGGGATGTCGCAGTTCGTGCGCGATGCCCGCATCGCCATGATCTACGAGGGCGCCAACGGCGTGCAGGCCATGGACCTCATCGGCCGCAAGCTCCCGAAGGACGGCGGCCGCGCGATGATGGCCTTCCTCGGCGAGGTCCAGACCTTCATCAAGGACCACGGCGAGGACGAGGCGATGAAGCCTTTCACCGCGCCGCTCCAGGCGAGTCTCAACGACCTCCAGGGTGCGACGATGTGGTTCATGCAGAACGCCATGGCCAACCTCGACAACGCGGGCGCCGGCGCCACCGATTACATGCACCTCCTCGGCCTCGTGGCGATCGGCTACATGTGGGGCCGGATCGTGAAGGCGGCCGACGCCAACGCCGCGGCCGGCACCGGCGACAAGGCGGTGTGGGAGGCCAAGCGCACCCTCGGCCGCTTCTACATGGAGCGGATGCTGCCCGAGACGGCGCTGCGGCTCGCCCGCATCAAGGCCGGCGCCGAGACCACGATGGCGCTGCCGGTCGAGGCGTTCTGACGGGGACTGACTTTGACGAAGGACGATCTAAAGGAAGCTGTTGTCGCTGCGATAAGCCATTACGGTGGTAAGGCTACGATCGTCCAAGTGGCAAAACACATTTGGGAGAAGCACGAATCTGATCTTAAGGGATCGGGTGATCGCTTCTACACGTGGCAATACGAAATGCGGTGGGCTGCAAACGTACTGAGGAATGAGCGTCGACTGCTGCCAGTCGACGACAGTCCGCGCGGTGTTTGGGTCCTGTTGCGCTAATTGGAGGCTCATATGGCCGACGCCTACATCTACGATCACGTCCGCACCCCCCGCGGCCGCGGCAAGCCGGACGGCGCCCTCCACGAGGTGACGGCGCTGCGCCTCGCCGAGACGGCGCTGCGGGCGATCAAGGACCGCAACGGCCTCGACACCAGGCGCGTCGACGACGTGGTCCTCGGCTGCGTCGATCCCGTGGGCGAGGCCGGCGGCGACATCGCCCGCGCCGCGGCGCTGGTGGCCGATTACGGCATCCACGTCCCCGGCGTGCAGATCAACCGCTTCTGCGCCTCCGGCCTCGACGCCGTGAACTTCGCCGCCGCGCAGGTGATGTCGGGCCAGCACGACATGACGGTCGGCGGCGGCGTCGAATCGATGAGCCGCATCGGCCTCGGCGCCTCCGGCGGCGCCTGGCCGGTCGATCCGGCCATCGCCGTGAAGTCCTACTTCATGCCGCAGGGGGTCTCGGCGGACCTCATCGCCACCAAGTACGGCTTCACCCGCGACGATTGCGACGCCTATGCCGTCGAGTCGCAGAAGCGCTCGGCGAAGTCCTGGGAGGCCGGCCTGTTCAAAGACTCGGTCGTGCCGGTGCGCGACGTGAACGGCCTCACCCTGCTCGACCGGGACGAGCACATGCGGCCCTCGACCGACATGCAGTCCCTCGGGCAGCTCAAGGCCTCCTTCGTGCAGATGGGCCAGATGGGCGGCTTCGACGCGGTGGCGATCGACGCGCATCCCGACGTCGAGGCGGTGGACCACGTCCACCACGCCGGCAACTCCTCGGGCATCGTCGACGGCGCCGCCGCGGTGCTGATCGGATCGCGGGAGGCCGGCGACGGTGCGGGCCTCAAGCCGCGTGCGAGGATCCGCGCCTTCGCCAATATCGGCTCCGATCCGGCCCTGATGCTCACCGGACCCGTCGACGTGACGAAGAAGGTCCTGGCCCGGGCCGGGATGCAGCTCTCAGACATCGACCTCTTCGAGATCAACGAGGCCTTCGCCTCCGTAGTGCTGCGCTTCCAGCAGGCCTTCGACCTCGACCCGGCCAAGGTGAACGTCAATGGCGGCGCCATCTCCATGGGCCATCCGCTCGGCGCCACCGGCGCGATGATCCTCGGCACGGTGCTGGACGAGCTGGAGCGCACCGGCAAGGAGCGGGCGCTCGTCACCCTCTGCATCGGCGCCGGCATGGGCACCGCCACGATCATCGAGCGGGTGTGATGGGCGGCCTTCGGCGGGGCGTGTCCCAATCCCGGCGGAAGGCTGTAAGAGGGCGCGCCGGCCAAGCCCCCGCGGGCGGCCGGCTCAGGAACCACCCGGAGAGAACGCCCCGATGAACCGCCTCCTCGCCACGCTCTGCCTGACGACCGCCCTCGCTATTTCCGCGGTGACCCTGCCTCTCACGGCGCGCGCCGACGAGGCGGCCGACAAGCTCGCCGAGGCCAAGACCCTCGTACAGAAGACCGTCATCAAGAACCTGGAGACCGGTTTCGCGGGCGCCCTGGAGAAGACCGTGGCCGCGATGCCGGACGACAAGGCCACCGCCGTCCGCACCGAGATCAACGCCGAGTTCGGCCGCCAGCGCGACGTCATGGTCGAGGGTCTGTCGAAGGAATACGCCGACAAGTTCAGCCTCGACGAGCTGAAGCACCTGAACGGCATCTACGACGACAAGGTCTACCAGAAGTTCCAGGCGATCAACGCCGACCCGAACTCCACCGTGACCGGCATCTCGCAGAACGCCGTCGCCAAGCTCATCAACATGCTCTCCGTCGCCGCGGCCGGCGACAAGGGCCCCTCCCCCGCGCCGATGCCGCCGCGCTGAGCGCAGGCCCGGCGCGATCCCTCAAGGCTCTCGAACCCCAGGACCAGCGATGAACCTGACGAACTTCCGCTTCGAGACCGACGCCGACGGGATCGCGCTGGCGACCTGGGACATGCCGGGCCGCTCGATGAACGTCATCTCCATGGAGGTGATGGACGAGCTCGAAAAGATCGTCGACGCCGTTGTGGCCGACCCCGCCATCAAGGGCTGCGTCATCGCCTCGGGGAAGGACAACTTCTCCGCCGGCGCCGATCTCACCATGCTCCAGAGCCTGGGGGGCACCTTCGAGCGCATGAAGCGGGAGAGCGGCGAGGAGGCGGCCATGCAGGCGCTCTTCGGCGGCTCCCGTCGGCTCTCCCTGGTGTTCCGCAAGCTCGAGACCTGCGGCAAGCCCTTCGCGGCGGCCGTCACCGGGCTCTGTCTCGGGGGCGCCTTCGAGCTGGCGCTCGCCTGCCATCACCGGGTCGTCTCCGACGACGAGAAGACCCGCGTCGGCCTTCCCGAGATCAAGGTCGGCCTCTTCCCCGGCGGCGGCGGAACGCAGCGGGTCGCGCGCCTGATGCAGACGGGCGACGCCCTGCAGATGCTGTTCAAGGGCGAGCAGATCCGCCCGGCGATGGCCAAGGGCATGGGCCTTGTCCACGACGTCGCCCCGAAGGCCGAGATCGTCGAGCGGGCCAAGGCCTGGATCAAGGGCGGCGGCTCGGCCGTGGCCCCCTGGGACGTGCCGAAGTTCAAGGCGCCCTCGGGCAAGGTCTACTCGCCCGCCGGCATGATGATCTGGCCGCCGGCCAACGCCATCTACCGCCGCGAGACCCACGACAACTACCCCGCCGCCAAGGCCATCCTGGCCTCGGTCTACGAGGGCCTGCAGCTGCCGATGGACCTCGCCCTGCGGGTCGAGAGCCGGTACTTCGCCAACATCCTGCGCACCACCGAGGCGGCGGCGATGATCCGCACGCTGTTCATCTCCATGGGCGAGCTGAACAAGGGCGCCCGCCGCCCGAAGGACGTCCCGCAGACCGCGATCCGCAAGGTCGGCGTCGTCGGCGCCGGCTTCATGGGCGCGGGCGTCGCCTACGTGACGGCCAATGCCGGCATGGAGGTCGTGCTCGTCGACCAGTCGGCGGAGGCCGCCGAGAAGGGCAAGGCCTACGCGCATACCCTCGTCACCAACCAGATCAACCGCGGCCGCGCCAAGACCGCCGACCGCGACGCGCTGCTCGCCCGCATCGCCACGAGCGCCGACTACGCCGACCTGAAGGATTGCGACCTCGTGATCGAGGCGGTGTTCGAGGATCCGAAGGTGAAGGCCGAGGTCATCGCGCGTGTCGAGGCCGTGATCCGTGAGGACGCGATCTTCGCCTCCAACACTTCGACGCTGCCGATCACCGGCCTCGCCAAGGCGAGCGCCCGGCCGGAGCAGTTCGTCGGCATCCACTTCTTCTCGCCCGTCGAGAAGATGATGCTCGTCGAGATCATCAAGGGCGGCGCCACCGGCGACCGTGCGATCGCGACCGCCCTCGACTACGTGCGGGCCATCCGCAAGACGCCGATCGTCGTCAACGACAGCAGAGGCTTCTTCGCCAACCGTTGCGTCACTGCCTACCTCCTCGAAGGCCACAAGATGCTGCTCGAGGGCGTGCCGCCTGCGATGATCGAGAACGTCGCCCGCATGGCCGGCATGCCGGTCGGGCCGCTCTCCCTCAACGACGAGGTCGCCCTGGACCTCGGCCTCAAGATCGCCCGCGCCGCGGAGGCGCAGCTCGGCCCGGAGGCCGTCGACCAGCGCCAGAAGAAGCTCCTGACCGACCTCGTGGAAGGACACGGACGGCTCGGCCGCAAGAACCGCAAGGGCTTCTACGACTACCCCGAGGGTGCGCCGAAGCGGCTCTGGCCGGGCCTCTCCGAATTCCAGCCGGAGCGCCTCGACCCGGACAGCCTCGACGTGACCGAGCTGAAGCACCGCTTCCTCGTGGTGCAGGCGCTGGAAGCGGCCCGCACGGTCGGCGAGGGTGTGGTCACGGACCCGCGGGAGGCCGATGTCGGTTCGATCCTCGGCTTCGGCTTCGCGCCCTTCACCGGCGGCGCCCTCTCCTACATCGACTTCATGGGCGCGAAGCGCTTCGTGGAGATCGCCCGGGGATTGGAGGCCAGGCACGGCGCGCGCTTCGCCGTCCCGCAGAACCTCCTCGACATGGCCGAGCGCGGCGGCCGCTTCTACGACACGCCCGCCCAGGCGGCTTGAGCGATCAGGGCGGCACCGCTTCCCGGGCTCGCGATCCCCGATCGCGAGCCCTTTCGTTTTCTGGGCATTTCGGATCGCGCCCGGCAGCGCAGCTTTGCCTCCCGGCGCAGGACGGCCGTCGGCCACGCGTCGCGACGCGTGCGCGCAGCCCGGAAACCTGTCGTCTTCCGCTCGATTCCTCCGGTGACTGATCGCTCGGAGTGGACCCCATGCGGATGGCACGTCTCGGACTTTGCATCGCCTCGCTGTCGATCCTCGGCGGACCCACCCTCGCGCAGGGCAAGCCGCTGCCGCCGCCCGCCTCCGACGCGATGCCGCCGACGGAGCTTGCGATCTCGCTCAAGGACGGCAAGCCGGTCTGCGAGCCGAACGAGCTGCGGCTTCCGGCCGACACGAACGTCGCGCTGACGATCGCCAGCACCGCCGACGCGCCGGTCGTCCTCACCATGGGCGAGCAGTTCGAGAACGGACGCGTCCTCCATCACGACGGCGACCTCGGCCATGTGATGAGCGAGAAGGGCTTCACGGTGAAGCAGAACGGCCGGGGCACGCTCCGCCTGCGCACCATGGGCGCGGGCACCTACGAGTACGCCTGCACCAGCACCCGCAACCAGAGCGCGCCGACCAAGGGCAAGCTCGTGCTCACCCCGCCCGCCGGGTGAGGCGGATCGGCCGATCCCAGACCGTGGATGCGAACCGCGACGTCGCGGGTGACTGTGAGCGGCCCGAATTCGTGTCGGGCGCCATTCGGGGCTGACCCGAAAGAGCTGTCGCCTTCGCGGCAGCACCGGCCGTGACGTCGTGGCCGACGATCCCTCTCCTCGCCAGACGGGAGCGATCCGCAGCGATCGCCAGTCCAAGGGAAATCATAGAGCACTAACGCATGTTATCGCTGCGGATATGGGCATGAAAGTCGCGTTCGCCCTGTGTTCCTTCTCTGAAATCAAAATGATCTCATCGGAAACTATCAGGCCCTGCCGTAGTTGGACCCGTGTGATACGCGTTCCAAGTGTAGTTGACGCACCTTCGACGAGAGCCTGACGCGTTCCGAATACAAGCTCAGCCATCAGCCTGACCGGGGCATGGCTTACCTAGATTAAGAAATCTGGAACTCGACTTCCGCATCTAGGCGACGGGAGAAAGCCATGCGCGCTTTGGTCTGGCACGGGAAAGAGGACATTCGCTGCGATACCGTCACCGATCCGGAAATCGAGGACGGGCGAGACGTGATCGTGAAGGTCACGAGTTGCGCGATCTGCGGCTCGGACCTGCACCTGTTCCACAACTTCATTCCCGCCATGCTGCCCGGCGACGTCCTGGGTCATGAAACGATGGGCGAAGTCGTCGAGACCGGCCGCGGGGTCAAAGGGAAGCTGAAGAAGGGTGATCGGGTCGTAGTGCCCTTCACCATCGTCTGCGGCGAGTGCGATCAGTGCAAGCGCGGCTACTTCTCCGTGTGCCAGAAGAGCAACCGCAAGAAGCACCTCGCCGACAAGGTCTTCGGTCATGCCACCGCAGGGCTGTTCGGATACTCGCACCTCACCGGAGGCTATCCCGGCGGCCAGGCCGAGTATCTGCGCGTGCCGTTCGCCGATACGACCGTCCAGAAGGTGCCGGAGGGCATCCCGGACGAGAAGCTCCTGTTCCTCTCGGACATCTTCCCGACCGGCTGGCAGGCGGCCGTGCAGGCGGACATCCAGCCGACCGATACCGTGGCGATCTGGGGGTGCGGTCCGGTTGGCCAGATGACGATCCGCTCGGCCATCCTCCTGGGCGCCGAGCAGGTGGTCGCCATCGACAATATTCCCGAGCGGTTGGAGATGGCCGAGGCCGCGGGCGCCATCACCATCAATTTCGACGAGGAGAGCGTCGTCGAACGGCTCAACGAGCTGACGGAGGGCGAGGGCCCGGAGAAGTGCATCGACTGCATCGGCATGGAAAGCCACGTCACGCCCACCATGCCGGACACGGTCTACGACCGGGCCAAGCAGATCCTGCTGGCCGAAAGCGACCGGCCGCACGTGCTGCGAGAGATGATCTACGTCTGTCGACCGGGCGGCCTGATCTCGATCCCGGGGGTCTACGGCGGCCTGGTCGACAAGATCCCGATGGGCGCGGCCATGAATAAGGGCCTCACCTTCCGCATGGGCCAGACCCACGTCCAGCGCTGGACCGCCGATCTCCTGCGCCGGATCGAGGAGGAGCAGATCGATCCCTCGTTCGTCATCACGCACGAGGTCCCGCTCGACCAGGGACCCGAGATGTACCGGACCTTCCGGGACAAGCAGGACAGCTGCATCAAGGTCGTTCTCAACCCCTGACATTTCGAGAGAGAGATCATGACGAACATCTTGAGCATCACGAGCCTCTCGAACATCACGCGGTCCGAGGGCGATCCGAAGGTCATCCATTCCGGACCGAGCTCGCGCGGCGTGCCCGACAGCCTCGCCAAGGCGCTCGGCTGGTTCAGTCTCGGCCTCGGCCTGACCGAGCTCCTGGCGCCCCGGCGTATCACGCAGGCGCTCGGGATGGAGGGGAAGGAGGCCCTGGTACGCGTCTATGGAGCCCGCGAGATCGGGAGCGGCATCCTCTCGCTCTCCGTCGACAAGAATCTCGGCCTCTGGAGCCGGGTCGCAGGCGACGGCCTCGACATCGCGACGGTGTTGACGGCGCTGCGGTCCGACAACCCGAAGCGCGACAATGTCGGCATCGCCCTGGCACTGCTGGTCGGCATCACGGCGATCGATCTGATCGATGCTCGGTCCAGCACGGCACGGCACAGCCGTAAGGTGGGTCGGCAGAGATCCTACCAGGATCGCAGCGGTTTTCCGCGCGGCGTCCAGGCGTCCCGCGGCGCCGCCCGGGATTTCAAGACGCCGCCCGACCTGCGACATGCCCCGCCCCTCGCGGCGGTCTCGCAGCATACCTCTGCCGCCTGAGGCCGGCCCGATCGCGATCCTCGCGGCATCGGGCGTCGCCGAAGGCCGCCCGCCATGCCGGGCGGCGAGGGCCGTACTGGCCCGCGCCGTCCGTCATCGCCCTGGTGTCCGGGTACGGAAGCTACGGCCATCACCCTGTCGCCGCGCTGCTGCGCGGGGGGGCGGTCGGCAGGCGCGCAAGGATCGGGTTTAGCGCATCAGGTGCCGCGAGGAGCAGAACCTCGCGGACGAAGGCCTCGACGTCGGTGGTCCGCACGGGACGGCTCCTGCCCGGCGCGACAGGGGGAGTGTTCGGGCACATGTGCGGAGCCGGTGCCCGAGGCCGTAGGGGATGCGCTTCGGCAGCGGCCCGAGCAAGGGGCGGCGTCTGCGCGAAAAACGGACATGTCCGGGCTTGGCTCTGCCAGCGGCGGTTGAGCAGCCTGGCGCGTGACCGTCAGGGCCCTGGGCCCCCGTCCGTGGCGACGAAAACCCCGCCGGACCCGGTCCGCGCGGCGTTGCGCAGGCAACTTTCAGATCGAAGGAACGAGGCCTCCACGAAAGGCCGCTGTTTCTCTCAACCATCCCAGTCATCTGGGGATGGTGGGCGCGACAGGGATCGAACCTGTGACCCCTACCATGTCAAGGTAGTGCTCTCCCGCTGAGCTACGCGCCCTTCCGGCGGAACCCATCGGCTCCGGCGAGGAGGGCGCTATAGCCTCTGCCAAAAGGGGGCGCAAGCGCGATTCTTTCACCGTTGATAACTCCGGGTGAAGGCGCCCCGCCATACGTTCTCGACCCTAGCTCAGCCCTACGAGCAAAGATAGCTCATGTAAGAAGACGATATTGTCTTGCGTTTTAACGGGTATAATGGATATCCTTTGCCGATGAGAGGTCTGAGTTTCAAGGTCATAACAACGTGCGTAAGAAAAATGTCACGTATCATATTTTTTTAATTCCATCGAGCTTCATCAATACAATTGAATTCAGAAGAGATTTGAGTGAAGCTTTCGTCGTAGACTCATGCTTACGAAGCGGATCTTTCATTTAGGCTATAGGTCTCTATGAGGGGAAACCATGACGGACTGGGGTTCCATTCCCGATGAGCACCAGAGGATTGCCAAGAATATGGCATCCGAATTTGGTGTGGACGGCACTATTCACGATCGTGATTTCATCTACTGGCACGAGCGCAAGATTTCTCCTGAACATGATCAAGCTCATGCGGCTCGTTCGTATATCCAGGGCGGCCGGGCCTCGGCTCATATCATCCGAGATTGGCTGCAGGCGCATCGTCCTTCGCGCGAAGACTTTTCCATTCTCGATTTTGCGTCCGGGTATGGCCGCGTAACGCGATTCCTGAACGAGGCGATGCCCGCGGCCAGGGTTTGCGCAAGCGATATCCATCCTGATGCCGTCGATTTCATTCGGTCCCTCGGCTCTGATGCATTCGTATCGAGTTCCGTACCCGAGAATTTTCAGGGGCCGAGGAAATTCGACGTCATCTTCTCAATTTCGTTCTTCACGCATATGCCGCGTTCGAGTTGGGGCCGCTGGTTGACGGCGCTCGTCTCGAGCCTGGACATCAACGGATTGCTGATCTTCACGACCCACGGCCAAGCCATCTGGCCGCTTATGGGACGGCCGACGCTCGAACCGGACGGCTTCTTCTTCCGTGCGGAAAGTGAGCAGCATGATCTTGACGTCGAAGAGTATGGTAACACGGTGACGAGCGCGGGCTTCGTCATCGGGCAACTCGCGGGATTGCCGGTTCATGTCGAGGGCCTGAGGTCGCCCGGTCTCGGTCTCCACGACGTCTGGTTCGTGCGTCGGGTAGAGGCGGATCGGCTGCTGGTGTTGGCATCTCCCGAGCCCGCGGTAGAAGAGCGGCTCAAGTTGGGGTTCCGCGAGGCTGCCGCCGCCTGGTGGAGAGGTGTCGCCGGAGCCTGATGTGGCGACGGTTGGCGATGAAGTTCTGTGTTGATTTCGATACCGGTGACATGATCCGCTGCTGGGTCGTGCCGGACAATCCGATCGCAATAAGCCGGATCGTGATCAAGATCGACGGGCGCCGCAATGTCCCTCTTGAGGCGTCCTTGACGGAAGACGCCTTCAGGGCGATGGGCTGGCATTCGACAGGACAATGCGCCTTTCACATCACTGAAGCGCATGTGCCAGGCCTGCCGCAGTTGTCCCATCTCGAGATCTACGAGGCGGACACCAACGTGCTGCTCTACCGCCGCAAGCCTGCGGCGGAGTGCGTGCAGCGCCGGCTGCTGCTCATCAACACCAGCGTGAACCCTGAGACCGCCCTCCAGGGGATGCTCTTCCGGCATTTCCAGCAATCCTCCTTCGGCATCGGCGCGATGAGCGAGGAGATCCTCAAGAGCACGCTGGAGGGCCGGGCGCTCAGCTCGTGTTTCCTCTCCGGCGCCCTCTCGATCCCGCGCTACGAGCACCTGTTCCCGCCGGATCTGATGCTCTCGACGGCGCTGATCCACGATCCCCATGTCGAGATGGCGACGCGCCTGTGCTGGCTGCGGGACCGCGCCGAGGCCGCCGCCGACCCGGGGCGGCGCTGGCGTCTCGGACGTCTCGCGGAGGCGGCCGCCTTCACCACCGAGTACGATCTCGCGGATGTGAAGAGCCTCAAGCGCCTGTTCCGGATGCTGCCGGAGCCCGCCTACCACTTCCTCTACAACCCCCTGACGCGCCAGTTCGGCACCCGTCTTCCCGACGACCGCGTGCATCCGGGCAACTCGATCGTGGCGATCGAGATTCTCGCACGCGTCGGCATCGTCGGGCACCGCAGCTACTTCGAGGCCTTCGCGACCACGCTGCTCGACGAGCTCGGCATCCAGGACACCGTGCCGAAGCCGGATCCGATCCCGGCCGAGGTGCTGGCCCTGGCCGACCGGCTGCGCGGCGTGAAGGCAGTCGCCGACATGCTCGTCTTCGACATCGCCATGGCGGACGCGGTGCTCTCCTCGGTGTCGAAGAGCTGGAGCCGATAGGCTCGCGCGGCGGTCGGTTCCCCGATATGTGTGCGCCGCAGCGTCGAGGCGGCGGCCGCGGCGCACCAGCGGAGGGTGACAGCCTGTGCGCATCGCGATGGTCGGTTCGGGCTATGTCGGGCTCGTCTCGGGGACGTGCTTCGCCGATTTCGGGCACAGCGTCGTCTGCGTCGACAGCGATCCCGCCAAGATCGAGGCGCTGAGGGCCGGGCGCATCCCGATCTACGAGCCGGGGCTCGAGGCGCTCGTCGCCGACAACGTGCGCCAGGGCCGGCTGTCCTTCACCACGGACCTCAAGGCCGCGGTCGCCGGGGCCGAGGCGGTGTTCATCGCCGTCGGCACGCCGTCGCGGCGCGGCGACGGCTTCGCCGATCTCAGCTACGTCTATGCCGCCGCCCGCGAGATCGCAGGCGCGCTCACCGGCTACGCGGTGATCGTCACCAAATCGACCGTCCCCGTCGGCACCGGCGACGAGGTCGAGAGGGCGATCCGCGAGACGGCGCCGGAGGCCGAATTCTCGGTGGTGTCGAACCCGGAATTCCTGCGCGAGGGCGCGGCGATCTCGGACTTCAAGCGCCCCGACCGCATCGTCATCGGCGCCGAGGACGAGCGCGCCGAAATGGTGATGCGCGAGGTCTACCGGCCGCTCTACCTCAACCAGGCGCCGATCCTGGTCACCGGCCGGCGCACGGCCGAGCTGACGAAGTACGCGGCCAATGCCTTCCTCGCCACGAAGATCACCTTCATCAACGAGATCGCCGACCTCTGCGAGCAGGTCGGCGCGAACGTTCAGGAGGTCGCCCGCGGCATCGGCCTCGACAACCGCATCGGCGGCAAGTTCCTGCACGCGGGGCCCGGCTACGGCGGGTCCTGCTTCCCCAAGGACACCCTGGCGCTGGTCAAGACTGCCCAGGACGCCGGCACGCCGGTGCGCCTCGTCGAGACCGTGGTGGCGGTCAATGACCAGAGGAAGCGCGCCATGGCTCGCAAGGTGGTCCAGGCCTGCGGCGGCAGCGTGCGCGGCAAGACGGTCGCGGTGCTCGGCCTCACCTTCAAGCCGAACACCGACGACATGCGCGACGCGCCCTCGCTCTCGATCATCACAGGCCTGACCGATGCCGGCGCCCGCATCCGCGCCTACGATCCCGAGGGGATGGAGCAGGCCCGGCCGCTGCTGCCGGAGATCGCCTACGCGGAGGACCCCTACGCCTGTGCGGAGGGCGCCGACGCCCTGGTGCTCGTCACCGAGTGGGACGCCTTCCGGGCGCTGGACTGGGAGGCCCTGCGTGCCGCGATGGCGGCACCGGTCGTGGTCGACCTGCGCAACGTCTACCGCGCGGACGAGCTCGAGCGCCGGGGCTTCCGCTACACCAGCATCGGCCGCCCCTGAACCTTGAGGTCGAGAAGGGAAATCGCGTTGTCCGCGCCAGATGAGCGCCGCCGCATCGTCGCCGAAAACGCTCGCGGCCCGAGGATGTCGGTTCATTTCTGCACGACCAGATCAGAAACGGCCGTGCTTTCCTCAAGCGTCAGTTTTCCTGTGATCCGAGGAATACAGGACACAGGCGGGTACAATCGAATCGTTCCACCCCGGAAAGGCGCCGGGCGCGGTTGGACACCGCAATGGCGCCACACTAAGGGGCGATGGAGCCTGATGCCGGCCGGGCGCCGTGCCACCTGCCAACAGCGTGTGCGAATCGAACGTGACTGAGCGGACAGACATCGCCATCGTCGGCCGGGCCTGCCGGCTTCCCGGCGCTCCGAGCGTCAGCGGCCTCTGGCAGCTTCTCTCCGAAGGGCGGTGCGCCGTCTCCACGATCCCGGAAGGGCGCTGGTCCCTCGAACGCTTCGGGCACCCCCGCGCCCACGAGCGTGGCAAGAGCTACACCTGGGCGGCGGGCACGATCGAGGACGTGTGGTCCTTCGATCCGGCGGTGTTCGGCATCTCGCCCCGCGAGGCCGAGCAGATGGATCCGCAGCAGCGGCTCCTGCTCGAGCTGACCTGGGAGGCGCTGGAGGATGCGGGCCTGCGCCCGTCGCAGGTGGCGGGCGAGCCTATCGGCGTCTTCGTCGGCGCCTCCTCCCTCGACTACGGCAACCTGCGCATCCTCGACGCCGCCTCCGGCGACGCCTACGCGGCCACCGGCAACACGCTCTCGATCCTCTCGAACCGCATCTCCTACATCTACGACCTGAAGGGCCCGAGCTTCACGGTCGACACCGCCTGCTCCTCGTCCCTCGTCGCCCTCGACAACGCCGTCGCGGCGCTGCACTCGGGGAGGGTCGACACGGCGGTGGTGGCCGGCGTCAACGTGCTGGCGAGCCCGTTCAACTTCATCTGCTTCTCCAGCGCGCAGATGCTCTCGCGCACCGGCCTCTGCCAGGCCTTCTCGGCGAACGCCGACGGCTACGTGCGCTCCGAGGGCGGCGTCGTGCTCGTCCTGCAGACGGCGGAGGCCGCACGGCGCGCCGGCACCACAGTGCGCAGCGTCATCGCTGCGAGCGGGGTCAACTCGGACGGCCGCACCACCGGCATCTCCCTGCCCTCGGGCTATGCGCAAGGGGCGCTCCTGGAGAAGGTCTACAGCGAGGCCGGGATCGACCTCGACCGCGTCGCCTTTGTCGAGGCCCACGGCACCGGCACGCCGGTCGGCGACCCGATCGAGGCGAGCGCCATCGGCGGCCGCATCGGCCGCAAGCGCTCCGCTCCGCTGCCGATCGGCTCGATCAAGACCAATATCGGCCATACCGAGCCGGTCTCCGGCCTCGCCGGCCTGCTCAAGGCCAGCCTCGCCCTCGAGCACGACCTCGTGCCGCCCTCGCTGCACGCGGCCGAGCTGAACCCGGAGATCCCCTTCGGCGAGCTGAACCTCGACGTGGTGCGCGAGCCCCGCAGGCTGGAGCGCGGCCGCAAGGAACGCTTCGCAGGCGTCAACTCCTTCGGCTTCGGCGGCACCAACGCCCACGTCGTCCTCACGGACCCCA
Source organism: Methylobacterium jeotgali (assembly GCF_022179345.1). Lineage (GTDB taxonomy): Bacteria > Pseudomonadota > Alphaproteobacteria > Rhizobiales > Beijerinckiaceae > Methylobacterium > Methylobacterium jeotgali. The sequence continues at coordinate 19,132 of NZ_BPQR01000042.1, read as the reverse complement.
AGCCCGTCCGCGCCGACGCGAAGGCGGAGGCCGGCAAGGCGCCGGAGGTGCTGCTGCTCTCCGCCCAGAGCAAGGCGGCGCTGGCCGAACTCGCCCTCGACTACGCCGAGCGCCTCGACGGCGCCGCGCCGGCCCAGGCCGCCCGCATCGCGGCGGCGGCCGCCCACCGCCGGGAGCGGCAGAACAGCCGCCTCGCGCTCCCCCTCGATGCCGGCGCCGACACCCTCGTCGAGGCGCTGCGCGCCGTCGGCGAGGGCGAGGAGAGCGCCGCGGCCGTCTCCGGCACCGCCGTCGAGCGCAACGCCGAGGTCGCCTTCGTCTTCTCCGGCAACGGCAGCCAGTGGGCGGGTATGGGCCGCGAGGCCTACGCCCTCAACGACACCTTCCGCGAGACCTTCGACCGGGTCGACGCCCTGTTCTCGAAGCACGCCGACTGGTCGCTCAGGGCGGCGATGGAGGCCGACGACCTCGAGGCGCGGCTCGCGCTGACGAGCGTCTCGCAGCCGCTGATCTTCGCGATCCAGGCCGCCTCGACCGCGGCGCTGCGCGCCAAGGGCCTTCGCCCGGACTACGTGCTCGGCCACTCGGTCGGCGAGATCGCCGCCGCGGAGGCCGCCGGCATCCTCAGCCTGGAGCAGGCCGTCCGGGTCATCTATTACCGCAGCCACCACCAGGAGACGACGCGGGGCACCGGCACCATGGCGGTGCTGCTGGCGCCGGCCGAGGAGACGGAGGCCTTCCTCAAGGATTTCCCGACCCTCGACATCGCCGGCTGGAACAGCCCGAAGGCCGTCGTCGTCGCCGGCCCCGAGGCCGACATCGACGCCGCGATGAAGGCGCTGTCCCGCAAGCGCCGCCGGGGCCGCAAGCTCGATCTCGAATACCCCTTCCACGGCCGGATCATGGACCCGACCGAGAAGCCGCTGCTGCGCGATCTCTCCGGTCTCAAGCCCTCCGCCGGTAGCGTCGCCATGGTCTCGACCGTGACCGGCAAGGTGCTCGAAGGGTCGAAGTTTGGCGCGACCTACTGGTGGCGCAACATCCGCGAGCCGGTGCGCTTCAGCGAGGCTGTGCAGGAGGCGACCCGCCAGGGCGCCCGCGTCTTCATCGAGGTTGGCCCCCGCGCGGTGCTGCTCTCGCATATCGGCGATTCCGTCGAGCCGCTCGGCATCGACATCGCCACGATCGGCGTGATGCCCCGCAAGGATGCCGGTATCGACCCGATCGGCCGCACGCTGGCGACCGCCCTCGTCCAGGGCGCCCGCATCGACGAGTCCGCCGTGTTCGGTGCCGCGCCGAAGGGCGTCGTGGACCTGCCGACCTACCCCTGGCAGCGCCGCAGCTTCCGCCTCGCCGACACCACGGAGAGCGTCGGCGGCACGGCGGCCCGCAGCTATCACCCGCTGATCGGCGCCCGCGTCGCCCCCGACAGCCTCGACTGGCACGGCTACGTCGATGTCGCCACGGTGCCGGAGCTCGACGACCACCGCATCGAGGGCCAGGCGATCATGCCCGGCGCCGGGTTCGTGGAGATGGCGCTCGCCGCCGCCCGCGAGGCCGCCCGCGACGACACCGTGGTGCTCGCCGAGTTCGAGATCCACGCGCCGATGGTCTTCGCCGAGGACGCGCTGCGCGAGGTCTCGACCCGTCTTTCGGGAAGCGGCAACGGGATCCAGATCCTCAGCCGTCCGCGTCTCACCCAGGCGCCCTGGCAGCTCCACGCCTCCGCCAAGATCGTCGACGGCACCTTCCCGGCGCCCGAGCGGCAGTCGATCGAGATCCCGGCCGAGAACGCGGTGGCCGGTGAGGAGCTCTACGCCCGCGCGCTCGCCTCCGGCCTCGGCTTCGGCCCGTCCTTCCGCCAGGTCGCGCTGAGCGCCCGGCTCGACGAGACCACCATCGTCTCCGAGCTGGTCCCCGCCGAGGCCGACGCCCGTTACGGGCTCCTGCCCGCGCGGCTCGACGCCTGCTTCCACGGCCTGATCCTGCTCTTCACCGACCTTCTCGGCGAGGGCTCGACCAAGGCCTACATCCCCGTCCGCTTCGGCGAGGTTCGCCTGCTGAAGCCCGGCGCCTCGATCGCGCGGGCGGTGATCCGCACCCGCCGCTGCAACGAGCGCAGCATCCTGGCCGACTTCACCGTCCTCGACGCCGAGGGCGAGGTGATCGCCACGATCCGCGAGGGCCGCTTCCAGGCGCTCCGCGCCAAGGGCGGCGGCGATCTCGCCGCCTTCGCCATCAGCCAGCGGGCGGAGCTCGCCACCGAGCCGACCGCTATCGCCATGGAGCGCCGGCCGAGCCTCGCCGCGGTGATCCAGCCGAAGGCCCGCGCCGCCCGCGCCGCCGCCGAGGCGCCGCTCTCGCCGGGCCATCTGCTGCTGGAGGGCTGGGCGACCTCGCTCGCCTACCGCCTCGCCTCGGGCCTCCAGAAGGGCGGCCGCATCGTCCTCGACGCCCGCGTGCCCGACGACATGCGTCCCTGGGTCACGAACGCCCTCTACGCGCTGGAGAGCAGCGACCTCGCCACCCGCGACGGCGACCGCTGGACGCTTCGCGAGGACGTGTCGCTGCCGGCCGTCGAAGAGATCGTCCGCTGGATCGCGGCCGACCATCCGGAGCTGTCGGCCGAGCTGGTGCTCGTCGCCGATGTCGGAGCGCTGACGGCCAAGCTGCTCGCCGGTGAGCTGACCGAGCATCCGACCCTCAACCAGAACGCGCTGGACGCCTTCGCCCTGCGCAGCGCCACTGCCCGCGCCTCGGCCGATACGGCGGTGAAGATCGTCGAGGCGGCCAAGGGCCGGCTGCCGAAGGACCGCGCGCTGCGCATCCTTCAGGTCGGCTTCGGGCCCCTCTCCGCGCAGGTCGCGGCCTTCGCGGATTCGGTGGAGGCGCAGCTCAGCCTGTTCGAGGCGGACCGTCGCCTCGCCGAGCGGGCACGCCTGTCGCTTCCCCGCGGCGTCGCCGTGATCGATGCGGCGGAGGAGCTTGCGGCCAACGCCTACGATCTCATGCTCGCCAGCGGCGTGCTGCACCTGATGGACGGGACCGTCCTCGCCCGCCTCGGCGAGTCTCTCGCTTCCGGCGGCGTGCTGGTCGCCGTCGAGCCCGGCGCCTCCCTGTTCCGCGACCTCGTCTTCGGCCTGAGGCCCGACTGGTTCGAGGAGAGCGTCGACGGCATGCCGATCGGCCGCCTCGACGACATCGAGGGCTGGCAGCGCTCGCTCAGCGCCAACGGCCTCGTCAGCGTCTCGGCCGACCGCGCCGCCTCGGGCAACGGCGACGACCTGCTGCTCGTCGCCGAGGCCCCGGCCCGGCCGGTGCCGGCGCCCGCGCAGAGCTTCGCCTTCGTGGTCGGCTCCGAGGACGAGTTCGGCGCCGAGACCGCCTCCTCCCTCGCGACGCTCCTCGTCGCCAGCGGCGTGCACGTCTCGATCATCCTCGACTCCGAATCCTGCCTTCAGGAGCTGGAGCGCCAGACCCCGGACACGGTGGTGTTCCTGGCAGGCGCCTTCACCCGCGGCGAGGCGGCTGGCCGCCTGCGGGACCGCTGCCTCAGCCTCAAGCGCTGCGTCGAGCATCTCGGCAGCCGCCAGACCCGCCTCTGGGTGGTTTCCCCCGGTGCGACCCGCGACGAGGGCGGCTCGGCCGCCTCCGTCGAGGCCGGCGTCTGGGCCTTCACCCGGACCCTCGCCAACGAGGTCTCGAACCTCGACGTGCGCCGCATCGACATCGCCGGCAGCCTCTCCTCGAAGCGGGCCGCCGAGCGCCTGCGCGAGCTGATCCTCTCCGGCACCGCCGAGACCGAGATCATCCTCGACGAGGACCGCACCCGCGTCGTCCGCTTCGCGCCCGGCCAGGTCGCCCGCCGCGGACAGCGCGATGCCGAGCCCGCCGAGGCCGCGCGCCTGGAGCGCAGCAACACCGGCGGCCTCAACGAGATGGCCTGGGGCCCGGCCGAGCGCCGGGCGCCCGCCCGCGGCGAGGTCGAGATCGCGGTCGAGGCCACCGGCCTCAACTTCCGCGACGTGCTCTGGGCGCTCTCGATGCTGCCCGAGGAGATCCTCGAGGACGGCTTCGCCGGCCCTCGCCTCGGCCTCGAGGTCTCGGGCCGGGTCGTGTCGGTCGGCGAGGGCGTCCGGGCGTTCCGGGTCGGCGATCCCGTCGTGGCCTTCGCCCAGTCGGGCTTCGCCACGCATATCGTCGTGCCGGAGCTCGTCGTCGCCCCCTGCCCCCGCGGGCTCGACCCGATGGCGGCGGCGACCGTGCCGGTGGCCTTCCTCACCGCCTATTACGGCCTCGTCTCCTGCGCCCGCCTGCGGCGCGGCGAGTGGGTGCTCGTCCATGGCGGTGCCGGCGGCGTCGGCCTCGCCGCGCTCCAGATCGCCAAGCTGAAGGGCGCCCGCGTCATCGCCACCGCCGGCTCCCGCGAGAAGCGGGCGCTCGTGAAGGCGCTCGGCGCCGAGCACGTGCTGGACTCCCGCTCGCTGGCCTTCGTGGACGACGTGCGCCGCATCACCGGCGCGGGCGTCGACGTGGTGCTGAACTCGCTCTTCGGAGAGGCGATGGAGCGCAGCCTCAACGTGCTGCGGCCCTTCGGGCGCTTCATCGAGCTCGGCAAGCGCGACTACGTCGCCAACACCCATATCGGCCTGCGGCCGTTCCGGCGGAACCTCTCCTACTTCGGCGTGGACCTCGATCAGGTGCTCCAGCACCAGGGCGAGGACGGCGCCAAGATGTTCCGCGAGGTGATGGCGCTGTTCAACGACGGCGGCCTCAAGCCCCTGCCCTACCAGCCCTTCACGGCGGAGGAGACCTCCGACGCCTTCCGGCTGATGCAGCAGTCCGGCCACGTGGGTAAGATCGTCATCGCCCCGCCGGCCCCCGGCCGCGTGACGGCGAGCCCGTCGCAGGGCTTCACGGTCTCGGCGGAGGGCGTGCACCTCGTCACCGGCGGCCTCGGCGGCTTCGGCCTGGAGGCGGCCCGCTGGCTCGCCGACAAGGGCGCCCGCGAGATCGTCCTCGTCGGCCGCAGCGGCGCCAACACCGAGACCGCCAAGGCCCTCGTCGCCGAGCTGACCGCGCGCGGCGTGAACGTCGACGCGGCCTCCTGCGACATCACCCGCCGCGAGGCGGTCGATGCCCTCATCGCGGGGATCGAGAAGGGCGGCCGGCGGCTCGCCGGGATCATCCACGGCGCCATGGTCCTTCAGGACGGGCTCATCGCCAACGTCGACGCCGAGGCGCTCGACGCGGTGATCCGCCCGAAGGTGGTCGGCGCGCAGCACCTCGACGCCGCGACACGGGGCAGGACGCTCGACTACTTCGTGCTGTTCTCCTCGGCCACGACCTTCATCGGCAACCCGGGCCAGGGCGCCTACGTCGCCGCCAACGGCTTCATGGAGGGGCTGGCCCGCCAGCGCCGCCGGCTCGGCCTGCCGGCGATGGCGGTGGCCTGGGGCGCCATCGGCGACGTCGGCGTGCTCGCCCGCAACAAGGCGGTCATGGAGACGCTGGCCGGCCGCGTCGGCGTGACGCCGATGGAGGCCCGCAAGTGCCTCGACCTCATGGCCGAGGCGCTCGGCGGCCAGGGCTCCGACCCGGACGAGGCGGTCATCGCCATCGCGGCGATGCACTGGGGTAAGGCCCGCGAGCGCCTCGCCACCATGCGCTCCCCGAGCTATGCCGAGCTCGGCAGCGAGGGGCAGGCGGAGACCGGCGCGGTCGCGGCGATCAACATCGCCGCGCTCCTCAAGGCGGCCGATGTCGACACCGTCCGCAAGACGGTCGCCGACGCCATCGTCGAGGAGATCGCCCGCATCCTGCGCCTGCCGAAGGACGACATCAGCCGCGTGCGCCAGCTCTCCGAGATCGGCCTCGACTCGCTGATGGGCGTCGAGCTCGGCGCGAGCCTCCAGGAGCGCTTCGCCCTCGAGGCGCCGCCGTCGGGCATCTCCTCGGGGCTGACCGTCAACGAACTCTCCGAAACCCTGATCCAGTCCGTCTCCGCACCCGTCGACGAGTCGGCCGGCGTCGCGGCGACCCTCGCCCAGAAGCATGTCGGCGACCTCGGCGCCGAGGCGCTCGCGCCCTTCCAGACGATGGTCGAAGAGAAGAGCCTGGAGATCAAAGAGATCACCCGATGACCCAGTCGACACGACCGGACGGCGGACGCGCGGCACTCGCCGGCTTCGTCACCAACCGGCTCGGCCGGGGCTCGACCCGCCCCGCGCCGGCCCGCGCCCAGCCCAAGACCGGCGAGCCGGACGTCCAGGATTTCGAGTCGTTGCCGGGCTACAAGGAGCTGAAGCTCCAGCGCTCGGCCGCCGAGCTGATCGGCCTCGGCAACCCGTTCTTCCGGGTGCACGAGACCAGGGCCGGTGCCACGACCCGGATCGACGGACGTTCGTTCACGAACTTCTCGTCCTACGACTATCTCGGCCTCAACGGTCATCCGCGGATCAACGAAGCGGCCCGCACGGCGATCGACGCCTTTGGCACCTCGGCCTCCGCGAGCCGCATCGTCGCGGGCGAGCGGCCGGGCCATCTCTCGCTCGAGAAGGCGCTCGCCAGCCACTACGGCACCGAGGCGTGCGTGGTCATGGTGAGCGGGCACGCCACCAACGTCACCACCATCGGCGCGCTGATGGAGCCCGGCGACGTGATCTTCCACGACGCGCTGATCCACAACAGCGTCGTCACCGGCGCGCAGCTCTCCGGCGCCCAGCGGCGCTCCTTCGCCCACAACGACCTCGACGCCCTGGAGAGCCTGCTTGCGGCGACCCGCCACGAGCATCGCCGGGCGCTGATCGTGATCGAGGGTCTCTACAGCATGGACGGCGACGCGCCGGACCTCGCCGGGTTCGTCGCCCTCAAGGAGCGCTACAACGCCTGGTTGATGGTCGACGACGCCCACGGGCTCGGCGTGCTCGGCCCGACCGGCGCCGGCCTGTTCGAGCATTGCGGCGTCGATCCGACCGCCGTCGACATCTGGATGGGCACCTTCTCGAAGACGCTCTCCACCTGCGGCGGCTACATCTGCGGCGCGGGCGCGCTGATCGAGTACCTGAAGTGCACCGCCGGCGGCTTCCTCTACAGCGTCGGCATGTCGCCGCCGCTCGCCGCCGCGGCGGAGGCCGCGCTGGAGGTGATGCACGCCGAGCCGGAGCGGGTCGAGCGCCTGCGCCAGAACGGCAACATGTTCCTGGCGCTCGCCCGCAAGGTCGGGCTCGACACCGGCACCAGCCTGGGGCTTGCCGTAATCCCGGTGATCGTCGGCGACTCGCTGAAGTCGGTGACGCTCTCCGATAGGTTGTTCAAGCGCGGCATCAACGTGCAGCCGATCATCCATCCGGCCGTGCCGGAGCGGGCCTCGCGGCTGCGCTTCTTCATGACCTCGGAGCACACGCCCGACCAGATCCGCGAGACGGTGACGGCGGTCGCCGAGGAGCTGCGCGAGATCGAGAAGGGCGGCTCGCTGATCGAGCAGCTGCTGGCCAAGCGCGGCTGAGCCTTCGATCCTGAACCGCCGCTGTCGCCGCCGGCGCGGCGCGGTTCAGGCCCCGGCGCGCATCCTGCGATCATGAGGCCCGTCATCGCGGGCCCGCTCGCGAAGGATGCGCCGCCGTGCCGTTCCCAACCCTCTCCCGCATCGGTCTCGCCGGGCTCGCGCTCGCCGCGACGCCGGCGCTCGCCGCCGATTTCGACGGGCCCTACGGCCCGCCCCGCGGCCCGGTGCCGGGCTACGAGGCGCCGCCTCATCGGCATCGTTTCACCGGCGAGGGCTTCGGGCCCCGCGAGGGCGGCTGCCGGACCTTCGTGCGCCGGCGTTACGACGAGGACGGCGAGCCGGTGCTGCGCCGGGTCCGCATCTGCGACGAGCGCCCGGCCTTCGGGCCCCGGCACGGTCCGGAGGGCTTCGACGGGCCTCCGCCGGCCCGGCCCTGGGACGGGCCGCGCTGGTAGGGCGCACAGTCAGGCCCGGGCGGGCGCCTTCTTGAGGGCGGCGGACAGGCCCTTCAACTGGCGGGTCAGGTCGGCCAGCTCGTTCAGCGCGATGGTCTTGTGGCCGTCGCGCACGGCCCGCTCGATGTCCTCGACCTGCTCGGCGGCGATGCGTCTCAGTGCGGCGGCGAGCTGTTCGCGGGTCATCGGCGCTCCTCGCTGGTGGCCATGAAAGCAGTGAGGCCCTGATAGGGCCTCATGCTTAACACCTGCTTTTCCGGGGGAGCGCCAGAGGCGCTCAGGTGCGCCAGGGATGGGCCGGCAGCTCGGTGGCGCCGATGGCGCTGGCGCCGGCCTCGGCGACCGCGTGGTCGTCCTCGACCGTCGAGCCGCTGACGCCGATGGCGCCGGACATCTCGCCGTCCGCGTCGACGATCGGGATGCCGCCGGGGAAGGTGATGAGCCCCTCGTTCGAGTGCTCGATCCCGTAGAGCGGACCGCCGGGCTGGGAGAGCGCGCCGATGGCGCCGGTCTTCATGCCGAAGAACACGGCGGTCTTGGCCTTCTTCTGCGCGATGTCGATGGAGCCGACCCAGGCGCCGTCCATGCGGTGGAACGCCTTCAGGTTGCCGCCGGAATCGACGACCGCGATGCACATCTGCGTGCCGAGCTCGGCGGCCTTGGCGCGGGCGGCGGCGATGGCCTTGTCGGCCTGCTCGATGGTGACGTGCATGGATGCTTCTCCTGCGACTGTGCGGCCGACCGGCCGCGTAGCGAACGCGAGATGGCGCCGGGCGCCGGGACTGACAAGCGCGGCGTTGTGAAAGAAAAGGCCGCCCCGGCAGGTCCGGGACGGCCTCGAAGCGAGGGCGGCGGGGCCGTCCTCAGTTCCCCGTCATGGCGTCGGCCTTCTCGATCAGCGCCTCGGCCATGCGGATCGAGGCGATGTCGATGAGGCGGCCGTCGAGGGAGACGGCGCCCTTGCCGGCGCGGGCGGCCTCCTCCATCGCCTCGAGGATGCGGCGGGCCTTCTTCACCTCGGCCTCGGAGGGGGTGAACACGTCGTTGGCGAGCTCGATCTGCGAGGGGTGGATCGCCCACTTGCCCTCGTAGCCGAGCGCCGCGCAGCGCTTGGCCGCCGAGATGTAGCCGTCCGGGTCCGAGAAGTCGCCGAAGGGGCCGTCGATCGGGCGCAGGCCGTAGGCGCGGCAGGCGACGAGCATCCGGTTCTGGGCGAACAGCCACGGGTCCTGCCAGTGGGTCTCGCGCTTGCCGGCCTCGTCCTTGTCGGTGAGCACCGAGAAGTCCTGGTTGACGCCGCCGATCACGGTCGAGCGGGCGCGCACGGAAGCCGCGTAGTCGGCGACGCCGAAGGACATCGCCTCCAGGCGCTTCGAGGACTGGGCGATGGCCTCGACGTTGGCCATGCCGAGGGCGGTCTCGATCAGCACCTCGAAGCCGATCTGCTTGTCGCGCTTCTTGGCCTGCTCGATCTGCGTCACCAGCACGTCGATGGCGTAGACGTCCTGCGGCACGCCGACCTTGGGGATCAGGATCATGTCGAGGCGCGGACAGGCTTCGACGATGTCGACGACGTCGCGGTACATGTAGTGGGTGTCGAGACCGTTGATGCGGATCATCATGGTCTTGTTGCCCCAGTCGATCTCGTTGAGCGCCTGGATGATGTTGGTGCGGGCCTTCTCCTTGTCGTCGGGGGCCACAGCGTCCTCGAGGTCGAGGAAGATCACGTCGGCCTTGGCGCTCGCGGCCTTCTCCATGAAGGTCGGGTTCGAGCCCGGAACCGCCAGCTCGGAGCGGTGCAGGCGCGCCTTGGCCTGGGGGATCAGCGTGAAGCTCATGTCGTTTCTCTCCTCTGAGACGGGATCTCGGGCCCCTTGTCCCGCGCAGGCGGGCAGCTAGGGCGCTTGTCGGTGGGCTTGCAACGCGGGGACGGCGCCGATCCGTGACGGATGCCGTCCCGCGTCTCGTTCAGCCGGTGGCGCCGAAGCCCACGGCAATGCAGTTGATGGAGAGCAGCAGGGCGGATTTGACCGCCTCGCGCTCGTCCTCGTCCTCCTCCGACCGGAAGCGGCGCAGGAGCTCGACCTGCTCCCGGCTGACCTGGTTGATGGTCGGCAGCCGCTCCTCCAGGCGCTCCCGGTAGAGGGGGAAGCGCTCGGCGATCCGCTCGGCCCCGCTGATCCGCAGCACCATCGCGCGGGTGAGCGCGTACTCGGCCTCGATCAGCGCGAAGATGTTTTGCCGCGCGGCCTCGTCGGGGACGAGGCCGGCGTAGTCGCGGGCAATGTCGAGATCGACCATGAGCAGCGTCTTCTCGACCTCGTCGAGGATCAGCCGGAACAGCTTGCACTCGTGGAACATCCGCCGGAGCAGCGCCTCCCCCTGCGCACCGCGCACGTCGAGGAAGCTCTGGAGGCCCGAGCCGACGCCGTACCAGCCGGTAACGACGTGGCGGTTCTGCGACCACGCGAACACCCAGGGGATGGCGCGCAGGTCCCCCAGCGAGCGGGCGCCGAAGCGCCTTGCCGGCCGCGAGCCGATGTTGAGGAGCGCGATCTCGTCGAGCGGGCTCGCCGCGCCGAAGTAGGTCACGAGGTCCGGGTGCTGGATGAGGTTGACGTAGGCCGCTCGCGAGGCGCCGGAGAGCGCCTCCAGCGCGTCGTCGAACTCGCCGCGGGCCGGCGCCTCCTTCTCGCGCTCGGAGGCGAGCGCGTGCTCGAAGACGGAGGAGGCCAGAAGCTCCATCTGGTAGGCGGCCGTGCCCCGGTTGGCGTACTTGAACGAGACCACCTCGCCCTGCTCCGTGGTGCGGAAGCGGCCGTTGATGGAGCCGGCAGGCTGGGCGGCGATGGCGCGCGCCGTCGGCGCGCCGCCCCGGCTCACGGAGCCGCCGCGGCCGTGGAAGAAGGCGATCGGCACGCCGACATGCTTGCCGAGCACGGTGAGCTTCGCCTGCGCTTTGTACAGCTCCCAGTTCGCGGCGACGAAGCCGCCGTCCTTGTTCGAATCCGAGTAGCCGATCATCACCTCCTGCACGCCGCCCTGCCAGCGGGTGGAGCGGCGCACGACGGGGACCGCGAGCAGCTCCTTCATGATGACGGGGGCGGCGCGCAGGTCCTCGATGGTCTCGAACAGCGGCACGATCGGCAGCGGGCAGATCTCGGTGCCGGCGCCGTCGAGGAAGATGCCCGCCTCCTTGGCCAGCAGGTAGGCGCCGAGCACGTCCTGCACGGAGCGGGTCATCGACAGGATGAAGGCGCCGAAGGCCTCCCGGTCGAGGGTGTCGCGCATCTCGCCGACGAGGGCGAAGGTGGCGAGCGTCTCGCGGGCGTCTTCGGGGAGGGCGTCGAAATTCTGATCGCGGTCGCGGGGGCGGGCGAGCTCGGTCAGCAGCCAGGACTTCCAGGCCTCCGAGTCGACCGCCGGCGACTCGCCCCGGCCGGGATTGCGCCGGCGCCAGAGCGCCTCCAGCGTCCGCGTCGTTCGGGTGGAGTTCTCGCGCAGATCGAGGCGCACCGTCGAGAAGCGGAAGATCTCGACCATGCGCCGCACCGGCCGCACGAGGTCGACGGCGAGCGAGGCGCATTTCGCGTCGGTCAGCCCCCGCTCCAGGGTGCGCAGGTCGTTGATGAGCCCGTCGGCGCTCGGATAGTCCGGCCCCTTGAAGGGCTGGCCCTCGTTGCGGGCGATGGTCGCGTCGAGCTTGCGCAGCACGCAGGTGAGGAACTGCCGGTAGGCCTCGCCGGGGTTGCGGCCGGCGATGGCCCTCGCGTCGCCGCTCTCGGCGAGCTGCGCGGCCAGCTCCTCGCGGAAGCGCTCGGGCACCGGCAGCGAGCGCTCGGTGATCGAGAGCATCCGCCCGAGCCCGTTCACGCCCTCACGGTAGCGGCAGAGGGAGGCGAGCGCGTTGCGCTGCAGGGTCGTCCGCGTGACCGCCGAGGTCACGTAGGGGTTGCCGTCGCGGTCGCCGCCGATCCAGGAGCCGAACTGGAAGAAGGGCGGCACCTCGAAGCTGTCGTCGGGATAGAGATGCGCCAGGGTCTCCTCGAGGGAGTAGAGCACCTCGGGCAGCATCTCGAAGAGCGTCTCGTCGAAGAAGTGCAGGCCCCAGGCGACCTCGCGCTCGACGGTCGGCTTCTCGAGATGCAGCTCGCCCGTCATCCAGACGAGCTCGATCTGGTCGCGCAGCTCGTTCATGAGCCCGTTGCGCTCGCGCTCCGTCCAGCGGGGCAGCTCCAGCTCGCGCAGCACGAGGTAGATGCGGCGGAACTTCTCCAGCACCGTGACGCGCTTGCCCTCGGTGGGGTGCGCGGTGATCGTCGGGCGGATGCGCAGGTCCTTGAGCAGGCCCTGGATCTGCGGGGCCTTCAGGCCGGCCGCCTTCGCATCGGCGAGCACCTTGGCGAAGCTGCCGCCCAGCGCTCCGCGGCCCTCCGTGCGCTCGATCTGCCGGCGCCGGCGCATGGCCGCGTTCTGCTCGGCGATGGAGAGAAGCTGGAACCAGATGCCCTGCACCTGGAGGGCGCGGGCGAGAAGCTGGGGCGTGAAGGCGGAGATGTCGGCGTTGCCGTGGAGCACGTCCTCCAGCTCCGGCTCGTGCCGGCGCGCCACCTCGAGGAGCGCGTGGAACAGGATGTCCAGCGCCTCCTTCGAGGAAGTCCCGGTGATCACCGGCGGCGCGAAGGTGTTTTCGGCGGCGAGGCCGGGGGAGGCGTGGAGCGTGTGGGGCATCGGGCCACCTCGTGGCGCATGTTCTATCGAGACGAAACCAGGTGCATTCCCTCCCCCCTCTGCGGGGGAGAGTGGCCCCTGCGTCGGCAGGGATCGGGAGAGGGGAGCGAGGCTGCCGTCGAAGGCCGGGCCCGTCCCGCCGGTCGCACCTCTTCCGGAGGCCGGGTGCCCCTCTCCCGTCGCCCTTCGGCCGCCGCCCTCCCCCGCAAGGGGGGGAGGGCCTGCGGCGCGCGCTGTTCCGAGGGCGGTCACGCGGCCTTCAGCACCTTCGCCACGGTCTCGCCGAAGGAGCCGGGATCGGGTGCCACGGCGAGGCCGTAGGAGCGCATGATCTCGGCCTTCTCGGCGGCGCTGTCGCCGGTCGCGGAGATGATGGCGCCGGCATGCCCCATGCGGCGGCCCTTCGGGGCCGTGAGGCCGGCGACGAAGCCGATGACGGGCTTGGAGAAGTTCTCCTTGATCCAGGCCGAGGCCTCGGCCTCCTGCGGGCCGCCGATCTCGCCGATCATCAGCACCGCTTCCGTCTCCGGGTCCTTCTCGAAGAGGGCGAGATGGTCGAGGAAGGAGGAGCCGTTGATCGGGTCGCCGCCGATGCCGACCGAGGTCGAGATGCCGAGCCCCAGCGCCTTGAGCTGGGAGGCCGCCTCGTAGCCGAGCGTGCCCGAGCGTGAGATCACGCCGACATTGCCCTTCAGGTAGATGTGGCCCGGCATGATCCCGAGCATCGACTTGCCCGGCGAGATGATGCCTGCGCAGTTCGGGCCGACGACCATGGTCCGCCGGTCCTTGGGGTAGCGCATCAGGTAGCGCTTCACCCGCATCATGTCCTGGGCGGGGATGCCGTCGGTGATCGAGCAGACCAGCTTGAGGCCCGCATCCGCCGCCTCCATGATCGCGTCCGCCGCGAAGGGGGGCGCCACGAAGGTGATCGAGGTGGTGGCGCCGGTGGCCGCGACCGCCTCCTTGACGGTGTTGAACACCGGCACGCCGACATGGGTCTTGCCGCCCTTGCCCGGCGTGACGCCGCCGACGACGTTGGAGCCGTAGGCGATCATCTCCTTGGCGTGGAAGGTGCCCTTGTCGCCCGTGATGCCCTGGACGATGATCGGGGTCTTCTCGTCGATGAGGATGCTCATGGCGTGATCTCCCTCTCTTCGCTCAGGGGTTGCCGTGGTCGCCGCCGGCCTTGGCGGCGTTGCAGGCCTCCACGGCCTTGCGGGCGGCTTCCGACAGGGTGTCGGCGGTGATGAGGTCGAGGCCGCTCTCCGCCAGGATACGCTTGCCGGCCTCGACGTTGGTGCCGGCCAGCCGCACGATGAGGGGCACGCCGATCTCGACCTCGCGGGCGGCCTTCACGACGCCCTCCGCGACCCAGTCGCAGCGGTTGATGCCGGCGAAGATGTTGACGAGGATCGCCTTGACGTTGCGGTCGGACAGCACGAGCCGGAAGGCGGTGGCCACGCGCTCCGGCGAGGCGCCGCCGCCGACGTCCAGGAAGTTCGCCGGATCGCCGCCGGCATGCTTGATCATGTCCATGGTCGCCATGGCGAGGCCGGCGCCGTTGACGATGCAGCCGATCTCGCCGTCGAGGCCGATGTAGCTGAGGTTGTGCTCGGCGGCCTGGGCCTCGCGGGGATCGCCCTGCGAGGGATCGTGCATGTCGGCGATGTTGCGCCGGCGGAACATGGCGTTGTCGTCGAAACTCATCTTGGCGTCGAGCGCCAGCACCCGGTCGTCGCGGGTGACGACGAGCGGGTTGATCTCCAGCATGGTGCCGTCGCAGTCGCGGAACGCCCGGTAGGCGTTCATGATGGTCTTCACCGCCGCCGAGACCTGCTTGATGTTGAGGCCGAGCTGGAACGCGATCTCGCGGGCCTGGAACTGCTGCAGGCCGACCGCCGGCTCCACGACCACCTGGATCAGGGCCTCGGGCTCCTTGGCCGCGATCTCCTCGATGTCCATGCCGCCGCGCTGCGAGGCGATGACGCGCACGCGCTCGGCCTTCCGGTCGAGGACGTAGCCGAGATAGAGCTCGCGCTCGAAGGGGTCGGCGGTCTCGATGTAGACCCGCTGGACAGGCTTGCCCTCGGGGCCGGTCTGGATGGTGACGAGCCGCTTGCCGAGGAGATCCTTGGCCGCGTCGCGCACCTCGTTGTAGGTGCGGCAGAGCTTGATGCCGCCGGCCTTGCCGCGGGCGCCCGCGTGGATCTGGGCCTTCACCGCCCAGAAGGACCCGCCGAGCTCGGTCGCCGCGTAGACCGCCTGATCGGGGCTGAAGGCGACGGCGCCCTTGGGGACGGCCACACCGAAGCTCGCGAGCAGCTCCTTGGCCTGGTACTCGTGCACGTCCATCTGAGACCTCCCGACGTTTCCATGCCTTGCGAGGGTTATCCCGCAAAGTTTCGTTCACGAAAATGCCCGCCGGCGGTCATATTTTTTTAATTCGTCGTCAACCGCCCCTTGAACACGCAGTCAATTCCTTTTGAATACATAACACTCTCCGGAAAGAGCCTCGCCGGAGAGCTTTTGATCAGGGCGATCGTCAGGACACCTTGCCCTTGACGATGCCGTAGACCTTCTCGTTGAGCGCGCCGGCCTCGCCGAGAAGGCCCTCGAGGGTCTTCAGCCGCTCCTCCGCGAAGGCACGGTCGTCGAGGCCCTTGGCGTTGACGTAGACGTTGAGCGCCGCCGAGCGCAGGCCGGCATAGGCCGAGAGCACGGCGACGCCCGCGTCCGAGACGACGTTGAGGTTGCCCTTCTCGGCGGCGATCTCGGCGAGGTCGATCACCTCTCGGCAAACCTTGCAGCAGGCGAGCGGCACGTCGGTGGCGGTCTTCAGCGCCGCCTGGATGCGCTCGGCCCGCTCCGCCTTCTGCGCGTCGGTGTCCTTGGGCAGGCCGTAGGCGCCCATCACCGCGTCGAAGGCCTCCACGTCGTCGGCGATCATGCCGGTAAGCGTGGCGCGCAAGCCCTCGGACTTGGCCAGAACCTCCTTCAGCTCGGCCTCGACCTCGACGTACTTCTTCTTGCCGATGGTGAGGTTGCAGACCATCGACACCAGCGCCGCCCCCATGGCGCCGGAGATGGCGGCGGCGCCGCCGCCTCCCGGCGTCGGGGCCGAGCTCGCCAGCCCGTCGAGGAACGCTGCGATCGTCTCGTTTGCGGCCATCGCGCTCCCCCTCAGGCCATCTTCTTGGCGAGGGCGTAGATCTCCTCGGCGTCGAGCACCTGCTCGGTGTTGTCGAAGAGCTGGCCGACGCAGGCTCGGTGCAGCTTCAGCTTGAGGCCGCCGATGCCGAGTGCGCCGAAGGTCCTCTTGCCGTGGCGCTCCTTGGCCTTGTCCATGGCATCGAGGCCGCCGATGCCCATGGGGGGCTGGGCGTTGTAGTCGGCCAGGAACTCGATGCCCGCCTCGTCCTTCCAGGCGTCCTCGGAGAGCAGCTCCAGGCCGATGGCGCCGGCGGAGAACACGACGTTCTGGCCCTTCACGGCGGCGGCGCGGGAGCCGGCATCCGGCGTCTCGGCGGCCTTCACGGCGACATTGAAGCGCTTGTTGACGGCATCGGCCGCGTCCTGGGCGCGGGCGAGCTGACGGGCGGCGATCGTCACCTCGGCGCCCTCCTTGGCGAGCAGCGCCGCCGAGCGCATACCGACGGGGCCGGTGCCGGCGAGCACGATGGCGCGCTTGCCCTCCAGCGAGCCCGCGGCCTTGGCGACCAGCGCCACGCCCGCCGCGGCGGTGGTGTTGGAGCCGTTCGAATCGAGCATGGTCGAGACGCGGAAGGGCCCGAAGAAGCGCTTGCGGACCGCCGCGAGCACCGCCTCGCCGGCCACGAGGTTGCCGCCGCCGACGAAGATCGCCGTCGACTTCTTCTCGGAGCCGCCGCGGGTGTAGATCGTACCGTCGACGAGCGCGCCGACATTCTCCGGCGTCACGTTGCCGTAGCCGGTGATGTGGTCCGCGCCGCCGTCGTAGCCGACGACGGTGTCGAACACGCTCGGCACCGCATCCGTGTCGAAGAGGAACAGCAGCTTCTTCATCGTTTCTACCCTGTGACCCGCGACGGGCGCGGCGTTGTTGTTCTGTATCGGGGGATCGCAGCGCTTCAGGCTTCGACCACGTTCTGCGGCTTTCCGGCGACGAAAGCCTCGACGTTGTCGACGAGCTGGTCGGCGAGGATCTGCATCGCCTCCTTGCTAGCCCAGGCGACGTGCGGCGTGACGATAAGGTTCGGCAGGTCCGCCTCGCAGAGGATGTTGCCGTCCTTCGGGGGCTCCTGGGCGACCACGTCGAAGCCGGCGCCACCGATGGTGCCGTTCTTGAGCGCCTCCAGCAGCGCCGCCTCGTCGACGAGGCCGCCGCGCGCCGTGTTGATGAGGAGCGCGTGGCTCTTCATCTTCGCGAGCTCGTCGCGGCCGATGAGGTTCTTGGTGTCCGGCGTCAGCGGCACGTGCAGCGTGATGATGTCCGACTCGCGCAGGATCGTGTCGAAGTCGACGAGGCCCTCCTGGGGGAAGACGTCGTAGGCGATGACCTTCATGCCGAGCGCCTCGGCGCGCTTGCCGATCGACTTGCCGAGCGCCCCGTAGCCGACGATGCCGAGCGTCGAGCCGGCGATGTCGCGGATCGGGTAGTCGAAGTAGCAGAACTGGGTCGACTTGTTCCAATCCCCCCGCTTCACCGAGTTCGCGTAGGGCACGATCGCGCGCCGCAGGGCGAACATCAGCCCGATCACATGCTCGGGCACAGTGTTGAAGGCGTAGTTGCGGATGTTGGAGACGGTGATGCCCTGGGCCTTGGCGGCAGCCTTGTCGACCACGTCGGTGCCGGTGGCGGCCACCGCGATCAGCTTCAGCTTGGGCAACTGCTTCAGGGTCTCGGCGCGCATCGGAACCTTGTTGATGAGCGCGATCTCGGCGTCCTTCAGGCGCTCGACGATCTCCTCCGGCGTCCAGGTCGAGTCGTATTCCTTGTACTCGTGGGGGAAGCTGAACGCCCGCACCTTCGCGTCGAGGGACTCGCGGTCGAGGAAGACGATCTTCTGCGTCATGGATCCGGCCCTGTGATCTCGGCCTGTCCCGGCGTCGGACGGCCCCTGTTCTTGTCGTATCACGGGAGAGCGGGGCCGGCGCGAGGCCGGCCCCGATCGTCCATCACGCCTTGCGCAGCGGGTTCTCGCGCAGGTAGCTCGAGGCGGCGGCGACGCCGGAGCCGGGCGTGACCTTCACGCCGTTGTCGAGCATCGACATCTCGGCACCCGCGATGGCGCCGAGCAGCGACAGCTCGTTGAGGTCGCCGAGGTGGCCGATGCGGAACACCTTGCCCGCGACCTCCGAGAGGCCGGCGCCGAGGGCGAGGTTGTAGCGCTCGTAGGCGTGCTTGATGATCTTGGCGGCGTCGACGCCCTCCGGCACCACGATGGCGGTGACGGTGTCGGAGTTCCACTTCGGATCCTTGGCGCAGGTCTTCAGGCCCCACGCCGCCACCGCCTGACGGGTCGCCTCGGCGAGCACGTGATGACGGTGGTAGACGTTCTCCAGGCCCTCCTCGCTGATGCAGGCGAGCGCCTCGCGCAGGCCGTAGAGCAGCGGCAGGGACGGCGTGTAGGGGAAGTAGCCCGAAGGGTTCTGCTTCAGGTGGTCGGCCCAGGCGAAGTAGACGTGGGCGAGACGGTCGTTGCTGCCGCCGGCGCCGCCCTCGGCGATCTTGAGGGCCTTCGGGCTGATGCAGATCAGGCCGAGGCCGGCCGGGAGCATGAAGCCCTTCTGCGAGCCGGCGATGGCGCAGTCGACCTTCCACTCGTCCATCTTGAAGGGCAGCGAGCCGATCGAGGAGATGCCGTCGACGAAGAGCAGCGCCGGGTGGCCGGCGGCGTCGAGCGCCTTGCGCACGGCGCCGATGTCGCTGGTGACGCCGGTGGCGGTCTCGTTGTGGACCGTCATCACCGCCTTGATCTCGTGGTTCTTGTCGGCGCGCAGCACCTCCTCGATCTTGGCCGGGTCGGCGCCGGTGCCCCAGGCCTCCTCCTGCACGATCACGTCGAGGCCGAGGCGGCGGGCCATGTCGATCCAGAGGTGGCTGAACTGGCCGAAGCGCGAGGTCAGCACCTTGTCGCCGCGCGACAGCGTGTTGCTGAGCGCCGACTCCCAGATGCCCGTGCCCGAGGACGGGTACAGGATGACGGTGCCCTCCTTCGAGCCGAAGACCTTCTTGGTCTCCTCGAAGAGCGGCTTCGTCAGAGAGGGGAAGTCGACCGAGCGGTGGTCCTCGGACGGCACGAGCATCGCCCGCTGCACGCGGTCGGGGATGTTCGTCGGGCCGGGCACGAACAGGTGGTTGCGGCCGGGCCTCTTGTATTCCGCCATGGTGTTTCCTCCGGGTACCGTGTCCAGGTCCGCGTGCGGTGCCTCTGGCTTGGCCCGCACGCGTGCGTTCGAT